>NZ_JALKIL010000006.1 GCF_023051105.1 Anaerobiospirillum sp. NML120449 | reverse complement strand
TGAACCTGAGTATACGAGGGAATAAATCTCTGGCATTCTTTTGATTGTTTGAGGCAGTAAAACTGTCAAGCCGCTCTGACGCCTTACTAAGTTCTTCGTGCAGGATCTCAGCACCCTGCGATTTCTGAGCGTTCTGGAAAATTTTCCTGCAGAGGTCCAGATTATCTTTGTTATCAGCAATCACCTCTCTGACTGGTGCCTTCAGGTGCCAGTTGGCACCTACATGTCTGCTCATAATTACTCCTTGAACAGTAAGCTCTGTCCATCAAATCTATTTGACTGCTCTCAGCCCTTTCCCAAACCAAAAGTCCAGACTGGTACTAAGTGGGTGAACTTTTGAAATCTGATACTGGTCCTGTCCATACAGGACCAGTACAGCCGCAACCAGTCCATACCAGCCCTCCATCGCAGGGCATGGCCCCATGGCTGGGCATGGCCCCCGTTGCAAGTAAAGACCAGTCCCACATCGCAAGTCCCAGGCTGCTCATTTCATCACACGGGCCTGACTCATTAAGCCGGGCCTGCATACTGATTGTCCGGGCACTGGCCTGGATGTGTGCACATAACTGGACTGTCGGTTACACAGCAGGACTGAAGCTCTGTTAATCCTTGTTGCCTGAGGCCGTAATCTGCCTTTAAGCGCTACTGCTGTGCCGCCTGCTGATCGCAGCACCTGTGCCGCATTTGATGCGACGCCGTTGCGACAGCTGAAGCAGCGCAAAATCAGTTTCCGGCCTCATGTCCTTATTGTTTGATTGTCATGTGAGCCTGTTGCCAATTGACCTTTGGCCTTATGGCATCGGGCCTGTGGCTGCGTGGTCTGCGACCTTTACCCTTATGCTTCGGGCTGACTGCCGTATGACCTGTGGCCTTATGGCGTCTGGCCTGTGGTTGCGTGGTCTGCTGCCTGTGCCCTTATGATTCGGGCTGACTGCCGTATGACCTGTGGCCTTATGGCATCGGGCCTGTGGCTGCGTGGTCTGCGACCTTTACCCTTATGCTTCGGGCTGACTGCCGTATGACCTGTAGCCTTATGGCATCGGGCCTGTGGGACTATGGCCTCATGCCGGATGCCAGTCCTCAGGAAACAGCCAATACCCTATGAATCATCACCGTCAGACTGTTTCTCTGAGCTTTCAGACCAGCTCCTCAGACGCTCAACCAGGCTCTTCATGTCCGGTGAGCCGAACATGCTTTCGTCAGGCGATATCAAGCCATCTCTGACACCTTCAGATGTCCACTTCTTCATGCCCTCGGCGGTAATAAGCATTCGTTTATCAATCAGCTCCCGTGACAAATCAGTTCTGCCCCTGCGCACTGTATGCAGCTGCTTTCTGTAGACAGACTCAGCTGGAGGAAGGGATGACGTACTGGTGTAATCCTGGGACAGTCCCTGATAAGGATTACATAAACGTAATAAGGCCTTTGCCCTGTCTATCTCCTTCCTGAGCTTCTTCTCATGGACGCCAAGGGCCTTTACCACATTTTCAGGCAGATCCGGGTTGCCACTCTGGTAACTGCTCGTCCAGGACAGCTCGTCCAGTTGACTCTTCATCAGACTGAGCGACTTATCATATGTATACAGACCAAGATCCTCACAGAGCCTGAGTTCGTCATCATTATTCTCTGCCTTTCTTAATGACTGATCTCTGAGCTGAGCCTGCTTGCCGTACACATCATTGACCGCACCACTGAATACAGTCTTAACACCGAGAAAGTTGGCTTTTCTGGCCGTATCTTTGCTGCCGGTGTACAGTACTGTGTCGTATGTCTGCAAAGAGAGTGCGGTGGCGATGCAGCTGTCACTGCAGTTGCCTCTGTCATGCCCCATCCCTTCACTGCCGTCATTACCATCCTGCTCTTCTACGGGCACTTCCTGCTGGTTTTCCGGGCTGGCCATGGCCAAACAGTTAGTAAATTCGAAATCAGGAGTGAAGTAGACAGCTCGGTCACCAAGCTCAATTACAGCTCTTTGCGCATGATTGGCTATCATATTCATAGCCACATCAAAGTGTAACCTGCGACAGATAAGCGCCGTCAGTACCGTTGCCGGAATAACAATGGTACGCTTGCCTGTGGCCTGTCTGATATTGTGGTAGTTGCCCATGAGAAATTCGGCATCCACTACCGCCAGCGGCTCATCACGGGTGACAATACTGCGGTCGGACATGATCATGGCAACAGTATCAGGATCAGGCTGGCACCATGGGCAGCTCAAAAGTGAGCTGAACTCTGCCGAATCCTCATACCTGCAGAAAAAAGCCTGTGTCAGCTTACTTAAATTGCGAATCTCTTTAATAAAACTGCTTGAATTAAACAGCTCCAATGACACCGGGCAATCATAAACAGCCTGACTGATAAGCAGATCCAGGTTATTCACATATGCCAATCCCCTGTGACTGAGAATCGCTCTGTCAACATCTTGCTTACCACATAACTCATAGAAGTCCCTGATATCATCAAGCCACTCAAACCCTTTGATACCCAGCGGATGAAATTCTTTGACTCCCGAGTTGTAAGAATGATTGTTCTCCTCATATCTGTCTTTGAGAAAATCAAGGCAGATCGTGTATTCGAAGCTGTCAGGAGAAATCGTCACCTTGAAAGGAAATTTCCTCAGGTAATTGAGCAGCTGCATCAGATCATCTTCCGTCTTTACTTCTGCAAGTCTGTCTACCAGACGCTGCATTCCTGGACGTGTATAGCCTCTTGGTATATATAAATATTTAGATCCATGCGTATATTTGTCATGGAATTTCAATGAGTATCCAAACTGCCTGTCGAATTTAATGTCAGAACGGAAGTATCTGAGACAATCAGGAGGGATTTTGAAGCTGATGTCTGGCAGACTGTCTACTGGCAGCACCCTTGCCAGGGAAACAAAACTCTGCACGTCGTTACACTCAAAAGACGGCAGATTGACCATGTCCACAAACTCCATTTCATAACCAAACAGCAAAGGCAAATTCAAGTCATTGTCCTGCCAGCTGCAGTTAATAAACTCAGGACTGAGCATCATGGCCGATTTGCTCTGGTAATCAAGCACCATGATTTTTCTCTGGAGATGCTTTACGAAGCGCCAGTAGCCATACTCTTTCTGGTATTCGCGTTCCCGTCCATCCTTCTGGCACTGGGCTTTGTACATAGACTTGAGATCGTCGGCCAGTCTGTCGGCGCTGGCCATAACAAAGCCGCAAGTACTTGGCCATAACGGCTCCTCGACGTAAACAGGCGAGCCATACCTGTCAAAACCATCAAAGAGATGACGAAAGCCGTTCTCATCAATCATTTCGTACTGGTAACTATCAGGATCAAACCTTCGCCACCATGAAGTCCATCTGGGCATGCCCCCGGCTGAAGCGGCTGCATCTGCATCCTCTTCATGTGCGTGTAACCACATTATGGAATCGCGTAAACCTCCCTCACCGGGCTTGATGGCGCGGTATTCTTTTTCAGGCCACAGCACAACACAGACACATGGTTGATAGAAACACAGTTTGAAACACGCGTTGGAGATTATGAGCTCAAGAGCTGTCAGCTGAGGCCCCTCCAATCGCTCACGGCCCAGAAAATCCTTATACCTGCTGCTCTTAAACAGACTCATCATGTCCAGATAGAGCTCATGTCCAATGACAAATACCAGACCATAACTATTTTCAATAAAGTGTTTCGCACACTTCAGACTGCTGGTTTTAGGAAGTAAACCTTCTTCTGGATCAAGTCTACATTCATAACCTGAAGCAGGATCCTCAGCCACAAGCTTAAAAGTGTTTCGTCCCAGCAAAGCTGATGTCATCAGGGCACAGTCACTGGCAATCAAACCTGCTCGCTGCTCTCCGGCTCGCTTATCACTGTCTGCATCAGAAATATGGTCAGCAGAGACTGCAGATAATGATCCTGATATCCTCAGATCTCCTGTGTGTACTTTTGCAATGCTTTCAGACTCCTGCTCAAGAGCAGCGAACACCGGCCTGATCAGCATTTCATACAGAAAGTTTCTGTCAGCACCTGCAAGCCATGCCGCAAAGCTCTCGTTGCTGCTGCTCAGAGCAAGCTCATGACTTTCATTAACTGTTATGACCAGACGCGCCTGCAGTAACATGATCTGATGATCCTCTGCCTGTTCTCTGGCAGGTGGTATTTCACAATCCTGGATCATGTAAGGATCATAATCCGGCCCAATATCTACAGGCTGTGCACAATGCGACATAAACCTGCGATCGGACAGATGCAATGATTTGCCGGATCTGACAAGAGCTTCCTCCTGAAAACGCCGCCATAGTGTTGCCGTCACCTCATGGCTCATACTTCCGGTCGTATCGGCATTTCTCAGCACATGACCATGATAGTTGCAGACACATTCATATCCATGATCATAACTGTAATTCAGTACATCTGCTTCGTCGCCATTGCCCGTATGCCCTAATGTTTCTTCATATGGCTGGTAACAGTTTTGAAAGAATGGATCGCCTTCAAAGTAACCGTAACTCTGGTCATCTTCGACTTCATCGTTGTCCTGTATCCTGCCTCTGGTCATGATTAAGTCATCAAGGCCTCTGAGGACTGAGACAGGGCTGTCCTGCTCATTTTGTTCGTGCACATGAACATGTCCGTTAAACAGAACTGAGAACTCAAAAATCGTACTCATATACACTTCCTTAACTTGTTTTGCTTGCTGACATGCATCTGATGGCGGTTGATCGCAATTGGATCTGCCCGGATGACCACAGGTCAGGGACCAATGCCTTACAGCCGAGCTTACGGCCTGCCAATGGCTCGGCAATGAAGACTATGGCGCTGCCCTGCTCCAGCCCATCATCATGTCTGCTGGCGCAGGTGCTGGTGCAGGTGCAGAGCGTTCATTGGGATGACACGGAGGCTGGTACGGCCGCCGGGACTCCCCCTGTCGCGACCGGGCTGGCCCCCGTGACGACTGCTGTCGCTACCGGGCTGGCCGCCGTGACGACTGCTGTTGCTACCGGTCTGGCCGTATTGACAGGCCGATAATAAGGCGTGTAGCCCGTGAGAAATTGTTCAGTCAGTACGGACGGCAGTCATGCCTTGATACGGTCATATGTCTTCATGGTCACCTGGGGCCGTTTATGTACGGCCTGAGACCTGCCGGTGTCAGCACACCGGCATATGGCCTGATGCCCGCAGCCAATCCCCGGGCAACAGCCGGTTCCCTATGAGTCACCGCCTTCAAACTGCTCCTTTGAGCTGTCATAAATGCTTCTGCAACACTCAAGCAGGTTCTTCATTCCAGGTGATACAAACAGACTTTCATCAGGAGATATCAGGCCATCTCTGCCCCCTTCAGCCGCCCACTTCTTCATTCCCTCAGTAGTGATAAGCATTCTTTTATCAATCAGTTCCCTGGATAAATCAGTTCTGCCCATGTGCACTGCGAGCAGCGGCTTTCTGTAGATAGACTCGAATAAAGGCATTGATGCAACGTCGTTTAAGTGTCCCTCATCAACATAACAATCATCATCATCATCAAAATAGGCCATATGGCTGTCACCATAATGGCTAGTCCACATTCTTATTTGACGCTCATGATCCATGTCATTAATGCGTTGCTTTCTTTGCTCCGCCATTACATTAACCAGCTCCTCAGGCAGCTCCGGACGGCAATACATGTAACAGCTCCCCCAGGACAGCTCATTCAGATTGGTCTTAATTAAGCTCAACGACTTATCATATGTATACAGCTCCAGCTCCTCATAGCGCCTGAGTTCATAATCATCATTGTCCCTTAGTATTGTTATTGACTGATCTCTAAGCTGAGCCTGCTTGCTGTAAAGATCATTGACAGAGTCGCTAAATACAGTTTTCACGCCCAGCTTCTCAGCCTTTCTGGCTGTTTCCTGGTTACCTGTATACAAGACTGTGTCGTATGCCTGCAGACAGATGGCCGTACTGATGCAGCTGTACCTGCAGGTACCGCTATTTCCTTCGCTGCCATCAGCTGCAGTCCTGACAAACATGGAGGTCAAGTTGAAATCAGGAACGTAGTAAACTGCAGTTTCTCCAAGCTCAATTACTGCTCTCTGCGCATGGTTGGCTATCAGACTCATTGCAACATCAAAGTGGAACCTGTGGCATATAAGCGAGGCCAGTACAGTTGCCGGAATAACAATTGTCCGATTTCTTACTGCCTGTCTTATATTGAGATAGTTGCCCATAAGAAATTCAGCATCCACTACCGCAAGAGGCTTATCGAAATGGACAGCATTGTCATATGACAGGATTTTATCAACAGTATCATGATCCGCCCTGTACCAGACATTACTAGTAAGAGATCTGAACTCAGGCGAATCTTCATACCTGGAGAAAACAGGTCCTAACAGCTTTCTGAGATGAATGGTCTCTTTAATTAAACTTGTGTTCTCTAAACTCCTGCGCTCATCCAGCGAGCAGTAATGCCCCATCAGTAACTCAATGTTATTTAAATAGGCAAGCCCCCTGTGGTTGAGCAGATCTCCGGTAAGCCCAGACTCATTGAAGATTTCACAGAACTCCCTGACCTCATCCAGCCACTCAAAGCCCTCGATACTCAGCTGATCAAAATCATTTTTTTCACCATATCTTTGATTAAGAAACTGAGGTACTAAGCCTTTTATTAACAATTGGCTTTTAGAAGAAAGCGTTACCTTGAAATTGAAGCGTTTAAGGCGAGAATTCAGCTGGGCCAGATCCTCTAAACTCTCTAAATCCTTAACCATGTCAACCAGGCTTGTTATGCTGGCAATGCCATCATCTTCCTGCCCAAGAGCCAAGAATACCGGCATGATCATATTTTCAATCATAAAATCCTTGTCAGCGCTCTCCAGCCAGGCTGCAAAGTGCTCATCTCGGCTGCTAAAATCAAAATTAAAACCTCTAAGAGCATGAAACTCTTCATCATCGCCTAAAGGCTTGAGTCCACGGCGAATCCTAATGGCATTAAGTACATTGATACCATTCTTATAATAATTATCAGCTTGAACTTTTATGACCACGGGAACTTGCAACATTTTGTATGTATATCTCTGTGCCGGGGAAAAGTCAGGAGACAGGTACAAAAAATCCTCCAAAATGCCATTGTTATGGCTGGTCTTGTTCTGCCACTCCCTGCATGTTAATGCCGTCACCACATGACTCTGACTGCAGGTCTTATCAGAACTGATCAACACATCTCCCTCATAGTTGCATATACATGCATAGCATTCGTCAACCTGGCCGTTGTCTACATCTAATAGACTGGCATTTTCCAGTGTGATGCCCGTTGTCATGATTAAGTGATCAAGATCGCTGAGACCAGAATCTGACATGATCTGCGTATTTTGTTCGCGAACACGAACATTTCCGTTAAAAAGAACTGAGAACTCAATTGTCGTTTTCATATAGACTTCCTTAATTTGTCTTGTATGCTGACAAACTGCTGACCACAATTTGAGCTGCCCCGTATAGCTACATTTCAGAGGCCTGTATCGCTCAGGGACAGCTGCTTGCTGGAACCTGAATGTGCTGCCTTACACCAGCCATCCCCATGTACTGTCTGCTGGTGCAGAGAGTTTATGGGGCAGACACGGAGGCTGGTACGTCCACCGTGACGACCGCTGTCGCGACCGGGCTGGCCGCATTTACATGCCGCTGAGAATGCGTGAAGTTCTTGAGACATTGTTTTGTCAGCACTCCCAGCGGTCATGTATTGATATGGCTGGTTAAACATGGGCTGCATGAAGCTGATTTTTTGTCTGAAACCAGTCAGCTTATGGCCTGATGACCGTTGCTAATCCTCTGGAAACAACCATGGGTATTTGTCTCCAAACAGCTTCTTGTAGTTTGTATGTAACTTGATGTATCTCATCTGGTAGGCTGCGGCTTTCATGTCTGCTTCATGACTGCCCTCTGACTCATATCTGTCAGACATTTTCTCTGAGCCTTCAGACCGGCCATTGCAATGGTCAATCTGGCTCTTGATGCCTGGTGCGGTAAAAAAAATCTTGTCAGAAGAATTCTTGCCGTCTCCGACTCCCTCAGACCCCCACTTTTTCATACCGTCTGAAGTGATAAGCATGCTTTCATCAAGCAGCTCACGTGACAGTTTGGTTTGCCCACGGCGCAGGATAAGCATCTGCTCTCTGTAAACAGAGCTGGATGGAGGACGTAATGCTACCTTGATATATTCAGCGAAAAAGCCTGGATTAAATCCCTTGCTAAATAGCTGGGCCTTTTCAGTCGCCTCCTGCAGCTTCTTATCATGAGCGTAAAGTGCCATGATAAAGTTCTCAGGCAAGCCTAGTTCTCGCGCATGGTAGCAGTCCATCCATGAAAGCTCATCCAGATCCTGTTTGATAAAGCTCAGGGACCTGTCATATGTATACAGATCAAGCTCCTTATAGCTCCTGAGTTCCTTCTCACTGTTCTTACTCTGTCTGACTGACTGATCTCTGAGCTGAGCCTGTTTGCTGTAAAGCTCATTGACAGTACCGCTGAATACAGTCTTAACGCCCAGCTGGTTGGCCTTTCTGGCTGTATCTTTGTTGCCGGTATAAAGAACAACATCATATGCCTGCATACATATGGCGGCGCTGATGCAGCTGTCGCTGCAGAGGACGCCTGCGTTTTCACCGCTCCTGCCTTCACAACCTTCTGCAGATACCTGAGATAAATCTGGAATACCGGAGATGCTGATATAGCTCTCCCAGTCATCATTGCTCTCGTTCTTCTGGTTTTCTTTGCCTTTCTTTGCCACCATGGATGTCAGACAGTAATCAGGAGAATAGAAGACTGCACTGTCACCAAGCTCAATGATCGCTCTCTGAGCATGATTGGCTATCAGCTTCATTGCCGGGTCAAAGTGAAACCTGCGATAGAAAAGTCCTGTAAGCACAGTAGATGGAATGACAATAGTGCGACGTCCTACTGCCCTGACGATGTTGTGGTAGTTACCCATGAGAAATTCGGCATCAACTACAGCCAACGGCTCACTGCGACTGACAACATTTTGGTCTGATAAGCTCAAGGCTGCTGTAGCTGGATCAGGAATGCACCATGAGTCGCTCATAAGAGACTTGAAATCAGCTGACTCTTCATGCTTTGAGTAAATACATAAGAATAACTCTTTGAGCTCCTTTGCCTTTGTAATCAAACTACTGGAGTTAAAAAGCTCCCATGAAACAGGGCAGTTATATACAGCCTGATAAATAAGCCTGCTGATGTTATTAACGCAGGCAAGTCCCCTGTGACTGAGCAGCTCCCTGGTAAGTCCAGAAGCACTATAGAGCTCATTGAACTCCCTGATATCATCGAGCCACTCCATACCTTTGATGCCAAGATTGTCATAAAGATTATCGGAATACTTGTTTGTGAGGACATCCAGACAGCGCACAGTCTCCAATCTGTCATTTGCCATAGACACATTGAAAGGGAAGTGTTTAAGGAAAGAGTAAAGCTGATTAAGTTGCTCTTCTGTCTCGACAAAATCGAGGCGGTCAACAAGACGCTGCAATCCGTCCTGTGTACATCCCTGAGGACAGACATTGAAATGCCTGAGAAGCTCAGGATGTATCCTTATTAGGCTGTCTGGCAGATTGTCCACCGGCAGAACCTGAGCCAGAGCAACCAAAGCCTGCGCATCATTACACTCAACCGACGGAAGATTAACCATGTCCACAAACTCCATTTCATATATGAACAGCAAAGGGAGTTTTACACTGCTATCCTGCCAGTTGCAGTCAAGTGACTCAGGACTGAGAAGCATGGCCTTTTTGTCCGTGTAATCAAGCACCATAATCTTTCTCTGGATATGCTTTACAAAACGCCAGTATCCATACTCTTTCTGACAGTCCCTCTCCATTCCGTCCTGCTGGCACTTTGCTTTGTACATCGACTTTAGATCGTCAGCCACTCTGACTGCACTGGCCATAACAAAGCCGACTTTACGAGGCCATGATCTGTCACTGCTTTTTCCTTCAGGCAATGGCCACCATCTGTCCAGGACACCGGCTGAGCTGCAGGTCCTGGTTTCATCCCCGGAAGCAGCTGCATCTGTATCCTCTTCCAGAGCATGTAGCCAGGTTACTGAACTGTCATCACACTCATCAGCAGGCTTGATTGCGCAGTAGTCTTTTTCAGGCCACAGCACCATACAAACAGAATGTGGGGACTTTTCCAGTATGAACTCCAGAGCTGTCAACTGAGGCCCATCCACTCTCTCACGGCCCAGAAAGTCCTTATACCTGCTGCGCTCAAACCGACTCATCATGTCCAGATAAAGCTCATGTCCAATTACAAAAACCTGACCACGGCTTTTTTCCATAAGTTTTATCGGTAAATTCAGAGCTCTGGCTCCATTAGAGAGGCACCATGATGCAGATTCGGATTCGCTTCTGAAAGTATCAGGATCTGGCAAAGCTGATGGCATCAAGGCACAGTCACTTGTAATCACACCTGCACGATGATTTACGAAGCTGTGCTCGATATCCGTGTCATTGCAGCTGTCAACACAGGCATTGGCTGCGGTGTCAGCAGCAGATGATGGTACTGATATCCTGAGTGCACCTGTGTGTACTTTGGCAATGCTTTCGGACTCCTGCTCAAGCGCGGAGAATACTGGCCTGATCAGATTTTCGTAGAGAAAATTCCTGTCAGCATCAGCAAGCCATGATGCAAAGTATTCATCGCCGCTGCTGAGAGTCAGCTCATGACTTTCGTTAACTTTTATAACGAAAGGAGCCTGCAGCAACATGCAAGTACTGTCATGCGATTGGCCCGGGGAGTGTTCCAAATTACCATGGTCCTGAATGGTCTTATCCAGCAACCTCCTCCGGGTCAGTGCCATCACCTCATGGCTAAGACTGCCAGTATTATCAGAATTGCTCAAAACCTGTCCTGAATACATGCAGATAACTTCACAGCCTGCGTCAACGCTGAAATCATCTGACATTACGAGATCCACTTTTTCACATGTTTTTCCCCTTTTCATGATTAAGTCATCAAAACTGCTGAGGCCTGAAACTGCCCGTTCCTGCTCATGTTTCCCATGGAGCTCAACAAATCCACGAAACAGCACTTGGAACTCAAAAATCGTACTCATATACACTTCCTTAATTTGTTATGTTTGCTGACACTAAGCTGCCCGCAAGCAGCCCTGAGCACAGTAACCACAGGTCGCAGGGCAATGCCTGACAAGCGTCGCCTGCTGCAGCATGTGCTTATGGCAGCCTGATGACGCTGCCCTTAAAACTGCGGTTATGTTCTGCCATGAAGCCCCGTGGTGTCGCCCTGCCCCGACACCAGCCCCATGTCATGGCTGCAGGTGCAGAGAGTTTATGGGGCTGACACGGCGGCACGGCCAGCCGCCGTGACGGCAGCTGACAGTGCACATGGTGCGTCAGGATTTTGTCTGAAGACCGAGCTGTCCTGCCTTGATATTGCACTGGCGGTCTGATGAATAGAAAACAGTATTGTTGAACATATACCTGAGAGCTGCAGCCAGAATGCGGTCATCCTGGTTGGTCTGGGTGTTGACGCTTCTTACCATGTTAATGAGCGGCTCACTTGCAGTAATGATCTTCATTCGGTCCCTGATCATTTCCAGAGAGTTAAGGCTGCGGCTTACCTTGTCCTTGACTGACTGAGCTTTGTTGCGTGAGTGCTTGATACCGTCAAGCTCGCTCATGACAGTGTCAGGAATCAGCACGGTTCGATCATGGAACAGGCGGTGCAGATCAGTGGCGTGATCAAGAACATAATTGGTGTCAAGAACAGCATAGGATGCCTTTCTGTTTACAGGCTCAAAGATCTTGAAAATCTCACGACGTACCCGGCTGAGCGGCTCAAAGTACTGCTCTACAGAATCAAAATCCTTTTCCTCAAACAGCTCCATCATCTCAAGCTGCAGATTGTCAGGATCCAGAAGATCAGGCCACAGATCTTTCTGCCCAATAAGGCTCTGAGGTCTGTTGCTGTCAAATCCGTCAGCAAACTCACGCAGCTTTATCAGGCGGCTGAACTCATAGACATCAAAGTTGAGTTTGCTGCCCTGTCCGCTCAGTGCAGCAATGTTGAACAGTTTCCTGTTCCGGCCTGAATTTCTGCTGCTGACATAACCAAGACTGCGCCTCATGACCTCGAAACGAATGCCGGTGTCAAAAGACTTAAGCGAGAGCTTCTTGCGGCCATAGGAGCTGTAGACTGTTTTATTGAGGCGATCGAGCTCATCAGAGGAGCTGACTGAATGCAGTCCTTTAAAGAAGGAGTCCGGCACCGAGTCAATCTTGACAAAGCCCCTGTCAATCAGGCTTTCGAGGCGATTCACAGTGAAAGGACCCACATGATTATGGACTGATATCTGACCTGCCATCCTGCTCATCATGACCAGCTCTTCGTCGCTGCAGGCAGCAAAAGGCCGCATCTGAAGCATATCCGGAGCATTTATTGCCCATACCGAAGCACGGTCCAGTTCAAAAGTCTGACCGGCAAAATGGCAGTCAACATGTTCAGGCCTGAGCAGCAGGCTCTCGCCTGATCTGAGATTGACCATTGCCATGAAGGAAAAGCTGTCATTGATGATCCTTTGCCAGCACTCTCTGACTTTCTTCTGATCCTTGCTGTCACTGACCGCTTTGGCATTGACTTCATACTCACGGGCAAGTTCAGGTCGGCTGCGCATCATAAATCCGGTATGCTTCCATGGATTTACAGCACTGATACGTCGGGCAAATTCCCGGGCTGCAGCGCTGATCTCTCCGGTGGCATAGTCCGTCATGTCATGCAGTGAGTCTGCATTGTCCTGGTCAAGCACTATCACCATGGTAGGTCTGCGGTGGCGCTCTCTTTTATCCAGAATCTCGTGCATAAACATGGTCACCACATCCTGATTGCAGCAGCCAACATATGTCTCATCGTCAGCGGTCATGCCCAGCATGCGCTCAACCATGGAGCGATCGCATATCACCACTGCAGGCTCATCATTGTCCATGAAACGCCAGCAGCTGAGATCAGGATTGTCCCGACGCAAACAGGATCCGTCTGCAGCCCGGTAATAAAGATCCGTGGCCATGAAGCTGATTTTGTGCTTGGCACCATCAGGCATGGACGGCATGAACTGACCTGATGCAATGACTTCATGCTCCTGCTCATTTTCCCGGCCTCTTCTGGTCAGAGCCTTTTTCAGGCCCGAAAACAGATCTGTTTTATGCTCGGATAAGGCCTCCATGGCGCCCTGACAGGCCTTGCGGTGCATGGTGGCGATGCGTGACAGCAGCGGAGAAATCAGATAATTGAGCTTGAGTCTGTCATCACAGCGGTTCAAAAATGAATCAACCATGCCTTCTGAAGAAAACAGTGACAGATTGCCGCTGCCAGGCTCGATCATTATCTTGATCTCCGAGGTCACGGTACCTGCTTCCTCATCAAGAGGCTTAAACTCTACACCGTTTTCTGTCAGAGAGCAGTCCTCAGGAAACAATCTGCCATCATTTACTCTGGCTACAGCCATGTGGCGCAGCAGATCATCTGAGGCAACTGCCGAAGGCGGTACGGGATCTGTCTGCTCAAAGACAGCGCTGTCGGCACGACCCCCTGAGCGCCCGGTACCTGAGCGTCCGGTACCTGAGCGTCCACCCCCGGCGCGCATGGCGCCTGCCCCGGCTCCCGCCGCCGCTCCAGCTCCGGATGCCTGTGAGGCACTGCACTGCCAGGAGAGCTTAAGGCGGGATGAAGAAACCTGAGAGTCGTTCTGTTCAGTTTTCTGTGAAGCTGCCGACTGCTCATAGAAGTCATCATCATCATAACCATCGTCATCGCCATGATACTGGTCATGATCAGTTTTGAGAGCACTCTTGATTTCTTCTTTGTCTACGAAGCGATCATAGAATGGACAGAAATAGAGGTTCTCCTCCTTGAGATTAGGCTTGCCGACAAAGCGCTTGTATTTGTAAAAGCGACTTGCATTGTCGTTAACATCAAAATCACCGACCAGCGCCTCCTCGAGCCTGTCTGAGGTTATTTCCTCCCCTTCAGAACCGTACATCTCGATCATGTCTTCGCTCATCAGATTATCCAGGGCATTGTGGACAAAGCCATCATCAATGCGCAGTTCACGGGTGAGCTCAAAAAGAGGAATGTCCTCGTACCCGCTGTCCTGAAGCGAGGTATCGCACAGCAGAGCCAGTACCAGCTCTTCAGGCATGGTCAGAACGCGTACCTTGGCATACTCGTACGTGATGGCATAAGGCGTGGCTGAGGCACTGAGATCAAAAGCAAGCAGATCTACGCGCTTTTCTTTTTCTGTTTTGCTCATCTTCCTACTCTCCATCCTTATCCTGAGTGCCTGCCTGATCATCTGCGGCATCATGATTAACTGTTATGCCATCTGCAGCCTGCCCGTTTCTGAACACTTTTGGTCCTGCAGATCCTGAACTGTTCCCGGCACGTAACTGTGCGCCTCTGCCCTTGCTCTTAACGCTGCCCCTGCCGGAGGCGGATGCCATGCTCTGACTTCTGATGGCCTCATCATCAGGCAGGGTCATCAGGAACTCCCTGGTAGTGGTAATTGAGCCGTCTTTGGCTGTGAACTCCAGGTAGTCAAACATATTCTTGTAGACCATTCTGTCGTCGTAGCCGGTGCTGTCCATGCGCGGCAGTCTGACTGAACGGTTCTGCAGCATGTTGCGGGCACCAAAGACCATAAGAAGGTTCTGGGCACGGCTCATGGCCACGTTGATAAACTCAAAGCGGGCAATATTGGCTCTGCCCGAACCGAACTTCTGGTCCATTGGTCCGCCGTTGTTCTTGACCAGGGACAGGATAATCACCGGCTTTTCCTTGCCCTGATAGCGGATCACGGTATTGATCTCCACATCAATGCAGGAGAAGAGGTTGTTGTTGCGGCCAAGCAGTTTTGAGATTTCAGAACGAATAACTCTGCACTGAGGCTGATAGAAAGACACCACACCAACCTTGAGACGGTTATCACGACTGTAGCCCTTAAGTGAGCACTGACGGTCTATGTCCACAAGAGTACGGGCAATCAGGCGGGCCTCAACCTCATTGACATTGCGCTCCTTTGAAATCTGGAAAGATGCGCCTTTCTCATTGAGAGTGGTATCCACCCACAGCACATGATCTTTTTCGCTCATTAACCTGGTGCCTGACGGTGTGGTAAATGAAAGGCCATGTTCACGTGGCTGTTCAGGATTACCGCAGATCAGGGCGTCATCATAGAAGCGGTTGATGAGCTGCATAATGGCTGGATGCATGCGGAACTGGATGTTAAGACGCTGTCTTAAGGTATCCGGACACTTTTCAAACAGTTCCTTGAACAGACTGGCAGTAACCATGTCCTGATAGCGCTCCAGATTTTGCTGGGTAAGCGCAGCCGGAGAGGTGGTGTCCTGAGCTGCCTGTCTGGCGTCATGGTCAAAGCCATAATCATCTACAGACTGTTCGACATGCTCGCTGAGAGAGACGCCGTCAGACTCATTGAAAATTGGCGGAAGCTGGCGGTGATCGCCTACCAGAATGGCGCGCGGGGCACGCATCAGAGGCAGCAGCATCTCAAGAGGAGTTGCCTTTGAAACCTCATCGATAATGACCACATCAAAGCCGTCAAATTTGTTGTTGACAAGGGTCTTCTCGCTTTCATTGCAGGACATGGCCACCACATTGCAGCTGGCCAGATATGTGTCCTTCATAAGCTTCCATTCTTTTGTTGCACGCTCTTCAGGATTCTTGAGAATCTCTGCCATCTTGCGATACAGAGGCAGCATCTGGCCGTTTGATTTTTCAAAGCTGACAAGCTGCTCCTGAACCATGGCCTGCATCTTCTTCTGCTCTTCAAGCAGACGGGCAAGATCAGCATCATCAAGACGCCAGCGGCGGCCTCCGCGCCTTAGTACAAGGGCCCCGCCGGAGCTTACTGACCTGTCGTCCAGGACCTCTGCAGCTGCACCACCTGCCACACCGGCCTGCCCGCTAAGTGCATCGCCAGTACCGACATCAGCTGCGCTGAGTGCAGCCAGTCCGTCTTCGGATGCGCGCTCATCAGCGGCTCTGCGTACGTGCCTGTTTGACTGCCTTGCAAGCGAGGTGAGCACAGTACGGGTAAGCTCAGGCACAGCCAGATCCGTTGAGGTTGCGGCGTCCTGCCCGGATGCAGCTCCTTTCCTGGATGCTGAGCCCTTCCTGGATGCGGCCCCCTTGCTCGATGCGTCTCCATTACTGGATACTGCAGCCTCATTCTTTGCTTCCAGCTGACTTGCAAGTTCCGGCAGCCCCAGATAAATGTCTCTTAAAGAGGCTTCATGCTGGTACTGGGTATCCAGCCACTTTTCAAGACGCTCTTCGGTCTCCTTGTACTCAGCATTGATAAGCTCAAGCTCCTGCTTTGCTCTGCGGGCTGTGCTTAAAGACTCATCCAGGGCTTCGCTCTTGCTGAGCAGCTCAAGCTCCATATTTGCAGCAGCCTCAATACCTCTGGCCATGGCACGGTTTAGAGTGCGGTTGAAATTGACAATCATGGAGCTGCGATCTTTCAGCCAGAACCTGAGCTGGCCTTCATCTCCAATATCACGTACCTGGATGAAATCAGGGAAGCGCTCTGAATAATCACCACATACGGAAGCAAGGCCCGCCCCTGCAGCGTTGCTGCCAAGAGTCAGAGCCGTGCGACGTCCATTCAGACGGCGCAGTTCATCGAGCATGCTGTTATCAATTTCATCAGATGCCCCCAGCTGCTCTTTGAGCAGGGAAATCTGCCTTTTGATGCTTTCAAGCTCGGCCTTGTTCTGAGCGCTTACAGATGACCTTTGTGTCCCTGTGTTCTCCAGATCCATTTTCATTGATGACAGATCAAGGTTCAGCTGATGCCACATCCTGCAGACAGAGGCAATGATGGCGCCGCGCCTGTCATGATGATCAAGGTAATCATCAGCAAAGGCTCCGACCTCAGGGAGCAGCTGCTCCAGTCGCATAAAGGCCTCTCCGGCCGCCATGAGCTTTTCATCATCAGGCCAGGTAATATTGGCAAGGACCACATCAATGGAGCTGTTCTCCCTGAGAGCATCACGCAGCTGCAGCACGTCCGGGCTCTCACTGGCAATACAGATCTGCTGAACTGCCTTGAAGAAGTTCTGCAATGTTTCCAGGGCATTGATACGGCCATCAATGATCTGCTGCTCTCTGAGTACATCATCAGATACAGTCAAAAGACGCTCCTGGCTCTGACGCATGGCGCTTACAGCTTCAAGATCAGATCTGACTGAGGCTATTGATGAGAGCAGGAAATCAAACTCCTCAGTCCATTCTTTCAGTCCTGATGCAGTGTTCTGCAGCTGAGTAAGACGTCCCAGACAGCGACCATTGAGATCATCGGCAATTGCCTGGTACTGACGGCCCAGCACGGCACTTTCAGTAAAGGATTTGCCCTCATCGGTAATACGTTCAGAGAACCTGGCCAGACGTATGACCTTGAGCTGAGGGTTGCTCTGCAGACGTGACAGAGCATTATCAAGGGCATCATGGGACTGACTTGCAAGCAGCACCCTGTTGCCGCGCCCGGCCAGCTGCATGCAGGCCTCTGCAATGACCGTGGTCTTGCCTGTACCTGGCGGGCCCTGAACAAGGCAGATATTAGGCGCACTGATCATCTTGCGCACAGCCAGCTTCTGAGCCTCATTGAGACTGTCGTTATACCAGGTGTCAATCTCCTCAATTGACTCAGGCTCAAGAGCCGAGGTGATATCAAAAAGATAACCGGACAGATGAGGGGCGTAACAGGAATCATTGGAATACAGATTCCTGAGAGCTTCACGATGGCGGTTGATCAGGGCCAGATCACCTAAAAGGGAAATGGATATGAATCCCTGCCTTGGCATGCCTTTGAAGGCCTTGCGCAAAAGCACGGATGGATCACGGGGATCGACAGAGCGTGCTTTGCCATCGCCCTTCTCTTCACGTGGAACATAATCAAAATCAATTTTCGACAGCTCATTTTCCAGATCTTCAGATGGCTGTACTTTGATCAGGGCCATAACAGCTCTGTCAGGATTAAGGCTGGTGCGGCCCTCCTTGACTATGTCCAGGAGCATTGCTCGAGCATGAGCAATGTCGTCAGGGTTTGCGAAATCATTGCCACCACGTGAACTGCCACGGCGCAGGTCGAGAACGGTGACACCGCCAGGCACAATCTGTCCCATCTGACTGAAGGCAGAACTAAGAGAGTTGTTATTGTCCTTGCCCAGCTGGAGACTGAAGATCATGGAGTCAGATGAAACTTCAATTTTGTAGGCATGGACAACCTCTCTTTTCATGGTGCTGATGGCTCTGTCCATTGAGAACCTGTCAGGAGCCACAACATAAAAGAGGATACATCCCGAATGCCTGTCGTAACTCCATAACAGATAGCGCAGGCCCTGAGCCTTGTGCTTGACCAGATTGTCCTTAAAGTCAAGGAAGTCGCTCCAGCCCTTGAAACGGGCCGCATTCTTCAAGGCAAAAGGCTCAAGAGAGGTAACCTGTCTGAGGTTGAGTACATTGCCCGACCTTGTGCCTGGTCTGTCATCAGGTGGAAACTCGCTTCCTCCAAGCAAATGGAATTTGACCTTTGCCATAAGCTCATAAGGAGCCGGCTCAGACTGACCAAAAGTAATGGAGGCACGTCTTATCTGAAGAAATGGCGAATCTGTATCGCGCTTGCGGGTACCTACAAGACACAGTGCCACATTTTCCGGCAGCTCCGGAAAGGAAGTATGACCAGGAATACGGATACAGTAGTAGTCGTACTGACGATCAGGGCTGTCATCACCAGGTCTGTTGTTGATATTGCTGATACAGCATACAAGATCATGGCTCAGATCCTGAGGAAAGAAGCGCATGAGGAAGCTGCGTGACAGCT
This sequence comes from Anaerobiospirillum sp. NML120449, assembly GCF_023051105.1. Lineage (GTDB taxonomy): Bacteria > Pseudomonadota > Gammaproteobacteria > Enterobacterales > Succinivibrionaceae > Anaerobiospirillum. The sequence goes on along the minus strand of NZ_JALKIL010000006.1, from coordinate 144,764 downwards.
CTTCGTCGCTTTTTCCGGATCGGTCGCGGTTGAACTCAGGATACAGATGGCGATACTTGCGCAGGGCAAAATCCACGCTTTTTGCCAGGGTGATCATGGCATCGCCAGCTGGCGGCAAACGCCAGTAGACAGTGCCGCTGACAGGGGCAGATGATGCCGAATCTGAGGCAGATCCGGAGACAGAGTCTGCACTGTTTGATGATTGAGATGAACCGCCCTGAGCTCGGAATCTCAGGTCATCAACTCTGGAACGACTGACTGATAAGAGTCTGGTTGTCATATGAATGCTCTGTTCACAACCCACCATGCCCGAAGTCAAAAGACCTGAGAAGTGACTGAAAGAAGAGCATAGAAAAGAAGAAGGTGAGGATGGCCGTAAAGCCGGCTCAGCAGCCGCAGTCAGTCTCCAGAGGAGATGCAGCAAGACAGATATGACAGATTCAGGACCTGATAAGACAGCTGCCCTGTAACCTGCCCGCCCCACGCCTCAAGGCGTGGAGGCAGGCCCGGCCTCGCCATGCCCCGCCATGCCCGGCAAGGCCTCGCCACCACCGGCCATGAAGGCCGGTGCGAGGCCACGGGGCCGTGAGCTGTGGAGCCATGTGCTCCTCAGGGCATGTGCCGAGCCTTATGGCATGCGACATTTACTGCCCTGGCGATGGCATCCAGGGCATAATGTGCAGGCAACGCAGCTGACCGCCTTGTTGGCTGGCAGTGATTTTTCCCGATCAGATGGACGGCTGTTATCTTAATACCAGGTTCATGACTGCAGGCCGCTGACGGCCAAAGGCATAAGCCTCAGGTACAGGCCGGACATGAATAAGCCACTTGCAGACCCGGCCGCTTTACTCCATGAGCTGATTTCATGCACATGAAGGTGAGGCTCAATGCCTGCTCAGGCTTTGCCCTGTCAGGCTTTGCCGTATCAGGCTTTGCTCTGTCAGGCATTGCCTGAATCAGGTTCAGCCTGTGCACGGCCGGTTCACGGCTACTGACTGCATGCAGAGACGACAGTCGGCTGCATGAGCATGAACTCAGGACTGAGCTCATCCAGAAAGACGAGTCCATCCTGCAGCTAAGGTCTGCTGACGTCTGTCTGCGGCCTGCAGTCTGCAAGGGCTGCGCAACAGTGCACATAAACTGCTGCGGTCATACCGGTGCCGGTGCTGCCTATCCGACTGGTCTGATGTGGCATCAGGAGTTGCTGCATCAGCCAAAGTCATTCCTGCAGCACAAAGTCCATTTCAATGATTTCCTGCCAGTACACTGCAGAGAGCAGATGATGACAGCATACCTGGCCCGGAGCCCTTACTCATAAGACCTGGCGGTCACATGAGTAAAGGCTCTCGGCCCCGTCTGCCCTCTGAAAGAATCAAAAGGTCAGGGACGTCAGGCCGGTATGCCTTTCCCGTCAGTAACCCATCTGCCCGTAAAGACAGATCTGACGCTGCATCAGAGCTGTCTCTGGAGCTGGGTAAACAGCCCGCTGCATCTGTGAACTTACGAGACAGATGTAAGTTTCATGCTGTGAACCTGCAACCGGCACAAGCCGATCGGCTCGGCCTGAGGCCACTGCCCCCGCCATACGCCGTACGCCAGACGCCGTTACGGCGCCCGCACCGACACTGATGACCAGCCAGGCTGCAGGACAGCCACCGGTACAGGCAGAAGCACAGGGACAGGCCCTGGTTCATTCTCGTCCGAATCCCGCAGCTGAACTGCAGGCAAACCGCCGCTGTCGGCACACAGCTGCGTCAGCACACCAGTACTTCAGGCACAGCTGTGGATGCAGCAGGCCCGGCTCAGGACGGGCTGATGCCACGGCAGTGCAGTACTGTGCTGACCTTCCCTCACCGGTCGGCAGGCTCAGTACAGGGCGGTCCAGCAAAGGATCGGTCCTGTGTTCATGAGCATGCTGTGGACACAGTTCGGGACGCAGCAAGTCCAGTTCGGGACGCAGCAGGTCCAGTTCAGCTCGCACCGGCGCCCGCACCCGGTTTAAAACCGGAGCTCTCAGTGGCTCACAGTCGTTTCCTTACCGCCTCTCAGGGCCGTTTGAGGCCGGGAAGCACGGTTCAGGGCTGAGTCTGTGCGCATGAGCGCGCTATGGATACAGTTCTGGACGTTGCGTACAGTGCACGGCAGGCACAGTAACGGACGTATTCATCTCATTAATCTCAGGCATCATGACCTGATCTGACTTTACAGCGATTGAAACTTATTGAATTAACAACAGGAAAGACAGGATCATTGAACCATCCACAGCACAGAGAAAATTGGCTGCGGACGAGCTGATCGTATCTATATCTATCTAAAACTTCTGAAAACTGCTTTCTTCTAAATTTCTAAACTAAATTTCTTACAATCAGTTCTGCAGATGTATACAATCTCCCCCGTCCCCAATGTAAGGGGCATGACGGAGTCAAATTTTTCTACTTCAGAACAAATGATGGAAAAAATTTATTTGCACCGCAGATGCCTGACCTGAGGTCATGGACATGTCTGCAGCTCCGCACCGGGTCTGCTCAGTAAACCTTGCAGCCAGTGCCGGGTTCCCCGCCAGCAGCCAGATGAATCACCAGGGATCCCCGGCCGTCGTGGAAGTACGGGAAACTTCCGAGTAAGATTGATGTAAGTTAATGAAGAAAGCCTGTAAACAGGGCATTCAGCCGTCCCTCACATTGAGAAATTTAGATGCGGCATGTGGACAAAAGTACCATGTCCCGTCATCAAACTATCCTCCAGAGCAGTAACCAGGTCTTCTCAAACCCGTTTGCTGAAATGAAAGATACTCCTTTGTTCTAAGACAGAACATTTACAGACCGGCCATGTTCGCACAGGACTCTTCTTCCACAGAAGCTCCTGCAGCGAGCTGAGGCTGATGGTCTGAAACCGCTGAGCTGCCCATGCTTACTCAGTCAAAAGCAGCCTTTAGATAGATACTGATCAGGGGACCAGTACGGTATGGGTAACCCTTTCAATGATTGAAATCTGCAGCAGATTTTCTCTGAAAGACAGAGCAGATACCGGGCAGAGCCTCTGGGCATCTGAATCAAAGATGAGGAGGTTTGAAAGGTTTTGAACAAAACCTTCAGTCTGGAGAGGTGCTCAATGAGACCGGTTGCGGTTCATCGGGCAATTGCTGATTTGCGGCAGCATCCTGAGACATTCACCGGGCTTCAAAAGCTCAGCTGCTGTCACCGATACTGACAATGACAGAGTACACAGAAGCTCAGTCACGCTCAGCAAACTGAAAGCAGACACACAGTTGCGATGCAGCTGTGCTGACCGGCCGGTCAAAGACCTGCTGTCGAATCTGCCCCGGTTGCAGCCCTGTTCTCTGCCGTTGTTCCTGTACCCATGTCAGGCGTCAGAGCTTCAGGCGTACTGCCGGTTAACAGTGCATCTATTTTTACCATAAGGCCATACGAAAAATCAAACCGTAAAAACAAAAAAAACCAAAACATTGCCGCATTTCCTGACATAAATCAGCCCTCATACCATACGACAACCGCCTTATTTATCACGATCACCCAGCCCCAGGGCTGCCAGCATGCCCCATGGCAGCCAGCGCTCCCCCGCTGCTCCCGGCTGACTGTTCGGCAGGCTGCCCCCCTGGCAACAAGCGCTCCCCAGCGGCCCCGCTGACTGTTCGGCAGGCTGCCCCTGGCAGCCAGCGCTCCCCAGCGGCCCCGCTGACTGTTCGGCTGGCTGTCCCCCTGTCAACAAGCGCTCCCCAGCGGCCCCAGCTGACTGTTCTGCAGGCTGCCCCCTGGCAACAAGCGCTCCCCAGCGGCCCCCGCTGACTGTTCTGCAGGCTGCCCCCTGGCAGCCAGCGCTCCCCAGCGGCCCAGCTGACTGTTCTGCTGGCTGTCAACCTCGCAGCCTGCCATTCCTCAGCAGTCCCTGCTGACTAACCAGAAGACAGTCGACCAGGCTGCTGCATTGGCTTACGTTAGCCTGAATCTGAACACTATCAGCCGCGTGCACCTGATTACAGCTGGCTGCTGAACATGGCTCGTGGCTGTATGCTTGTAGGGAATGGCACTGTCTGAGGACGATGCGCAGCCCGCATGTTATTGCAAGGCTTTGTCAGGGCGTCTCAGGCTATGATGCGGTCAATGACCCTGTAGCTGTGACAATTGCGTTATGAACAGGAGCGCATGGTAAAGGGCACTGGATCCATGGCTGATGCAATCATGTATGATTCTGACTTGCCACGCAGACACAGAGGCATGACCTTTCACAGAATGCTCATGTTCATCTGGATCCGGGCATACTTTTCAGCCCGATCCAAATCAATGCCCTCTATCCCCACAAAGGCCAGCCCCGTTTATGGAGCTGGCCTTTTTCGTCATCATCAACGGCTGAGGTCAGATCTGCTGCTGGTTCCTCATCTGCGCTGCTGTGCAGAGCCACTGCTGCCCGCTGCACATAAATAACGTCATGGATCACATTCAGTCGGACTTTCTGTGGAGGGCCGCTGCAGTGACTGTTAATATCAACAGGTACCACTGTATGGCCCTGCATCCCTGCAGGTCTGCAAACTTGCAGACCATGCCTGCTCTGCAGAACAGGGCGGCCCTTCCTGCCATGGCGGTCCGGCATACCTGGCAGTCAATGAGTGACATTCAGGCAGTGCTGACAAGGTATTCCAGTTCATATCATGGCTTCCTTTGCATCCTGAGCGAGGACATGTAACTGTACAGCGCTTATGGAGGCGACGGCCTGCACGTTGCGTACGGGCCGCAATTTTAAGTCCGGGCCGGTGCAGCACATTACAGTGCAGCCACAGGGCTGCAGGAGCAAGAAATGAAAACTCACGACCAGACCACGGCCCCGTCAGCCCCAGCAGGCCACACCGTTAAAGCCGGAGCTGACTGTGCCGCCCCGTCAGGCGCAGCAGCCGACACTGGATCCTGCGCCACCGGTGCTGCAGGCACTGCACCGGCCCCGGAGGCTGCAGCTGCTGCAGCGGAGGCCATGACGGCAGCCGGGGCGGTGGTGCTGCCCGAAAAGGGCGTGGCCAGGATTAAGGCCATTAATGAGCTTGGTCAGGATGAGAGCAATGCGCCCCTGCTCTTTGACCTCGTCAAAAACGAAAAAGGCAAGTACAAAACAGCCGCCCAGCAGGCTCTGGCCATCTTCGAGTACGAGCCGGCCGCGCCCATGTGGGCCCGCATGGTCAAAGGCAAGCTCATGGGTTCATCTGTATTGCTCAAGGCCTGCTCCGACACTGTTTCTGAGGCTGCCGGTCCTGAAATTCTCAAGAGACTGAGCGCCATGCTGGACATTGCTGAAGACAGAGTGCTGACCCGCGACGAGCAGGAGCAGTTCAATCTGTGCATCAACCTGATGCTGGGCAAGGCCTCCCCGGCCATGCTTGAGGTATACCGTTACATGGCCGGACGGATTGAGAGCTTTGCCAGTCTCAGACATGCGCCGCTTTATGATGGCGACAACTGCAATACCTGGCATATTGGCGACCACATGGGCATTTATCATGTGGGTCCTGAAGAGCTGCAGAAAATTCCTGCTGTTACTCTCAGCGCCTCGCTCATTTACAGCTCCGATCCCCGACTTCACGAACTGGCAGCACAGCTTTATGCGGATCATGGCGGTGTCTGGCTGATTTCAGCCCTGATAAGCGACATCATCAACCGTCCTGGTGACGAGGTCTACAACCGCTGGTCTCCCCTGCTCAAAACCGATGACCGCGCTCTGATATGCAATGCCCTGGCGCTGCTGGACTTCTGCCAGTATCCCCGCAACTGGAAATATGAGCGCTGCAGCCCTGACGGCATGAGAGCACTGGTTTTCTGGGGCATGTCACGCTATGGGGTTTACGATTACAGCTTTGTCTTTGACCGCCCGGTCAATCTAGATGAGCGCTGGATTTACGATCTGGCCGTCAACCCGGAAGAGAATAAACCGGCCGTTACCTGGCAGAGCTATAACCGCAGCGGCGTACTCATGGAGAGCTACGATGAGATGCTGATAAGCCTGCTGCCCCTGTACCTTGAAAATGATGAGCTCAAGGCACAGCTGCGCCACTACTTCTCGGTAAGAGCCTCTCTTATCAGGGTGGAAAAGAGCATCACCGTATACAAAGATGCCGCAAAACGCTTCGGCACAGAAAAGCTGTCCTGAGGCTGTTAAACAGGCCGGATAACAGGCAGGCATATGCATGTTCTGACCTCACTGCCGGCCGCATTCAAACATCGTCAATACAGCAGTCATGCAGCCATGAACTGTCAGCTATCACTTAAGCCATGGCGGTAAGCTCATGGCAAAGGCACAGTGCACTAAGGAGATTAAATGACAACAACCTGCTTGCCTTCATGGCTGAACGGCCTGCAGCTTAACCGTGAGCCCTCAGGTGAAATATCACTGGCAGGTCCTGCAGGAACCTCTCTGTTTGAAATCTGGTATTGCGGCGAACTTTGTAAGGTCAAAGGTGAGCCTCAGCTGTACATAGTGGCAGATGACATTCATCCCCTGCTCATTGAAGCGCGCAGTATCGACGGATCAGAGCGCCATGTCATTTTTGACGGCCTGCGCCACGGATATAACGCCATGTTCTGCGACAGCTTTGACCCTGAGGCCGCTGCCCATCGACCAATGGTTCGCTATGACCACCCTGCAGCCTCGCTGGTGCTTGAGACTGGTCATGGTATTGACTATGAGGATGAAAAAGAAGACTACGAAATTGACGACAACGGCATGGTAACCATCAACTGCGGCGACCGCATTTCATGGGATCAGGTCAAAACAGATGGCATCGACTGGCTGGCCATATATATGGTCGACAGTAGCGGCAAACGCTGTCAGATTGTCAGTCTGGAGCTGGCCTGACGCACTGACTGATATTTGCCATCATCCCTTGAGATGGCGGCCTTGTGCTAACTGATGCCGTACTGTCATGACAGGCTTGACAGTAACCATGCAGGCCTTTAATGACAGACTCAGCAGTCAGCGCTGTAATGACAGGCTGCGTGCTCAGGCAGCGGGCTCAGGTAACGCCCCTGTGGCGGCCGTGTAGAGCCCACACCCTGCAGGCCTGGTGAAGCAGGATTAAATGGACAGGAGTTGAGATGGATAAGACTGAGCTGATGGAGCAGTGCGAGCGCTGGCATAATGAGAGCCAGCACGGGCGTATTATCACTGCTCTTGAGGGGCTGGGAGCGGACTGCCGCGATGCCCATGTCGACAGCATTCTGGCGCGTGCGTATAACAACAGCTCTCAGTATGGCAAGGCTGTTGAGCTGCTCAAAAAGCATGAGCAGACCATGAGCTCTGACCACTTGTGGAACTACCGTCTGGGCTATGCTCTGTATTATCTGGGGCGCTATGAAGAGGCTCTTGACTGTTTTAACCGGGCCCTTGAGGCCAGCCCTGGCGATAAGGATACCCAGCTCTTCATCCAGTTTTGCCAAAGCAGCCTTGAGCATGCTCATGACGCTGCTGATGCTGCTGACTATGATGCTGATGCTGCCGGGGAGGATGGCGATGATGAGTTTGAGGACGTGGAGGGCCTCAGGGCTCTGAGCCGTCCGGCCATAAGGCAGCGCTTTTGCGGCAATGCCCCTGAGGGCACAGGCGCAAGCCGCTTTGGTGGCAGGCCTGATGTGCCGCCAGACTTTGTCTGGCCTGAGTACGATGGAACTGACTACAGGGATAAAAAAGCCGTACGCCCGCTGTCCTTTCTGGCTCAGTTCAACTGTGCCGACCTTGCGCCCTATGACAGTGAACATCTGCTGCCCGATCATGGTGTGCTCTCTTTCTTCTATGAAGTCCTGAGCATGACCTGGGGCTTTTCCCCTGAGGATATGGGCAGTGCCCGGGTATACTGGTTTGAGGACGCCAGTGTCCTGCGCCCGGCTGACTTTCCTGAAAACATGGACAAAGACTGCAGATTTCCCCAGATCGGAGTGCAGTTTGAGCCCCTGACTACCTGTCCTGACAGCGTCGATTATGTGGCTGTCACCAATGCTGCCCGCAACCATGAAATCAGCAGTTTTCAGCCAATGAGCGTGCACGAGCGCTGCAAGGTATTTTCCGAGAGCTTTACCAGGGCCAGAGATAAGATTATGGGCCTTAACAGTGAGAACTTCGAGCCTCACTCATGGCTGCTGGGCTGGCCTGAGGTTATTCAGAACAGCATGTTTTATAAGTGCGAACTGGTAACGGCAGGCTATGAAACCGGTCGCGCCCCTGAGCTCATTCCCTCAGAAACGAGGAAAGCAGCTGAGCTTACCGCCCATGAAAAATGGACCCTGCTCATGCAGATGGACACGGTTGAGGCCGATGATTTTGAGCTGATGTGGGGCGATTGCGGCCATATCTACTTCTTTATCAAGCGCGAGGACCTGGCCGCCCGCAACTTCGACAACTGCTGGCTCATCCTGCAGTGCTACTGACCTGCAAACAAAGCTGTGCAGCCCCGTCAAACCCATGGCCCCGCTGCCCCCATGATATGCGGCCCTGTGGCCCGCTGCTGGAGCACTTAACTTCAGGCCACAGCCACTGCTGCAGTACTGTCTTGCGGACCTGTAGACCTGGTTGCTCTCCAGGCGCCTGCCTGCAACTGCAGTAAGCTGCAGCTCGTAGCAGGACCAGCGGCAAAAGCGACTATATTGCCCGAGGCCATCATGGCAAGCCGACAGCGAAGCATGGCAGCTGCACTGCTGTGCAGCCCCTGTCAGCTGTTGTCCTTGATTTTCTGCTCGAGCTCTTCAAAGGTGTCGCATTGAATCATCTTGACCTGGCGGTCATCATCAGGACTGCATACCAGGAAAAAGTGAGTGCCCTTTGCTGACTCGTCTACCCCGTCCCAGCCATAGGAAAGGATATAGCGGCCCTCAAGCATGCGTCCTGTGTCCTTTACAGTGCGGCCATGGCCTGCTGTCTTGTTGAATCTTTCGACAAAGTGTTCAGGAGAAAATTCAGCCATATTGTTTTTACCTGCTATTTGTTCTGTATACCCTGTAAGCTGACCCTGAGCGCCGCTGCCCGAGGTTAACCCCCTCAACAGCATGAAACGGGCAATGAGCAAGGGCAATTGTCACTGAGCTCAGTTATCCTGGCACTGAGCACAGCTCATCACGGTAAGTCCATCAGGTCCTGCTGCCTGAAAGGCCCGATGACACATGGAGCTCTGCCGCATGAATATCCATAGGGCACATGGGGCTCTGTTGCATTTAAGGTCCCGAGGACATATGGGGCTCAGTTGCATTAAGGTCCCGAGGGCACATGGGGCTTTATTTTATGATTGCGGTAAGCACTTTTGGGATGAGTCCCTTGCCTGTCAGCTCTGAGAGCTATTTGTTTTCGGTGCATAACAATACCACCAAAATGGACTCAGGTGAGCTTTTCTTACCTGAGCTGCCCTGCCATGACATACTGTCAATGGCAGCTGGCACCGGCTGCTGGCACCTTCTGCTGCCGGCTGCTGCCACTGACGGATGGCCCCACCGTCACCCATGACTGTCAGCCATATCGGCATTCGTTATTTGCCGGTCTGTGCATTTTCATGAGGATTAAGGAGAAGTCTATGAAGAAGTTTAACCCTGCTTATGTTCTGCTCAAGGACATGTACGAAGATGATTACTACCCTGCTTTTCTGGTAGACAAGGTGCGTGATGAGCTCATATCAGTCATTGAGCTGCTTGAAAGCGGTGAGACTGACATTGAGCGCATTCAGGACAGCCTTGACCGCGCAGTAGAGGGTATCAACGATCTTCAGGATGAGTTTGATGCCCATGACAGCGAGATTGAGACTGTTGCCCGTGAGAGCATTGGCGAGAGCGTAACCTACATTCTCAGCTGGTTTGGTATTGGTATCGACAGTGAGGAAGCCATTCGTGCGCGCGACTGGTAAGAGCAACAGCAGCTGTAAAGCAGGTACGGTAAAGGAGTCCGGCTCCGGCTCAGGTTCAGGCACAGGCTCCGGATCGGCCCGCCCGGGCAGGCCCCACTCTGGCCTGCACGGGCAACTAAAGCTGCATGGCAGGACGGTCAGCTTACTCTTGACGATACCAAAGTGCTGCCCATGGCTGCCGACGACCATGAGGCCTTTGAGCGCCTGTGTGCCTTTCGTCTGCTGGGGCTGCAGATTACCGGCCTGCCGCTTGATGCCTCTGCACTGAAAGCTGTCAGCTCGATAAAAAGCCTGGTCAACCTGAGCCTTGATAACTGCAGTCTTGATGACAGCTGCTTTGAACCGCTGGGCCGCATGCAGAATCTGCGTTATCTGAGCCTTGAAAATAATGGTTCCCTGACCGGACGTGGGGTTGAACAGCTTGATGCCCTGCCCCTGGAGCTTCTTTCACTCAGTTACACCTCTCTTGATGACCTGGGCCTCAAAGCCGCTGCCGGCCTGCAGAAGCTGAGCATGCTTCATCTGAGCCACACAGCTGTGACCTTTGACGGTCTCATGGCCACAGCTGATAACAGCCGTCTGAAGATTGTGGCCGGTGAGCAGTTCAGCGACAGCCAGATGGATGAGTTTGAACGCATTCAGCTGCGCCGCTCTATCGATCCGCTCGACAGCAGTCATCCTGATGTGGTGTCCTGCCGTGAGGTGCTATGGGACTTCTTTGCTGCAGTCAACGACTGGGAAAAGAAAATGGAATCAGAGGATCTCGATGACACCACAGCCATGGCTGCCCTTCTGGCCATCTGGGATAACTTTGTCTGTGAAAAGCCCCGCAGCGGATTCCGCCCTGAGGCTCTGTCATGGTCGCCACATGGTACCTATTCAGACCATATCTATCTTGATGCTGGCAAGGTAAGTCGCAACAAAATTCACATCTACACCCGTGAACTCAATAATGGCTTTAAACGCCGCTTCCTGCTTAAAAGAACACCTGATGGCTGGAAAATTGAACGTGCAGACATGCTGCTCAACGGCTGGCAGCGCTATGGCCTGTAATGACAACAGCAGCCATACAGGCCGTCTCTGGCATTGCTGTCCATCCATGGCTCAGCAAGGGGACTGAAGGTCATGTGATCGTATTTTGCTGTTGATGCAGGCAGGTCGTATTACTTTGTTGTGCAGTCAATGCAGGCTGGTCATGTGACCGTGTTGTGCTTATGATGCGGGCAGGTCATGTGACCGTGTTGTGCTTATGATGCGGGCAGGTCATGTGACCGTGTTGTGCTGATGATGCGGGCTGGTCATGTGACCGTGTTGTGCTGATGATGCGGGCAGGTCATGCGGCATAAGCACCGGTCTTAAAGGAGTTTATATGGATATTCTCAGGCAGTGCCAGAAATGGCACGAAGAAAACAAGTTCAGGAAGATTGTTGATGCCATTGAGGCTCTTGATGATGATCATCGCAGCTGCGAGCTGGACATGGAGCTGGCGCGTGCTCTGAATAATCTGGCCTCCTTTGAAGATGAGCCTGAGCTGTACCGCAAGGCTGTGGAGGCTCTGGAGCGCTGTCAGGATGAGCTTGAGAACACTCATCTTTGGCAGTTCAGAATGGGGTATGCGCGGTACTATATGGACCAGGATGGCTGGGCCCTTGATCACTTCCGCAAAGCCCTTGAACTGCTGGGACCTGATGATCCCGAACAGTGGGGCGAGGATAACCGCTATTTCATTACTCAGTGTGAACACCGCACCGCCCTGCCGGCATTCAACCAGTGCTTTGCCGAGCGTGTACGCCTTGCCTGGGATGAGTTTGTTAAGGTAGAAGAGCGTATCCGCAAGCACATTGACGGTCGCAATGATGATACTCAAGAGGCCAATATGGAGATGCTCAGGCTGTGCAGCGGAGCTCTTAACAGGGCCTTTACTTCAATATCCTACGAACTGGGCAAATCAGGTGAGCTCTATGAGCTCATAGTCACTCCTGAGGGCGATCGCGTACGCCTTTTTGAGATCGAATACTTCATGCGCCATGTTCCTGAGCAGCTGCGTGAACACTGGAAACTTACCATCGGTCGTCAGGCAGCGGCCAATATCTGCATAGTAAGTGAGGGCTGCAGGATCTCGGCTGAAGATGTCACTGTCTGGGTGAGCGCTGCAGAGAGCGGCAGCTTTGCCCTCAAATGCTGCTGTGAGAAGCTCGAACCTGCCTTTGAGCAGCAATCTGAATCATTTGTCTGGTGGCTGCTTACCAACCTTACTGACCAGACTCTGGGCGAGCTGGTTCACATGCGCTATATCGAGTCCTTTGATTTGCTGCGCAGCCCTGCAGATGCCGGGGAAGATGCTGGGGAAAAACTTACTCTGGACAGGCTGCCTCAATGGCTTGCCGATCATGACTGCAAGCTTGATCTGTCAGCCCGGGAGTGCCTTGATCTGTACACAGGCTACAGCATGAAGCCCAATGAAGACCCCAACGCTGACTGGCGCCTTGATATCATTGCCGGCAGCACCTGCTGTGTCCCCCTGGTACAGGAATATCTGTCTGGTGACAACGATGTGGTAAATGCCCTGCACTCCGATGGTGTGGCTGCTGGTTTTTTCATCTGGCCGCTTGATAAGCTCAAAGACGGGGGCAGCGAGAAGATCTTTGCTTTCAGAGACGAGCTTGAAGCTGCCCTGAGCACTGATGAAGGCCGTGAAGCCGTAACCGTTACCGGCGGCGGAACCGGATGTTTCTGCGGCTATCTGGACTTTATTGCCTGGGATCCGGGCAAGACCCTGCAGCTTGCAGCCGAGTTCTTTGAATCCAGCTCAGTTGACTGGGCTTATTTCCATTCCTTCAGAAGAGATGCGGCTACAGTGCCGCTCAAGCATGGCAATGATAACGGCCGCTTGACCTCATCGGTAATCAATCCTCAAATCGAGGATGGTCTTGAGTACATAGCATGGTCTGAAGAGCAGGCCGATGCCTTCTATGAACAGCTCGAGCAGTGGAACAAAGATGACAAATTCTCACGATGCATAGCTGTGCTCAATACCGTGCCTGAGAGTCACCACGATCTGCGCTTTGCCATTGCCATGGCCCGCGCCCTTGAAAACTATGCCATCATAGGCGATGACAATGATGGCACTGCGCGCCATAAGGGCGACATAGCCCTCAACAGGGCCATTGTAGTTCTCAAGGCTGTTCAGGAAGACGGAAAGGACGATGTCAAATGGAACATGCGCATGGCCTATGGCTATCAGTACCTTTATGGCAATGAGGAGCAGGCTATTGCGTATGCCCGCCGCTGGGCTGAGCTTGATCCTGACGATGAGCAGGCTCCTGATGTTATCGAAGAGTGCCTTGAGGAAATAGAAAAACGCATGCGCATCGAGGCAGGTATAGACAGCAACCCGGGCAGCATTCTTGACTGACCTTCCTGACCAGCTGCAGCCGCCGGCTGCAGCTGCCCCGGCCCGGGGCGGTCCAGTCTGGGCAGGCCCGGCCAATTGCAGCCTCAGCCAGGGATGGCCTGGACTGGTCGGGCTGACCATGGCCGGTGGCGCATGGCACCCCAGCCATCTGGGGCATGAGCTCAAGGAATAACCATATGGAGATAAAGAATGGGTCTTGATATTTATGCCGGTACTTTAACCCGTTACTACTGCGGCAACTGGAAGAACATGGTTCAGCAGTGGGCAGAGGCCTGTGGACATGAGTATCATGTCATCAGGCCTGGTGATGACCAGGGAGACGATGAGGAACCTGATGAGGCTGAGGTTCAGGCCGCTGTTGAGCAGTGGCGCAACCTGCTCATTGAATCGGTCATGCCTCCGGGCTCAGGTGCTGATGAGCAGTGGCCTGAGAACAATACCGCTCCGTACTTTACCCATAAGCCTGACTGGGATGCCTTTGGCGCCCTGCTGGTAACTGCAGCCTGTGCCCGCTATGGCGAGCCCATACCTCAAAGCGTGGAAAAGAACCACGATTTCATGGAGCATCCGCTGGTATTAAAGGCCGCTGAAGACACTGAAAAGGTCTGGTCTCTGTTTCGTGGAGCCACCATGTGGGTGCCGCTGTCACGACCTCTGCTGTTTAACGGCACCCTGGTCAATGGCAGCGAATGCACCATCAGTACTCTGGCTGCGCTGCGCCTTGAACTGGAGAAACTGAACTCTCTGGTATGGCAGGCTGATGAGGCCACTGTTGCAGGCTGGAAAGACACCGAGGGCTATCCTGCTGACCTTGAGCAGGCTGAGGACGGCTCTGTTAATCCGCAGAAGATTCAGAAGCACGACAGCTACGACACCCAGTCTCTGGCCCGCTACGCTTTTGCCATTTTGTGGGAGGCCCTGCTCTTTGCTGAAAAGAACAGGTCGGCCATCATTATGGACTTCTGATATCACCCCACCGCGCCCCAGCCACAGGCCAGGCCCGTCCATCCGGACGCGCCTGCCGGCCCTGTGGCCGGTGCAGCGGCAGAGACACTGCAGCAACGGCGACGGCGTCCTTGCGCCAGGCATTAAGGAAAGATCATGAGCTCTGTTATGAACAGCATTCCGGCTCCCCCATGGATGGTATGTCCTCACCTGTCACGCTTCTCGCTTGGGTGGCGTATGGGCTATGGTGAAGGAGTAATAGACATCTTCTGTCAGTGGCTGGACAAACTCAATAAACAGCAGCGGGCTGAAGTACAGGAACTCTTTCCTGAACCATTCACCTGGCAGGGCTGGTGGAATGAGGAAGAAGACGACGGCGATGATGACAGCTTCAACATCATGGAGCATGGAGATTTGCTGGTCTTTGTCAGGCAGCCTGACGGTCAGCCCTGCTACAGCCGCCAGTGGCTTATGGATCAGCGGGCTCGCATGTGCCGTTCAGCTGTAATGTTCTGGGGACACCAGCCTCAGGCTGATGGCAAGCTCAGCCACAGCTGCATGAGCCAGTGGTGGAAAGAAGACTTTAAGCGCGAGCATGAGAGCTTTAGCTGTGCCGAGCAGTTCATGATGGCCTCCAAGGCCAGCCTGTTCAGTGACAGCGAATGTAAAAAGAAGATCATGAGCAGCTCCGACCCGCGCCATATCAAGCAGCTGGGCCGCACGATCAGTCCTTTTGATGAGTCCGTCTGGGATCGCTTCAAATACGCTGTTGTCGTTGAGGGCAACTGGTACAAATTCTCCTGCTCCCAGAGGCTCAGAGATTATCTGATCGGAACGGGCTCAAGAGTTCTGGTTGAGGCCAGCCCGGCAGACAGAATCTGGGGCACAGGCCTTGCCCGGGATCATGAGCATGCCTGCAATCCTGAGCTCTGGCGAGGCGAGAATCTGCTGGGCTTTGCGCTTATGGAGGTACGCGACGAGCTGCGCCGCGTCTATGCCAATGCCCACCGCTGCTCCATGGATCCTTACCGCATACTTGAAGAATGATCACACAGGCCGCATAAGCTGCCAGCATCCGGCACCTGCATCAGGTTCCGGCCGCCCAGATAATCGGCCAGCGCACCCGGCCCACGGCTCCAGCCTAGCCCGGACGGCATCGTAAACTGCTGGCACGGCACCGTAAACGGCTGGGACGGCTCCGGCCCCGGCTGCCTTCGTAAAAAGCTGGCGCACCCAGCCCCGGCAGCCTTCGTAAGCAGCTGGCGAGCCACCTTCATCACCATCCTGCTGCTGGGTGCAAGGCCAGGTATTACAAGAGTAACTTTGACAGGAAATTAAGCTGTGATGGAATATCTGCAGGTGTTCTGGGCCGATGCACCGCAAGGAGAGCCCGCTGTTATCTTTTACGAAGTCGATACGGCCGATGACAGGCTGGGACGGCGCTCCATTGATGTCTTTGCTGATGGCCGCATGGTCCGTTATGAAGATATGTACGACGGGGCCATTGAAATCACTCCCCTGCCCACAGCTGCAGAGCTCAACAGCAATATCTGGGGCGAGGAGTTTCACGCCCGGGAAATCACAGCCGCTCAATTTGAAAGTGTCTGGTCTGCGCAGCGCTATGAGGGGCCGTTTCAGGCTCAGTGAGCTGCGAACATCACCTGCAGCTCCGGCCCTGGCCGATTGCAGGCCGCTGCTGTTGCAGCTGCCTGGTTCCTGATGACGGCTTCACTCTGCTAATTTGTCTGATGCGCCCGTAACTCAGGCGCATGGAGGTTCTCATGGGAAATGGATTCAGTCCCCTGATAATTCTGGGACTGGTTGCGCTGATTTTTGGTGGCGCAGCCTTTATCCGCAGTGTGGTTGAACGTCCCTGGTACCACCTGATGGTCTTTGTTGCCTGTACCCTGGGGCTGCTGCTGTGGATTGCATGGCGCTGGTGGCGCATGTAATACCGGCCGTCTTGGCCACCACGGCCGCCCCGGCCCCTCTCTGCAGCCTGGCCATGCTCCCATGAGCCCGTCCGGCCCTGCCGGCCTCATGACGTGGCATCAGGCCACTTCCGGGCGCTTATGCAGGCATGCGCCTTCGCTCATGGGAAGGCATGCCCTTACGGACATGGCCGGGCATGAGCGCAGGTCGGGCCGTCCCCGCTCCTGCCTTGCATGGCATGGACGGGCTGTGTACGGCATGGGCGTGCAGTATCAGTGAAAGTTAAGGAGTGTGCATGTACAAGATTGCATATCTGGGTAATTTCGACAGTGTTCCCGAGCCGGTGCGTGCGGTGCTGGACGGAGATAAGGACAGTCTGCTCTCTCAGCTTGCTCAGGGACTCGATCTCAACAGCAAAGTGGAAATTAGCCGCTATATCACCCTCATGCCTCTTGAGGCTGCAGTCTTCTGCAACCTGCCGGACATGATTACTTTCCTGATTGAGCATGGGGCCCGCCGTGACCTTGCAGTTGAAAACCCGCTGGTGATGACGGCCGTGCGCTGCTGCGGCAGTGAGGTCCTGTCCATGTTTATCGACCAGGCGGCCGATCTGAACGTAAAACACAAACGCAGGATATTTCTTGAGGTATTCTGGGGCGGCCATACCGAGCATCTCAAAACTCTTGAAAATGCCGGTATCACCGCTGCCCTGTATGGAGGAGATGCGCTGCGCAGAGCAGCTTCTAAGGGCGACAGAGACACGGTCAGGCTGCTTCTTGATATGGGAGCTGACATCAACTGGCATGAGCCGGACATGGTCTTTCCCTATGCCTCAACTCCGCTCATTGAGGCGGCCCGTCAAGGTGATATGGAAACGGCAAAACTGCTGGTTGAACGCGGCGCTGATGTCACCATATGCGATCGCGACGGTGACCGCCCTTATTCGGCCGCACTGAGCAGCAAAAATCAGGATCTTGCTGCCTGGCTTAAAACCCTTGAGCCTGAACAGTGGCATAACGAACAGGAAAAACTCAGGATGCTGCGCGGATACAAGGCACCTGCAGCCATGATTGAGCAGCTGACCCAGGGGCCATGGCTCATTGAGTTTCCTGATGCTCCGCTGGTACGCTTTGTCCGTCTGCATCAGCTCATGGATGTCATGGAGTTTTCCCGGGGCCGCAGAAAATACCTTTCCCTGCTGGCTGAAATTGACAACTACAGCGACTGGAAGCTGCTGTGGAGCCGCACTGACCGCAGTCTCTGGGCTTTTGACATCGAGCATGAAGAGCTCAAAAAGCTGGGCTCATGGTCCGACTTTACAGCAAATCCAGGACTTATGCTTAACAAAATGATCGATGATCATGTGGAGTACTGATATGGATATTTCCCTTAAAGACCGCGAGTTTATCAGCTCGGTAAGCATCACTGACATACCATGGCGCCGCCTTGTATGCTCTTCGGGCCGTGCCGGGAACTTTCCTCAGTGGCTCAATGATCTCGGTGAGCTTAAAAGCCGCAGTAACATCAACTTTGCTCTGTCCAGCCTGAGCCAGGATATGGAGCATCAGTCCACCTTATGGCACTGCACTCCATTTGCCCTCATCTTTGCCGTGCGCGCTCTGGACAATGCTCTGCAGCAGCTTGAGCAAAACGAGCTTGCAGACTTTCTTGCAGGCGAGCTGATTGACTGGTTTGCATGGCTTAACCGGGGCATAAATGAAATTGAGGCATACGAACACGCCGCCCCGCTTGAGCATTTTGCCGACCTGCTCGATGAGCGCTACCTGCTGCCTGATGTAAACAGCCATGATAACGATGATGACGACGAAAACGATGTTGCTGATGAGAACGGGGATGAGGATGAGGAGAGCGATGATGAGGATGATGACTGGGAGGAGGACGAAGATGACTGTTTTGAGGACGATTTGGACTACCCTGACAATGTCTTCTACTCGTTCTACTACTACAGCAAAGTAGCCATAGAATCATCCCGCGAAGTCATAATCAGGCACAATGCCGTCCTGAACGACAATTTGCGCTCCCTGGCTCAGGAGCTATTCCCTGACCTTATAGTAAACGAATTAAAGATTTGATTATTAATCGGACTAGTGGTCTGTGAACCAACTGAAGCTACATAGAGTTCTAAACCTGTCGTTAGACGCTCTATAAAGCTAAAAGTAACTAAACAAGGTGTCGTCAAGTTTGTCGAGCGTCTCGAAGTACCGATTATGTGTTACTTCGCGACGTGTTACTCGCCAGCAATTGCTCAACAGGGTTAAGGTCATGTGAGTAAGGGGCATTTTTATAATGTCCAGCTTTTCCCTGATGTCCTTATACTCCGGAAGCTGCTCATCAACAATTAGCCTCGGCTATGAAGTCTCTCAAGGACTGAATAACCGTTTCAAAGTTAAACCATGACGGCCTTGTTACAATGAGCTCACCAGTCTCTGGAAATACATACCAGGACACAGCAACTGATCACCTGCCAGGAGCAGATAGCACTTGAAGTTTTGAGCCTTTTAAGGCCCATATCCTTGACACACTTGTTGTCTGATGGAAGTGCGCTTCATCCTGAAAAACGAGGACTTTATTCAAGTCATTATTTTTCTCCAGGATTTTTTTAAATGCTGCACGCTCCTCTTCGTTAGCCCTCCCCTTTGACGGAAAGGTCTGGTCTAATCAATGAAGGGTTTAGCTTGTGCTTGAGAATGTTCTGACACTGTCTGACTCCAAGAGATACGTTGAACTGTTGTTCAATGTAGACAGAAACAGACTTGCCATCCCATACTCTAAATCCATAATCTTCAGCAGATGAGCTCACTGCTTTATAAAGCATAGAAAGCTGCTCTTCAGTCAATCTGCTGTTTCTTCCAGGAGGAGATGTGGGTGTTAATGCGTCAAACCCTTTTTCATCAGCTGTTTTTATCCAGTTGTTGATTGTTCCGATACTTTCGCCACAGCACGCTGAAAGCTCTTTTTTTGAGATACCGCCTAATGCCAGACTGACGACAGTAGCCCTATATACTGTTTTCCTGTCGTTGCTTGACTGAACAAAATGAAGACCAGCCTCCTTGAGAACTGCTGGATCATTAACAAACTTACGAACTTTCATTCTGACCGCTCTAAAACTCTTGATAATGACACCTGGACATTATATTAAATCTGCAGTCTGAATGTTGGTTTATTAATCAATAATTTGTTTCTTATATTATGAGTTCTGACCTCAGGAACACAGATCCGTGCGCCCCTTTCAGGCAATGCCATTTTCATACTGTACCAGACTCAGTCAGACCATAAACTCCAGGGATACCTTATCCATGGTCTTATCCACGGCTGGTCCCCATGAGTACCAGGAGCAATTAACAGTGCATGCAATATCATGGCAGTTGCATCCAGACGTCATGCTGCCCATCAGTAAGCAAGGCTCCTCACAGTAAGTTATTCTTTTGTAAAGCGTCAAGGTCAGGCTGCCCGTCAGCAAAGCTGACAGCTCACAGGAAGTTTTGCTTTTGTAAAGCGCCATGGTCAGGCTGCCCGTCACCAGGTCCTGACGTTCAAAGAAAGATCTGCTTTTGTAAAGCGTCAAGGTCATGCTGCTGTGTCAGATTGCAGCTGCAGCAGGCAGCAGCCATGCTGCCCGGTGCAGGGCCTGCATGCTGACCTGACGCGGCTAAATCCACAGGGGGCCCATGTCTTCAGGACGGATTGGCAGCTGCCACTGGTCCTCGTAGGTTACATGAACCAGATACAGGCCGGCAGCCTGGGCGGTTGGTCCGGCCAGCTCACGGTTGCGCGCATCAAAGACATCCTGCAGCCACTGCCTGTCCTTTGAGCCGTCTCCCACCAGCAGCAGCGATCCTACAATATTGCGTACCATATGGTGAAGGAAAGCGTTTGCCTGAATATCAAAGATAATATAGCGGCCCCGGCGCATGACATTAATGAAATGAACATTGCGCATGGCATGAGGGTTTTCATCCTGGGCTGAGCGGAAGGAAGAAAAATCGTTTTCGCCAAGCAGAATCTGAGCCGCATCATGCATGGCCTGAACATCATATTCGCCACGGTATAGAGAAACACCGGCCCTCATAATGCCAGGACGGTAGTCAGTATTCTGCAGAATGTAGCGGTAGCGGCGGGCACGAGCTGAAAAGCGTGCATGGAAATCATCAGGGACCTGCTTTGCCCAGGTAATGGCGATATCGTCTGGCAAAATGGTATTGGTGCCTAAAATCCAGGCACGCTCAGAGCGCTCTTTAGTGGTATCAAAATGGATTACCTGACCGGTAGCATTAACGCCGGCATCAGTACGGCCAGCGCATTTGATTTCCACAGGCTCGGCAGCTATCTGAGACAGGGCTTTCTCAAGTTCATTTTGAATGGCAGGAGCATGCCACTGGCGCTGAAAACCAGCATAATTCCAGCCTGAATACTCAACACCAAGAGCAAATCTCATAACCACCCTCCCCGAGCTGGTATAGCTAAATCCATTTTCTCACCAGGCAAACAGGCACCGTAAGCTAATCATACTGAGATGATACGGTGGCTGAGCCCATGTTTTCGCGCCATAGTCTAAAACAGCATGTGTTGTAAAACAACAGGGGCCGCAGCAAAGCTTCCTAAGGCTTTATCTGCGGCCCCTGCTGTATGCAGCCGGACAGTAGCGGACCGGCTGCCATGGATGACTCACGGCGCTGTCAGCCAGTACATCAGTCATCACATGAGCTTACATCGCCATGGCTATCATCTCTGGTCTGTGCCTCTGCTGCTGTTTTTGAGTCAGCTGCTGCTGCACCTGCAGCAGCGTCGGCAACCTCAGTGGATGCTGCAGTGGCTGCAGCTGCTGTGGCTGCTGCTGTGGCGGCGGCCGTGTCGCTCTTATGCTCGTTAAAGTAAATACCGCTGCCAGTACGCCTGCATCCCTCGATAAGACGGTTGCTCAGTCCGCCTTTGACTGTGGAAACTACATAAACTGGACGTCTTTTAACCTCTTCACTGACACGGCCCAGGTACTCACCCAGAACGCCAATGGAAATAAGCTGAATACTGCCAAGGAAAAGCACCACGCACATAAGGGAGGCATAACCAGGTACGTTTACGCCCCTGATCATGGTACTTACCATTATGTAAATCATATAGACAAGTCCCAGAGCGCCTACACATCCACCAATGTAGGACCAGACGCGCAGCGGCAGAGAGGAGAAGGACACAATGCCATCAAGGGCAAAGTTCCACAGCTTCCAGTAATTCCACTTGGTGGTGCCAGCACTGCGTTCAGGGCGCACATAGTCTACATTGCGTGAGGTGAAGCCAGGCCAGGCATAAAGTCCCTTCATAAAGCGGTTGCTTTCATTAAGACTGCGTACAGTCTCAATAATGCGTGAGTCGATAAGACGGAAGTCGCCCACATTCTCAGGGATTTTTACTCTGCCTGAGAGCTTGTTAAATACATAGTAGAAGCCGCCTGATGATACACGCTTGGTGCCGGAGTCACTGGAGCGGTCAATACGACGACCATAGACGGTATCAACATTTTCCTCGCGCCAGATACGTATAAACTCAAGTACCAGCTCAGGAGGGTCCTGCAGATCCACATCAATAGGCACCAGAGCATCGGCGTCGCACAGGTCAATGGCGGCTGTCATGGCAGCCTCCTTGCCAAAGTTGCGTGACAGCTTAATCAGGGCAATGCGGCTGTTCTGCTCCATCAGACCCTCAATAATCTCAACTGAGCGGTCCCTGGAGCCGTCATCGACAAAGACAATCTCAATGTGGTCGATAACCGAAGCCAGTTTAAGCTCTACTGTTTCCACGAAAGAGGCAATGGTCTCCTCCTCGTTATAGACAGGAACAATAAGAGCAACCTTGTAATTTTCATCGTGTCTTGCCATAGCGACCACCTGCACCACAGTGCCAGAATAATGTCCAGAGCCCGGGCCCACTTATGTATACCCGCGCAGAGAAACAAAAGCCATACTCTCAGAGCACCGCTGTCATCAAGACACAGATATAATGCAATGCCCTGGCGCTTTCGGGTAATTTTTACCTTTTGATAAGCCAAACATAAATTTGAGCTTAATCAAGGGCTTAAAGTGTATTCCTAAAAACTTAGCAATGCTATAGGCGCTGGCCCAATATCTGCCATGCATCAGACTCAGCCATCACCTGCGCAAAAAAGCCCGCCCTTTTCAGAACCGGAACACCAGTCCTTTCAAAGGCGGGCTTTTGAGCTTCCTGCTTTATCGTTATCCCAAAACTGACAGCACAGCCCGGTAAGCCGCGCAAGCCACCATATGACCTAATCAGGACTCAGTCCTGATGACGGCAAGTCGGCCACCACCTGATGACTGATGCCAGGCCATGATGCTGATGCCAGGCCATGATGCTGATGCCAGCGCCATTATTACTGAACCATGAGCCCCAGGCCTGCGCTTTGGGCGTGGCGGTCGCTGGACCTGCAGAGGAGCTTACCGGGCACGGTCACGGGGTATGGACAAGTTCGGGACTATCGGTCGTCAGTCAGGAACTCATGGCGTGAGGATGGATTATATTTGAAGTGACCGCTCAGAGCTGTGGTAGTAGTTGATGAGGTAGGGTCCTGTACACCACGGGCCTTTACACAGTAATGGGTACCGGTAATGGTAACAGCCACATTCTCGGTCTCAAGCAGGGTCTTGAGAGCTACCAGAATCTGCTGGGTAAGGCGTTCCTGAACCTGAGGGCGCTGAGCAAAAAAGCGCACAATACGGTTAATCTTGGACAGTCCGATAATCTTGTTATCAGGCATGTAGGCCACCTTGGCCATGCCGTCGATAACCATAAAGTGATGCTCACAGGTAGAGGTAAAGGAAATATCCTTGACCTTGATCATCTCATCTACCTGCATCTTGTTTTCAATCACGGTGATTTCAGGAAAATTGCGGTAATCAAGTCCGGAAAACAGCTCATCGACGAACATCTTGCCCACGCGGTAAGGAGTTCTGGTAAGGCTGTCATCGCTCAGATCAAGACCCAGGGTTTCCATCATGGTACGCATGCACTGGCTGATACGCTCACGCTTTTCGTCGTCGCTCAGACCATTATCATGCACCGGAGTCTCAAGGCCGCACTCGATAAGGGCATTCTTAACTTTTAAAGCCTGCTGGCTTAACTGCTGATCACTCATAACAACCTCATAATAAAGGAGCACCATGGCCCATAAAGTACAGAGCCAAAGCCGGGAGCGAGCTCCGCACCAAAATTTACTATGCGTCTGTCTCCATGGCATTTATACCTGGCCGGGCTGTTAATTATACCCCTATTGATGCGTTACCAGTCGCAACTGATAATTAAGCACGAAAGCACCTCTCATAACGTCCCATTCCACCCCTGCTAAGCCCGGCAGAACCAAATGCCAGTCGGCCGGTAAACAGCCATGGTGCCGGCCTCAGTAAAAAAGGGGCTCATCAACGTGCCATTGCGCCCTGCAGCGAAATTTTGTGCCGAAATTTCTCCGAATTGAGGCCTCGGACATACTATACTGCGCCCTTTTCATCTATCATGGCTGAGTGCCTGTTTGTCTCAGCTGGCAACCAGTCCGCGTTAGAACACTGTCCCTGTCCTGTAGCCGTCATGGACAGACGGGGAACGCCACCATGTCTAACTGCAGCATAAACGCTCCCTGCAGCCTTTACTGAGCACAATGCCACAGATAATGTCTGCATTATGAAGTGACAGCTGTAACTTGTATTTTTCCTGTTCTTTTTCTGGAGGAGGTATGGTCAACTCTATAGAGCCTGTAGGTGCTGTAGACCGCATTGCCAAAATCAAAGCCGCACAGTCCCGGGCCCGTGGAGCTGCAACAGACTTCCGTCTTGCTGAACGCGAGGATATCGATCCTGATGAACAGCGTAAAAAGGACTCTCAGGAAGAACGTAAGAAAGAGCAACAGCTGGCCGTTTCTCTGCTGCTGGAAAGCCAGTCACCGGAACATGCAAGTCACCAGGTAAGTGAAAGTCTTGAAGAGCTTGAGCACGACATGCCGACAGCCATGAAGCATTACCATGCCATGCTGACTAACATGCTCTTTGGTGACAGCTCTCTGGTTAACAGCAGCATGGAGCTGCGTACCTTTTTCTCCTCAACAGCCAATACCATAAGGTATGGCATGGGCGTCAGCACTGAGCAGCTTGAGGCGCTCAAGGTCAATCCGTCACAGACAGTTCAGACCTCATTTGGCTGGCTTAACTACAATGATATTACTCACTTTGCCAACCTCAGCGCGCGCATGACCGCTACTGGAGCCTTTGATCTGAAAAGACAGGCCATGGCACTTATGGAACGTTTTGCCCTGAGCAGCGATGAGGTAAGACAGTCGTTTTTTGACCATACAACAGGCTTTACCACAAAGGCCTGAAAGCATTGAGCTTATGCCCTGAGTAAGCCCTCATGCCAGCCTGTCCATGCAGGCTCATGCCGGCAGCTCAACTTGCTGCCCCCAGGTCAGCTTACCCACCGACTGCTCAGTCGTACCATCCATCTGGATCATGCTGGCATGTCAGCTTAATGCCCCGCTGGTCAGCTTACCTGCCGACTGGTCAGCGTACCGGCCAGCAGGCTCATACAGGCCAATCATATTACTGGCCAGCTGGCTCATGCAGGCTGATCATATTACTGGCTGGCTGGCTCATGCAGGATGTACCGCTCACCTGATGAGTTTCCGACAGAAACAGGTAACAGCTGCGCGGTAACAGTGTTCAAAGAACAGCTGATGACATGGTAATCAGACTGTACTTTAAGCACTCAACTTCATCCGGACCGATACAGTGCGCGTCAGGCGCAGTGGATCACTGATAATCAACAACTTTGGACTTCGGGAGTTTTTGGCTATGTATATTTCAGATAAGTTCTGGCACAACTATGTAGGCGACACCGACGACAGCCTTAATCTGGTAGCCATGCTCAATGAGCTTGAAGACAATGAGGTCTCAATCGACACTCTCTTTGAGCAGATTGGCATCAGTCAGGATCTCCAGGCAGTCCGCAAGTCAACTGATAACCTGTGCTTTACCAACAGCGATGGAGTTACTGTTCAGTTCGCCTACGCAATCAACCAGATTCTCGACTGTGCGGCAATCATGCTTGAGTGTTATGTCAACGGATCTGTGCGCCTGTCTGAACTGGATGACTATATTGAAAGCGAGCGTGAGATTAACATTGTCGCCTCCCTTGGCAATCATGAGTTCATCAGCCATGTTCTTCAGGACTTTATTGCCAGTCCAAAGGAATATGACATCTGTGAAATGCTTGATGATGACGGCATTGCCGAAATGGTTGAGGTCGTTACTGAGCTGCATGAAGAGCTTTATAACCCTGCCCTCGTCCGCCATAACTACGCCATCAAGGCCGATCAGATAAAGCCTGTACTTACCGACTGGGAAGGTCCTGATGCATGTATTGCCACCTCAAGAGTAACAGTTCAGAACTTCAAGGTGGGCTACTGCTACCGTGAAGAGCCCCAGGATCCTACCGACAGCGGCTGGCGCTTTATGGCAGGTAACGAAAGCGAAGGCTATATGAGCGATCCCCGCTACGCCTTTATCTACTCGCTCAATGTCATTGCCAACTACGACCCTGAAGTTCTCAGCGTACTAAAGACAGGTGCAGTCTGCGCTTTCAGCAAGAACGCCGAAGGACGCCTTGTTCCTACCCCAATCACCCTTGAGGGCAAAGACTACGACTGTGCCGAACCCGTCCCTTCCTCATGCGCTGCCGCCCATCAGGGATCAGACAGTGAGAACTGTTCTCCTGAAACTGCAGCTGATGCCGGCACCAGCACTGAGCATGACAACTGATCTTCAGCCAGTCCCTGAAAAAATAAAAAGCCCGGGCTTATGCCTGGGCTTTCTATTTTGCTTTCTAAAATATTATGTTAAAGCACTATGATGGAGCGTTATTCATCATTATGTGCGTTTAATCTAATGGCCACATTGTGACTCATGCAGCTTTTGCAGCTCTCGTTAATAAGTATGAGGAAAATCACAAGATCATCGACAGTTTAGCTGTAGATGAAATGGACGATGCCATAAATCAGAGCATAAAGCTTGCTCTCTGGAGCAGTCACACCAGCCATACCAGCCATACCAGCCATACGGGCATGATACAGTCAGTAAGCATGGTGCAAAGACGTCCTCATCAGGATGGCTCGTCAGCCTGCTCATGCGGCTGACTTATGAGCAGTCATCGTCAGGAGTCATTGTGAGAATGACTTGTGAGGTTACCTTTCGAGAGTGCCTGAAAGGCAGGCCAGGCTGGTATTGCCTATCAGGCTGGTATTGCCGGTTTTTCCGGTTTTTCCTAGTCTTCGTCGCTGGATCCGGCCGGGCCTATGGTGTAGGTAGGAACGTCCTTTTCATAAGTGAAATGTGAGGCAAAGTGCTCAAGGCCAAAGCGATCGGCAAGCATGTCTCCAAGGCGGCCAATAGCAAGCTGCTCTGAGGCGTGATGACCTACAACAAATACCAGAGTGCCGGTCTCAACTGCCATGTGGTAGGTCTGCTCATTGGCATCACCGGTTATTAAAGCCTGGAAATTCGGCTGCTTGTTGTCATCAAGCAGTGAGGATCCTGATCCTGAACATACAGCAAGATCATCGATCATGATGTCATCAGTGATATTGCCCAGCAAGGTTACCTTGGTATCAAGGCGATGGCACAGCAGTGCTGCAATTTCCTTTACAGCCAGAGGCTCAGCAAGACGTACACGCATGCCAATTGACTGCTTTACTCCCGGCTCAATATAGTCAACCACATCACCACCAAGGATATGGGCCAGCACAGCATTGTTACCGAGCTCCATATGGGCATCCAGTGGCAGGTGATAGGCTACAAGGTTAAGATTGCCATCAATCAGAGCCTTGACGCGCTGATAGTAGTTGCCGATAAGACGCGGATCAGCGCCCTTCCAGAACAGGCCATGGTGCACAATCAGGGTATCACAGCCTGCCTCAACTGCAGCATCAATAGCCTCAAGAGAGGCTGTGCATGCAGTGGCAATCTTTTTGACCTCCTCTGGTCCTGCCACCTGAAGGCCGTTATAGGAAGCATCCTTATAATCACGTGCTTCCAGCAACTCGTCCAGAGAGGCAATTAACTCTGATATATGCATGGAAATTCTCCTTGACAATAACTCTGACAGAACCTGCAACTGTTACTTGCTCAGTCAAAGCCTTACGGCTATGACTGGAGTTCAGTCACGCCTGCTGTCAGCAATCTCAACCTGCGCTTAAAAGCTTAGAGCGGTTCAGACCTGATGGCGACTTTGCAGTGACTGAAATTCTGGTAATGCCTGAAATTATAGGCCATAGAGCGCCACTATAGTAGCCTTGCATACTGTGATTTGTCCTGACTCCCGCTGCTCAGTCAGCCCCTGCACCATGCAACACGCAGTTAAACTGCCGGTGGCCTCGATCCATGGCAAGGCTGGGCCTGATCAGCTTGCTCAATGGCATGGCTGGGCCTTACCTGCTTACTCAATGGCAAGGCTTGGCCTTACCTGCTTGCTCAATGGCAAGGCTTGGCCTTACCAGCTTGCTCAATGACATGGCTGGGGCCTGACCAGCTTGCTCAATGACATTGCTGGGGCCTGATCAGCTTGCTCAATGACATGGCTGGGGCCTGACCAGCTTGCTCAATGACATGGCTGGGGCCTGACCAGCTTGCTCAATGGCATGGCTGGGGCCTGATCAGCTTGCTCAATGACATGGCTGGGGCCTGACCAGCTTGCGCCGTTGCCTTGCTGGCCCATGGCCTGCCTGATACAGGGGCCTTATTTTGGCTTTGCCAGCCACGGGGCCGCCAGTTTCCAGAATAGAGGGATTATTTGCTCTTCCTGGTCTTTTCAGGAGCTTCTGGTTGGCAGAAGAAAGTTACCAGCTCGGGGCGCATCTGTCCTGAAACTACAGGGCAGCGCAGCAGAGCATAAAAATTGCCAGGAGCATCTGCACTGGTCTTCCACTTGTCCATGTAATCGCAAAGCAATTTTGATGAGCTGTTGACCTCCCTCAGGAGAACGTCCATCTTATGGCCGTTTTCATCCTTGAATATGGCACGGACATGCTCTGGATCGCTCTTATCAATATCCAGGCACTTGCCCACATGTACCAGATGAATGTTGTCTGTTCTGCCCTTTACTGAAAAGTACTCAGATGAACTGCGCAGTGAGCTGCGTCTTAATGCCTCATAATCACGCCATGCTATCAGATCGTAGAGCTCCCGGTGAGCAACATCATTCTCTTCGCTACTGCCTTTGCTTTCGTTTTCTTCTTCATCTTTAGAGATATCAACAATAAAGTCAAAATCAGTCCATGATTCTTTGGAGTTTTTGATCTTGCCATCACAAACCCATACTCCGCAAAAGCACAGTACTTCGCCGGCTGCTGCTGAAAGAGAATAGCTGCTATAATCGGTGCTGAACAGCGTCTGAGGAGGCCTGAATCCGTCATTAATAACTGAATAGATAGCCAGAAAACGCCGTCCGATAAAGTCGTAGAAGTAATAAGCAATTGATTCACAGTTGCCGCTGGTTGGCGTTGAGGTATCGACCCTGTTATAGCCACAGCCCACTACCGGCATGGTCTGTACATAGTATGAATGACCGCTGTTAATACCGTAAAGAGATATCAGAGCCTCACGGCTGTCATTCTTTCTGATGGCCTCCACTGTATTTACGATGCGGCACAGCAGATTGAAAATGGCCTCCACACTGGCAGAAGCACTGTCATCCATGAAACGCTTGAGCATGTTGAGCAGGACAGACAGGGAGTTATGAAGAAACTCAATACGGCAGCTGCCTGCCTCAACAATCAGGGCCTTGACCTTTTCACACATGTCGAGATTGAGGTTATTCAGGCCCTGAGAAAAAATCAGACTTACCGTTGCCAGCACCTCATCAAAGAAAGGCTGAAATTTCTCACGGGATGTGAACAGAGCATCTACTTCATCCTCACACTCCAGACGGTCAAGTATCAAAAGAGCCAGCATGCCTGCATGAAGGAGCTCATATTCCTCTCTGTTGTCTGCCTGCTCGTCAAGGAGCTTGCAGCTGCTGTTGCGACTGAAGCTCAGGCTGCAGGCACAGTCAGGCATATTGCAATAAAGAATGTCTTTGTTCTGGTCCCAGGTAAAGTAGCTGTGATTGTCACATATTGCCATCAGTCTGCGATCAAGCCACGCCTTTGGGGTAAGCCCCTCTTTGAGCATCTCCGAGGTAAGTCTGTCCAGACCGCCATAGTGCCCCTCAAGAATAAGCTCACGCACTTTCTGAGCACTCAGAGGAGCGCTGGATGTGTCATATGGCATGTAGTCGCGCTCACTGAGGGTGAAAAAGCGCCCCAGCACCTCCAGCTGCGCACTGTTCCAGGAGCATGACTGATGACTCTGGATTTCCTGCTGAGCTTGCTGCTGACGGCGCTTTGCAGTCAGATCGGCAATAGCTGAAACTGTCTGATTGATTTTATCCAGGGCCAGATCAGTGGATGACTCTTGCCTCTGACCACCCTCTGGCTGCTCGATCTGCGACATATTGTTCTCCTGTTTACCGGCACTCCTGTCCGGTGAGCCGTAATCTTTGATTTGCCTGTGCAGCTGTCGCTACATGCAACACTGGTAATCCTGCGACCATGCCTTGCATGCAGCTGTGCTCCTGGCATGGCTGTATGAATACAGTCATGCTTAAATGCATGCACCTGAGCATTTAATTCACTGCTTTATCCACTGGAGCACTCCCCAGCCACCTCATATGCAGCAGCCGTCTGCAGACATGTGCTGCTGCAGGACATGCTCACAAAGTCTTATAGCTGCTCTAGCATGCTTCTCATCTGATCATTGTTGCCCGGTGCTTCCTGCAACGGCACGTCAAGCGATGACAGAGCAAACTGAATATGAGATATGGCTATGGTTACAGCCAGAGCTGTCTGGGGATTAACAGTACGCAAATAGTCACTGCAGGCCGTATAAAGCCTGCCCAGGAGCATTCCAATAGACTTGAAACCAATCTTCTCGGCTGTCTCCCTGAGGCTGTCGAGCTCAACCAGAGTGGTATCTTCAATGATGCTGTAGCCCAGCATCAGATACTCCTGAACGGTTTCGTTAACTCGTGCCAGAAAAAGAGCATTAACATTACTCATCGAAATTCAACGCAGAACCTGTTCCTTAGTACAGGCAGGCGCTGTCCTCCTTTCATGTCAGGTTAAAAAATGGCGTCAGCATACAATGCAGTCCCGGCATGCCACGGCTGCAGCAGCTAAGGCCTGCGCATAATGCAGAGGCCTGGCTGTGCACCTTACTGCATAATGCAGATGCCTGCTGCGCACGGCCTGCATAGTGCAGAGGCCTGCTGTGCTCATAGTCTTTGCAGCGCATGCTGTGCAGTCCTACAGCTGTGGTGCGGCAGTCTGCCTGCGGTGCAGCTCAGCAGTCAGGGCGGTCAGCCGCGCACCATGGTCGATACGTACTCGACAAGGCGATCCGGACTGAGCACAGCCACGTTGGCACCAACTGAAGAGAGCCTGGCGGCCGTTTCTTTGTCATACGAAGGAGCACTGTCTCCCAGAGCAGGCAGAATCAGATAACGTACACCACTTTCAATATGGTCCTTGATCATCTTGATCATGCGTGCAGGCTCAAAATCATAGAGATCTGAAATCAATACCACAATGGTACGTTCTGGCTGAGCAAACTTCGGCTCAATATAGGAAAGTGCCTTGCAGGTCTCAGTACCACCTGAAAGCTGTGACTTGAACAGCAGCTCTACCACATTGTCCAGATACTCACTGTAGTCCACCACATCACTTGAATAGATCACCATAGAGGTATTCAGACAGCCCAGCTGAGCAAATACCGAGGCTACAATGGCACTGTAGGCATAGGAATCCATCATGGATCCGCTCTGGTCAACTACAACAAAAAGGTCGTGAACCACGTTTTTGATACTGCGTGGTGTGAAGTACAGCTGACGGGGCACTATGCACTGATACTCAGGCAGGTAATACTTCATATTTGCTTTTATAATGCGCCTGATATCAAGATTTCTGAAAGTGCGAACCGGTGTGGAACTCAGGTCACGATGACCGTAAAAGGCACGCTGAGCCTCGAGTTTAAAATGCTTACGCAGCTCCTTTACTATGCGCTCTACCATGGCCTCTGCATTAGCCAGAGCCTTGCCATTGAGAGAGTTCTTCAGTGAGAGAATGGAAGAGAGCAGATCCATATTGGGCTCAAGCTGAGCCACAAAATCATCATCCTGAAGCAAAGCAGCGATGCGGCCATGAGCCATGGCATCCTTCTGCACAATCTCATAAATGCCCGAAGGAAAGAGCTTTTTGGAGGTGTTAAGCCAGTTGGTAGCGGTCAGTGAAACATCCTCATTTCCGCCCTGACTTTTTTCACCGCTATGCTCATCAAGCTCGTTTTCGTAAACATACTCAAGGCACTTGTCGAGATCTCCAAGAGTGTAGCGACGATTACTGCCAGGCTCCTGAAAAAATTCCTGATCGGATGACAGAGGCATATCTCCCTCAGCACTGCTGCCAAGGATCAGGCGCCACTTATCCTTAATATCGATTTCTACGTCCAAAATCCTTTACCCCGAAAAAGTCTTAATCACCAGCTCACGTCGTGCTCACCACAAAGCGCACCTGCACAACAGAGCATGTGCAGCATCTGCAGGCTGCCCTGCTGAATGCAGCAGGCCGTAACAGCAGGCCTCCGTTACTCCTGCCTGGTACAGGCTGGAGCAACATGAAGCAGGCAGCCTGGTACAGGCTGGGGCAACATGAAGCAGGCAGCCTGGTGCATGCCGGGGAGGCATACAGCAGGTGGCCTGGTGCATGCCGGGCCTGCCATGGCAGTGAGCAAAGCTTACTGCCATGTGTCTGATGCGGTGAGCTGATTGTCGTGATTTGAGTTATCCGGCTCAGAGTGGTTCATCATCAAGCAGGATATCGTCATCAGCGCTGCTGCGCTGAGAGTCATCATGGCTCTGCGGTGCTGCTGCTGCCGGATTCAGGATATTTACCGGCTTTCGTCCGGTCAGATCCTCAACCAGTCCTGGAGTTGCCAGGGTATTGGAGGAATGCTGATCAATCATGCCCCAATCCGGCATATCAAGCCACCTGCTCATCTGCTGGTACATGATTCTGTCAGCTTCCATATTGGCAACATAGTCTTCAGGTGAAACCTCAAACTCTACCTGCTCAATGGACAGGCCATGAATCTTGCGCAGCAGTTTGAGCACCTTGAAGACTTCAACCTTGCTGAAATCAGCAAAGCAGCGCTTGAGCATGATCAGGACCTTCAAGAACTCCTCACCACGAAGAGACTCAATGTAGGCATTGAGCAGCTTCATGATGCCGTTGCGGTAGAAAATACCGGCACGGGAGATCTTGATAATGCCGTAGAAAAAGCCTATGCAGTCATTGTTGCTGAGAATTGAGCCATAAACGAACTGATCGACATGGCGCTCAAACTCTTCATAGGAGATTTCCTTGTTCTTAAACAGCAGGGAAAGATAGCATCCCTGAAGAGTTGAACCGACAGCATCATCTTTGATGAGCTCACGCAGCTGGGTACAGTAGGCCTCTTTATGACTGTCATACTTTCCAAAGTAGTAGTTGATGCACTGGATGTTATCAACGAAGTCATCGACTTCATCATCTGTAACATCATTGAGCTGAGACAGAATACGCAGAGCCTGATCAAGCACCAGACTGTTGAGCTGATCGACTGTTGTCTGACTGTGTTCTTCTACCTTGGCAATAAAGGAATAAGAGCTGAGGATATTAAGAGCCTCGGCCACCTCACCAAGCTCCTTTTCGCTGGAAATGGCATTTCTGATAAGGCCGGCAAGTTTACGAAGGATCTCGTCAATGCCCATGTCGACGCACTGACTGAACAGAGTACACAGCTCTGAAAGACTGTCCCTGCTGCTCTCAAGGCGCATACGTACCAGCTTGCGACAGGCAGTGCCCATATCCTCGCCATGCTCAGCGGCCCTGATAATGGCCATAATGGTACTGTCACGGAAACAGTAGTTGTATGTCTCTCGACGTCGTACTGTATTGCCTGTGGTTTCCTGGCTCAGTTTTGTAAAACTGTCAGGATCGATGAATGCTGCCTGAGCAAAGAACTGGCCTTTAAGGATGTTCTTTTCATCCTTGAAGATGTCGATGGTGGCATTGCTTACCGTGTCGATTTCGGTCTTCATGCCAAACTTGCGGGCTTTTAACACGAAGTCACGCCACAGCGGAGGCACATTGACATTTAGCGGGACCGATCCTGAAGGCAGAGAGGTCAGAGCTTTCTGCAGGTTAAGCAGCATGTAATGAGACTCACCCAGCTCCTCTTTAATGCAGGTGCTCTTGACAGCATCGATAAGCTCAAACACTGATGGAGCGAGCTTGTCACGTATAGCACAAAGGCCTTTGAGCATGACATTGCAGTCAATCTGCACAGCTGTAGCCAGTCTGCGGCCACGATAGTCGCGCAGCTGGCGGCTGAAATAGAAGCATGCAGCTTCTGCAGCGGCAATGAGCTGCTCATGATCAGCACGGTAGCTTAACAGTGCAATGCGCTGCGACGGACTCAGCTCCACTGAAGTCTCTGCTGCAGCAGTCTGAGCAACATCTGCTGTCTCTGCCTGATTGTCAGCACTGTCTGATACAGCTCCATCACCCTTGCCCTCCATGGCATTTGCAGCCACAGCTCTGGCGGCCAGGGCGTTGAGCTCCTTAGGGTCCTTGATTTTGGCCTGCTCAGCTACTGATCCCAGTGACTTGATGAGATCAAGTACCTTATCAACAGGTCCTGACGGTGTCTGGTCGCTGCTGCTGTCCTTTTTCTTTTTTCGTCCGCCCTGCTCATCATCTGCCTCATCCTTACTGTCTTTTATCTTATAGACCTTGCAGGCGGCTCTGATGGCAGACAGAGGGTCATTCCAGTGCTCAAACTGACTGTGATCACAGGCTACAGCAACCCACTGCTGCTCGGACTGAGCATCAGCTGGATCGCAGTTACCTGACTGAGCATCAGCTGAATCGGAGCTACCTGACTCAGTATCTGCTGGATTAGAGTTACCTGACTGAGCATCAGCTGAATCGGAGCTACCTGACTCAGCATTAGCAGACTCTGAGTTGCCTGATTCAGCATGGGCAGACTTCCCGGCCACAGAAACAGAGGCATCTTCAGCGGCGCTGAGCGCAGCTGCAGCAAGATCCGAAGCCAGCTTAAGGCTCAGCGACGGGTTGAAAGACATTGAGTCTTTAATTGCTCTGTAAAGCACAAAGTAGAAAAACGGGAAGACCATGCCAGCTCCATAGGAGTCCTGGGCATCAGCTCTACGCCATGAAAATGGAATGATAAAGCTGTTGTTTTTGATCTTTCCAAATTTGACCGGCTTGTCTTTGGCTTTCTTATAGTAGAGGTAGTCACAAAGCGCTACAGAATGGGAACCGCCGGTAAGTACCAGCACACGGCTGTACTTTTTGGAGGCAGCAGTAATCTGCTTGAGCATGAAGAGCTCACGCTGCACATTTGCCAGTCCCTCACGATCTCCAGATCCTTTACGCGTTACATAACAGTATATATAGAGATCACGCAGATAGGTCAGAGTATCAACACCAAGGGCATTAATCTCAAAGCAGCGATCCCAGAACTCTTCAAAGCTCAGAGAACCACTGTTTTCTGTTATGCACTCGATGATTTCGCCAAATGAGGAATCGGATTTGAGATGCTTTACCGCCTCCATCTGCAGAGCCTTGCGCTGCTCATCTGCAGCAGCTGCTGCGGTGTCAGCCCCATCTTCGCTGTCGACCTTCAGGCCATCATCACTGCTGTCTGAGGACTGAGCGCCCAGGGCATTGAGCAGAATCTGGCCTTCAGCCATGGCATGCTGCTCCATAAGAGCAGCCAGCTCATTTTGAGCCTGCGCCTTCTCAAGTTCATCAAGATAGTCAGTCTCGCAGCTGCTCAGATCAATGCAGCTGAAGTCGATATTGCGGTTTACCGCCTCTCTTATGGCCACATATTCAGGTGACTGCTCGAGCATTGGGTAGAGGTGATTAAAAGGCACTTCAACCGTTTGCTCAACAAGTTCTGAATCCGGATCATCTTCATTTTCAGGAACAAGCTTATTAACCTTTGTTGTTCCATAGCTGAAAAAGGCAACAGGAGGCACCACGCCCGGGGCTATCAGATCACGGCAGATTTCCTGATAGGCATAAGGCATTTCCACAGCAATGTGATCTGGCTGGTAGGCGTCGATAATACGCGGCAGATGCAGAGCCATGGCCGGGGAGTGATGGCGCATTGGAACGAGCAGCACCTTGGACTCAAAATCCAGAGCCTTCTTCCAGTGCTCTTTGATAACCTCAGGGTCAAGTACATCAGCCTCTTTGCTGCCTTTTTTGCCCTTTGCTTTAGATGAGGTCTTTGAACCTGTCTTTGATCCGCTCCTGCTTTTGGCTTTTGCCCTGGGCTTGTCAGCACCAGCTGCCGCATCAGCTGCCGCTGACGCATCAGTTGCTGCAGCTGCAGCTGCTGCGTCAACTGCAGTCGCTGCGGTGGCTGCGGTGGCATCAGCAGTGACCGCTTCAGTGCTGGCTTGAGCCTGGCTGTCACTGGATATGTGAGCTTTACTCATTGCAGTTCACCCCTCAATCAGCACTTGGCTACCTGCTTTGCAAACTCCTGATAAAGTTCGTCATTGCTCTTCTCCTCTGACTTGGCTATGACCTTGACATAGTTCTTCAGAGTCTTGAGGTCCTCTTCCTTATCCTTGATTACAGCTGACTTGATGTTGTTGACGAAAGTCTTCATGGAGATCTCGTCATCATGATAGTAATGGGCGTCAACAACGGTCTGCTGATAGACCTGAACAGCCTCAGCTGTAGACAGCACGGCATCAGGACGGTCAAACTTGCCTCCGCCTGAGGAAGTGCCGGTACGCAGATCACGGAAGGTTGAAGCCAGAATGCTGATGAAGCTGTCATCAAAAAGCTCAGGCTTCATGTCAGCGCAGAGTTTGGATGCCTGTGAACGGATAACTGACATTTCCATATCAATGGTCTTGATAGGCTGTACAGTCTCGAAGTTGAAGCGGCGCTTGAGAGCGCTGGACATCTCATTTACGCCCTTGTCGCGGGTATTGGCGGTGGCGATGATGTTAAAGCCACGCTGAGCCATGATGAAAGGCTGATCCTTAAGCTCAGGAATAGAGAGAATCTTGTCTGACAGTACAGAAATCAGAGAGTCCTGAATTTCCAGCGGAGCACGGGTGATTTCTTCAAAACGGGTGATGATACCCTCAGTCATGCCGGTGTAGAGCGGAGAAGGCACCAGAGCCTCAGGAACAGGGCCCTTGGCAATAAGCAGAGCATAGTTCCATGAGTACTTAATCATGTCCTCAGTCAGGCCAATACTGCCCTGAATGGTATTGCGGCTGTTTCCGCAAATACCGGCACTGAGCAGCTCACTTAAAAAGGACTTGGCTGTGCCAGGCTCGCCAATAAGCAGCAGAGGACGGGAGCTGGCCAGAGACACAATGCAGCGCTCTACCAGAGAGTCATTACCAAAGAACTTTTGTGAAATGGTTATGGAGCGTCCTTCATATTCAAGAGGTTTCTTCTGACCAAGAATAAAGGTACGCAGTGACTTTGGAGAGAGCCTCCAGCCTGCTGGCTTTTCACCCTTGTCATGAAAGGCCAGTGCCTCAAGCTCGTCCTTATACAGATCTTCCATACATGGTTTGAGAATGTCGCTCATATAAACTCAGCGCCCAGCTCCACTGCCTGCAGTCAGGCGAGGAAGCGCTGTCCTCCTTTCAGGTTGGGTTGAAAAAGTCGTTTGTCTTGACCAGCATCATTTCTTAATTCTGATACGGTCTGAAATACTCTGTCAGTACAGAGTGCTTTTTGTCAAAGCTCCCTGCAACAGATGCACAGCTGTCAGTATGTCCCGCCCTTTCCCATGTCATCAGCATAAGACGCAATCAGCAGCGCCTGCAGCGGCAGCGGCAGCGGCAGCGGCAGCGGCAGCGGCAGCGGCGCCATGTTCTGGAACGCTGAGGCCTGCGGCGGACTGCTGCAAAATGAGCAGCCACGTGTCCGGGCAGCCTGCTGGCCAGCTGGCCAGACTGCCATGTGGCCAGGCGAACATAAGGGCAAAATGATTACAGCACAGCCATTACATTGTAATTCCAAGCTAATTTAGCATTTAAGTTACGAAAGTTCAACTATATATTAAATTATTTTTTAATTTAATGGACAGTAAAGCTACTTACTGCAAACTCACTTTGTTATGCGACAGGAATCGAATTCTATAAACAGTGGCCAGAATAATGCCCCCAAAACACATTTATATAGTCTATCTATATAAGAATTTATTTAAACACTGAAGTCATGAAATTTTGATTAATGCTATTGAAGCTATGCCTGTAATTTCATGGCAAAAACCATCAATGTGATCTAAAGAACTACGACTTATGGCCTCCTTCAATGCTCTTTGAAAAAAATACAGATACAGTGACCGCTGGAAGTAACACTTGCTTTTCCAAACAGCGCTTGTTTACTGAAAATGCGCCCGGCTGATCGCTCAACAGGCCTGTCCCATCTTCCTCCCATGCCACGGCCGACGACGCCTCTTCTTCAAGTGCCATGACGTCATCGCAGGCAAGGAATTACCAGTTTTATGGCGCAATCTACAGAGGCGGCTGATACATCATCTTAAGATTGGACATAAATGAAAAAAGCCTCTGGACCATAACGCAGATTATGGTTCAGAGGCTTTTGTATTTTGTACTGACGGCCTAAATGAAGCCCGCTTCGGGCACATTCATGACTGGCCGGTATAGCAGATGCGGCTACGCCTGAGTGCATTGCATGGCAGCAGGCATGCCTGCTGGCATGGTAACAGCCATGCGTGCTGGCATGGGTGCTGGCATTGATGCCGGCGCGCCTGCATCAGTTAGGAACAATCTTTGATTTGGTGCCGCACAGGCGGTTTACGCGCTCTACCAGAGTGTTCAGGTCATTTCTGTTGTTGGATCGACCGCCAAAGACACGGAAGAGCTCACGGCCATTGGTATTGACCCTGACAGCATAGACAGGAATGCCGTCACCCTGAAGTATTTTGACCACCTTCATGGCATTATCTTTCTTGGAGAATACGCCAACCTGAATGACAAAGCGCTCGCCTGGACGGCTGCCAGCAATGATCTCTTCATCATTGGAGCCAGGACCAGGGGATGGCTTTGCGGGAGCTGGTGCAGGAGCTGGCTTAACTTCCTTCTTTGGAGGATTTCTGTCAGATACCAGAACCTCATGAGAATTGCCCTGTGGGCGCTGGCTCTGAGCTGTCTGAGCGTTCTGAGCCGGCTTTGACGGGGTCAGAATTTCAGTACCACCGGACTGAACAGCCTGACCTGACGGGGCGGCTGCAGGAGCACGATTGCTGGTAAGAATTTCACCTGAAGGACTGGTTTCAGGACGGGAAAACTCAAGCATTTCAACGCCATTGTCCTGACCTGCTGTAACCGGTCCGTCATTGAGGTCTGGAGCAGGATTCTTCTGCTCACCGGCAAGCTGCAGAGTACCGCGATCTGAGTTTACATTAAGTGCCAGGTTCAGATCGGCCTGGTCCTTGTAGGCAAGCTCACCTTTTTCATTGACTACGGCTCCATTGCCATTTACAGCAATGGCATCAGGAGTTCTCTTGGTGATCATATCCTTGGAAAGAATTAAAGGCAGTATGATCAAAATGGAAGAGGCTACTATGCCAAAGCCCACCAGGCGGTTTCTTAAGGTATTGCTGACAGCCATGAAAAACTCTGCTCCGTCTCTTGGCACTGGCCCATGGACTTAAAGGCCGGTGACTTGTGTTCTGCCGGCTGTAATCCTTTGAGTCAGGTGCCGGACTGAGCCCATTGTACACTGATTTTCATGGCCATTGGCTACCAAAGAACTAATGCACTGTTTACGGCTGAGCTGCCAGTAAGCAAGCATCAATTTACCGCCCCGCTATTGTCAGTACTGCATTTTTCTACCAGTGAAAGCCGCCCGGCTGACTGCTGACTGGTGCCTGATGACTGTCAGCTTAATGGCTCCTGCGGCTGACTGGCGTTAACTGCCTGCTGCCTTGCCTGTACCAGTGCCCGGAAACAAAACAGCCAGCAAAGCATAAGCTCGCCGGCCGTTTGAAATGTTCAATGCTGCTGAGGCATGAAAATCAGGTACATCAGTGATGATTCAACCGTATGATACAGACTTATGCTGCAACCAGGCTGGACATGATGCCAGGACAGACTGCTGGCCGACGCCTGATGGTTGCAGTCATGGTATGGCCTGCACACATGGTCCATTCCTGGTGTAGTCCTGGTATGGCCTGCACGTATGGCGCAGCCCTGGTGTAGACCGCACGTATGGTGCAGGTCTGGTGTAGTCCGCACGTATGGTGCAGCTCTGTTATGCCCTGCACGTATGGTGCAGCCGCAGGCTAGAGCACGTTCAGATGACGTGCTGCCTCGCTTACGGTGACAAAGGAGCCCAGAACCACAATGGTGTCGTCAGGTCCGGCATCGCTGCGGGCAGCATCAAGAGCTGATGCCGTGTCATCAAAGGTTCGTACAGTTACGCGCTCTTTATCGGTGTTGCTGTTGAGCCATTCACCAAGGCGCTCCTTGCTCTCACCGCGCTCGGTATGCAGGGTGGTTACATAGAAGGCATCAAAGCTGTCCTTGAGCACATTAAGCACGCCCTCAACATCCTTGTCCTTGAGCATGCCTGCTACCGCGATACGACGTCCACAGGTACCGGCATAGGAATCAAGATTGCGACACAGGTGCTCAGCAGCTGGAACGTTATGGGCGACATCCAGATAAACAGCAGGCTGCGATGCAACTTTCTGCATACGTCCTGGCAGAGATACCGTAGCCACGGCACGCTCGATAGCACTGAGATTGTCGTAGTCGTTCTTGAAGCCCAGGGAGTCATTGAGCTTGAATATGACATTGAGTGCCAGACCTGCGCAGCTGAGTGGGACCTTAGGATATGGGAAGTACAGCGCAAAGCTTACAGTTCTGTCCTGGTAACAGATATCGTATTTGAGCTCATCTGGAACTCTGCGTCCCTGCTTTTCAAGCTCAGCAACACGAGGGTCAGGCTCGGAACGTGGCACCAGGTCCACCTTGAAAGCAAAGTCCTCAGGCCAGTTACGGGCATCTCTGATTTTGGCTACGCGCAGTATTTCCTGACGTGCAGCCTCGTCCATATTGCGGCCAATTACCACCTCACCATAAGGCTTGATAATGCCGGCCTTTTCAAAGGCAATTTCCTTGCTGGTATTGCCCAGAATCTTCACATGATCCATGCCTATGGAGGTAATCACGGCAATATCATTGTAGAAGACATTAACGGCATCAAGGCGCCCGCCCAGACCAGTC
Organism: Anaerobiospirillum sp. NML120449; assembly: GCF_023051105.1. GTDB lineage: Bacteria > Pseudomonadota > Gammaproteobacteria > Enterobacterales > Succinivibrionaceae > Anaerobiospirillum. The sequence goes on along the minus strand of NZ_JALKIL010000006.1, from coordinate 104,124 downwards.
TCCAGCACCAGCAGCTCACAGCCGCTGCGCATAAAGGCACGTACTGCAGCCAGAGTTACCAGCTCAAAATAACTTAGCAGTACCACAGCATCCTTAAAAGGACGTTTTTTGGCCATCAGCTCTGGCGCACCGTCCTCCTGGGCTCTGGTAGCGTGATTGAGCTCAGCAATAGCCATGAGACGCTCATCGTCGCTCATTGAGCTGTCTTCCTCAAAGTCATCAGAGTTGAACTCGGTGCTGAACTTTTCAGGATCAGGAACAATTACGCCTTGCAGGTCACAGTCAGGATACTGGGCTGCAACCACCTCGGAAAGACAGAGCGATAACAGACTGTTGTCGATATTTTTACCATTGATCTGCATGCGCTCATTAAAGGAAATGAGATGCGGTGAGGTAAAAAGACCTACGTTTACTCCCTGATTACTCATGGCCTGAGCAATCAGAGCACAGGTAGAGCCCTTACCATTGGTTCCGGCAACGGTAACGATATAGGTTCCGTTATTTACCAGATCCTCAAACATGTGCAGACGGAAGGCTACTTCCCTGATACGGTCAAGGCCCAGGGTCATGTGGTTGGGATTGATGGCGTTAAGATACTGCTCCCAGCTCTCCACAGTCCAGTTACGACCCTCATCACGGGCTCTGGCCAGCTCAGCCATCAGTGCGCTGTCATCGCGCTCAACGGCATCTCCGCCAATGGTCTCAGTTACGCTCATAATCAAACCTCAAATTGATCTTAATGGCCGTATTACCTTTCAGGCATACTCCTGCCAGTCTCAGCCATCGCTCTTTCAGCCCTGTAAGAACACAACGGTCAAAAGCACATCATACCTAAATCAGGTTAATGAATCTGCAGCTGCATGTTAAGTACATCTTATTATCACATTAAGCCTGTATAAGCCCCCGGCAGAGCCTGCAGCACCCAGCCCGGCAGTCACCATACCTGCCACTCATGCAGTCGCCCCTGCTGTTCTTACGCCCTGCAGCATGTGTTACAGCGGCGGCGTCAGCTGGGGCTGAGGCATTTTGCTGCGGCTGCTGCAGCGGAAGCTGGGGCTGAGGCATTTTGCTGTGGCACCTGCAGGTGCGGCATATTGCAGATGTCAGCCAGAATTGCAGGCCTGCATCAGGGTTATGCAGCAGCAAATCATGCTGTTAAAGTCCTGATGGAAAAAAAGGAGCCGCCTGTCAGGGCGACTCCTTTTTTTGTCTGGAGCTCCTCAAATGTGAGGCAGCTCCTTTGTTTGTGCTGCAGTACGGGATTTTCAGTACTTCAGTCAGAAAAAAGTGAATTATTTCTTGAAGCCGATACGACGGGATGAGCCTTTAGCCTGCTTGCCGTCCTGCTTTTCCTCTTCGGCAGCGGCAATGGCCTGAGCGGCCTCTTCACCGGCACGGGTTTCTTCCTCGCTGCGGGCGCGGCGACGGCGGCTGGTGGTCTTAACCTCGTCGGCATTGAGTTCGACAGGCAGTGCTGCACCACTCTCCTGGGCTGCAGAACCGGCCTTGCTGTAGCCTGAACCTGCGTTCTCATAACCCATCATCTTGGAAATGAGCTCGGCAATCTCGTCACGCATATTGTGACGGGCAACGATCATGTCAATAGCGCCTTTTTCAAGCAGAAATTCAGCATGCTGGAAGCCCTCAGGGAGCTTTTCGCGTACGGTCTGCTCAATAACACGAGGACCGGCAAAGCCAATCAGGGCATTAGGCTCGGCAATATTAACGTCACCAAGCATGGCCAGGGATGCAGACACACCGCCCATGGTAGGGTCAGACATAACGCTGATAAAAGGCAGGTGGGCGTCAGACATCTTGGCAAGTACAGCTGAGGTCTTTGCCATCTGCATCAGGGAGAGCAGAGACTCCTGCATACGTGCACCACCTGATGTGGAGAAACATACCAGGGCACGGCCTTCTTTGAGACACTCCTGGGCAGCCAGACAGAAACGGGCACCTACTACAGAACCCATGGAACCTGCCATGAATCCGAACTCAAAGGCACAGGCAACTACTGGAATACCCTTGAGAGTGCCCTTGAGCACTACCAGAGCGTCCTTTTCACCAGTGCTCTTCTGAGCGCTGGTATAACGGTCCTTATAACGTTTGAGGTCCTTAAAGCGCAGAGCATCCTTAGGCTCAAAATCGGCACCCAGCTCTTCACGGCGGTCAGCATCAAGGAAAGATTCAAGGCGTTTGCGGGCCTTAAGACGCATATGATGGCCACACTTTGGGCACACATTGAGATTGCGCTCTAACTCAGAACGGTATAAGACCTGCTCGCAGGACTCACACTTGGTCCATACGCCTTCTGGGATTTCATGCTTGCTGTTTTCACTCTTGGTAAACTTCTTAGCAATATCATCAATCCAGCTCATAAAAATGCACCCTCAGTTATTGGACACGTCCCAGTCATCAGCGTAGCGCAGGGCATGGCTCCCATCTCTCGTGCAGGGCCATACATAAGCTGCAGATACCAGCATATCGGGCATGAAGCATGGAGCACTTACTGGCATGCTCAGGCATGCCCGTGCAAGACAGTTAAAGCATATGACAGAACATCTTCTGTCTATCCCCGGAAAGCTGTCCGCCCGGCCTCAGGACCTGACGAGGTCTCTACACAGCGCATGGGCAGGTGATGAATCTGATGTTCAGACTGACTGAATGTATGCTGAACAATCCCCATAAAACACGGTTCGGTCCAGCACAGCGACCTGTAATTATAATACAAAGTTAACCAAATCTCACCAGCATCGCATCAAAGCCCGTATATATGGGCTTTAAGACGAAAAATTCATTATCTATGCACTCATTCCCCAGGCACATTCCAGCCCTCAGCCAAACGCGTAACCCCCTGCTGTCGGCTGCACAGTCCCCTCCATATCGCATTCAAAAACTCCCCTTAATCAATCACAGCTGTCCTCGCACTTGAGAAAATCCCAGGCCACTGCTCCTGGCCACGCCTGATGGCCACAGCCATGAGTCAGTGCATGAAAAAAGACTCAGATGGAGCAGGCATGGCCGTATGGTCATAGTAACGCCACCAAATGCGGTCAGGCACGAACTGATAACAAAGGGCCAGGGCCACGGTCACGAAAGAGCTGTCTTACTCTGCAAGGCGGCCCGAATCAGGAAGCATGGTCTTTCTCTGCAAGGCGGGCCCAAATCAGGAAGCATGGTCTTTCTCTGCAAGGCGTGCTCAAGTCAGGAAGCATGCTCTTTCTCTGCAAGGCGTGCTCAAGTCAGGAAGCATGGTCCTACTCTGCAAGGCGTGACAGATATGAAACTGTTGAGTCGGATTCAGAGCCAGCCGGAGCTGAGTGCTGCATGAAGACAGACAGGGCAATATGCCACACAACCTGGTTTGCTGACATAGTGTGAGTGCTGGCAAAGCGGGACCTACCTGGGGCCCAATGCCGCTACATGCAGGGCACAAACTAAAAAGGCGAATCCTCAGACCCGCCTTAATATAGATTAGTGAGTAGTTTGCAAAATCACTTGTGTGAGTTTTGCGCAACCAATTATATAGATTTTTTCCTGGACTTTTCCTAGCGCTCATACAGCGTCATGACAGCGATCACAGGCAGATGGTCTGAGACACTGGCCCAGTCGATGCCCATTTCCTTTCCTTTAGGGATGGTAAGGCTCTTAAGAGTCCAGCGCTGACCACGGGAGGTAAAGATATGGTCAAGGTCGGCCATAGGGTTGGCAGAAGGCCAGGTACGCATTCTGTAGCGGTCCTGAAGAGTTACCAGGTCCCAGTAACGTGACAGCTCGGCAATGTTGTCACTGTTGCCGGTATCGTTGAAATCGCCCATCAGGATTTTGACCTTGGTAGTCACATCTCTGATCTGCTTGAGAGAAACGTTGGCCACAGCAATATCATTGATGGTGGCAATCTGCTTTCTCTGCAGCACATGATCCTCTTTGTAATCCAGATGGGTATTGAGAATTACCACCGGGGTATCAAACTTCTCGTGGTTAATTTCAACAGCCAGAACTACACGATCCTCATCAACCCCAGGCTCCCCCTGAGGGAGATTGACTACCTCGTAACTGGTAATGGGATAACGGCTCAATACGGCAATACCGTATTTGCCGCCCTCAAAATCTATGGCTGGACCAAAGGCATACTGCAAACCAAGCTTCTCAGCTATGTATTTGGCCTGGTCAACGCCACCGGCACGAGCTGTTTTGTTATCCACCTCATTTAAGGCAATAACATCAGCATCAATGGCCTTAATGGCCATGGCAACACTGTTAAGAGAGGAAACACGGGCTGCAGCTATATTGTAGGATGCAACCTTGATAACCGGTCCTTTCTTATACTCCTTATTTGTAACCCCCTCACTTACGGGAGCTGGCACTTCTGCAGGAGTGTTGGCAGCTTCTGTACCGGCAGCCTGAACGCAGGCAGCCATCATAATTCCGGCAAGAGCACCTGCCAGAGCTGACAGCTTAAGCATTAGTACCCTCCATATCCTCAGATGCTCCTGACGCCTCATGGCTGTCATTTTGGGAGGAGAGATCATCGGTTGGAGTAACGCTTGCTGCTCTGACACTTACACCATAGGCAAACTCAGCCATGGCACGCTCGTAAATAGTACCCATTTTTCCAAAAACTCCTTGTCGACGGCAGTGGCAACTACAATCTGCCAGTAAAACCGCTCTGTGCGGGTATAAAAACTCCAGAATGCTTATGCTCATATCTGAAAACGGCCACGCAGCCTCACTCACGCAGCCCTGAGCGGCATTTGATCAAGACAATCCTCTGCATCTGCAAGGCACCACACAAATACTGTCAGCAGCCATGGATCCAGAGATGCAGACATCAAATTATCTTTTTGTTGAGAGAAATTCATCAACAAAGATCACATTATTTTCCTTATTTACGTTTTATTTACGCGCTTTTTGCAGCTGAGGCCACAATTGAGGTCCAACAGGGTGCAACTCCGCCAGATTCGCTCCCCAAGTGATCACGGATGTATACAGGCTGCAGTTTCTGCTCACTGATGGAACATTCCATGCCGGCTGGCCTGTACCAGGCCTTACATCAATACCTGGGGCCACAGTCATTTACCCCGCCTGTGGACAAGCCTTAGGAAACATTCCTTTTCTCGTCTATGTTCCTTCCTGACGCCCAGGCCATTGCCCCGTCTGTGCTCCTGCCAGATGCCCGCGCCATTGCCCCGTCTGTGGTCCTGCCCGACGACCGAGCCATTGCACCGTCTGTGCTCCTGCCAGATGCCCGTGCCATTGACCTGTCGTGGGCATGCCAGATGCCCGTGCCATTGAAGACCGGCTCATAGCCCGCCCGTGAGCCTTCCTGGCGCCTTACTTACATCTGACTGCTGCAGACGTGCCCATCCATGCCTGATGCCGCACATGCTGTCCAGCATGCTGCCTGTTCCCATGATTATGTCCCGGCTCAACATTCTCCCCAGTCTGCCCTGCGCATCCGCCCTGGGAAAAGCCTTATACAGGCCTTATACAGGCCTTATAAAGGCACCATGACATGACTGACTGACTGCAGGATACTTCCTGGCCGACCTTAAGGTCATGCCTTTTGATTCAGCCCTGTTCTCTGTCATTTAGTCTGTTCGTACATTTCTTGCCTGCCATGGCTTTGCCATTTGCAGTCAATGTTACTGCCATGGCATCTGTCACAAGGGATATGGCACATGGCGCATGTCATATGCTGCATATCATATGGCTCCCGACCTCAATGCTCTGAGCATTGAGCTGCTTTGCAGTGCCCTATCCCTGCAGTTATTCAGATATACCGATACAAACTGTGTAATAAAGTGCCCGCTGTGGATGCATAATGAGGGTACTTTTTTCGCCTCATGCGTGTTCATGGGCAGATAAAATCTGTCTGAGCGTGACGGAGCGCGCAATTATGTGTCTTTGAGGTATGGCCACAGGGTATGCTTAACCCTTATCATTATTTTTGACCATATGAATGCTTCAGCTACACTTTGAGACTGATAAATGTTCGGCCCGACTGATGAGCTGAACTGGCCATAACGGGTAACGTCGGGGCAGTGACGCCCTGAGTGAAATCCCCAGGTCTGCGATCATGAAGAGCGCCTTTATTGATTGCCCTCGAGGGACATTTTTCAGGTTGCTGAGCGTGCCGGTCATTGCCTGTATGGGCCATGCTTAACTGAGCTGCCTCTGTGCAGCTTATGCATCCTTGGTAATGCCCCTGAGATTTCTGCTTTGATCACATGGTATTGAGGCGCTCGGTAACAGGACAGCAGATTTGCTGTTGCCTGTTCCCCGCCCGTTTGACCTGCGGTCAGAATACCAGGGGATTTTGCTGCCGGGAAATACGGGGCATAGTGGTACCATAAGAGTCGTCCCGGGTATCTGATACCAGTGAGAATCATGCCCATGGTATCTCATCCCCGTGATAATCATGCCATTGGTATCTCATACCTGTGAGGCTTACGTCCTGGTATCTGATACTCATGGACTGATGCCTTGCCGGACAGCTGACCTTGCGGCTGTGACCATGGTTCAGTGCCATGATGGCTTTAGCTCACCGGCATGCTGACCAGGTTAACCGTACGTTATATGCCTTATCATGGCATGCACTGCATGGCTGCGGGTATGATGAGCATGGCTTCATGCATGATGGGCATGGCTGAGGGCATGACGCTCAGGCTGTGACTGGCCTTATGGCATGTGCTTTGGAATAAAGGACAATTATTAACACCTGGCGTCACCTGGCGCTTTGATGTGTTATAAGATGCATGGCAGCTCCATAAATGTGGAGATGCCAGTCATTTGATGATTAAAATATCACAGGCCTGACCTGCAGGCCTTAGATGTCATGGCCAGACTGAGCTTATGCGCAGCCTGACGACATCTCAATACCGAGGCAGTCTACTTTGCTTTTCCCCTCAGGGGATGTACTGCCGAATTGTTGTTTGACAGGAGGGTGCCAGTACATACAGTCTTAAAGCTGTATGGCTCTGGTGAGAATAATATGAGCTACGACCACGGTAACGTAAGTGAAGGTGCAGCTGCCCATGCCATGCTTGAGGTTCTGCCCTACAACCATGATGAGCACTATATGCAGCTTTTCAACATGTCTCTTGAACTCAAGAGCTATGGTGAGTATCTGGATGACAGTGATGAAGACATCCCTGATGAGCTGCTCGAAAAGGTCGATCAGACCGTAGTTGACTATCTTAAGGGAACTCACCTGCTGGTATGTTTTGCCCATGATGACAGCGGTCAGCGCCGTCTGGCCGGTCTGCTGTCAGCAAGTGTCACTCCTTATGAGGATATCAAAGCCAAAAAGGCCGCCTCTGTTGATCTGACCGCTCTGCAGATACAGCTTATCCGTCAGGCTTCCAGCGGCAATTCCGACAGCGGCGCCCAGAATGTCTCTACAGCCAGTCTGCTCGAGGCAGCCCTGGCCTCTGCAAGGTCAAGCTCACCGGATCCTCAAGGCGTCGACAGCTCTGACTCATCCTCAGCAGATGGCGATGGCAGCGCCGGGGGCTCATCTGGCCAAAAGACCCGTGACCCTGGCTGCTACCTGTACGTCAACCGCATTTATGTGCGCCCTGGCCACCGCCATCAGGGTGTAGCTACCAGCCTTATCCATTCAGCCATAGAGCTGGGTTCATCGCTGGAAAAGAAGTGTCATAACGTCATTATTGCCACTATTGCCTCATATCAGGCTGCCCTGAGTCTCTACCAGCACTGCGGCTTTGTCATTACCGATCAGTCTGGACTGCCATCCAATCTCAAAGCCAAACCAGGCAATATCTACTTAAACTACAGCCTTGATGCTCAGGAACAGCCGCAGTAACTGTGAGGCTGTAACTTAAGTTCCGGGCACCGGCTTCATTCAATGACTGAAAGTCAGTGACTGTGCGTCAGTGCCCGGCCCCAGGCTGTTCCGGAATCCCTGCGGTGCGACCTGCTCCAGTAAGCTGCACTGCACAGCGCTGTATGAGGTCACGGGAAAAAGACCGTACCAGATGGTGCAGCTTAATTTGCACCTGATTTTGACAAAGAGGCCAGACACTTTTGGGTGTCTGGCCTCTTTGCTTTTGTTCATAAAGAACAGGGCTGGATAAAATCACTTTGACTGCAAACAGCCATATATGGGCGCTGCCCCTGCCCGACTCTGCCCTTGCTCTTCCTGCAAGGCCCCGTTACGGGATGCTGACTGAGCATACAGCGGCGCATGCAGCTTAGCTTTATGTGCTGCTGGCGCCGGTCTGTGACTGGCTGCTGTCATCGACGTCGTCGTGGCTGCCTGCTGTATCAGGGAAAAGCGGTTCGTAACGGCGGAAATAGAGGTACAGTGCCAATGCTCCCACGGCTGCCAGAATGGCACCAAATATAGTGACCCAGCTCATGTGCATATTGAGCTCAAAAGGAATACCGCCTGCCCAGGCTCCAATGGCATTACCAAGGTTAAAAGCCGCCTGGACCAGAGAGGCTCCCAGCAGCAGGCCGCCAGGTGCAACTCTCAGGATAGAGACCTGCTCAGGTGAGGAAATGGCAAAGAGCATACCGGCAGCAACACAGGCCAGAATAATCAGTACCACAGGATTCTGACCAAAGGCGGCTATGCCCAGCAGTACAAAAATGGTAATGAACTGACAGACAAAGGCTACCTTGCCAGGTGTATAGCGATCGCACAGACGTCCTGATACCAGATTGGCAATGACCATTGATATACCCATGGCGGCCATGATGGCTGATACATACTGCAGTGGCAGACCGGCATAGTCGGTAATAAGAGGGCTTATGTAGGAGTGCATGCAGAAAATACCGGCATTGCCAAACATGGTAGCTGCCAGCACCAGCCATGGAGCCGGATGTCTTAAGAAGACAAACTGTCCCTTAAAGCCGGTATCCTCGATTTTGCCCACATCACGTACCCACATGATGGCGCTGACCAGCACAATAATGCCCCAGACAATGACCAGATAGAAAATAGTGCGCCAGGACAGACTGTGAGCCAGAGCTGTACCCAGAGGTACGCCGAAAATATTGGATACGGTCATGCCGGCCACCATGATGGACACGGCTGAGGTGCCCTTGCCCTTTGTTGCAAGGCGCTGGGCAATGATTGAGCCCACACCAAAATAGGCACCATGGGGCAGGCCGGCAATAAATCTTGCTCCGAGCATGGTCTCAAAGGAAGGAGCAAATGCCGTAAGCACATTACCCAGAATATGGACCACAATGAGCAGCAAAAGTATGCTCTTAAGACGCATGCGGCGCATGACAATAATACAGAAAGCACCTATGGCCACGCCTATGGCATAAGAAGAAATGGCATGACCGCTCTGAGCAATGGAGACATCAAAGTCTGCAGCCCAGTAAGGGAGAAGGCCCATGGCCACATACTCGGCAATTCCCAGTCCCAGGGTGCCAAAAGCAAGCGCAATTAAGCCACGAATCATAATAGTCACTGTCCTCAAGCAAAAGCTGAAGCAAAAAACACCACAGTCTGCCATCCCCGGCAGCACCTGGCGCAGCCAGGCATGGCAAGGACCTCTGGGAGAGCCCGCGCCGCCTGAGCTGCCCATGGGCTGAGTCCTGGCGGATCCCCGGGGCTGTTAAGGCCAGAATATCAAGGCAGCCTGTCAGGTGTAAGGCATGAAATCAAACGATCATTATGCCCAGAAAAACAGGGCTGCGAAATGTGCAGGTCAATTGAGTGTACAAAACGTTATTGCAGTGCGCCCAGTTATTTGATCATGCTCACAATATTCACTTGCATTGACAAATGCTCAGTCCCACCCGGAAAGCCACAGGAACTGGACCATAACCTCCTGGACAGGGCAGCCAGGCTCATGGCAAGGGCTGTCACTCCCATGGTAATACCAGCCACATCCTGAGCAAGCCAAAGTGGCTGCCTGTCCCGACAGGCCTGCCCGGCGGGGCCAGGGCATGCTGCCGCTACGGCAGGCCGGTTTGTTTACGGGCGACAGCAATGAGTGCCGGGCAGACAGCTGACCATGGGCTTACTTACGGAAATGCAAACACAGCCATGGCGTTTGCAGCCAGGGCCTGCATACACAGCCATGACGCCTGCAGCCTGGGCATGCAAACTCATCAATGGCGCTTGCAGCCTTGGCCTGTTTAACAGACAGCATGGTATGCACGACTTGCTGAGTACAGACATAGGGGCTATTATGTGCCTGTTTTTACAGGTACGTTTTACGCTTAATGATGGCGTACCCCTGAGGCAGCTTAGCTGTCGTAGTTGTTCACGAGATCACACCATGCAGAATTTTGCCGCAATCGACTTTGAGACGGCCAACAGCAAGCGCAGCAGTGTCTGCTCTGTTGGCGTTGTGATTTGCCGAAACGGGTCCATAGTAGAAGAAATCTACGAAATGATTCGTCCAGTACCGGACTATTTCAGTCAGGCATGCATCAATGTTCACGGTATCAGACCACGTGATGTTGCCGCTGCTGACCTTTTTCCTGCAGTATGGTCCCGCATTGAGCCCCGCATATCAGGCCTGCCGCTGGTAGCTCATAACCGTGCCTTTGACCGCAGCTGTCTGCAGAATGTGTTTGAGGCATATGACATGATCTATCCTGACTACGAGTTCCACTGCACCCTGCTTGCTGCCCGCCGTCTGCATCCTGAGCTGCCCAACCACCGTCTGAACACCCTGTCCAGAATCTACAATATTGATCTCCAGCACCATCAGGCCCTGTCTGATGCCCGCGCCTGTGCCAGTCTGGCGCTGCAAATCCTGTAGCTGAACTCAAGTCCAGCCCCGCTCATCTGACACATGTCAGCCAGCAGCTGCCCTGCCGGGCCGCATGCAGCCACAGCCGCTGCCCTGCAGGGCACGCATACAGCCACAGTACCAGCCAGTCCCAGGTGTTATGGAGCACTGGCCCTGCCATACCTTAACAGGCTGTGGGTGGCTTACTGCAGACTGGGCTCGACCGGGACTGACCAGGCCAGCTGCCAGACTGCGCGGATCGGAGATTCTGCCCAAAAGAAAAAGGCTTATGACAGCATATGTCATAAGCCTTTTTCTATGTCTGACAGCCAGACCGGTGGGCAGGTTCAGCTCCTGCCTTATACCTCATGCAAGGGCATAAGGCATAAGCTTGTGCCACGTAAGAGCAGCGCAGGCTGCCTCTGAGCGCCGTGGAGATGACAGAGCAATTACTTGCTCTTCTTGTCGGTGCCGGCCTTTTCTGCGGCTTGATCCTTGGCAGGAGTCTCAGCTGGCTTTTCAACAATGGCAGGGCCTACGGACTCAACCTCAACTTCCCAGATGTATGGCTGGCCGAACTCCAGAGAGGAGGTACGCCATAATGGCTGCTCATTCTGTAAGGTGGTATCAAATACCAGCTTTACATGATCGCCTGCGGACAGACCGGCAGTAAGGATCTTCATCTGTGGGTTTAAGTTGGCGAAATTGAGCTCCTCATGATAGAAGCCCAGTACATTGCCCTCAAGGTCAATACGCTTGGTCAGGATACGGGCAGAGGTGTCATCACCAATCTTCTTGCCATCGCCGCTGTTGCCGCGCTCAAGGAAAATACGGTAACCGCCGTGCTGACCAAAGGCAGCATCGGTGAACTTCTCAACACCCTCGATTGAAGCAACTTCCTTGAAGAACTCATTGGAGCGCAGCAGATTCATCTGATACTGGGTAGCCTCGGCTACAGCACCTGCATCATACAGGGCATGTGGCTTGAAGGTACAGGCAACGCCTTCCTTGGAGTAAACAACAGGACTGTTCATGTCACAGTACTTGGCAACAAATACCAGAGAACGGGCCTCATTAAGGGCGTTCTGGTTGGCCATTAACTGAGCCTGAGCCTCTTTTTCAGCGGCATCCTCTTTCTTGTCTTTCTTGCCTTTGCCCTTGTTCTGATCGGCCTTCTGCTCATCAAGAATTGGCTGTGGAACATAGGCTACGGTGTCACCAAGAACACACTTGACGTTGTTCACATCCATTGTGAAGCAGACATGATTACGTCTGTTGATATCAGAAGATGAGGTAACCAGAGCTACGCTGTCCTGAGTGCTGGCAGCAGCCGGAGCAGACTTAGTGTCTTGAGCAGTGGCGTTGGAATCGTTGCAGGCAGTAACAAGGAGAGCTGCACACAGTGAAGACAATACAAAAGACTTGCCCATTGGGCTATTTGAACTAAGCATGAATGATGCCCCGTGATAAAACAAAACAACTGCGTTACTTTAGCCCTTTTTGATTAGCCAAATCTTAGGACAGCTCATAATCTGAGCTCATTGCCCTGATGACCCGGCACCAGGGCGTGCCAGGACAGGCCGGGAAACCGGAGCCCAGGGCCAGAAATTCCTGCTGCACAGTACAGAGGAATATGCATACACAGCGCAGCATTTATCAGCGCGGGCCAGACATGAGTGAAGGCTAAAGCAGATATTGAACCCGTCTACAGCCCCAGCAGGCGCAGCACAGGCAGAAAAACGTTTGCAGCAAGGCAGCACCGCCGGCCTCAGACAAATGCCGTCATACTGTTACCGCTCACGTCGAACTCGCTATTCTATCCCAAAAAATGCCGCAAACACAGACTTTTGCAAAGAACAGCTGCAGTATCAGGAACGGATGAGAAGACAGGGTCATCCCAAGAGTCATCAATGAGGCACAGCCATCGCTCTCGAATAACCTCATGGAGCGCTCAGGCAGGATGCATCCCTGCCAGAATGCAGGGAGTGGAGGGGAAATGGAATGGATGGGAAAGGATAAAGACATGAGTGCAGTGTGGAGTCGGCCCCAGGCCCTGCACGGCTGCGGACCTACTGGCCGGAGGCATCAGATGTACGGGCGATAAGGCGGGCTCCGGGCCTGAGGTCCGGCCAGGCGTGGGCATGGCCGACAATGGCCGTAGCCAGGGTCGGTTGCGGTCAGGCCTGGTCCTTGAAAACCAGGTTGCCGTCACGCTCTTCAATGAAATCAGGAACCAGGAGGATATTGCTCAGGCGCGCATCCTCATCTTCCTTGACATGACGAATATCGTCGTAAAGCTCCTGCATCTGATCAAGAGTGCCTCTGATCATGCCCGACTGGCCGCTTTGATGGCTGACCACATAGACGCTGTAGTTATATTTCTCGATGATATCGCGCCACCATGTAGTGCCGCCAGAGGTCTCCATAAGATAAGGACAGAACTCGGCAAAGATAACAGGACGGAAGCCCTCTTCAAACATTTTCCAGCAGCCGTTGAAGACGAATTGCTCATGGCCCTCAACGTCAATGACAATCAGATCAGGCCACTGATCCTTGCCCCTGCCATAGAAGATATTTTCCATTGAGTCTGTCGGCACGGTGATTTTCTCAAATACTGTCTGGTCACGAGCCTGGTTATGGGTACTCAGGTGAATGGAGCTGCCGCCGTCGTTGTTGTGGTTGACGTGGAAATCAACTTCGCCCTTTTTGTCTGACAGAGCTATGCCATGAACCGTAATCTGACTTTCAAGCTGGTTGATACGGACATTGTCCTTGAGCAGCTCCAGAGTCTCAGGATTAGGCTCAAAAGCATCGATTTTAACCCTGTTGGTCATACGGGCGGCAAGGATGGAATACCATCCGATGTTTGCGCCTATGTTGGCCAAGGTAAAGCTGTCCTTATGATCGGCAAAGATGCGGATCAGCTCGGCTACGATCTTGCTGTCTTCAGGCTCCCAGCAGCCAATTCGGGCAATAGTGCTGGCAATGTAGCCATGGAAGATGGACGGGTCAAAGGTACGCAGTACATAAGGTGAAAGGTCGCCACGCCATCTCTGGCCTTCTGGCAGCGCCTTGTTGAGTCCGCTTTCATCTCGCAGCTTAATACTTCTGATGTCATCAGGCAGTCTGATAAGACCGAAGAACTGACCAGGCTCCTTAATGCAGACCAGATGGAAGGTGTAGTTGACGATCTGATCTTCGTGAGCGGCGATAAAGGCGTTAAGTTCGGCATCGTTGTTAAATCTGGTGCCGGAATACTCAGCCATAAGCTGATGAGAGAACTGACACTGGGTACTGAGCAGACGGAAATTGATGCCCAGCTCATCAAGGGCTCTGCAGGTAAGGCGGGATGTGTCTGAAGTTGCGAGTTTGCTGCGCAAATCAGCATCAAGGAACTTTAAGGTGTCAGCAGTGATGGTGCGGCATACAGCCGGATCACCGGAATTACGGATATAGGCTGGCGGAGCGGTAACGATCTCAATATGAGCACCATGAGCGCAGATACGGTACAGCTCAGGTAACAGCCACATCAGAGACTGCCCCTGCTCAGGCTCCATACGCTCCAGTGTGTAACGAAAACGGGCCTCGCAAACGGAGCTGTCCTTAAGCGAAGAAAGCTCTACCCCCCCCCATGAAAATAGCTTATATAAGCCATTCTTTGAGGTTTTACCCTTGTTGTTTTCACTCATCTGAGCGGTGTTGATAAAGCCGCCTGAGGAAAAAGTATCATCACCAAAATTTAAAGAGATCATCTTCTTGCTGTTCTCACATCCATGAAATACGGCCACAGCCATTGGCAGCTGATGACCTTAAATGCCGCCGATTAAAAACCTGCTCAATCAGACCTGAGCCATACCGGCCCGGCCATCTCACATTGCCTGCGGCACTCAGCCTGCGGCCACGCTGCCGCTCACTGATGAGAATGCAAGCAGCCCTGAGCACATGCCCTGTCATGCCATGCCCTGACCGAGCAGCCGACCCGCGCGCCCGGACTTAACGGCCAGAGCCGTATGGCTTTTCAGGCACAGGCCTTACAGCACAGGCAAGGCCGGGAGAGCCTGCCACCTATGAAACAGCTCAAAAGCCACCAGGCCGAATGCAGCCATGCCGTCGCAAAACTGCATCATGCCGGGGCCGCTGTTGTGCAGCGGCACGCTCAGTACCGATGCATCACTCTCAGGGCAGCCGCACGTAATCGGCTGTGCTCGTTTGTGCAGTACAGACCAAAAGTCCCGGACAGCCAGCAGCTGCGCCCGTCACGGGACCTGTTTTGATAAAAGACTCAGATCTGATGCCCTGCAGCGTCAGGTCACGACACGACTGATGTCAGGCGACCTGTTGCAGGGTAGACCTGCTGGTCCGGTCAGTCAATCTGCAGTGGAGACTGAGACTTGACCAGTGAGTCCAGCTCATTGAGCTGAGTGAGGAAAGGATTGAGTAAGGCCAGTGGCAGAGCACTTGGACCATCACACCTGGCCTGATCCGGGTCAGGGTGAGTCTCAAGGAAAATGGCAGCTATCTTCTGGGCGACACCTGACTTGGCAAGCTCCAGGGCCTGAGCACGACGGCCACCTGATGCTGCTGCATCTGAGGCACGGCACTGCAGAGAGTGGGTTACGTCAAACACAATTGGGGCACCGTTGCTGACATTTTTCATGACAGTAAAGCCCAGCATGTCCACTACCAGATTGTCATAGCCAAACTGGGTGCCACGCTCACAGAGCATCACCTGCTCATTGCCGCACTCGGAGAACTTTTCAATAATGTTAACCACCTGATTTGGTGACATGAACTGAGGCTTTTTGACGTTGATAACCTTGCCGGTCTCAGCCATGGCATTCACAAGATCAGTCTGCCTTGCAAGGAAGGCCGGCAGCTGCAGCACATCAACATAAGGTGCTACTTCATTACACTGATACGGCTCATGCACATCAGTGATGACAGGCACATTAAACTCTTCCTTGATGCGATCAAAGATCTTCATACCCTCATAAAGGCCAGGACCACGGAAAGAGTGCACCGAAGAGCGGTTGGCCTTGTCGAAACTGGCCTTGAAGATAAAGTTCAGACCAAGTGAGGCACAGGTCTCCTTGTAAACCTCGACAGTGCGGGCAGCAAGGTCGTAATCCTCAAGCACATTAAGACCACCAATAACGGTAAGAGGCAAGTCATTGCCAATCTCAAAGTCTGCTACTTTAATTCTCTTATCACTCATAACAACCTCTTCCTAAAATACTTTATAAAGTATCAACCTGTCATATAAAACAGATAACAGCGCACTCAGTTCACAGCTACCATCACAGCAGCCACAAGTCAGCTCACCTCACCTCACCTCACCTCACAGGTACGAGCACCGCGTCACATGCGGTCGTGTCCGGCTGGGCACGGCATCATCCTGCCCGGCTGGGCTCTGCATCAGCCTGTCCTGCAGGTTACTGCATCAGGCTGCAATGCTGACCGTCGTCCTGCTGGCAGCATACTGTAACGGGCCTGTGCAAGGATCAGCGCAGCTGTCCCATGGTGACACGGTCATTACCGCCAAGGTCTTTTACCGTGCTGACGTTGTCAAAGCCAGATGAGCTCAGTACAGCTCTGACGGCCTCTGCCTGATTATATCCATGCTCAAAGAGCAAATATCCACCTTTGACCAGATATTGACCAGCTTTATCAGCAATGTGGCGGATATCATCAAGGCCATCCTGTCCTGACACCAGAGCAGTAAGCGGTTCAAACCTGACATCACCCTGAGTAAGATGCGGATCATGCTCCTCTATATATGGAGGATTGGATACTATCAAATCAAAGCAGCTGCCCTGAGGTAAAGGCTCAAACCATGAGCCCTCATAGAAGTGCACCTCAAGATTATTAAGCCGGGCATTTTCCCGGGCTACCTCTAATGCCTGAGCGGAACGCTCTACTGCACTGGCAATAATGTGCCCGGCTGAATGCTTGATGGAGAGAATAATGGCTCCACTGCCTGTGCCCAGATCAAGAACTCTGGGGGCAGGGCCAAAATCATGGCTGCTGACAGTTTTCAGAGCCTGCTCTACCAGAACTTCAGTATCAGGACGAGGAATCAGAGTATGTTCATTGACCTTTAAGGTAAGCTCCCAGAAGTCACGCTCACCCAGCAGATGAGCCACGGGATGCCCTTTGGCACGGGCGGATATCAGGCGCTCAAACTCCTGTGCTCTGTCTGGATCAACCTCACTGTCGTCCATTGTGATTACCTGAACCCGGCTTAAATTACAGGCCTTCATCAGCAAGAGTACGGCATCAAGGCGGTAGCTCTCTGAGCCGGCTGCCTTGAGCTCTTCAACGCCCTTGCGCAGCAGTTCTCTAATAATCATGGCACTCTCTCCAGTTCATAACGGTATTTGTCCATAAATAATAACAGCAGATACCCACTCAGTGCCTTACTGATCTGCAGGCAGGTCACGATACATGCATGATAAACGATAAACACCGCCAGCTATCCACTCCTGAGCGCAACAGATAAATATGCAGCATCTCTCTGCACCTCCGCAGGCAAGCGATTCAATACGAACCTGGCCCGAGGCAAGCGCCCCATACGGGCATATCCCCTGGAAAGCGCAGCCTGGCAAGCCAGCCCCAGGCAAGCGCCGCTTAACAGTACTAACCATAATACTCCGTCCCCTGTATTTAACAGGTGCTTTGCCTGCTACTTCCATGCTGATAGCAGAAAACATCCCACCCTGTCCTGGTTTCATGGCCCTGCCTTACTGTTAAGAGCCATTCCTGTCATTCACTTTTAGGGCGTGACCATACTGGTCAGGCGTGACCTGCCTGGTCTTATCGGTGAGCCTTGCATGATCATGGTGGCTTTATCCTGCCCTGGCATCAAAGTTTTTGCTTATGGAGGAATGGCTGTAGATGCTCTGTGGATTTGGCTGTGGTGGGATGGTGATTGCCTGTGAATTTGGTTTTAGCTGTATGGGAATGGCGTTTGTGGGGCCTTTTGGTATTGGTATTGGAATTGGTATTCCGGGGGCTTTTCAGCGCAAAAATTACCAGTGATTTAATTATTTTACCAAAACTCATTGCATACTTTTGCAGTCATTTATGCATCATGCCAAGTGATTTAGCTGATCTTTATCATGGTGATGAGTACGCTTTTACCTGACTTTATGGCTTAAATAAGCCAGATTTTAGTTTGGATCCGCTTATGAAAAATTTTGCATTTTGTTGCATTGTTGTTTCATTGGGCGTTACACCTGGTTTTTTATCAATGTGATATATGGCAAAATTTTGGTTTTTCTTTAAGTTCTTGCTTGCTTTTTGATAATTCTTTATCAAATACCATATATATCGTATTTGTTAATCGAAATACTGAAATAGTCGCCGCAAAAATGTGACATAGGCCACACTTAACGGCTTCCATACATTGCTGTCTATTTAATCTTGATTTTATTGATATTTACGCCATTTGATTGTTAATTTTCATGCTTTTTGTATAACCTGACATAATATTCATGCGTAATTGGTAAAATTATCGAAATGGTGCAAATGTTTGCATTTTGCCGTATTTGAGCCATTTTCCAGCTCGCTGCATTTTTGTGACATACGTCACACGATGACAGCAGCCTCCGCCCCCTGAAAAAGTTGCTAACATGAAATTGTTGTCAGGCAAGACAGGACATACAAAGCCTGGTACCCGCCACGACAGCAGCGCTGGAAAGCCGCAGTGCTCCAGCCGCTCCCGGCCCGAGAAAATGCAGAAAGGATCCACCGGCTCATGAGAAAGCAGAGCGCAGGGTCGCAAGCCAGGAGCGTTTCCTCATAGTTTCGAGTTTCTGCCCGGAACAGACATGCAGGAATATCAGATGTCTCAATTTGTTAATTGCTGCCTGAATGTCGAACAGCTCCCCTGCTAAGGGACAGGCTGCAGACACATCCAGAACCCGGCCAGCACCACAGAAGGCATGGATTAGAAAAGAGCCACGCTGGTCAAGCAGTCAAGAGGCCATGATGCCTGGCGACAAAATCAGACAGAGAACCGCATAAGGTTCACCTTTAAGAAGCAAAAAATGATCAACGTAATCGCAAACGTCAAGAACACCATCTCCCGTATCAAGGATTTCTTCGCCGCCCCTGAGGGCAATACTTTCGCTGCCAGCTTTGCTACCACTCCAGCATCTGCAGTAATGGATTCAGTTGCCCACGAGCAGCTCGTCAACAGCAATCGCAATATGAACATGCGCGCCTCCATCAGTGCTGAGCGCAATCTGCCACAGGGCTTTGCCGCCGCACCTGAGTATCAGGTAAGCATGAGCATGTCAGTTATATCCGCCGTATTAAGCGGAGCTCACAGCGAGCAGCAGCGTGCAGTTGAGCGCAGCTTTCAGAACAAAAATGAGCACAATGAGCTGCGTAATGATGTAAGCGCCCTGCACAACGCTCACATGTTTGCCATGACTCCAGTTTCCGGAATTTATGCCGCCGCCCTGAGCGAGCAGCTGCGTGCCCGTGCTGAAAGCGGCATGCTCTCCGGCACCAGCGCCGCCGCTGACAAGGCAAATGCCGAGGCCAGCGCCCAGTTCAATACTGTTTCTGTAAAGTCCGCTCAGAACTCAAAGAGCGTCAGTGTTTTGCAAAATGCTCACATGTTTGCCATGACTCCAGCTTCAGGCATTTATGCCGCCGCCCTGAGCGAACAGCTGCGTGCCATGGCTCAGGATAACAATGGCTCTGAGGCTGACAGCCTTAAGGCTGATAACAGTGGCGCAGACAGGAATGCTGAGCGCAACAGCGTCCTGCCAGGTTTCTTAAGCTTCGGCCACATGTTTGCTACTACCCCTGCAGCCGCACAGACCACTGCTGACATGAGTGCCCAGCTGCACGCTGCCGCTGGTCAGCCTCTTGAGGCCGATCCTCAGGCTGCCCGCACCGCTGAGCAGGCTCACAAAGCTGTGGCTCCAGTTCGTGCCCTGCACAATGCTCACATGTTTGCCTTGACTCCAGCTTCGGGCATTTATGCCGCTGCCCTGAGCGAGCAGCTGCGAGCCACTGCCGAGCGTGACGGTGACTACGTCAAGACTGTAAAGCACGAAGCCCCAACCAAAGCTCTGCACTTTGCCGGTATCTTTGCTCAGGCCCCGGTATCTGCACAGTTTGCTGCCAGCCTTTACGAGCAGCTTCGTAGCCACAATGCTGCACAGCGTCCAGCCGCCAATGAGACCGGCTTTAGCGTAGTTGAAGACGGCTTTGATATCAGCCCTGCCATGTCTCTGGTATCAGGTGTGTTAAGCGCCGCTCTCAACGAAGAGATGAGCAGCCGCAAGAGCAGCACCAGGCATGATGCCCCATCAGCTCAGGAACTGGTTGCCCAGTACCAGCAGATGTACTCCGAGCGAGGTTACGACGATGTTCAGAGCATGATTATGGCCTCCATCAACGCCGCCCGCGATACCGTAGAGCGTACAGCTGAGCAGAACACTCAGGCTCCAGCTTTTGATGCCGCCACTGAAAAGCACGTAGCTGCCCGCTGGGATGGCATCTGGAAGCAGCTGAGCCTTGACTCATGCACCATCAACACTCATGCAGGCCATGGCGCCAATGAGTCTGAGGCTGATATCCGTGCTCCATTTGAGCGCTACTATGATGACCATGGTCAGCTCATCAACGCAAAGATTTCACCAGACCACGCAGCATAAGCTGCTGCCTGCCGGTGAGCCGGTGTAAGACTCCTAAAAAACAACAAAATATTTAAAAAAGCAGCCTCCGGGCTGCTTTTTCTTTATGTGCCCTGCAGTGCAGCCGTCGCACAGCCGCCGCCGTCGGCGTGGCCCTGCCAGCGCAGCGCTGCAGGGGTTGCGGCGCGACGGCGGCAGCGCTGTATGCCGGGCGCTGCGGTGGCGGTGCTGCTGCAGGTACGGATTGCGGGCATGAAAAAGGCCCGGGCTGCTGACCTGAAAGGTCAGAAGCACCGGGCCGGGAAATTAGCATGCTTGTTTTAGAGGCCGCCCTGGGTTGCCATAGCTGCCAGCTGTTCAGCCTGGTACTCTTCAATTACCGGCTGTAAAAGCAGATCAAGCTTGCCTTCCATGATTTCAGCAAGACGGTATAAGGTCAGATTGATGCGGTGATCGGTTACACGGCTCTGCGGGAAGTTGTAAGTACGGATACGGTCGGAACGGTCACCAGTACTTAATACGCTCTGACGCTGCTCGGCAAGAGCGGCATTACGTCTGTCCTCTTCAAGCTTGGCCAGACGGGAAATCAGAACTTCCATGGCACGGGCACGGTTGGAGTGCTGGGAACGCTGATCCTGACACTCAACTACAATGCCTGATGGCTTGTGAGTAATACGTACGGCAGAGTCAGTCTTGTTAATGTGCTGACCACCGGCACCGGAGGCACGGAAGGTGTCAACTTCAAGATCGGCAGGGTTGATTTCAGGAGCCTTTGAAGGTGGAATCTCAGGCAGAACCATTACGGTACAGGCTGAGGTGTGGACACGGCCCTGAGACTCTGTCTCAGGTACGCGCTGTACACGGTGACCGCCGGACTCAAACTTCATGTAGCCGTAAGCACCCTCGCCTGAGAGCTTGGCAATAGCCTCTTTGTAACCGCCCATTTCACCTTCGGAAACAGAAACGATTTCCAGAGTCCATCCCTTGGTTTCGCAGTATTTGGTGTACATGCGGAACATCTCACCGGCAAAGAGGGCAGCCTCATCACCGCCAGTACCGGCACGGATTTCCAGGAAGCAGTTGCAGTCATCGCGCTCATCATGAGGCAGAAGCAGAATCTGCAGATCATGGTCGAGCTTTTCAACGCGCTCTTTGGTAGGGCCCATCTCTTCTTCGGCCATGGCGCGCATGTCAGGATCGTCACCATTGATCATGGCCTGCATTTCCTCGAGGTCCGAGGCACAGGTACGGTATTCCTTGTAGGTGTCAACCAGCACCTGAAGACGTGAATACTCACGGTTGAGTTCGCGGAACTTCTCCTGATCTGCAATCACCTCAGGCTGAGCCAGTAACTGCTCAACCTCCATGTGACGCTCTACGATGGAGTCTAATCTTCTTAAAATACTTTCTTGCATGCTAAAACCTAAACGACTGCTGCCATCTAATCTGCGGCTGCTGCACGCATGCTCTCCATGCCTGCAGGGCTCATAAGGCGCCCCTGAAACCTGACAGCTCTCAGGCCTCCCGGCCTGAACTTCAGGCATAAGCTTACAGGTGACTGCCGTGAAAATAACCGCCTATTTTAGCATTTTTAGCACCAGTCAACAAATACACAATCACACTGTCCATAAGCCCATCACTACCCCTGAACATGCCCTGGCCAGGGCCGCTGTCCTTGCCTTTGATCCCTGTCTCAGGCAAAAGCCCGGCCTGTCCGCCCGCTGCTGCGACCGCCCTGCCGCTCAGAACTTGATCGCCCTGGCACAACTGAGCTGCAGGCTCATGGGGCCGAAGGCTCATGGGGCCGCAGGCACAGCGGAGCGGGCAAAGCGAGCCGGGCACAGGTCAGGAAAGGAGCCAGGGCTGCAGGCCTGGTGTGGAGGTTCAGATAAGGTTTTGGCCGGGAATCAGTGAGTTGCCAAAGAAAAAAGCCCATGACCGGTTTAGCGGTTATGGGCTTTGTGGTTTTTAAAGAATCGATTTTTCTGGTTCTGAGATTCCGGCGCCGGCCTTAAAGGCCGGGCCGGAACTCTCAGGCGGGCTCAGAGTTTAGACCTTAGGCTTTTTGATAAGACCTGAGATCTTCTTGAGCATACCGCCCTCTTTTTCCTCCGGGCGGCCTGAGTCAGCTTTTGCAGGTTCGGCGTCGCCGGTGGCCCTGTCTGAACTTTCGGCATCTGCCTTTTGTTCAGCAGCGCTTCCTGATGCCTGATCAGCTGCTACGGCTGTTACGCTGCCCTGCTCACCCATCGCAGTCATGGTCTGAGTCATGGCTGAGCTGCTCAGTTCGGCATTGCTCGCCGGTGCAGACACCAGCTCATCAACAGTCAGAGGAGTTACCTCCTGCTTGCCCTGAGCCTTGCCTGTCAGCACGTTCTGGAAAAAGTCAGGTGCCTTGAGCTCATCGCTCTCAGTGGCCTTTATCTGTCCTGACAGTCCCTCATAAGCCTGACTCCTGCCGCTGTCTGCGCCTGAATCAGCCGATTCTGCCGGAGCGCTGGCGGATGCTGCAGCTGCGGTGGCGCTCACTGCAGGGGACTGCTCAATGTCAGGAAGAATGTCCGAGACTTTAAGCGGCTCGACCTCAGCTGCCGTGGCTCCAGCTGGAGCATGCTCTGCAGGTTCAGCATTAGCAGCGGCCATGGCAGCGGCTGCTGCCATAGCGGCATTCAGACCAGTGTAGCTGTCAGAGTCATGATCAAGCTGATCTGAGGCTGACTTTGCTTCCTCGTCCTGCTCAGGGGCAAGCAGTGGAGTAATGTTCTCCTTTACTGCTGCAGGCTCGGCCTTATCAGCAGTCTGACTGTCCTGAGCCGGCGTTGCCTGCTGGCCTTCACCCTCTGGCTGTGCAGCCGGAGTTGCTGCTGCGACAGAAACAGGCTCAGCTGCAGCCAGGGCCTGCTGGGCCCCGGTTTCCTGGGTGCCAGAGACAGGGGCAGCAGGTGCAGCGGAGGCAGCTGGTGCAGCGGAGGCGGCTGAAGCAGCCGGCGCGCCAGTCTCAGTTGCCTGAGACTCTGCATGAGACTCTGCCGGAGCTGAAGTCGAGGCTACTTCTGCTGCAGCTGCCTTATCGTCTTTGGCAGCTCCTTTGGCTGCAGCCTTTTCCTCTTTGGCAGCAGATTTAGCAGCGGCTTTTTCTTCCTTGGCAGCAGCCTTGGCGGCGGCCTTTTCCTCCTTGGCAGCAGCCTTGGCGGCGGCCTTTTCTTCCTTGGCAGCTGCCTTGGCAGCAGCCTTTTCCTCACGGGTCTGAGGAGCATTGTCCGTTTCACGGTGAATGGCTTCATCGATGCCACGGGCACGGGCAATCAGCTCAGCCACATTGGCTACAGGGGCACGAGCCCTGGCCTTTTCCTCTGCAATCTTCTCGATGTGGGAAGCTACAGAGCTGGCGATCTTGCGCATGTACTCTTCGTTGTACTGCTTCTGTCTTTCGACAGGATCATCGCTCAGAGGCTTCTTCTTGCCCTTCTTCTCGGAGCCGTCGTCAGCTGACTTTTCGTCAGCATCCTTAGCATCCTTGTCAGAGCCAGCGTCATCGCCCTTTCTGCCCTCAGAGTCAGACTCTGAACTGTCAGAAGTTCCTGCGCCAGTGTCGGCGGCCAGGGAAGGACCTGATGCAGAATCAGCCTTGACTGCAGTACCGGTATCATCACCCCTGTCAGTCTTCTGGGCACTGTCCTTAGCGTCCCTGTCGGAACTGTCAGAACCGTCGGCAGTTGCAGAGGCCTTTTGCGCGGCTGAAGCAGACCTGTCAGCAGCGCTGTCGGCGGCTGCCTTGTCAAAGCGGCGGTCACCACTGTCGGCCTTGCCTGCAGACCTGGTTGCAGATGCAGCTTCATCACCGTGAATTTCACGCTCGTGCTCTGCTACCTCATCAGGGGCAATGTCGGCGGCGTTGAGGCCATCGGCGCTTTCTGCGGCAGGACGGGCTGGCTGTTCGACCTTGTGAACCTTGGCCATACCTACTGAATCAACAGCAATAATGGTCTGTGGCTCATCACTGTCATCAAGGCCATCGGCACGCAGAGCGGTTACTCCCTTCTTGCCAGTGCCAGTGGTTACTTTTGCTGACTTGTCGGTCTTGCCATCCTTATCTGACTTGCTGTCCCTGGCGGACTTGTCAGCCTTACCTGACTTGTCGGACTTGTCACCCTTGTCAGACTTGTCAGCCTTGCCGGACTTGTCACCCTTGCCGGACTTGTCGTCATCGTCCTTGTCATCCTTGTCGGAAATAACAGCGCTTACGACCTTGGCAACCACCTTGGTAGCAGCCTGAGCAGCCTGAGTGGTAGCACCGATAATGGAGGCTGCGCCTTCTTTGCGCTCTTCCTTCCCGGCATCATCACTGTCGTCATCAGAGTCTTCACCGTCATCAAGGGATGCCTTTTCAGCCTTGCCAGACTTATCGCTCTTGCCGGACTTGTCGCTCTTTGCAGACTTGTCACCCTTGGCGGACTTATAGGACTTTTCAGAATCGTCATCAGATGACTCTTCTTGTTCCTTGAGATCCTCTTCGACCTCGGCAGCTACTTCTGCAGCAACCTCAGCGGCCTTTCCTGCTGCTTCAAGTGCAGCGGCGGCTACTTCCTTGGTGTCCTCATCTTCCGAGTCATCAAGCCTGGAGGTGGATACAGCAGCACTGGCGGCAGCAGCAGCGGCCTTAGCAGCAGCCAGCTGGACCTTGGCACGAATCTGATCGTCATCCTCATCCTCGCTTTCTGCAGCAGCTTTGGCAGCCTCAGCAGCAGCGGCGGCGGCAGCGGCAGCTGCGGCGGCAGCCTCAGCGGCGGCCATGGTACGGGCATTGGCCTCAGCAACCAGAGCAGCGGTAGGAGCAACAGAAGAAGGACCCTGAACAGGCTTCTCCAGATTGTAGAGATTGGCGGTACGGGCAGTACCCTTATAACCCTCAGGACCAGGCAGCCATGGACGGTACTCAATTACATTGACCTTACAGGCCACATAGCGCAGGAAGAAGTAACCATAGGTTCCGGAGAACAGTGAGCCTACCAGAATGGCCAGGGAATCGGCATAGTTAAAGACATTGCTTCCCTGATAGGCAAGGGAGTCAATGAACATTGACATGGAGAAACCGATGCCGGTCAGGATACACACACCATAAATCTGCAGCATGGAGGCATCTGACGGCATTTTTACCAGCTTTATCTTGATGGCAAGCCATACGGTAAAGAAGATACCCAGAGGCTTGCCAATAAACAGACCGGTGAAAATACCAAGGCTTACCGGAGCAAAGAAGTCCTTGATATCAATCATTGACAGATCGATACCGGCATTGGCCAGGGTAAATACTGGCAGCACCAGCAGTGCTACCCACATCTTCAGACTGTCGGAAATAGGCTCCACCATCATCTCGCCACGGGCACTCTTCATTGGAATGCAGAATGCGGTGATGATACCTGCAAGAGTGGCATGCATGCCGCTCTTTAAAATGGAGAACCAGAGAATTATGCCGAAGATGAGATAGAGCACTCGGCGGGCTACGCCAAAGTAATTGAGAATAAGCAGTCCCAGAGTTGCAAATGAAGCCAGGATAATAGCCGGAATGGACAGCTCTGAGGTGTAGAAAATTGCAATTACGATAATGGCGCCAATATCGTCGAAGATAGCCATGGAAAGCAGGAAGATCTTCAGCGAGCCAGGCACGCGGCTGCCCAGCAGCAACAGCAGTGCAACCGAGAAGGCAGTATCAGTAGACGTTGGGATAGCCCAGCCGCGCATTGCATATTCATCATGGAAGTTAAAAGCCATGAAGCACAGTGACGGCGTAATAATACCGGCAATGGCCGCAATACTTGGCAGAATGATATTGCGCGGGTTGGACAGATGGCCCTTGATGAACTCAACCTTGAGCTGCAGACCAATAGCAAAGAAGAATATGGTGATCAGACCGTCGTTAATCCACAGCAGTAAAGGCTTGATGAGCTCGAAATTACCAAACACAATACCGGCATTCATTTCGATCCAGTGACGGTAGGATGTAGAGTATGAACCGTTCTGTAAAATCAGAGCCAGAACAGTACATATGAGCATGATAACGCCACCGGTGGCGTCATTGTGGGTAATCCTGTCGAAAGCGCGAGGCAGGGTTACCTTGATGTTGGATAACACTTTCATCTTGAGTATGACCTAATACAAGACGATATTAAAACTCCTGCCACTCCTTACTGAGAGCGCCACCGGACTGGCCCCATCTAAGTGTTATCCCACATCTGCCCTGCACACCTTTCCTCACGGTCCGGTTACAGAAACAGTAATAAAACACTGTTACTGCAGGATCCGTTGCATAAACTGCACTGTATCTGCCCTGAGCCCCATGGCTATGGCAGCATGCCCGGCATTACATCATTTTCAAACACTGAAAGAATTACAACTGTAAAAATACAGCTGTAATGATGCTCTCCTGGGGATTTTACAGCCTGCCTTGTCCTGACCTGAGTTACAGCCAGAAATGGCAGGGCAGCATATGCTCAAAAGACATACACAAATTTGATCTCCGCACGCATAAACGAAACTGCAGTGCATAGCTGCAGCTCCATCCCGGTGTACAGCTGCCAGCGCAGCCTGTTTAGCACAGCGTCGGAAAGAGAAAAAACAGAGGTAATGATTGATCAGCAATGAGGTCAGCCAGGAGGTGATTAGCCTGAACCGACTAAATCAGAAAAGGAATGACAGCCCTTTGTTTGACTGAAACTGCCAAAAGACAAACGCAAGAAAATGCATTCAGGAAAGTATAAGCACATGCAGTGCCAGTACAGGACAGCCAGTACAGGAGCGTATCTGAGCACCTGAACCGGAACTCAGCCAGATACGAATTGATACAGCTGTCATGTCTGTACTTCCGGCACTGATCGGGCCGGAGGCGTGATATACGAATGGTTGAACTTGACCTTATTTTGCAAAAAGCGGCTCTAAGCCCTCTGTAACTGCACTCCGGCACAGCTCCGGAATATGGATATGGACATCAGATCTGTCTTAAAGGCAGACTCAGCCCGTAAATGAGGGCCGCATAAGCATTGAAGACATTACTTTCAGTATTATCCACAGCTACTGTAATCATGTTCCCTGTCTTGCTGTTACCGGCTCATTTCAGGCAGACATTACACAGGCGCAATGGGCCAGGCATGCTGAAACGGTTCGCATCTGGACAGGACTGATAAAGCCACGGGCTCAGATACAATCTGTGAGTACATGAAAAGGGGAATACAGCGAAAGACGGGGGTCAGCCCAACGGCTGACGGGAACAAAAAATAAACGGCATTGAGCTACAGCCTTGATGCTTTTCAGGAGCAGTCACACTCACAAAAGGCCTGAAACTCCTGGCACATGGAATCCGAAATCGGTAGTGAAGTGAGAGTGAACTGAAAACCCTGGCTGAACGCAGAAATCTTTGATCTGTTGGACCATTGTCCCATTTTTCCACAGCAATAAAAAGACGGTTCTGAAAATAATCCAGGACGTTGCCAGCATACCAGTGGTCTTTATCCGGACAATTGTATTGACATAGTTAAAATCACCATATTTTTATTCACAAAACAGTCCTTCTTTTCCCTTCATGCTACGGAATCTCACCATCAGAGCAAAACGCGCTTAAGCTCATTTGCTGTTAACTGCTCAACAGAACTTGCAAACGATCCGCACAAAAATGCGCCCGGACCGAGCTCAACTACATACACAGGTCCAGTACAGGCCCGTGGGAGGAGCAGGTCAGGTCATACCTGAGAGGCCCGTTTGGCCTGTATGGCGCTTATTTTTTTCAGTTGATCTTATTGTTGCAAAACCATCACATAAGCCAGGCGGTCAGCCCTGCACTGGATAACACCGCAGTATTGCAAAATCATAGCCCCGACAGCAGCCCCTGCCGTGCCTTACATCCTCAATAGCCCGCGCAAGGCACAGACTCGCAGTCACGACTCTATGCTCAAGCTTGCAGTGACGTTACATTGAGAAAGCCTCTAGAAACGTGGTTCGGAGTGCCCATGGATGAGCTCTGCTCAAAAGTGCAAAGGCACGTCGAATTGCGGCTCGGCGAGCCATGGATGTACTTTTTCAGGAAACTAAAAAGGCCCGTCGAAGTGCAGATCGGCGAGCCTTGGGATAAGTCTTTTCCTGAAATCTGAAAAGGGGCAAGTCAGGCGTCGGTTGTGATTACGGTCTGGCAGAGCGTTCTGCGCATTCCGGGACTTCCCGGTGTTTCCTGACCTGACTACGCTGTGTAACTGTTAATTGCTCTTAGTTCTTGAGCTGAAGAGTGTCACGGATGGTGAAGAAGATGTCGGTCTGGTCGGTAAGGCCTACTACACGCAGGGCACCTGGACCGTAGGCGGCTACACGCAGCTGAGCGCCAGTGTGGCCGGCATCATCGATGTCTTCAGAGTTGCCGTAAGAAATGGTCATTGGAGAGCCGTCAGCGGTCATAACGGCCTGAGTCCAGCCTGGGGCCTTGGTATCAGGGTAAACAATCTGAGTGGCGTGTGCGTGGTCAGCGGTTACGATAACCAGAGTGTTGCCATCCTTTTTGGCAAACTCCATGGCAACCTGAACAGCCTCATCAAGATCCATGGTCTCACCGAACTGGCCGCATGGGTTGGAAGCGTGAGCCTGCTTGTCGATAGATGCGCCTTCAACCTGCAGGAAGAAACCCTTCTCATTTACGGACAGCAGCTCAATAGCCTTCGAGGTCATCTGGGCCAGGGTAGGAACGTTGGCACCGCGCTCGGCATTAACCTCACACTGAACTACTGGCTTCTTGAGGTTGCCGTACTTGGAGGCCTGTGGACCCTTAAGACGGATTGGCATGTTGCCCTCGGCAAACAGACCAAGAACCGGGGTATCCTGGTTGGCAGCGGTAATGGAGTTGAGGCCATTGAGGTCAGATACGAGCTGGTAGCCGCGCTCCTGAGCCTGCTGGAATAAGGTCTTGCCCTTGTACTGACCGCCACGTGCTTTCTCCTTGAAGGTTGCGGCACCACCGCCCAGAACTACGTCAGGACGAAGAGCCAGCAGCTGCTCGGAGATGGAACCGGCACCGCCGTTTTCCAGAGCCTGAGCAGGGCACTTGGCAGCGGTAGCCTCAGGGCCGTAGCACTTACGGTGCTCAACGTGAGCAAGCATGGCTGCAGGGGTAGCATCCTGAATCTCGGCTGTCGATACGTCACCGGTAGCAAGGCCGTTGGCCTTGGCAAGCTCAAGCAGAGTCATGTGTGGCTTGCCGTAGGTGTCAACACCGATAGCGCCGTTATAGCTCTTTACACCGGAGGACCATGCAGTAGCTGAGGCTGCAGAGTCGGTTACATAATCAGGCTTGCTGCTGCCCTTATGCAGTGAGTAGTGGGTGTACTGACCGGTAAATGGCAGGGAATCGATACCCTCAAAGTAGCCACCTGCACCCTTGGCAAAGTTACGGGCAGCTGTGATTTCGCTGTCACCCATACCATCACCAATCAGAAGAATTACATTCTTGGCGTGCTCTTTTTTGGCCAGAGCCAGAACATTCTCGTACAGCTCAGTCTGGTTGTCCTGAATACGACGGGCGCCTGCAAACTGAGTGATATCACCTGCAGCCTGACGTACATACAGAGCAGAATCATCTACTGCAGCAGTCTGAGTGTTGGAGTTACAGGCAGAAATCACGCAGGCAGCTGCAGCAACGGCAACAGCTTTGGCCAGAGTTGAACGGTTGAGCTTCATAATTCAAATCCTTTAGTTGCACTAAATCGACCTTGACCTGACATTCAGCTCTGTCTTCATGCCAGGACCCTGCGCATCTGAACCGTCAGCTGCGGGAGGCAAAAGACAAACGCTGCTCTGTCAGTCAGCCCTGCACTTGACTTCCCTCAGGAGATGGGAAATAAGCCATGACTGCAAGGTCTGATGCAGGGACTCACGCCCTGCTTGAGGCCGCCCACACACATTCAGGAAGTGCGGCCCTCAGGTCATCGTTTTGTTGCAGGCATGATAAGCAGCCTCTGTTAAGCGCAAAGGACGTGATTGTAAAACTTCAGTTAAACTTTCAGGAAAATTGTTAAGCGGCACATGCATAATGTTATAGCTATAGGCCCTCAATACCCGCTATTTTATAAGGCACTCCAGATACCAGCGCCCTTAAAGGCCACCTGCTGTCACACAAAACAAATTGTTAAATCCAGGTAATTACACCATGGTCAGCTGACCTGCCTGACGAAGACCTTACCCTCATCCTCCGCCTGCCATCCCCTTCCCTGTTCCCGGCTTTGCTCCCTGTCCTTCCTAAATTCCCGAGCTCATCACCTCTGATAAGGACAGAAGCACGCACAGAAAAAGTCATCTGACGGAATTCCCCTGCAGCCATGCCAGGCGCTGCAGCTCAGCTCAGCCATGCCCGTAGCTGCTGCTCAGATATGCACGGCTCTGCAGCTCATCCCTGCAGCCATGCCAGTAGATGCCGCTCCGCCATGCTCGGATCTGCGGTTCAGCATTGCAGTCCTGCTCTGTTGCTCAGCCCTGCTGCCAGCAAAGCAGGCAGCCACTTGTAATGACCAGGCTATAATTGTCACTCATCTGAGCTGATATACGATTGAATCCCCTGCTGACAACCCAAAGTACAGACTCAGCACCATCAATCACGGAATGGACAGGTATGCCTCAGGCAAGGCAGGATGCCGCATATGAGATCACGGCCAGACACCAGCCGGGCATCATCCCCTGCTGTGCGCAGTACGGCTGCACCATGCTAAGCGCTGAAGTGCCGACAATGCCTCGCATAGCAACTCATAATGCTTAATGACATTTCATCATGTCGCATGACAGGCTGTGGCATGGCCGTACATGGCATTCATGTCCAGCTCCTGGCCCTGGCAAGCATGCCTTGCCTGGCCAGCATGCCGGGCAAGATGAGTAAGAAAACTTCAAGGAAAAGAGACAAAGGAGCAACCATGGCTGCCAAAAGAAAAACCCTGCCAAAGAACTTTCTTGAACTTCTTGATGCCGGTGACAATGCTCAGATTATGGAGGTGTACAGCAAGTGCGCCCTTAATGCCAGGTATGACAGCTCAAAATCATGCTCTACAGCCCTGCATGCCTATGCTCTTAATGAGGAACTTGCCCGCTGGCTTTGCGATCAGGGTCTTGATATCAATACCCCTGACTACTATGGACGCACTCCTCTTCACATTCATGCCGGCGCCGGAACTGCCATGGTGAGTGTACTTATAGAGCTGGGAGCTGATGTAAACAGAGCGGATAATTATGGAACAACTCCGCTGCACAGAGCTCTTGGCAATGGCAAGGCTGAGGCTGTCAGATTGCTGGTCGAGCACGGAGCTGATCTCAATGCCCTCAATGACAGAGGTCAAAGCCCTCTTGAAGAGGCCATGCTTTCCTGCAGCAATGTGGGCATAATCCCTCTTGCAGCCTCAGCAAAGCTGCTGACTTCAAAGGGAGTGCCTGTTACCCCTAAGATGAAGGAGAGTATTGAGCGTCTTGCCCAGAGCTTTGAGTTTTACCGTGATTCCTTTAATAAGGACATGCTGCCCAAGACAGATGAGGCTCTTGATGAGCTCTGTGCTCTTACTGGAACTGTCCGCCCACCAAGGATGCAAAAACACAACGGCAGGGATACTATCACTGTTGCTCAGGGCTCATGGCAGAAGCAGTACGAAGACCTCTGGAACTATCTGGTACCTGGTCATGGTTCAGCCGCTACTGCACAGGGAGAGGTGATACGTATCACCGGCAAGATACGCGACGAGCTGATGCGCAATGGAGGTGCCAACTGGAGCAGGCAGTGGCGCATGATGCTCAATACTTTGCCAGAGCTTATGTCCTCAGCAAACTCTCTAAGCAAGCAGCAGCTTGAAAGATTAAAGGCTGCCTCCTCAGCAATACATGCCCAGGGAGATGACGATGACGAGACTTTAGAGGAGCTTTGCCAGCTTGCTGTACAGTGGGTAGCACTTAACCCGGATCCCATCCCTCTTGACCCTCAGCCATACAAACTCTGACCAGTACAGCCCACGCAACCGCACAGCTGCCGCCACGGACACCGGCAAGCTGCTATCCCTGAATAACAGCACTTTCCAAAACCCGGCTGATTTTAAAGGCACAAACCTGCGGCTAACCTTGCTCTACAGTTTCCTGGGCACTTCCTGTGCTCGGTGCACTGCCTGCAGCCCCGGGAAAACGACTGACTTCATAATGGAGGCCTGTGCCACTGCTGTTTGAGGCAACAGGCAGCTGCAGCACCACGTGTGTGGCCCGAGGCCTGTGGCACCAGGCAGCTGCAGCACAGGATGCGTTTAGCACCAGCTGTGGCAACTGGTACGCATGGCGCAGGCTGTCAGCTCATGGTAGTGGCTGCACTCACTGTATACGGCTCAGAGGTGCCCGGGCATAGCAGATCCTCTTTTGAGTACATGTTTCATGGCTCTGCTCAGTCCATGCTCAGCCCCGTATAACCATAATGCACATGCTGATTTAACCTGAGATGAATGAACGCAGTTGTGAACAAAGTGAGCATGGGCCTTATTTCATCGGATATCTCAACGATCTGCCTTCATTGAATACCACAAGCAGAGTCGTGAGCACTGGCCTGGATCATGGAAAATTTTAAAGTCCGTTAATTTATTCCTTACTAAAGTGCTAAAACCAGGAACTTTAGACCCGACTTTGGTGACTAATACTCAAGCACCATCCCCTTTTGCCTGGAAATAGTGAAAGCTGCAACCGTGCATAGTCAGCTTATTAAAATCGTGCATGCCAGGCAGACTATCGACACATGATTCCTGAGAGGACAATTATGTACGACAATACCAGCTTAAGTCTTATGTGTGATGGCTTTGAGGCTCGTACCGTTGAGGATCTGAAAAGTCACTTCAGCATAAGATCAGTACTTGAGCACTACCGCAGCGGCCGTCTTGCCTCATGGCTTGAGGCTCATGACTGCACAAATGAGCTGGATAAGGTACAGTCACTTGATAACAGTGACGTGGTGAGCCTTGCTCAGGAACTGGGTAGAATTTTTGAAGTAACTGTTGATGAGCACAGTGCCCAAAGTGCAGCTGCCGCACTGTCAGATGACTCTGACTCAAATGTAAAGTCGTCCTCTCAGGACTCCAAGTCCAGCAGTGATGATGCCAGGTCTGTGTCCCCAGCCCCAGCCCCAAAAGACGGGGCATCAGCTTATGATGTTAACTCCATAAATTCCTATATCGTGGAATATGACAGTAAAATCGACAGCCTGCTAAAGTCCGGCTCTGATATGGAGACAGACAATCAGACAGTAAAAGAGCTGGCTGAACACTTCATGCCGCTGCTTAAAAAGGACTTTTACTCGGTCTTTCTGCGCCTGCTCGATCGCCGTCCTGTTACCCTTCTTTTACTGCTGTCCAATCCTGTAACCAGAACAGCATTTGTTCATGATGACAGGCAGTTTAACTGCAGACTGCGCTCAACAATGAACAATAACAGCTTTGACAGCATCATTTCACAGATGATTTACTCATCAAACCCTGACCTTGCCCCGTCCAGTCTTTTTGATCCTCAGAATGCCTGCTGCAGCCTGCTTGACTCATACATCAAGCAACAGGGCCAGCGCTCCTGTCTCAATGAGGTTTTTGAGGGCCATACTGTAGAGGCAGGTCCAGGACTTGGTAATTACAGTGACCTTGAAATTGAGCCTGCAGGCACACCATGCATGCTGCTGCATAACACCTGCAGCTTTGTTCGTGCCGCCACAGCTGACGTCTGGACCGACAACAAGGAATGGAAAGAAAATTCAGCCCGCTTCCCCGTGCTCAATGGACTTCACATCAAGAAAAAGAACAGCTACGAGAAGATAGTCTACGTCAGAGTTCCACGTACCATGTAGCTCATTGCTTCCCGTTTTTAGCAGCCAGCCCCCACTCAGTACGGACTCAGCCTGAGAACTCTGCCATGGGCCATCAGCCCCAATAAACGGATCCATACCAGGCAAAAATCAAAGATTAACGGACCTGCAGGCATACTGCCTGACAGGTCCGTTTGTCTTTCAAGGAGCAGCAAAAGCTATATTGAGCTTACTGACAGCTGTATACAGGTGCTACAGAGCCATCAAAAATGTGGTGCCCATATGAGCTTTCAGCTTCATAAGATTATGTTGCAGGCATCACAGCTGTCAGGAAAAACATAACACAACGCAAATGACATTTATGCTTTATAAAATACTTTGATTGGTATTATCCGTCAGCGCTGCAGTCGTTCTCTTTGTGAATCTGTAAAGTAATCTACTGTTTGTGTGACTCAAGAAAGGCTGCTGTTTCTGCTGCAAGTGGAATGGATGGTGCAGCGCCCGAACGGGTCACCGCAATAGCCGAAGCCGCACTGGCTGCAGTCAGGGATTCTGCAACAGTATGACCACAGCTTAAATATTTTATAAAGTATCCAAAGAAAGTATCACCTGCTGCGGTGGTATCCACGGCTTCTGCCTTAAACGCTGCACAGCATACCGGGCTGTCATCACCATTGCCATCAGCTGCCAGAGAGCCTGATGTGCCCAGAGTAAGGACAACCAGGGAATTTGGAAATCGGGCTCTGAGGGAGGCCATCATGTCATCAGTATTATCATCTGCCCCATGACCTGACAGGGCTGCGCCCTCGATTTCATTGACTATTATTACCCGGCACTTTTCCAGAGGAATCTGATCAATCTGAGGTCCAAGTGGCGAGACGTTAATGGCAACATTAACTCCTCGTGCTGCTGCCTGCTCAACGAAGAAGGCGACATCATTAGTCTCATTTTGCACAACTGCCCAGCTGCCTCTGGCACAGCCATCAAGAGCACTGACAATTTCATCACGACTGTGAGAATGGTTGGCGCCTGCATAAAGCATTATGCAGTTCTGTCCATTGAGGTCTACCTGAATAAAGGTATGACCACTGGCCATGTCCTCACGCACCTTGAGCAGGCTCAGATCAATGCTCTCATTTTTGAGGGTATCAACCAGAAGCTGTCCGTCCTGGCTGCCAACTGCGCCCAGAAAGCGCACCTGAGCTCCAGCACGGCGCAGAGCCACAGCCTGATTAAGACCTTTTCCGCCCGCATAAACATTTCTGTCAAGAGAATGCAAAGTCTCTCCTGGCTGCAGAAAATGAGGAACTCTGTAAACATAATCCACATTCAATGAGCCATAAACCAGAACTGGAGCATCTGTCTGAGAGCAGCGCAGATTCTGTGAATTATCTTTCATCTTACCTTTACTCCATAAAACCTGAAAACACAGCCCCACAGCCTCAGCCTCAGTAACTGCCATAGCCATAGCCACTGCCATGGACCCGGCCTTAGCCATAGCCTGCACAGATACTCTTACCCAATCTGCACAGTTAAATCACGCTCACCATACGACCAGGCATGAGCCCATTGTGGAAGTCAGCTGTATTGACAATTATAAGTTGCGACTGCACGCTCAGGCTTGCCCATTTTCACACTTTCAATATCACCGCCCTGCCAGAGACCAGCAATTGCCATGGGCCTGGACTTCAGGAGACTGGCAATTGCCATGGGCGTGGACTTCCGGAGACTGGCAATTGCCAGGGGCCTGGACTTCCTGAGACTGGCAATTGCCATTGGGGCTGACTACCGGAAAACATCATGGTCTGCATACCTGCCGCTGACCTGTATTGACCAGGGATGCTTGAGGCCTGTGTATGGCATTAATTAAGGGAATGGTCGTGTCACGGTCTTACAAGCTTTGTTACTGACATTACTTTGACTGACACAAATGCAGGAATTGCATGCTGATTTGCTATCATTAGGAAAATTCTTCCCTAAACCTTTTTGTTACCTACAAGGAAGCACTATGTCCTCAGCTCAGACTGAAGCAAATGGCATCCCAGCTAAAAACAGCGCCTGCAGCATCTTTTTTGAATACCAGAACGTGGTCATACCTGATCTTTATAAGGCCCCGTCTGGCAGAGCCGCTGCCGGCTCACCGCCAAAGCCAGACTGGGCACTCAGACTTAAAACCCTTAAGAGTGAACATCCGGGCACTGCACTGTTTGATATGGTCGATCCAGACGTTATCAAGTGTCTGAAGTCCAATTATCACAGCACCCTGCTGGGCATGATTGACGTCACCCATGAGAGCATCAAAGAAAAGGTTGAGGCCTTTAACAATCTCTGCCTGGAGGACGAAAGCCTTGGAGCTGCCAGCTGTCAGCATGCAGGTCAAATGCTCAAGGAAGATCTCAGCAACTGCAAGAAAGAGGCAGATGAGGTTAAGCTGCTGGCAAAAATCCAGACGAAGACTGCAGGTGCAATAGCCTCATATGCCAACTGGATCTTTTTATACGGCATCAGGGAAATAGGCCGCCGGGGACTTCTCAACAGTCTTGAACTGTGCCCTTGCACAATTGCAGCTATCAGAACCTCTGGAGTAATACCATCAAGTCTATGGAAGGAAAAGGCCAGGGAAGAGGATGGCAAGGAAATGATTATGGACGACATTATGAGTCTCTTTGAGAGGCTTAACAGTCAAAACCAGGGCTCAATTAAAGCCGATGAACCTCTGGTCCTTATGCTTGCCCCAAAATCACTGGAACTGGCTCAGATATGCATGGATGAGATAAAGGAGGCATTCCCGGCTCTCACCATTATTGAAATACCTGAACTTGCCAAAGCCCAAAGCGGCGATCCTAACCTTATTATGCTGCTGCCACAAAGAGCCAATGGAGACACCCTTTTTGTCAGCGACACTCCATCTTTCAATGTCTCAGCCTTTCTTGAAACTGATGAGCCTGATGATATTCCCAAGTATGTCTGGGAAATTACCGGATGCTCTCCATCACTGTGTATGATAAATCCTGCACTGATAGCCCGCATGTGCAATATCTGACGCCCCCTGTCACACCAGCTGCCATACTGATTGTGGAGCATAGGCCGCCTGTCAGGTGAAGGGGCCACTGTGAGCTGCACTCACAGGAGGCTGTCACAGGGCAGCCTCTGTGGCTTCAGCTTCGTCATCAGGTCTTGCTTTCAGGGGAAAGCTCCCTGACAAAGAGTAGTACTCATGCAAATCATATCCCGCATCAAAAAAGCATCTGAAACTTTTAAAGGAAAGAAGGCTGCAGACAAAAATGCAGGCAAGGATGAAGCTGCAGTTGCTTCATCAGAGGCGGCTGCATCTGCTGCCTGCTGTGCCGCTGCGGCTTCCTCTACAGGTGCCGCTACGGGTGCTGGCGCAGCTGCCGCTACCGGTACTGGCACAGCTGCAGCTACTGCCGGTACTGCCGACCCAGAAGCCAGTACGGGCAACAGCCGACATGCAGGATCTTTTGATATTGTTGATCTGAATATCACCTCGGTGAGCTCGCGCTACTGTGATGACTCGGAGGCTACCGCACGCTCCCTCTTTGATGATGACGGCACCTTTCTCTTTGACAACTCATATGTTGAGGTGCCACCAGAGCAATACGACCAGATTATTTCCAGCCTTAAAGAAAAGATTAAGCTGGGCAAGGTCAAAACCTCATCTGGTAAAACCATCAAAAACCCAGATACTATTCTGCAGAATATTAAGAAAGGCGGACTGAGCTACAAGCAGGTTAGGAATATTGCCCGTGCTGGAAATATTGACTCGCTGAAATTTGATATCAAAACAAATGCCGTCAGCTGCAGCTGCTCACTGGGCGTTTCATTTGCCATAGGCATGGCCTTATCCATATGGGGCGGACAGAACATCAGGCAGGCCTTTGTTACCAATCTGCGCAGCTCTCTTAATTCCTCCCTTTCCTCTATGCTCATTTCCGTAGCAACTGCTCAGGTGCTGCGCACCTCAGTTTCTGCTGTAGGCGCCGGAGCCACTACCAGTGTAGTGGGCAATCTTTATGGCAGCAGCGTAGGACACAGAGTCATAGACAGTCTGGCCTCATACTCGGCCGGTAGCGCACTGAGCAGCGCCGGAGCTGTAGCTCAGGTATCTTCGCTGCTCAGAACCAATGTCATTTCAGGTGCTGTTACAGCTGCAATACTGACTGCCCCTGACTTCTACAGGGCCATTTTTGCCAAATCAATTTCCTGGCAACAGCTGACTAAAAACATAGCCCTGAACATAGCCAGTATTGCCGGAGGAACCGGTGGCTGGCTGGTTTGCGCCGCAATCGGGGCCTCAGCAGGCTCGGTAATTCCAGGAGCAGGTACTGCTGTGGGTGGACTGGTGGGAGGCATAGCAGGCGCATTTGCAGGCAGCACTGTGGCCACCAGACTTGCCCGCAAGGGGCTTGATAAAATCAGGCCTGATGACGCTCAGCTCATGATTGATATCTGCCAGAAAGCTGCAGTCAAACTGTGCGTAGACTACATGCTCTCTGAAGATGAAGCCGCACTGCTCATTGAGGCCATGCAAAAGCAAATCAACAGAAAGTGGCTGATGTCTCTTTATGCATCAGGAAGCAATGACGATGAACGCCTGCACTGGTGCTACAGCGACCTTGAGCAGCATGCTTTCGATATTGCCTGCAAGCGCCAGCATCTGACCACTCCGGACAACGATGAGATTGCAGAGCTGACCGCCGATCTCTACCGCAACCTCAACGCGCTGCCTATGCATCTGGCTACACCAGAGCCACAACAGTAACGTCTGCGAACAGCCATAACAGCTGCGAAAAGCTATTGGAAAACCTTACAGACGCGACAGTAATTATGATCGCGCCGGGGCCATTACACTATCATTCAAGTGATATCTATTTTTCCCGTAAGCATCTTTCTCGTAAGCACAAATTCACATTTGTAATTCGCATCTATTACCGGCGATTTTTTCGCCTGTATTTAACCTTATAGCTGCTTAAACATATGTCTATCAATGAAGCCGTGCTCTGTCGTTAACAGTGGTAACGGTTACAGAGCAGGCAACACACACACGGTCCTGCCTGAATTATTTAGTTGTTAGTACAAGCACGAAGGACTGAAAAATGGCTGTATATGTAAATACCAATGTGAGCTCTCTTAACGGACGCCGCTATCTCAATAATGTACAGGGACAGCTGACTACCACCTACCAGCGCCTCTCTTCAGGTCTGAGAATTAATTCCGCCAAGGACGATGCAGCCGGCCTTCAGATCTCCTCTCGTTTAACCACCCAGATTAATGGCCTGAATCAGGGTAACCGTAATGCTTCCGATGGTATTGCCTTTGCTCAGACTGTTGAAGGCGCCATGGATGAAATGACCGGCATGCTCCAGAAGATTCGTACTCTGGCTGTTCAGGCTGGAAACGGCACCAATACTGCTGAAGACCGCAAGGCTCTGCAGAAAGAAGCCACAGCACTTGCCCAGGAAATTACTCGTATTGCTCAGCAGACCAAGTTTGGCGGCGGCCAGATTCTCGATGGCGCAGCTGGCTTACTTACCAAGGGTGGCAATGGTGGTGCTAATAACTCTATCGGCAAACTGACACTTCAGGTAGGCGCCAATAAAGGTGATACCATCAGCTTTGAAGTCAATGCCATGAAGTTCTCACAAATTGGTTTGAATGGTCCAGGTGATGCAGAGCTCAAGAAGTTCTGGTCAAAGAACACTGGTATAGTTTTTACCAAGGCTGAGAATATCGGCAGCGCCATTGCTGGTTTAGACAAGATGATCGCCCAGGTAGACTCTGCCCGTGCAGGACTAGGTGCAATCCAGAACCGACTTGAGAGCTCAATCCGTAACCAGGCCAACGTTTCCGCCAACCAGGCTGACGCCCGTAGCCGCATTCGTGACGCAGACTTCGCCGAAGAGTCTGCAAACCTCAGCCAGCAGTCCATTATTCAGCAGGCAGCTACTTCAATGCTGATGCAGGCTAACACCCGTCCTCAGCTGGGTCTGTCCCTCTTAGGCTAACTGACAATACAAAACCGGGTCGCACCGTTCATCTGCGACCCTATAAAGGCCCACAACCCTCACGGTTGCGGGCCTTTTTGATTGTGGGTGCATAGCCGCAGCTGGAAAAGGAATGCTGGCTCATTCCTGCGCACGCATTTGGACAGGCATATATGACAAGACGCTCACTAAAACACTTTATAGCTTTACCAGGCCGTGTTCATTAGCTGGCCTGATGTTTTTTCATAATCTCTTCAGCTCATGGGCGAATCTTACGTTCATAGTTGAAACGTTTGCATTGCCTGCCATAGTCGATCCAGTAATAATACAGCCGAAATTTACTGCTAACGTCTTTAAGGGCAGTCGATAGTATCGAAACATGCAAAAACCCAAAATCGTGAACTTTGCATCGATATGAACCTATTGCTGTATCCATGAAATACACAGTTTATTAATAATATTTATCACTTTCATTTTTCAGAAAGGTGACAAGATACAGATTTTTTGTATATAGCCTTTATTAAATGAGCTTACAGCCCTAAAAAAGCCCGAGCAAACGCTGTAAAGAAAATTTAGAATAAACCGATTAGATATACAGCTCCGCATCATGAAGAATTGCATACTATGCTGTCATAAAACTATCTGCGGACGCTGAAAACAAACACCAGCTTGTTATCTCGCCCTGTCCTTGTACCAGATGCATGCTGAGTATCGGCTTGACGGGAAATACCTGCCCCCTGCCTCTACTTATGTTTCCAGGATTGATGTTATGGCTAACAAATTCTTTTCTGCACCTGAGCTTCTCAAAGGTTTAACCGCTCTGGGATGTACCGCACTGCTTTCTCTGTCTTTCAATACTCAGGCTGCCGAGAGCTTCAAGGGTCAGAAAGCTGCTATTGAGCAGTGCGAGGCCGGCAAGGTTGAATCATGTAATTACCTTGCCCAGTACTACCTGGATAACAAGAACTATGCTGAGGCAGCCAAATATCTTTCCCGTATCTGCTATTCTGATTCCCCTGATGCCCTCAGGACCTGCGCTGCTCTGACCACCATGCTCACTGACAGCAATTTTGGCATCAACGACTACGCCTCCGGCATTAAGATTGGCGACTATCTGTGCTCCAAGAACGATCCTTACGGCTGTCTGCTGCTGTCCAACGCTTTCTTTATCGGCAATCACGTTGAACAGGACCTGGTACGTGCCAGCAAGTATGCACAGCGTGCCTGCGACCTCAAGGATCCTGTAGGCTGCCGTCAGCTGGCTGTAATCACTTTCTCTGAGGCTTATGTACTCAAGGACGTCAAGGTAGCCCAGCTTTCATTCAAGTATCACAAGGACGCCTGCGACCTTGGCAACCAGGACTCATGCGCTGACTACGCTGAATTTGATGACAAGATGGATCAGTTCCAGCGTTATGTGCAGGCTGAATCCGCCAAGCAGGGCGTACCACAGCAGTAACACAAACTGAATTTATCTTAAGGGAGCCCAAAAGCTCCCTGGTTCACAGGGCAAAGAAAAAGGACAGCTTCCCATTATGGACGCTGTCCTTTTTCTTTTGTAAAGTTTCATTTGCCAGTTCCACCCTCAACCATCATCCTGCCACCTTACATCACCTCACCTCATCTCATCTCATCCTGCCTCACCCTGCCAGACTACGCTTAACAACCTTATCCCAGCCATTCATCAACTGCTTACGATTATACTGTATAAAACATTTTATGATGAGATAGCTTCAAGGGCACGAGGCAAAACAGCCAGTTACATATATCAAATTCTGTAAAGCATGTTGCCAATAATCAGCCAGAGCGTACTCAGTCTATGCTTAGGCAGTCTGGTTATAAGTATGAGTACTCATTGTAATTTGCCATAGCAAGGTTGCAGGCAAGTGCACTGGCATTTTCATGGTCATTGCCACTGTCATTGCAATGGTCATTGCCACGGTCATTGCTACGGGCATTGCCACGGGCATTGGAATGGTAATTGGCAGACTCATTTGGATGAGTGCAGGCTTATTGAAACCCTGCGCTTGTGATTACAGTTTGTTGAGGAACTCCCTGTCTTTGAGAGTGTTGCAGGCATCATGCAGCACTTTTACGAAGTCATACATGACAGGAGCAGATGACGGCTGGCGCTGCAGCTGTGAGCACAGATCTACATAAAAGGCCTTCTGGCGGGCATTGAGATCACGCTCGGCACTGTAGGAAAACCACAACAGAATATGCACAGGCGCATAAAGCAGCACCATAACCATGATGATAAGCGAGGTAATGGCCAGATACAGGTGCATATAGCCTGACTGAGGATGGGCAAGGAGCAGATAAAGCCCCTGCCAGCCGCCACAGGTGTAGTAAATCCAGAAAAGAATCAGGGCAACGGCTGGAGGAATAACCATTTTGGCCACACCAAATACAGCTTTAACTCTGGCCTCCATAAAGACAGCCTTTAACACAGGCTCTTCCGGCCAGAGATCCATATAGGCAGCACCCTGCTTAACCCGGGCAAAAAGCGACATTCAGATCAACCTCTTACAATAGCGGGCACCTTAGCCCGCAATATGCTCAAAAACAGGCGCTTATTATATCAGCCGAGCCAGGCCAGGGCACACTCAGCTGTGCCAGACCTGCAATGCTACGGTTCAGCCCAGCCTTTTCCCATCCTGCCCTGCACTTCATCCCACACAGCCACAGGCCTGTAGCGCCGATACATACAGGCTCTCCATGGCTATGCCTGGTGGTCCAGTAATAAGACTTCATGACGGTCTATATCGCATAGGCTGGACTTTACCAGCAGTCACTGCAGTTACACGCTACAGTGCACTCTGCAGCTGTAACTGGAGACATCAGCGCCGCATCCTGCATAGCCGTACTGGGGAACCAGCTGAAAGGTTTGAGCCTTTGCTCAGCTCACTTTGCATGACAGACACAAGTCGGGCTGCATGGCTCCTCTGAGGGCATCACAGGTAAAGGCCGTTTCTTGCTCATCTCATAACTTCCTATTCAGTCATATGAAAGAGCACAGCTGCGCCGCTGGCACTGTAATATGCCCTGTCTCTAATGATTCATATGGTGCTGGCTGTGCAGCACTGTCAAGTTCGTTAGGGGCTGTACGGCACTATCATGTTTGTTGGGGCTGTCGGCACTGTCAAGTTCGTAAGGGTCTGTATGGCACTGTAAAGTTCGGGGCATTCCTGGATGGGGAGTGGTGCTGGTGCTGCGTTGGGGCAGTTGCCGACTGTTTTGAGATAGTTGATGTGAGTCTGTGCTGTTTTCTGTGGGAAAGGGGCAATTTTCAGCATTAG
Source organism: Anaerobiospirillum sp. NML120449 (assembly GCF_023051105.1). GTDB lineage: Bacteria > Pseudomonadota > Gammaproteobacteria > Enterobacterales > Succinivibrionaceae > Anaerobiospirillum. The sequence continues at coordinate 60,621 of NZ_JALKIL010000006.1, read as the reverse complement.
TAAAAGTTATGCAACTTCTAATATGTTTGCTGTATTGACCTGTATTTACGCTGTTTGCTGTTTCCTTAGTTATTAAAATTAATTTACTAATTCATTGTATTAATTTAACGAAGGGCTGTTTACTTGGCGCTTTTGTGGGCCAGATCACAAAAGAATGGGTTACACGTAACAAATTTCTTGCTCATAAGCTCGTTGATTAAAAATTGCACAGATTTACGGAAAATTTTCACGTGCTGGCTGAAAGTTATATTTATGCCGTTCTGTGCAATTTCAGCAAAGTGATATTGATATCTCTTTGCATAAATTGCTCTTTACTGTGATGGACCCCTCAAAAATATGAGAGCAATTTTTGTCAAGTTGGTTTATTCTGTATCCATCAGTTACAGACCGTCACCTGAAAAACTAATCATTGAAATCAGGTCCCCGGATGGGGTGCAGCGAGTTCACACACAGCTCTTGCAGGCCTTAATCATCAGTCTGACGCTGATCTATTTCTTCCTGTATTAAGAACGTGGCTGCATTATGCGGCATTACTGAGCGATGGATCGCAGCGTTCTTAAGCAGGGGTGCACAGCTTTTAGGCTGCTCGCTGCCAATGAGTAAGAAAAGTTTACTTGTCTTTTCTTGCTCTGACTTCCGGCAGCAGGCACACTGCAAAATTGGAGATCTGACAGTGCCACGTTCACTTATGCTCGTACCAGCTGGCAAGGCCAATGGTTTATTCGTTATCTCACTTGGTCTGGCCAGGGCCCTCAAAGACAAGGGCGTTAAGGCTGAGGTATTCCGTCCTTTAGACGTCTGCATGAACTTCAAGGACCAGTGCCCCAAGAACTACTCCGTATCCCTCATGCAGGCCATTCAGCTGCTCTCCGGTGGCAAGCAGCAGGAACTGATTGAGACCATTTCTGCCAACTACCAGCGTCTTATTCAGGATACAGGTGCCGAGGTTGTGATCGTTGAGGGTGTAGTAACCACCATGTTCGATCAGCACACCATGAATGCCGCTATCCGTGAGGCTGTAGACGGTGATATCTGCATGGCTTCCATGGGCATGTGCCAGCGCGCAATGGCTCTGGTGCGCATTGCTCTGGGTGCTTTTGGCAAGGCTGCCGAACAGCGCTTTATCGGTGGCGTTCTATTTAACTATGACGCTCCATACGATGCAGCTGAGATAAAGAAGCTCGTTCTTTCCGGTCCTAAGGGCGCAGGCGGCATGGCTGGCTGCAAGAAGGAAGACGGTCAGGGCGGCGATGGTGGTGCCCACTGCACTCCATTTGCCATGATTCCATTTGAGCCTCAGAACTACGCTTTCCGCGCCCGTGATCTGGCCAGATTCATAGGTGGCGAAGTTTCCGGTGACTGCTCCACCCGTGCTTTCGGTCTGGCTTTCACTGCAGAGGAAGCTACTGAGAACGATGTACTGGTAACCTCAAGCGTACCAGCTTCTACCAGGGCTGCCGTAGTCGTACTGTGTGGCGGTGCTCAGGGATCTGCCGGCAAGGCCACCATTACTACCCCTCACTCAGTACTGGCTGTAACCGAGGCTCTGCTTGATGTCCCTCCAATGCTCCCGGCTGACGACAGCGAGCGTGCCGAGCGTGTGGCTGCCTTCAGCGCCGGTCTGTACGACAAGGCTCTGATTGACCACTTAACCCGCTAAGCGGGGCCGTGCAACGGACTTTTCACAGAATTTGATTTAGAATACTGGCCATGAGCCCGCTTAAGGACTCATGGCCAGTTTTTCTTTAGGACATCAATAACTATTTGATCTCAGTCAACTTCACATGACCATCAAAGATCTATAGTTAGTAACTGTTCATTTCAGGTGCTCAGCTTTCAGGCTGATTGCTCAGCTGACCAGGGAGCTGCTTCGGATGAGTACTTATCACTCCGGATTAAGTCAGCATCCTGCGACACCTGGCTGCCATAAATTAGTACCGCCCCCTTTCCCTGCTTCACAGCCGCATGGCACATCAGCATCATACGTTACAGTCGTCTGGCTGTATGTGCTTGAGTCCACTGGCTGCGCAAAGCAGCAGCGCCTCATGCTGCAACAGCTCATTGCTGTGGTCCATGGCTGGAGCTGTTCATTGCTGCGGCGGATCATTGCTGTGGTCATTGGCTTCAGCTGTTCATTGCTGCGGCGACTCATTGCTGTGGTCATTGGCTTCAGCTGTTCATTGCTGCAGCGGCGCATTGCTGTGGCCAACGGCCGCAGCTGTTCATTGATGCGGCGGATCATGGCTGTCCTTGCTGTCTTGTACAGATATGGTCAAGGGACATAAGGACAGGGTGCCTTATTAATTTATGTCTGCGGAGTGTCCGGTCATCACTGGCGGGCAGTAAGCACCACTAAACAATTGGAGATATAAAGTGTCACGTTCACTTATGCTTGTTCCTGCTGGTAAAGCAAATGGTTTATTCGTTGCCTCTTCAGGTCTGGTCAAGGCCCTGAATGATAAAGGTATCAAGGCTGTAGTCTTCCGTCCTTTAGACGCCTGCAAGAATGCAGCTAAGGACTGCTGCTCCAACTACTCCATTTCCAACTGCGAAGCCATCAAGTATCTGTCTCAGGGTCAGAAGAGCGAGCTGGTTGAGGCTGTTCTTGCCAACTACAACCGCTTATTAAAGGACTCCCAGGCTCAGGTAGTTGTTGTTGAGGGTACCGTCAGCGACAAGTTTGACCAGCACGCTTTCAACGCTGCTGTCTGCCACGCTCTGGACGCTGACATCTGCGTAGTTTCCATGGGCAAGTGCAAGAAGGCCATGTCCCTGGTTCACCTTGCTCTGGGTGCTTTTGGCAACGCCGGCAAGGAGCGCTTCATAGGCGGTCTGTTATTAAACCAGGATGCCCCACGTGATGCCAAGGGTCAGAAGAAGCTGGTTCTGGCCGGTCGTAAGGATGCTGAGGCTCCAGCTGCCTGCTGTGGCAGCAAGGCTGATGCCTGCTCCTCTCAGGGCGGTTCCGAGGGCGGTAACTGCGGCTGCACCCCATTTGCTGTCATTCCTTATGACTGCAACAACTACGCTTTCCGCGCCAAGGATCTGGCCGGCTTCATCGATGGCACCCTCGCCGGCGATGAGAATGTACGCGCCTGCAATGTAGTATTCGACGCTGAGGCTGCCGAAGAGCACGACATGCTGGTAACCAATAAGGTTCCAGCCTCCACCAAGGCCGGCATCGTTGTATTATGCGACGGCGCTCAGGGCTCTGCCGGTAAGGCCACTATCTGCACCACCTCCAGTGTATGGGCTGTAGTAGAGACCTTCCTGACCCTGCCTCCAATGTTATTAAAGGACGACCAGGAGCGCGCTGATCGTGCTGCCGCCTTTGCCGCCCCATTCTTCGACAAGGCCCTGATCGACTTCCTGTCTGCTCCTAACAACAAGGAGTTCCCATTATTAAGCCCTGCCGCTTTCCGTTACAAGTTAACCGAGCTGGCCCGTGCTGCCAACAAGCGCATTGCTCTGCCTGAGGGTGATGAGCCACGTACCGTATGCGCCGCTGCCCGTGTTGCTGCCTCCAGGATTGCTGTTCCAGTTCTGTACGGCAAGAAGGACGAGATCCTGGCTGTTGCCAAGGCTCAGGGCGTTTCCCTTGATGAGGGTGTTGAGTTCATCGATCCGGATCAGATCCGTGAGAACTACGTTGCACGTCTGGTTGAGCTGCGCAAGTCCAAGGGTCTGACCGAAGAAGATGCTCGCAAGCTTCTGCAGGACAATGTATTCCTGGCTACCATGATGCTCGAGAGCAATGAAGTTCACGGCCTGGTTTCCGGCGCTGTTCACACCACCGCCAACACCATCCGTCCAGCTCTGCAGGTAATCAAGACCGCTCCAGGCGCCTCCCTGGTATCTGCCATCTTCTTCATGCTGATGGAAGAGCAGGTTTACGTATTCGGTGACTGCGCTCTGAACCTCAATCCTAATGCCGATGAGCTTGCTCAGATCGCCATTCAGTCTGCTGACACCGCCCGCGCCTTTGGTATTGACCCACGCGTTGCCATGATCACCTACTCCACCGGTACTTCCGGCAAGGGTCCAGACGTTGATCTCGTAACCGAGGCTACCAAGAAGGCTCAGGAATTACGTCCAGATCTCGTTATCGACGGCCCACTCCAGTATGACGCCTCCGTAATGGCCGACGTTGCTGCTCAGAAGGCTCCAGGCTCCAAGGTTGCAGGCAAGGCCACCGTATTCATCTTCCCAAGCCTGTCCACCGGCAACACCGTTTACAAGGCTGTACAGCGCTCTGCCAACGTTGTGGCTATCGGCCCAATGTTACAGGGCTTACGCAAGCCAGTTAACGATCTGTCCCGTGGTGCTCTGGTTGATGACATCGTATACACCGTTGCTATCACCGCTATCCAGGCCGGTCAGCAGGATCAGCAGTAATAACTGCCTCAGGCAGCCGCTTTACGCCGCAGCCTGACAAGGGAAGCTTCCAGTGAGCTCCCCTTCATAAAGCCCCGACAGCCTTGCTGTACGGGGCTTTTTGTACCCGCCAATCCAGACCAGCATCCCTTTCCGATACTTTCCCTGTGGCCCGAGGCCCAGCCAGCCACTCCAGGCCGTGCCACGCGAGGCTTTGCTGCTCCACGCCCTGCCACACCATTCAGCTTCGCAGCCATGATGTCATTGCACGTCAGTCCCAATCCAAAGTTCCTACACAAGGCTCTGCCAGATGCCTGCGCCACACGTCTATCTGTCCCAGGGCATACAGCCTTTGTCTATCCCTCTGTTTATCAGTACAGTCCGTCCATTCATACATCCTTTACTGATGGCGGCCAGCACGTCATGCCCAGTCAAAGCTGCAGGCATGCATACCATGCTCAGCGCCTCTATCATTGCCCTTCATTTGAGTTTAGCCATCAGGCTTATTCCTGAGCTCATATTCAGGCCTTAAGAGCACTCTTTTCAGGCGCATTACAGCACGACTGACGATGCACCTGACGCAGCGCCTGACGCCCCGTCTGACCAGCTCCTGATGCCCTGTCTGATGCCCCGTCTGACCAGACCCAGAGCCCATGCCTGACGTTTTCTATGTCTTTTCACTACCTGACAGGCAAAATGATGCGTAATACAGGCTCAGATATTTGGAAGTACAAAGCTTTATCTGAACACAATACGGGAGGTTGAGCACAGAAAAAGTAATTAACAAAATGGAAAAAAATGTGGAAACCGCTATGCTGTCTGCAACCGGTACTAAATACAGCATCAGACCCACGAAAATTAACATTTTTCAGCATATAAATACCAACTGTCTCACACTTACATACAAGTGTTTTCGGGTATACTGATAGCATGACAGGGATTTTTTGCACAGTTATGGAGCACATAAAGGCCCCAAAAGTTAATATATGATCATTTTTTTACTGTGCTAAGACCCACAGGTCACACTCTTTAAAGATCTGTCTGTACTTTGATTATTCGCTTTATCTAAAATTTCTTCAGCTGCTGGACCTTAAATCCAATATTACCTGTGCACCCAATGGTCTTTCAGCGCATTGTAGTCGAACATCATGAGGTTAGTATGGCCGAAGTAAACGAAGTGCTACTGTGGCATAAGGAGCACTACCGGGTGATTGCAGAGGTGGAGGGCAAGTATTTTCTCTACCCTATGAATGGCAATGGCATCACTCTGAAAATACTGTCTGAAGCCGAAATGCGTACCGAAGAAGATAAGGGCCTTATCGTACACTCCGCTGATCCATACATTGATCTTGATTCTGAAGTGAAGAAAGCCGCACGTACCCGTGCCGGCAGCCGCAGCCTGGTCAAGATGAAAGCCAATTACACTCTGATCAAACCAATTATTGATCTTGGCCCTATGCTCTTAACCAATGAAAGAGAGCGTGCCCACCTGCTCTCAACCATGGCTCACAACGATCCAAGCCTGCGCCGCAAGCTTTCACGCCTGCTGTCCACTTACTGGAAGAAAGGTCAGAAGATATCAGCCCTGCTGCCTGATTATGGCAAGAACACTGCTCCGCGCAACTGCCGCATGAAGGTAGGCCCAAAGTTCTCCAAGAGCAATCTAAATCCACCACCACTTAACAATGAGATTCGCGAACTCTTCCACCGCTATGTGGTCGAGCAGATGCAGGGCCCGGTCAGCATGACCATGCGCCGCACTTATACCAACCTCATTGATGAGTATCTGCTCCATCACCCAGAGGACACAGTGGAAACAGCTCCAAGCTATAACCAGTTCCGCTATTACTACTATCGCTACGGACGTCACCTGCAACATCAGGCCGTCTGAGCGCCTGGCGCGTCAGTGCGCCTTACCCGCAGCCCTGCCATGCAGGGCTGTTTCATTTGCGCACAATCTCCCTGAGCACAGCTTAGCGCCGCACATGGCCCATCCATCGCCAGAACTCAGTCCAGATTATGGCCAGGATCAGCTCACGATTCAGTCCGACCATGGCCCATCCATCATGCAGCTGCCTGTCCCCATGAGCGTACCCTTACTGGAACAGCTCATCCAGATGCCAGGCACCTCCCGGCACACCCTGGCAGCACCATACGGTTAATGAGGGGCACTGAGCCTGTTTTCACCATGTAATCATCAGCGCACGCATCTATCCAGTCTGATATGAGGCAAGAGCAGACAACTGAGGTTGCAAAGAGGCTGGAAAAGTGAGTGTCGGCTGACAAAAATTGGTCATTTTCTTCTCATGGTGGTGCGCATATGTGAGCATAGTTGCAAATTAAGATCTCAGTTGTCTATTTTGCCCGCCCCTGACGGGATACAGCGCTTTTGTTCCGGAAAAGGGACTTATAATTAGTCATTCAATTTCCCTGGGACTACCATAGAGTCCTGAGCCTGCAGCCACCTTTAGCGTCTGTTTGCATCCCTTGAGCCCCACAAAGCCAGGCAATGAACACCCGGCCTGGATATTGAGCGGCTCCCCGCCGCCGGTCTTTGCAGTCCTGGGAGAAAAGACATAAGCTTTGAGCTGCGCCGGCCAGCGAGCTTCTGAGTTCAGAGTCGAAAGCTTTGTTTTGTGTGATGTGGTGTAAGAGACAGCCAAAGCCCTGTCTCTGATAAACCTGGACTATCCCTGCTCCGGCCTTTGAGTACAGTCCGGTGCATAATGCAGTGCTCGTTACCGATCAAGCATGTATAAGGGGTATGTAACAGTCAAACATTAACCTGATATCACAAGAAATACTTACGACAAACTCAGCTGCCCAAATGCGCCCGCGCAGAAATCAGTTCTGACCGGCTAAGCCCGGTCCGCTCTGCCCCAGGAAATGCTTTTAAAGCAGGAGCACCTGCAAAGCTGACTGGCCCCCAGTCTGTACATGACAGATATCCAGTAAATGCATATGGGAAAAACATCCGGGAAAACATCAGGGATGGACATCTCAGCAAATACATCCCAGAAAATAAGTCCCAGCAAAGACGTCCCAGGTCAGGCCTGAAGTTTTGTGTTCATACTGACATTGCAGGCAGTCTGCTCACAACCTGGGTACTGGCATAAGTCCATGCGGTCACGTCTGTGCTTTGATCTTAAGGCCCACTTATATGGCTGAACACCGGGCAGCTGTACTGGACAATCTGAAAAAAACTTTCGCTACCGGCTTTGCCGGTCTTATCAGCTTTCTTAATCTGTACAATAGACCATTCACGCTGAATGCGCCTTATGAGGGGGCAAGTATGCCCTCAGGCACAGTTTGAGTGCTTTTAAAGCAATGGCCGCTTGTACAGCCTGATACACAATAATATAAATTCGAATGCTGCCGCTGCCGGGTCTGTTCAGGAGTTAAGCCCCTGCAATATCAGGCATGCATAGAATCTGTTGTCAGCCCCGGCGCTGACACAATGAGGCTGCCCACGCTCTGGCAGCCACACAAGCAGAGACGGCATACGGCTCAGGTCTCTGCCTGCGGTGAGCGGGATATCTGAACAACGATTCTGTATGTACGGTGCCACCAGTCAACGGGCAAGTCTGTATAACGCGGACAGCCCGGTGACGGACTGCCCTCTATACGCAGGACATCCCTGTGACAGACAGCCCTGTACATACAGGACAGCCCTGTGACGGGATGCCCTGTATGTACAGGCCCCTGACAGTGCAGGACTCAATGGCTGATTGCCACAGATATCCCTGAATATAATGAAGCCGTGTACAGGACAGTCTCAAGTTAATGGTCTGTCAGATACCGGGAGGATTAATCATGCATGTAGTTATTGCTGGTGGTTCAGGTTACGTTGGAGGTCACCTGGCACAGAGTCTTATTGACCAGCATAATCAGGTAACCATTTTGACTCAGTCTGACATCTCTCAGGTTGCCTCCCGTCTGGAAAAGAAACACAAGATTTCCAGCAGCGCCTCAATCATCACTTATGACGAGTACAACGGTGAGGGTGATGTGCTGATTAACCTTGCAGGCGAGTCACTTGGCGCCAAGGCCATTACTACCCGCCGTCTGCCGGTACTGCTCAATTCACGTCTTGATGTTCTGGACCGCCTGTCCCAGCAGATGGTACTTCCTCCGGTATTCATCCAGGCAAGCGCTATTTCCCTGTACAACGAAAATACCGATGAAGTGCAGGATGAAAGCAGCCCATGCACAGGCAGCAGCGATATTTCCAATATTGCTCACAAGCTCGAAGAGCGTGCCCGCCAACTCAATGAGCAGTTTAACTTCAAGCGCTTCTACCTGGCCCGTCTGGGCATTGTGCTCTCCCGTGATGGCGGCTTTATCAAGAAGTCATCCATGACTCCTCCTTTTACCATCATTCATGGAACCAACAAGATTCCTTTCATTGAGGTTCATGATGCCGTCAATGCCCTGCAGTTCCTTTGTCAGAAGGAAATCCCATCAGGTCCGGTAAACCTGACCTCACCAAAGCCGGCTACCCTCAAGGAGCTGCTGCACTGCTGCTACAAGCACTCACGTCTGCCGCAGATTCCTATCATCACAGGTCTGCTCAAGCTCGGTGACCGCCGTATTCAGATGCTCAAGGCCAATCAGACCATTATGCCGACAGTGCTGACCTCAAACGGCTTTGTATTCCATACCCAGGACATCAACAACGTCCAGTAGACCAGTCAAGGCAGGATAACCAGCACTGACCTCCAGTCAGCTACTACATCCATGGGACTGCATCGGCATCCCCTCAATGAAAAACAGCGCCTCAGGGCGCTGTTTTTCATTGCAGTCTAAATGTATGACCAAAGGCAGGAGAGGTCAGCAAGGCTGATTGCCCTGCCGCCCTATATGGCATGAATCACTGGCAAACTGAGTCTGGAGCCCGGCTCCAGACCTTGCAGAGCATGCATGTCACTGGGCAGAGCGTACATGTCAAAGGCAAGGGCATTCTATACCACAGTGGTACGGACGACCGGGCTCAGGGTCAGCGGCATACGAGGCCGCCGTCAGTCAGGAAGTGGGAGCCGGTAGAGAAGGTGGCGTCGTTGACAAGGAAGTACACCATTGTGGCAACCTCATCAGCAGTGCCGCAGCGGCCCATGGTAAAGAGCGCATCCTCTTCAGCCCAGGCCTGCTCCAGAGTGATACCGGCCTTATCAGCCCAGCGCCCCAGAGCTTTGTCAGCAAGCGGAGTTCTGATGGTTCCCGGACAGACAGCATTGACCCTGATATTGTCTTTGGCCAGATCTACAGCCAGAGAGCGGGTAATCTGTCCCAGAGCACCCTTGGTAAGGCCATAGGCAAAGTTATTGCCCTTGCCGATAAAGAACTGATCAGAGCAGTTGATAACCACGGATCCTGATCCGTTTTTCTGCAGATAAGGCACCAGCTCCTGTAAGGTCCAGACAGTGCCGTAGATATTGGTGTTGATCATCAGCTCCAGCTCAGCTGGGTCAATATTGAGCATGGTATTGGAGCGGTGAATACCGGCATTGGCAAAGACAGCATCGATATGGCCAAAATGCTGCGCTGTAGCCTCGGCCCAGCGGGCAATCTCCTCACGACAGGTGGTATTTACATGACTGAACATGACACGTGAGGAATCAAAACCAAGCTTATGGCACTCCTCGAGCAGAGATGATGCTTCCTCATCATTAATGTCACCAAAAGATACGTTATAATCCCTTTTAAGAAACATCAGCACGCAGGCGCGTCCTATGCCTGTAGAACCACCTGTGATTGCAATTACTCTGGACTTGTCCATAGCTGAACCTCTCTTAATGCCTGCGCGCTCATACCAGCGCCTCCAGTCCTCAACAGAGTCATCTCAATAAACTCATAAGAATCCTCTGTTACCACCTTATCAGACAGATACTTTACATAACTTTTATACATACACTATCTGCCCTGCCGTACCAGCAATCCATGACAACAGGACATGCCATCGAGCCTCGCCATGTCATCAGGTCATGCCATCGAGCCACGACATGTCATCAGGTCATGCCGTCGAGCCACGACATGTCATCAGGACATGCCGTCGAGCCACGCCATGTCATCAGGACATGCCATCGAGCCTCGCCATGTCATCAGGACATGCCATCGAGCCTCGCCATGTCATAATGGATGCACCTGGCAAGAGCTGAGAACCATACTCACAGTGCCAGTTACAGTCACAGGGCAAAAGACATAAGTGTATCTTAATTTGTCTGACTAAATTGCACCATATTCTGGCACATGTTGCAGCCCCTGCCATACTCTGACAGATAAATTGATGCCTTGTCCCCAGTCACTCCAGCTGTAATCCACTGCTCCATGCGGATGTTTGTCAGCTTTGCCACCTTACTTTCACTCTGCCGTATTTACAGCTGCCATAAGTTAGCTCATATGCCCCCTCATGACTATGTCCTGCAGAGCGGCCATGCAGGTAAGCCAGCATGGACATGGAGCTTCAGTATTGATAAGCCAGTACGTCATACAGTACGTTACACAGTGCTTACCTGCAGGTAAGCCTGAACAGCATACTGCTCTGCCCTGATAGTGGAGTTCCGTATCCCTGTGCAGCGGTCCGTCTGGCCTTGGCGCACTTAATGGGCAAGAAAAAGCAAGTTGCTCAGTTAAAGGCCACATGCTCCATATTGTGACTGTGAAAAAAAACATTCATGCATGACCAGCCTGTTTACGGCCCCTGGCATGATGCCAGGCCCTGATGTATCAATTGCATGGACAAATTGAATTGACTGATACTCAGTAAAGGAACAAAATGCATTTGCAACTGACCTGCTTACACTCGGGTCATGCCTTAACTGACAGCACTGACCAGAGCAGCTTTATCGCAACAGGCAGCCCTGCTCCTGTTCACACCCTTTAAGGACCTGAGCTCAACAATATGCACGAACATCACGGTTCAGCACTACAAGATAACAATACTGGAACAGTTATTAACCACTCTGACAGCCTGGATCATCTGCCAGAGCTGGCAGGCGAAAATGATGGCATTCACTCACAGGGCTACAGCGCCCAGGAGTGCATGGCCCGTGAATACTCCGGCCCGCCACTCCCATCCGACATTGCCACTGAAAACACCTGCCAGTCACTCCCGTCAGACACAGACACTGCCAACAGCGCAGGCAGCTTAGCTGCATCCTCCGACAGCCCGGCCAGCTGCAACAGCATGGGCAGCGGTCAGACTGATGCTGATGGCTATGGCAGCGACCACATTCCTGCAGGCAGCGGCTGGCTGAGCTCCGTTGCCGGATCATGGTATCCGGAGGCGCATCACTTCAATGAAAGTGATGATGCCTTTTATGCCCGCCGTGTCGGCCATGACAGCCCTGAAGAGCGCAGTCTTGCGCTCAAGGCACGCCTGCTTGCCACTCTGGGCTGGCGCATGGCCTCATCCGGAGCTGAAACCCGCCTTATTTCTCACAGCGTAAAGAAAATGGCCCATGATCTGGGCTGTACCAGCATAGACATGAGCCTCACGCGTAACGGCATTATTGTCAAACTGCGCAAAGGCCGTCTGGTCAGTGTTGAGTTCATGGAAATCAAGCACTTTGCCATCAACATGGACTCCGTGTCGCGCCTGAACACTGTCTGCCATGATGTTTCAAGCGGCCGTCTTACTGACCATGAGCGCATACTCCTTGCTATCAGAGCAGTGCGCCCAAGACATTACGACCACAATCTGCTTATTGTCCTTGAGGCTATAGCCGGTGCCTGCTTTGCCGGACTTAATGGTGGTAATACCGCTATCTGTCTGTCAGCTCTCATAGGAGGGCTGTTCCTGATGTACGCCCGCTTCAGCTTCATCAAAAAAGGCTTTTTCGAGTCCTTTACCTTTATGCTGGCAGCCTTTACCGGATCCCTAACCGCAGCACTGTGTGCTCAGTATATTTTCAATCTGGAGCACTCTCAGGTCATTCTGGCAGCCTCTGCTACCACCTTGCTGCTCGTACCCGGCTTCCCTCTGATAAACGGCTTTCTGGACATCTTCAAGGGCTATGTGCCCATTGGCATGACCCGCCTGTCCATTGCCATGGTGCTGGTAATCTCAGCTTCCATTGGTCTGGTAGCAACCCTGTACACCATGGACTTTATCACCAGCCTTATTCCCCCGCTTCCCCGCAGCTGACAGTCGTCCCGGGCAGCTGCCCTTGCACGCCCGCGCTCCGGGCATGCCGCCATTGCTTGCGCGCATGGCGCAGCTGCCGCTGTCTGCTGCCCCTGTCATGCAGCCATTGCAGGCTGCAATGCAACAATTATGAGGTCTTAAATGCATCTGCTGAGTGTAGATCAATGGATTAATGTTATTTATCAGAGTATTGGTGCCGGTGTGATTGGACCTGCTTTTGCCATGCTCTTTGCCGTACCGGCACGCTTTCTTGCTCTGATTGCGGCCGTTTCTGCTCTTACCAGAGGCATCCGTGCCTTTCTGGTCCTTTCAGGCATGGAAATAATTATAGCCACCTTCATTGCCTGTGCCATATGCTCACTTATCTTTATCTACTTTGGTCCACTGCTCAGAGTGCCGCGTCCGGTATTTACCGTACCTTGCATCATCTCCATGATTCCGGGACTTGATGCCTACAATTCGCTGCTCGCTCTGATTCACATCATAGAAAGCACTAACAGTGAGCTGCTCAATAACAACATAGCCATACTGTTCCGCAGCGGCATGAAGGCTCTGGGCATTGTCTTTGCCATTGCCGTGGGTCTGGCTGTTCCACCACTTTTCTTCTACAAATACCGCCACACCAAGCTCTAGCCCGGCCATCCGGTCCTCATGGGCCACAGGCCTCCTGGGCCACCGGGGACTGCAGCTGGCCCATGGCCTTGCCCAGGCCCGCTGCCGTCCAGTCGGCCGAGGCTGTGACTTAAGCGGTGGTTTAACGGCTCTCCAGATAAGGCAAAGCCCCGCATCCGTGTTTACGGAGCGGGGCTTTGTTGTGCCTGAGTGTACTTGGGCCACAAAACATATTGCAGTAAATTTATCGATTAATCCTTGGGATAAATCTTATAAGAACCATTCTGAATGGCTCCCCCTGAACAACACCATTTTTTTCCTGAAGACTGACAGTTATTTCAGCAAGTCGCCCATCTCCAAGATCGGCCTTCATAAAGACTCGGCAACCACCAATATCCTTACAAAATCCGTCCATATATACAGGCTCAAATTTAGTAACACCACCACATTCCTGGATAGTATTGTGAGCTATCTCATAATAACGATAAAAGTACTCTCGACCATTAGTTGTGTCATAAGGAACAAGAGGCTTCAATCCCTCTACATCTCCCTTTGCAACAAGTTCAAATATTTTTACTGCTGTATCAACATGACGCTTTATTTCTATTTCCGGCTGTGCCTTCTTACTGTCTGAATCACCACAACCACTCATAACAATGGCGAGAATTACAGCTGACGCAACTGCCAGCAATGTTTTTATTTTAGACATATTACTCTTCAACCTCGAAAAGAATCTTTTCAACCAGGATCTGCTTTTTTAATACGCCATTAATTAAACTTTATCAGTTAAGCATGTGTGCTGACGCATTGAAAACAGGATGCTGCAAAGAAAAACCAGTCTTTTGTTAGCATAATTACTTTCTATTAGCTTTCTGCTTTTTACTATAATCAGGATATGGCTCAAGAATACCGTCCTGATTTAGAAGATGCACCGAAAAAGTTCCGTGCGACTTTTTGGCAATCTTCAGTTGTTCCAGAGCAATTTTGACAGTGCAGTGATCACCGCTGTTAATACAAAAACCCCATATCTGAAGCGGACGCAGCCTGTCTACTCTTGATATTCTTTCCCCAAGTTTATTCTTTAATTCATCTATCTGCTCTTGAATAAGTTGCATAGACTCAGGCTCGCTAAGGTCCTTCCTTGCTGAGTAGTTAATGAGGTCACTTATTCCCTTAGCATCTCCTGCTAACTGGAGATTCATAATATGCAGTGCCATATCATAAGGGCTTTGACGATTTAATTGCTTCTGCTCAACAGCACTTGTCTGATCTTTATCAGAAGATGCCTCCTGAAGATCATTTGTATTTTCAGCTGCTATAGCATGGGCAGATATTAAAGCAAAAATAAAAACTATGGTATTAAACACAAGCTTAATTCCAGTCATAGTTTATGCCTCCTGAGATTTGATGATATTTGAATTATACCCGCCTGATACTTATTTTTCATAAGAATCATGATAATTACAATGATACGCATGTATAAGGATGCTTGCAGTATCTATGAGAAAGCCTGTGCTGTTAAATTTTTACCAAATATACAGTTCGACTTTGTGGGGATTGACTCGTATATACTGCCGGATCATTTTCTGTTATACAGGAATGGGCCAGCATTTTAAACATCATATTTATCGTGCCATATATACAGCACGACAAATATTACAAAATTACCAAATGTTCACTAAACGAACGCACATATACAGCTTTTTACTGCTTTGTGCCCTCATCTTTATCATCTGACTTGAGGAAAGGCAGGGGAACCTTTTCAAGCAGCTCTTCAAAGCGGTTTTTCAGGCGCTCGGTCCAGCTCTCTTCCTGAGCTCCGGCAATGATATTGTTCAGGCGCTCACAGATACGGTAGCAGACAGTGTTTTCAGTCTCGCTGTCACCCCAGTCTACAGTGGTGAGCATCTTTACAGCCTCGGTTACATGAGAGACAGTAAAGATGTGGAACTTGCCCTCGCGCACGGCCTTGATTACCGATGGACGCAGTACCAGCTGGTTGACGCAGGAGCTTGGGATGATCACACCCTGAGTTCCGGTAAAGCCATGCAGACGGCAGACGCGGTAGAAGCCCTCGATTTTCTCATTAACTCCACCTACAGCCTGTACATCGCCAAACTGATCCACAGCGCCGGTTACAGCCAGGTCCTGACGTACAGGAACGCCTGCCAGTACCGAGATCACGGCACAAAGGCCGGTCAGGCTGGCACTGTCGCCGTCTACTTCACTGTAGCTCTGCTCAAATACCAGACTTGCTGAAACCGGAAGTGGCTGCTCGGCGCCAAATTCCTTGGTCAGGAAGCCATTGATAATCATCATGGCCTTGGCATGAATCTGACCTGCCAGTTCAGCCTTGCGCTCGATGTCTATAACATCGCCCTCGCCACCGGCACGCAGGGTGGCCGTGATACGAACAGGCTCACCATATTCATAATTGGTACCCAGAGTCTCGATAACGGACAGACCGTTAATCTGACCTACTACAGCACCCTTAGTAGCTACCAGCAGCTGGCGGTCACGGTGCTCGCGCAGACTGGATTCGGCAAGGTAGTTATTTCGAAAATCATTGGCGCCCAGAGCCTTGAGCATGTGGCGGCGGCCAACATGAGGATTTCTCAGGCTTTCAGGGAGCACTGAGGCGTCATCACCGGTGGCTGTGTCCTCATCAGCAAGGCCAAGGGCTGAGGCATGAGCCTGCACAGCCATCTGAGCCTGCATGTCGAGATCAGCATTGACTACAGCACGGTTAAAGCGCTGCTGCCAGTCCTGCCATGCATAGCGGCTGGCCTCATAAATAAGGCCCTTTAAAGGCACTTCAGGCAGGCCTATGTAGCGACGATCACCGCTTAATCTGCAGCTGTAGGCAGCCAGTACCGCAAGAGCATCGCGGTCAAAAGGCAGCAGCAGACGGCCGTCACTGTCATTAGTCTGATACCAGCTGATAAGGCCGGCCAGAGTCTGCAGAGCCCCGATTACTGAGAACTCCAGCACAATGTCAGCATGAATGGCATTATCAAGCACAGGCCATAACATGCTCAGCTGAGCCACATCGGTGGCATTGCCTACCAGAATCAGCTTGAGCGCACTGTTCTGAGCAAGACAGGCCTCAACCATGCCCAGCCACTTTGGATGGTCAATAAGGTGGATGCAAGGCATGATGACGACATTGAGTCTGGTGCCCAGGGCATCCTTGCCACCTGTCTCCCCCTCAGAGCTGATTTGACCTGCCTGAGGAGCAGCCAGCTTGCCCAGCAGCTCACGTAAGGAGCGATGATCGCTGCGACTGTCGGAGCTACGGTCGTCACGTCCGGAGCGCAGCTCGCTGCGCTCGGTTCGGCCAGCTGCAGTGGCGCTGTCAGCCGAACCGCCGGCAGTTAAGATACCGTCGACGCTGTCATCGCCAAAAAGCTCAAATTTGGAAGGTGCATAAGCAACTGTTGGCTCAATGCCGGTAAGCTCACGCACCATATCAGAGGCCACAGCAAAAGGATCGACGCTGCTGCTGGCACACAGCACCAGCATGCGCTCACGGTTCAGGGCAAAAAGGCCCTTCATGGCATTACGCGCACGCAGCTGCAGTGAGGCAAAAGAGCGCGGACGAATCAGAGTGGACAGCTGCAGCTGACGCTTTTGCTCAGCTCCAGCTCCGTCACCTGTGCCGGCTTCAGGCACAGAGCCGGCTTCAGGCACAGATCCGCCTGCCGTGCTGGCTGCAGCCTCCCCGGTATCCTCATCATGAGCCTCTTCAAGCTCAGCATCATCAAGGACATCATAATCCTGCTCATCGTCAGCATCAGCGCTGTCTGCATCAGCATCAGTGCTGTCTGCTGCAGCGGCGGCCGGCGCGGCAGCTGTCGCAGCGGCTGGCGCAGCTCCGGCAGCGGTACGGCCAGACTGGTCGCACACAGAGCCGCTGAGCTCTACTGTGCCTGATACCTTTGAACTCTGTGCAGAGCTGCTGTCTGCCTTACCAGTGCACTGTACACCCTCGGGACAGACCAGATACTCAGGAAAAACAGGATAAAGATCACTGTGCTCAAGCATCATGACACCCTTGATGATCTCTGAAGTTGAGCCGTCCTTGTGTTTGAACTTAACTGTTTGCAAGAACAACCTCGTAAATTCCGTCTAACTGGCGGTAGCGCTCGGCCAGATCAAGACCATATCCGACGATAAAGCCCTCTTCGAGCTCAAAGGCATGGTAGGCAATGTCGATGTCTACAGCACGGCGCTCGTTCTTGTTAATACATACGGCGATTTTTACGCTGCGTGCGCCCAGATCATACATGTGGGCTACGATTTCCTTCATGGTCAGACCGGTATCGACCACGTCCTCAACAATCAGAACGTCACGTCCTTTCATGTCAAGCTCCACATCCTTGGTGAACTTTACGGTACCGCTGGTGGAGGTGCCGTCGCCATAGGAACTGGCACGAAGAGTGTCAATGCACATGTTCTCATTGTCGATAGCGCGGATAAGATCAGCAAAGAAAGGAATAGCTCCCTTGAGAATGCACACGGCGCACAGATTCCTGTCTTTGTAATCCTCGGTGATCTGTCTGCCCATGGCGGCGATACGTTCCTGAAGCATATCCCTGGTGAATAAAGGAATAAGTTCTTTGACTTGTGGTTCGCTCATACAAAATTTCCTCAGCTGGGAACGGAACTCTCTAACCATCCCCTTGACTTCACCTGGGCAAAAGATCCGATGAGAATACTGTTTTCGCCTGCTCTGCCCGCTCAGTCAGGGCATAAATAAATTGCGATATTATAGCCCCAAAGCCCTCTGCAAGTCACTTAAAATCGGCGTAACTACGCCCATGCCACGCCAATTTTCCCGGCCGGCAACACCCGGCCTCCCATCCCCTGCAAAGCCCCTGAACCACGCTCACTTAAAAACACGTAAATATCGAGCACCACAGCCGGCCAGGGCCATTGCGCTCGTCACTGCATCACCACCTTACCAGACAGATCAAGCTGCGCTCGGAGCTGTCTGTGACATTCCAGCCTGTACCGGCGTCGCCCAGCCGGGCACAGCCGGCCTGGGCCATCGCGCTCGTCTCTGCACCACCACCTTACCAGACAGAACAAGCTGCGCTCGGAGCTGTCTGTGACATTCCAGCCTGTCCCGGCGTCGCCCAGCCGGACACAGCCGGCCATGCAGCGCTTCCCTGGCATTGCCATGCCATGCCCGCGCACACCTGGCAATAACAGGCAATCCGTCCGCCAGGCAAAGCACGGGCATTTACAGGCTCTTAACAGGGCCTGCCCGGCTGTGCGCTGCATGGTTTGCCCGGGGCTGCCATGGCCAGATCGGGGTCGTCCCTGCCATGCATGACATTGAATTTATGAGCCGTGGCGGGAGAGTTCCCCAGAACTGCCGGGAAGTGGGTGGCAGACATTTTGTCCAGAAATTGATGTAAATAAATGGCGGCAAAAACTGCTTTGCCACTGCGGCAAAAAGGCAAGTTTTACCGTACAGGGGCATCAATCTGTTTACACTCATTTACAACTTTATTTACATCTGGATACAGAATGACTTTGCTTTTGTCCATACAGCTAAAGGTTTTTGCCACTTTACCAGTTACATGCATAGTTGCATCAATACAGATCTGGCACTGTGTGTGCTAAGTAGTCAACAGGCAGTATTTAGCTTTTGCTTACATACTTCAAGCTAACAAGCTTAATTGCGCAGTCTGATGCGCGGCAGATTACCTTAAACCCCAGGATGGCTCTGGTCATCCCACTCTGTCATAAGAAACAGGCTTCGTGATAACTGATTTTCTGTGTCCGTAGTCCAAGCCAGCCGCAGTGTATTCAGTCGTGGATACGCAGGTTGATACGGTCGCATCCACCTGAGCTTGAACTGTCATTACCTATTCATTTTTTCTTCAGCAGACTGCTTTTGAGCAAAATCTCAGGCTGCACTGCAGTGCCATATTAAGTCGCAGGCTCCGGCTTTCGTCCTTGATTCGTGCCCTGTAATGACTGACCTGACCTGCCTGAAGACAGGGGTCGGCTGGCCGTGGTTATGTTACCTGTACCATGGCAGGCACAGTATGTTCACAAAATGATTATGTAATCATAATGTGAATGTGCCAGAGTAAGACCGAACCCTGAGGTTATGAAAAATGAGGCTGATAACAGGCCAGGTGTAATTCCTGAGTATCGCAGCGGCTATGTGATGCACTTAATCTTCCCCATCTGCCAGAGAGCCATGGGCTCCTGTGCAGCACCTACATAACGGAGAAGTACTATGATCAACATGAATATTGGCGGTCAGTTAGTTTCCAACCAGGGCGGCGTCAAAGGCATGCAGCTCAACTTCAGGCTTAACCAGCCAGGCGCAGCTGGCATGCAGGACCCTCAGAGCCCGCTGCAGATGCGCGCTGCTCAGGCTGCAGCCCGCACCAGCCTTGATGCTGAGTTTGAGCTTATCCACGAAGAGAATGCCATGTCCAATGCCAATCTCTTAAGCAAGCTCTCCTACACAGTAGAGACCGGCTCTGAAAGCCAGGACTTTGCCAACTACATCCGCGCATTCTCCCTCGATGGCGAAGGCTTCCGCTCCCTGAATGACTACGACGTTGAAGGTATCGTTAACACTGTAGCTGCCCGCTACACTGCCTTAAGTGAGCAGATTTCCTCCGGCAAGTTCTCCGATGAGACCAAGGCCAAGATGCAGGAAGAGCTCGACCGTCAGTTAGAGGCCGGCTTAAAGGATCTCGGCGCTGACTTCGGTACTGCAGCTCAGGGTCTGTTTGATTCTCTGGGTATGAGTAACGGCGGCAAGGATGCCGGCAATGCCCTGGTAGAATTCGTAAAGCAGAAGAAGGATGAGTTCCTCAACTTCCTGAGCACCTCTGAGGGCAAGGAGTACTTAAAGCAGGCTCAGGCTGAAAGCCCTGATGTCAAGCTCAACTCCGATGACAACGCCCTTGCCAAGGTACTGCTCCGTCACGAGGCTCAGGTACGTCTTGACAAGAAGAAGACCGAGGAAGAGAACGCTCTGGCTGCTGCCAAAGAAGCTGAGAAAACCGGCAAGCTCCCTGAGAAGAAAGACATTGAAGAGGCCGACAAGAAGGGCAGCACCACCTTCTCCCTGGCTGATCTCAAGTCCCTGGGCAAGCTCCAGTCCGCCCTGTCCTCTTTTGTTAACGATGACACTTCCATCACCGAAGAGCAGCTGGGCTACCAGATGGGTCTGACCTACGTTAAGGCTCAGGAAGTTCTCAAGAACAACGGCGCTTCCAGTTACATGACCGAGCTCTTTGACAAGAACTTCGAGAACTTCGTTGACTCCAAGGTCAAGTCCTTCAATGAGGTCTTAAAGGCCAAGCAGGAAGAGGCCGAAGAGCTCTCCGGCTCCTCCGCAGAAGCCTACAAGGAGTTCAGCACGAAGAACGTAATGGACGCCTTTAACGCCACCCGTGGTGTTTACGATGCTACCGGCAATGCCTCCGATGCCGTGGTTAACGGCTTTGAGATCGTCAAGGAGAGCTTCCTTGCCAACCAGGCCAGCAACGCCAACACTATCCGTTACAAGAACGACAGCTTCTTCAGCAGCTTCTACAACGGCGATAAGGACAATCAGGCTTACGACATGGGTCTGTCCACATTCCGCCGCTACCACAACAATATCAACCGCGTGTAATACACTCAGCTGTTGATATGACCAGCCCCTGACCTGCCCGGCAGGACAGGGAGCTGCCCCAGGGCTCCCCGGGAACATATGAAATTTCATATGACCTCAGGGAGCCCTGTTCATTTCTGCACGGCCCGGCGCAATACCGTCGCCCCGGCACTGGCCTCCAGGCTCAGGCATAATCCCTGATGCCTGAGCCTTAGAGATGGCCCGTGCCGGACCGGTGGCAGCCCGGCGCAATACCAGTGGCTTAAGGGCACGTACCCGGGCAGTCCTGGCGCCGGGACCGCACCTGCGCTCAGTGCCCAGATGAAATGTTTTTGCTGTGTCCAGGTCTGTGCTAATCATCATGACTCATTATGTAGTCATCATTAACGCCCCTGACATCAGCTCAGGGCTCACCCCAGCCTTAAGACCAGGCCTTAAATTCCTTAAGTTCAGGAAAAGCGATAACGCCACCAGCAGCGCGCCCTGGCGCGGCTGCTGCCTGCGGCGCAGCCTGAGCATGCAGCGCCCATGGCCGCGCCATGGTGCTGCATGCCCGGTGTCTGCCTTCACATGCTCATACTGCCGGCAGTATCAGTAACTGCCGCTTACATGTGCCCGGACACAGCAAGGGCACACATAGATTTCCGTCCCCTTGATATCAGGGGTAAAGTTAACTATCTTGCAGCTGTTAGTATCATTTTTGGGAGAGATCATGATCAAGTCAAACAAGAGTTCCCGTCTGTCTTCTCTTAGCAAAGCTGTTACCACCGCTCTGGCCGGTGCAGTTTTAAGTGCCGGCATGCTGGCCTTCCCTGCCGGCGCTGCTGACAAGGCACCTGAGATCAAAGAGATCGAGCGTATTGCTTTTGAGTACCGCGAGGAGGCTCCAAAATTTATGGCTGAATATGACTCAATGGACAAGGTCAATGCCTTCAACAAGTCGGCTGCTGACACCATGAAGTTTACCGACATCAAGCCAAAGCTCATCAAGGTCAAGAGCGAGCTTGACGGCACTGAAATTGAGGTCGCCCTGTATGAGCCTCAGTTCTGTGAGAAGTCCACTGCCACCTGCCCTGTTTACAAGGAAGGTGAGCGCAAGGGCATCCGCCGTGCCGACCGTCCTCTCATTCTCTTCAGCCACGGTGGCGGCTATCTGTTCCGCACTGCCTACTATGAGGCTGCCCACATGCAGATGATTGCCAACACCACTCAGTCTCTGGTTGCCGTACCACGCTACCGTCTGAGCTCTGAAAAGCCATTCCCTGCAGCTCTGGTTGACAGCTACAGCGCTCTTGATTACCTGTATAACAACGCAGCCGAATACAGGATTGATCAGGACCACATCTTCTTATGGGGTGAAAGCGCCGGTGGTAACCTGGCTGCCGGTCTTGCTCTGTACAACCGCGATCATTACGACTTCCCAATTGCCGCTCAGATTCTCTTTGCCCCTATGCTTGACTACCGTACCGGCACCGACAAGAGCCCTTACAAGTCAACTGTAGCCGGTGAGGTTACCTGGACTGCAAAGAGCAATGCCTTTGCCTGGAGCCAGTATGGCAATCCTGAGGAAGTTTCCAGGATGGGTCCGGATCCACGTAAGAAGATGATCTCAAAGACCGATTACATGGGCTATTTCTCCCCTGTAATGGCTCAGGACAAGAGCCGTCTGCCTGCAACCTACATCTTTGTCGGTGACATTGACCTCTTTGCTCAGGAATCAGTAAGCTACGCCAACGATCTGCTCAACGCCAATGTTCCTGTTGATCTCAACGTATCTGAGGGTCTGTTCCACTGGTTCGACCGTGCCAGCGCCGATGCTGAGCGTACCAGCGAGTACTATGACTCCATCTTCAGTTACTTTAAACGTCACCTCAACTACTAATCATGTCTGGCCTGCCACGGGCACAGCCATGACAGGGACGGCCTGCTCATCATGATCTGGCCCTCCTGAAAAGCACAAAGAGGTCTGTCCCTCATGCAGGGACAGACCTCTTTTGTTTGCGCCGCGCCTGCGGCGCGCGGCTGCCGCCAGGCCCAGTGCCAGCCAGTCTGGCCATGGCAGCGCATACGAAAAGGCCCTGCACTGGGCAGGGCCTGGTAATTACTTGAAGAGGCGGTTGTTGATGCGGTATCTCTCGTAATCAAAGAGAACCTTGGCGGCCTCTGCAATGGCAGTTTCGCCGTAAATCTGGGTACGGTTGAGCGGGCCCTTGATGTTGCGGGCTGAAATAGCCATAACCACACGCTGACCACGGTACTCAATCAGGGCCAGATCCTGAACAACAGGACGCTGCTGGCGGGTGTCAAGATAACCTGATGAACCGGCCTGAGAGTAGATCAGGGTGCTGTTGATAATTTCCTGCTTTTCTGAATCCAGAGACTCACGGACGCCCTTTTGAATGAGGTTTCGGGTGTACTGATTGGACTGCAGCATGTCGTATACAGTCTGACGGGCCTGAGGGTTGACACTCTTGTCCTGGGTAAATGCAGCCATCATACGGGCGCTCTGATATAAAGGAGCGGTATTGCTGTCAGTAAGAATTGGACTTAAAACCTGGTCAACCTCAGTTACCTTGTATTTTATGTCCTTGACACCCTGAGTCTGGGCAAAAACCTCCAGGGTCTTGAGCGAGCCCAGATAATCAACGAGTACGCTGAAAGCATTAGGATCGTTTAAGGACAGAGCATAATGCAGCAGCTCACCAATACTGGACTGTACGGCATTGCCATCGTTAACACCGGCGCCTACAGACAGAGGGCTGGTGTTTACCTTCAGGGACTTGGCGTTGGCACGGGCTTCGGCACGGGCCTGCTCGGTATTACCACTTTTGAGCTGCTTGGCGGCACTGGCAAGGGCGGCCTTACGCTTGGCCTTGTCACGGCGTGCTGCAAGGCTGTTAGGGTCACCGGCAAAGCCACCGTCAAGGCCATTGAGACGGCTGTTATACAGAGACTCAACGAAAGGAGAAGGCACGTCACGGTTGAGACGGTTGAAGTTAAAGGTAATTGGCTGTGAAGTATCCTCACCGCGCACACTCATCAGAGCTGCAGTGGCATAGGCCAGCTGGAAGTTACTGAAACCAAGAAGAGGATATGGACTGTTGTCCTTGAGGGCCACGAGGCCATGCTGGTCAAACATGGCAAAGCCCAGCTCACCGCCCAGTTCCTTTTCAATACGGGCAATCTTGTCGTGAATCCACTCAATATCTCTTACTGAGGAGACGAAGAATACGTCCTTTTCCTTAGGCATGCGGCGGTAGTCAGCCTCATGAGGGGCAAAATCGCCAAAAGGAAGATATGCAGGATCCTCATCGAGCTTGCGTGAGCGCTCGAGATCGTAGCGGGCCAGACGGTTTTCCTCATCGTTAAGACGACGACGGTGCTCGGCTTCGGCACGGGCCTGACGCTGCTCGGCCTTTACCTTTTCAGGAATATTAACCTTGCCGGTAAGCGGATCGTAGTATGGGGAAGCAAGCGGATCCTCTTTTTCCACCATAGAGCTTTCTGGCTCGGTATTGATTACCGGATTCTGGTAGTGACCGTTGCCATGGCCAATGTATTTCTTGTTGGCAGCGTAATTAACAGCCAGATTTGGGGCAGGAACATTGATAGCACCGGTCTGAATAACCAGATTGATACGGTTTTCAGCCTCACTTTGCTCTGAGTAGAACCAGTTGTGCTTGTGCTTGATACGCTGGATAAATTCTTCTGTGCCCTGACCAAGACCAGGAACGGCTGAGGCGGCAGCTACAGCTGCAGCTACAGCAGAGGTACCCTGATTCACATACTGGGCACCATAGCCTGGACCTGCGTCCTGATTCTGGCGGGCCTGGGCAGCACGCTGCTGAGCCTGAGCGGCGGCGGCACGCTGCTGGGCCTGAGCCTGCAGGGCGGCACGCTGCTGTGCCTGGGCAGCTGCGGCGCGTTGCTGAGCCTGAGCCTGCTGCTGGGCAATGGCCTGCTGTTGAGCCATGCGCAGCTGCTGGACCTGCTCAGCAGTCAGCTGCTGAGGCTGCCCCTGCTGGGCACGGGCCTGCTGGGCAGCCATGGCCTGTTGCTGAGCCTGCTGCTGTGCAAGGGCCTGCTGCTGTGCAAGGGCCTGCTGCTGTGCAAGGGCCTGCTGCTGAGCCATACGCAGCTGCTGGGCCTGCTCGGCTGTCATCTGCTGAGGCTGACCTTGCTGGGCCATTGCCTGCTGGCGGGCCAGAGCCTGCTGCTGGGCTGAGTTCATGTACTGACCGTACTGTGCAGCCGGCTGAGCATAGCTGCGCTGCTGACCTTGCTGACCTGCCTGAACCACAGGCTGACCGGCACGGGCTGCCTGAGCGGCCTGCAGGGCGGCGGCTGGAGCCTGCTGGACATAATTAATCGGGGCCTGGCCCTGGCTGTTGTCAGCATCGCCCGGGGCTGCCTGAGCAGCTGCGCTCACACAGACAGCAGGCATGGCAAGAGCCAGCATGCAGGCACGGGACAGTCTGCTGAGCACTGGACGCTCAGCAATGTGCTTTGCATGGATATGACTGGTCTTTGAATGACTGCCTTTATCTAAGCCCTGCATGGTGTTCTCCTATTTTGTTACAACAGCTAAATTATCAAAATTGCGGTCAGCACAGGCTGCACTCAATCAGGCCGGCCTTGTGACCATGTCCAGCAGCCAGCTGCAGACTGCAGACTGCAGACTGGCCGCCAGGGGAGGCCCCGATGAGCGGCCCTGACGGGCAAAGCCAGGGGCTGCCCGGTGAGCGGCCCTGACTGGCACAGCCCGGGGCGTCAGGTGTGAGTGTATTCTGCTTTGAGGTACAGCACTCTTATGCTGTACTGTAATCAGGCATGGGCTGTGTGAGCCAGCTCTGTCAGTGTTGGTATTTTAACGCCCTGACGGGCCTGCGCATTAACGTGGAAACGATATTTTTCTGATGCATGCCGCCTTTCGGGGCAAAAATCACAGTTATGCAGAAAAAAAAAGCTGACCTGCGTTGCATCCTGAATGCGCAAAAAATCAGTCAGGCCATCCTGTGCGAACGTCCTTAAACTGATAAGCAGTGATGACAGCAACTTAAGGCGCGGGCCATTGCACTGTATACCATGGGCCCAGCGTACCTGATACGGAGCATCGAAATCCTGAGGAGCAGGACTTCAGACTTGCGTGCTGAGGGCACAGCTCGGACAGTGCCAGATTCCAGACACAATGATGCCATAGCAGTGTTAAGAGCAAGGTATGTGCCTGATTTGCAGGCTTGAGAGGGGAATTTGCAGGAGGGATGGGACAGCCTCTCAGGCTCGATGGAACGTCCTCCCAGGCTTGATAGGACGGCCTCCCTGGCTCGACTGGCCTGCCTGGCCGGCCGGCCGTCAGCGCAGCCGGAACGGCTGAGCTGACGGGCTGGGGGCATTGATATCAGTCAAACTCGAAGGAGTAGACCAGATCGACGGCCTGGTCGATGCTGGAGACGAACTCGGCGTAGAGATTCTGAACGAGCTCGTAGCGTACCTTGAACTCACCTACAGCTGAGAATACGCCATAGCCATAGGACAGACGCAGACGGCGGTTGATATAGCCCTGAACGGCTACCTGCATCTCATCGCCTGTGCCCTGAGTGGCAAGCTGTACGTCCTGAACACCAAAGGAGCCGGCTACAGCCTGAGCTACACCTGAAAGTCCGGATACGCCCAGACCAAGGAGCATATTGGAGTTGTTAGAGTCCTGATTAATCGAGGTCTTATCAAGTCCGTGACCGTACAGAATGTAGGAGAGAATCTCGTTTTCTGACATCACTGGCCTTGAGAACAGCTTGATTTCAGGGGCGTTTGCGGTACCAAGTACGCGGGCACCGACAGTTACATCGCTTTCAAGATAGTCAGGATCGGCTACTACCTCGATATTGAGATTTGGATCGGCAATATCATCAAAGAACATGATACGTGCATGGGCAAAGTCAAACTTGCGTCCGTAAATATCGGCTGTGCCGTCAATCACGTTGATTTCACCATTGGCCTTGACAGCGGCATCGCTGACCTTCTTGGTAATCCTGATGCCGCCACCAAGATTGCCCTTGACCATGCCCATGGCAGTAAACCTGACGTCATCGCCAAAGCCCACACCAATATTGATGGAGCTCTTAAATGGAGCAGAAGGTGCCTTCATCAGTGCCTGAGTACCGTTAACCGGCACCAGAATCTCATCTGAGCTTACCGAGGTGCCGCTTGAGCCTGCTGAGGCTACCGAGATAGCTGCACGTGGAATATTGACCGTTCCTGAGATATCCATAATATCGCCCAGCTTTACGGACGTATCGATATCAGCATAGGCAATACCGTAGCCTACGAGGAATACAGGCAGCTCTTTGGCACGGGCAAACAGAGATCCGTTGGCACCGGAAGACCAGTCCAGATCGCCTCCGAGTTTGAGCTCGCCACCATTGAGTACTACCTTGCCATCAAGCACGCCTGACTGACCATTGAGTTTCATGGTCAGATCAAAATCGTTTACCTGACCTACGTCATAACGGGGTACGGCCGATCCCTTTGATGTGATGGTGCCATGTACCATAGGACGGGCAATGGTTCCGGCAAAGACAGTATCAACATTGGTAAAGCCCTTGAGCTCGGTAAAGCTCTGGCCAATGTTGGAAATGCTCTCCAGATCAAAATCCTTAATCCTGAAGAAGCCGCCCAGCCTGCCTGCTCCGGCCGGATCACTGATATCAAGCACGGCATCAATCTGACCACGGTTGTTTCGCAAATCGATATCAAGCTCAGTATGCATCAGTTCACGGGTAATATGGGCGTTTAGGGCCATGTGGTCGTAAACGAAACCGGCTCCGGCTGTGGAGAACACTACACCCTTGTCACTGTTGACCGCTACCTTGATATCAGGTTTGCCATTTTTCATTAACAGCGAGGCATCCACATTCAGTGGTACCTGCATCTTGATACTGTCAGGGAAGAGGTCCTTGAGCGAATTGAGATTGAAGTTCTGTACAGTCAGATGACTGCGGGCATCTGTACTGGTAAAAGTGGTCTCGGCAATCTTAAGCTCACCAATTTCACCCTTGAGCTCTACAGGGGTGATGTGACCTTCGATATTGCCATAGTCAATTTCAGCATAGACAGGATTTACCAGCGAAAGAGAGCCTGAAGACTCACTGAAGAAATACAGTTCAAGCAGATTGGCATTGTAGCGTGAGGCCGGGAAGTCCAGACTGCCGTCCACATTGACATAGGCTGCAGCCACACCGCTGCAGTTGGCTGAAATGGAGTGACGCAGCGGAGTGCCGGAAACGTCAATGAAACACTGACGTGACGGAGCCACACTCTTTGACCAGCGTACACGATCGGCAAGAGCGGTAAAGTTGAGCGCACGGGTCTGCATATTAAAGCTCGAGTTAAAGACCAGACTGCGTATTCTGGACTCACCCGTACTTAAAACAGGCACCGATCCTGAGATATCAAAGTTCAGATCAGAAAGATTACCCGAGCTGGTAACGTAGGCCGACATGGATCCATGTACAGCAGGTGAGAGCTTGTGCAGATCCTTGAGGTCAACAATGAGATTAAGGTCAGCACCACGGCCGGTTACCTGGCCCTCGGCCAGAATGACATTGTCAGCCTGAGTGAACTTGATAAGCTCAACACGGAAGCCCTGATGAATATCTCCTACCACATCGGTGATATTGAGACTGGCCTGATGTCCGTTTATGAAGAGATCGCCTCTGATATGACGGATATTGGTCATGATCTCAGGCAGATCCCTGCTGATTACTGTTCTCAGGAAATTATCCTGATCGTCAGCTGCATCCTCAGGAGCTGCTTCATTTACAAAGCGTACTGCATCAATGTACTCCTGACGGGTAATGAGCATGTCATATGGACCATCAGGTACGCCATCAGCAAGCAGATAAGGTTTGGAAATAGGACGTACGGCAGCCAGAGACTGACCTGAACGAACAGCATCAACAGCCTTTGATGTGGCTACATGACGGGCAGTTTCAATATTGGCGCTGATACCGGCCAGAAGCTGCTCTTCGGCACTGTCAGCTGTGGCAGCCACTACTGTTGCTCCACGGCCGCCTCTGCCAGCAGACCCGGATCCGGCACCGCCGGTGATGCTGCCGGCAGCTGCCGCGACGCTGTCTCTGCGTGAAGACTTGCCACGGGCAGAAGAGTTTAAGACAGTGGTATTGCCACTGGTGCTGACCGATCCTGATCTAATCTGAGCAAAGAGACGCTGCTCAATGGTGTCGGCATCAAAATCCTCAATTCTGGCAGCACTCTTAGGGATACGGTTGTCCAGATAGGCAGGCTCACTGGCAATGGACACAGCGCTGCGACCAGTCTCTTTCTGATTGAGAATGGCTACAAAATCACCATCGATCTTGAGCGCGCCCTTGAGCATTGGTGAGAGGAAACCGGCATCCTTGACCTGAGCAAAGACACGGGCATCAGCACCAAGGACCTTGCCATAGAAAAAGTCGCCACGGACACTGGCCTTTACCGGCTCACCAAGATAGGTGCCGTTAACCTCAAACTTCTCGATATGGCTCTTTTCATAGGAGATCTGCGCCTTGACATCAGATTTGACATTCTTAAAGTCAAAGCCTGAGATCAGTGCCTTGAGATCCACATCCACACCGTCAAGCAGATTGCCTGCAGTGTGCAGATCGATAGAGCGGGCGTTGACCAGAGGGTCACCAAAAACAGGCCAGGTAAAGTCGCGGGTCCTGAGGCTGACAGTAATAGGCAGAGCCGCTGAGAGCACATTGGCGTGAACATTGAGCTCGGAAGTGCCGCCCAGATTGAGGGTACTTCTTACCTTCAGGTCAGTAAGATTGCCTGATACTCTGAAATCACCATTGAGGCCATAGAGCAGTCCATGCATGAAATCATGGGTAATGTCGTTCTTAAAACCCTCGCCCTCAAGTACGAAATTGAGGTCATAGTAGTTGTTAAGATCGAGATCACCTGAGGCATGGACAGTACCGAACTCATGGCTCAGATCGATGTTGTAAATCTTGAGATTGGTATCAAACCAGGAGGCATTAAAGGAAATGTCAGCCTGACGGGTATCAAAACCCTCCTGGTAGTAGCGCACCTTGCGCGCATTGAAATTGTCCACCTCAATATTAAAAGGCAGAACTACCTTTGCCAGGGTTTCAATACGGCCATCGCCAGAACCAAATTCCTTGATAAGAGCCTTGGGATTTTCACCCTCAATGGCTTTGGCAACCACTTTCTGGCTGCGCTCATCAGTCATCAGACGGGCCGCCTGAGCCACACTGCTGGCCGTGGAGCCGGATACGGCATCCACGTCGACATTACCTGAGCTCTTGCCATCGCTTACCTGACGATTGGACTCAGCCACAGCGGCCAGCGCAGACTTGCCGGCCGCCCTGGCTACGGCACCGCTGGTGCTGGTGATGCCACTTTCAACACTGACCGCACCCTCAGGATCAGCAGAACCAGGGGCATTATCCTGAGCTGCAGCCTGCTCCCCATCAGCAGCCGGAGGGGCACTGTAGCCAGCAGCGCCAGCCCCAAAGTCCCCCACGGAGCCAGTCCCGGCGTCAGCGGCGGCGGCCAGAGCTGCAGCAGCAGCCGCAGCCCTTGCTACCCTTTTTTCAGACCAGGTAGCCGGAGCGCTGGAGCCGGGATGATCAGGCACACCGGTAATATCGGTAGGAGCGAAGGTAGCAGGAATACGAGGCAGATCAGTGCTCAGACGTGGTCTGATATTAAGAGGTGCGGCACTTAAAGCTGTATTAAATGAGGCGTGATCGCAGCTGTCAGCTGTGCAGATATGGCTGGCCGCCAGAGCTGCGGCATGAGCGTTGACCTTATCAAGCAGTGAGGACTCAAAATCATCACTGTTGCGACGTGTAACTGATTCTTTGAGGGCTACCGGGCTGGTGCGCGGGTCGACAATGGCAGGACGCAGATTGACAAAGGCCGGCACAGGAGCACGGTTAAGCAGAGCTGACTCCATGGCGTCAGCAAAGAGCTCAGGGTCTGAGTACACCAGACCTGGGCGTAATAAGGACAGGGAATCGTTGACACGACGGGCATTGCTCATGGAGGTGTCGCTGTTGTCGTGACGCTGATAGAAGCCGCTGCCGGCACCGCTGGCAGAACCGGTGGCGCCAGTTGCGCCCGTGGCGCCTGCGCTGCCAGCAAACTGGGAGTCAAGGCTGCCCAGCAGCTTATCTTCAGTGCGCTGAGCACGGCGCTGCTGCTCGTTGTGCACCAGCAGCATTTCTACGCTCTTACCCTGCTGAGCGGCCTGAACCAGGGCGGCTACCGAGTCTTCGAGCTTCTGACCGCTGAGCACGTTGCCATCAATGCTGATGGCCAGCTGCTGATCGGCAAGTGCAGCTGCCTGAGCCTGCTGCTGATCGTAGGCTACATCATTGAAATTCTTGAGGTGTACGTCGATCACGTCCACATCAGTATTGCGGGTACCCAGATTGTCTTTATGGGCCCACAGAGCTGATTGAAGATCATTGATTTCCACATCCACAATCATGGAGCGGAAAGCAAAGTCACTGATATGGAAGTTATCGATTTCGATATCTACAGGGAAGCTCAGACGGAAAGGAGGCTCGTTAGGATCAACAGGCTCTTCAGGGGCCTTTGGTCCGTTAAAGAGCTGATCGTACAGAGCGACGCCCAGATTTGAGGCTTCAAGGGTATGAACCTTGAACATGCCCGAGGTCAGTTCGGTCAGATCGTAATCAAGGACCAGAGAGTCGGCATTGATGGCCACGATATCCTTGATATCTACCAGAGTCTCACCAAGCTGCAGGCCCTCAAGCACCGATCCTGACTGGATAGTGGTATCAATAATGATGGACTCAGGAATAAAGGCATTGGCAATATCAAGAGCCTGACGGGCACCATTGAGCGTACCGAGGAAATAGTACAGCACGGCCATCAGTACCATCAGCAGGATCATAAAAGGCATCAATACCCATTTGCACAGGCGGCGGCACCAGCCACGGCGCCTGCCGGTGCCATTGCTGATGATGATATCGTCACTGTTCCTGGTGCTGCGCTCACCAGATTTGCCTTTTCCTGCTGCAGGCTCACTTTCTGCCGAGAGCCCTTTTAACAGGCGTGAGTGTGCGTGGCGCTCATTTTCATGAGCACCGCTGTCACGGCCGCCTGGGGCTTTGTTCTCAGTAGATGAAGCTTTTGCCATGCCTAGAACTCTGGTCCGAAAGCAAAGTGTAAGTGGTAATTGGTTTCCTGATTGCTCTGAATACCGGCTGCCACGTCAACACGGACAATGCCGTATGGTGACAGGAAACGGTAGCCTATGCCCGGGCCCCAGAGAATATCGTCTTCATAGTCATCTGTTGCCATGCCGGCATCAAGAAAGAGGGCCAGACGGGAGCTGGGAACACCAAAAGGAAACTGGATTTCTGCTGTACCTGCTGTGAGGTACTTTGCACCCTTAAGACCTGAACCGTCAGGCTGTAAAGGAGCACGGTCACGGTAGCCAAAACCACGGATGGAATTATCACCGCCGGCAAAAAAGCGCAGGCTTGGTGGCAGGCTGTCAGCATCTTTTCCCATGTTCACGCCCTGCTCGGCACGAAAGAGGAAACGTGAATTTTCCGTAAGGGAAATAATGCCGCGATAGGTGCCTTTTAACTGAACAAAGCTGTCATCAGAAATGCCACGTGAAGCACCTGATGCCTCAAGCTTGATGGAGTAACCGCGTGACGGGTCAAAACCGCCTGAGCTTTCACGGCGGCTTAAGGTCAGGGCAGGAATGAGGTTAAGTGCATAGTCCTCCTCACTTCCCTGAGAATAGTCTTCATACTCAAGACGCAGGGCATAATCACGACGCCAGCTGCCTGTTTCATTGGCCACATAGTGAATGGAGAACTCGGAGCGATCAGACAGTGTGTCATTGAGATCGGTATGAGTCTGCGAGGCATTTACCGTGTAGTAGTCAAGATTAGGGTCTTTGCGCGGGATCTTGTAGATCATGGTAGCGTCATTGGTATAACGCGTCAGCGTAGTCAGTGAGGAGAAAGAATCGCCTCTGTCATTGAGCAGTGGCTTGTTCCACTCTACGAGCACACGCGGGCCTTCGTCCGTGCTGTAACCGGCACCCAGACGGACATTGTTATCAGGACGGCGCTCCAGATGCATTTCCAGCGGAACTTCATAATTGCTGGCATTTTTGACATCAGGACGCACGTCTACTGAGTTGTAGTAGCCTGTCTGGTTGAGAGCCGAAACAAAGGAGTTGATATCACGGGTGGAAAAGTCATCGCCCTTTTTAAACTTCTGCAGATTACGGCCTGGCAGGAAGAGACTGGCGGTGTTTTCATCCATGGTGATGTCACCGAATTTGTAGCGTTTGCCGCTGTCGTAAAGCAGCTCGATGTCGGCCATATTCTGATCCTGATAGACCAGAATGCGGGCAGAGGAGAATTTGCCGTCAAAAAAGCCCAGGGACAGAGCGGTCTGATGGATATCGCTCTTGAGCTTTTCATATTTGCCGTGATTGAGAATCTGATAGGACTTGAGCTCGCTTTTGGCCATGATGTCCTGGAATACCAGGTAATCAAGACCCTCACCAAGGACCTCAACAGTGAAATTGCGGATATAAAGAGGCTTGCCCTGGTCAACGGAAATGACCACGGTACGATCTTCCTCTTTGGCACGATCAGGCAGAGTTACCTTGATCTTTGGATGGTAGTAGCCATAGGCACGCAGGGCTCTGGTAGTCACTTCCTCAAGTTCACGCACATAGAAAAAGGCGCGCTTCTTGGAAATAACAGCCATACCGCTTAAGTGAGCCTCAACATTCTGCAGCAGCTCACCTGAAATGCCCTCGACCTTGAAAGACACAGGATCGGTCACCAGAGACTCATGCTCAGGCAGATCACTGCTCGAGCAGGCGGACATGATGACGGCGGCCCCACCGGCAAGAGTACCGGCACAGCACAGTCTTACAGCCAGGGCAACAGCAGCGGCAAGGCGGCCCGGCCGGAGCGCCGGCTTTGCCCCGGCTTCCGGCCCTGCCACGGCCGGGGCCGGAGCCGGGGCCGCCATGTCAGTGCACTCAACAGCTCTGGTGCAGTCATGATGGTGCTGCCTCAGGCAGTCGCTGTCAGAGGCGCTCATAATGGCGCAGTCACGATTAGTGCAGACCTGCAGATTATCTTTCTGCAGCCCGTCCTTCTGACTGACTGACCCCATCATAAAGTTTTTGAGCATCAAAAATTGCCTCTTGCACCAGACTTTGAGATTAACCACCCGAGCATGATCCTGCACAGATCCTGATACTCAGGCCGCACATACAGATGTACTGTTGCGCACAAAAGCATCGTTTTTCGTAAGATTATGCCTGCTCATAAATACGACGGCCGAGCTGGGCTGCAGCTCATTGTCAGCGTAAAACCACAGCTGAATTGCCGTGCAGCTCATTGTCAGATGTAAAACAAAGCATAATCACAGGCATATCACTGCTGTCAGCCTGTCACAGTAAACAGTAAAGCCATGTCATGTGCCGCTGTTAGCGGCATTGCAGTCCGGCATGTAACAGACCGCTTAAAAGGTAATTTACGCAGCACCCTCAGCCCGTACCAGGCCCATGCTCCGGCCTTTTCGGCCCTGTAGCAGTGGCGGCGCTGCGGCGGCCGCTGCAGATGCAACTGCAGGCAGTGGCTGCTGCAGGCTCTGCTACTGCAGGCGCTGCATCTCGCGGCTTGCCAGGGTGGCAGCTGCGTCATTTGGATAATTCTGAATAACCAGCTGGAAGTAGCGCAGTGCTTTGTCAGTGTCACCCAGGAACTTGCTGATCATACCGAGCTTGTACAGGGCGTCAGGACGCTTCTGAGAGTCATTGTAGCGGGCTACATTGAGGAAGCTCAGGCGGGCCTGATCATACTGGGCCTGAGAGTACTGAACCTGACCGAGCCAGTACCAGGCATTTGGTGTAAGGGCATTGTCAGGATATTTCTCAACATAACTCTTAAAGGCACTCTGAGCGCCCTTGAGATCGTTTTGCTGCACCTTGGCATAAGCACCTTCATAGGCAATCTTGGCATCAGCATCCACGCCCTTGAGAGGTACGCTGTTACCTGAACCTGCAGGCTTGGCAGGAGCAACAGGGCCCTTGTTGTGAGCTGCCAGATTATCATTGCCCATTGGGGTCACAGGACCTGCACCGCCGGTGCCTTTTACGCCGCCGACACCGCCACCTGAGGAGGCAGTTGAGGATGATGAGGCGCCTGATCCTGAGGTATTACCCATTGGGATGTTAACCACAGTACCGCCTGAGGATGATGACACTGAACTGCCGGTGCCACGGGCTACCAGATAGCGCAGCTGCTCCATTTCACCTCTTAAGGTGGCAATGTCCTGCTGCAGCATGTAAATCTGATTCTGCTGAGACTGAATCTGTTTTTGTAAAGCGGCAGTATCGGCCATGGCCGGTGCTGACAAAGTCAGTACGGCAATTGCTAAAGAGCTCAATGGCAACCAAGTCTTGACCTGCACTTATTACTCTCCTAGTTTCCGGAAAAGGCCACCCACTGTTTAAGAGCGCCTGAGAAACACTCATTACCTGCAAAATCCGGCAGCCTCACAGGCCGCAGCCCGGGCCAGCCGGTAAGAACCGTACCTGACGGCTCCTGCAGCAGATTTGCACTGTTAAGCTGATGATGACCAGTTGTTCAGGACGGCATACACCGGGCCCATGACCCGCAAAGCTCTAATGACGTCTCAGACTCTTATCCATGATGATGCATCATCCCTGGCTGCGCCCTGCCGTAAATCCGGCACGCAGCCCTGACCTTTCATTCTAGCATACTGCCGTAAAACTAAGGCGCCAAAACTGTCAGTTCCCCCGCATCTGCAAGCATCAAAGCCTGTCCATATCCCAGCCCCTGCGTCCATACAGCACACCATCCTGACAGGCCATACGCACAGACATCACAACCGCCCAACAGGCCATACGCACAGACATCACACCAGCCCGACGGGACATACGCACAGACATCACACCAGCCCAACGGGCCATACACACAGACAGCACACCAGCCCGACGGGATATACGCACAGACATCACACCCACCCACGGCGCTATAGCGCACTGCATCCCCAAAGGACAGCTCCCAATCATTGCGCACTACGGCCACGAATGTCAGCCCCCGTCTTGAACAACACAGCAAGGCTGCACAGTCACATCGTGGTTCCTCTTATTCACGTCTTTGCCCTGAGCTCAAAACCAGGCCTCGAAACTGCGCTTTAACTGTTCTGCCCGTCTTATCCTCTCAGTACCATCACTTCACTTATCCCCGGCAGCACAGAGCCTCATACGGGCCTGAAGCCTCGTATGTGCCAGAAGCCGCGCTATGAGCACGGAAAGGAGTCAGCCCACCAGGTGCGTTCCCTTTTCTGTAACTGTTTTGCTGAACGCGTTCCATGAGGCCTGTGCGGACGATTATGTGAACCCCATCACAAAATTTCCGGACCTGAAATCCATATGTGATCAAGCTCACAAAATGCCGAAGATGTAGCCCTGAGCCCATATTCAGACCATTTTCAACATGGCTGTCACACTTTTCTGGTACTGATCTGAGCCTTTCAAGCCTGGTCTGCCAGGTAGCTGTCGCTCATTTTGTGATCTGGATCAAGTTTGAAATGAGCTGAGCTTTCTACGGGACCTTCATGAAAAAAGCGCTCTGGAATAATGGGCGCATACCAGACAGGGCCAGTCCCTGTATCTGATAAAGATAACAGTAAGCACTGAAAGCACTCAGTCAAACAAACAAACAAACATAAAGACAACATGAATGCATGCGCACTGCCGGCGGGTCAGCAGGCAGCTGGCGCGCAGCGGGCAAACAGACAGTCAGACACTAACAATCAGACACTTCAGGAGAACAAAACATTTATGACCAGCCTGAGCTCACTTTCACCATCAGAGGTTAACAGCCACCTCAGGACCTGCGGGGCTGCCGGTGTGGCCTATGCCCTGTCCAGTGCAGCCCTGGCCCGCAGCAGCTGTGCTCAGCTGGACGCCATGCCAGCTGACAGTTATGCCGCTCACCTCACAGACAGCCTCAATGAGGATCCAGAGATTACAGCTCTGTCCGGTGGCTGTGAAAGAGCTGTATCACGTAACTGCACCATGGGCTCACAGACTGCCTGCGAGTCTCTGGGCGCCGCAGCGGCGGCTGCAGCTGCTGCAGCTGCGATGGCTGCAGGCCTGGGCAGCGCCCATGGTGATGCAGCTGAAGCTTGCGGTGCTGCTGAAGCTTGCGGTGCTGCTGGAGCTTGCGGTGCCGCAGGACCAGGCGCTGGTGCCGTGGCTGATGGTGGTGCCGATCTGCTGATGAAAGGCGCCAAAGTGATGGCCTTTCGCTCATCCTATGATGAGCTGGGCTTTAACAATCTCAAAAGGGATCTGGGCGAGAATATCTGCGCCGCCATGAGAGATCCCATGGTCAATGAAATCATGCTCAACAGCGATGGCTCCTTATTTGTTGAGCACCGCCTTGAGGGCATGAAGCTTATTGACCATATCAACTCAGCCAGGGGCAATTTCATTATCCGTACCGTGGCCTCGATTGCCGACCGTCAGATTGATCCGGCCTGTCCTGTAGTTTCAGTTGAGATTCCTTATGACGGTTCACGCTTTGAGGGCCTGCTGCCACCTCTGGTGCGCAGCCCGGTATTTTCCATTCGCTGCCATAACAGCCTTGACCTCACCCTTGATGATCTGACAGCCATGCAGGTAGTAAGCCCGGAACAGAGTGAACTGCTGCGTGAGGCCATAGCAGCTCATGTTTCCATTATGGTCGCCGGTGCTACAGGATCAGGCAAAACCACGCTGGTAAATGCCCTGCTCAATGAAATGAGCACTATGTGCCCTGACGAGCGCATGATTACCATTGAGGACACACCTGAGCTCAAAATCAGATCAGCCAACAGCGTAAGTCTCTTTACCAGCGAAGGCACAGACATGTCACGTCTGGTGCGATCCTCCCTGCGTTTACGTCCTGACCGCATTGTAGTAGGTGAAATACGCGGCGCTGAGGCCCTTGATCTCATCGATGCCTTTTCCACAGGTCACCGTGGCGGCATGTGCACTATTCACGCAGGATCCCCGCTGCAGGCCATGGAGCGCCTTAACCTTCTTATTTCGCGCCATCCGTCCTGTCCGGCCCTGATTGAGCCTACAGCCGCAGCTGCCATTGAACTCATTGTTCAGGTGACCCGCTCTCCGCACCGCTGCGTAAAATCACTGACCATGGTAACAGGCTGCCATAACGGCCAGTACGAGCTTACCGAAGTAACAGATTCACTGACATACGCTTTGCAAAAGCGCAGTGAGAGCGTAAACAAAAGCACAGATTATTGATCCCATGATGCTGCAGGACACTGCAGATGCAGGGCACTGCAGCTTAGCGGCAGGGTGCTGCAGATAAAACTCAGGTTCTGCGCATGGCCTCAGGTCCATGCCTGGTGCCCATTGAACGGAGGCCATTTACAGCGGTTTGAAAGAGCAGCTTGAAACACAGATTTGAAGCTGCTCTTTGAAACAGCTGCTTTTAAAGCCGGCTGCATACAGCCCTTGTTAATAACAGCTGCTGTTAATGATTTCTGCTGCTTATGCCAGTTGTTTTTCATGACAGCTGCCGTTCATGACAGCTGATTTTCATGGCAGCTGACGTTCATGACAGCTGCTGTATGCAAAAGCTTTACAAATCAGTTTAGATAACAGTATGGAAAGTGGCGCATTGCTCCACTTTTGCTGACAGTAAGGACCATAAATCCTGACATCCAGAGTCAGGCATCATCTGACCACCTTAACAGATAAGATGCTTTACATAATTATATGGAGTGCCGCAGTAATGTACTGCCAGGCACTGAGGATAACAGTAACAGTACTGACAGAGACTGTACCGCTTTAAGAGGCCTGTGCAACCGTGTAATCTGCATGAGTTTACAAGCCTTAAGGCAGCAGCCTCTTTCAGTAAAAGATAACAGTAGCACTCACTGCTGAGGTCTCCTGACCGGTGCAGTGAGCTTCAAACAGACATAAGGAAAGGGCCGGCAGCTGCGCCGGGCTGCTATGCAGCCCCATGCAGCTGCAATGCAGGTGCAGTGCACATGCATTGCAGACGCAGGCGCAAATGCCAGAGCCCGGATGCATCAGGGTGAGTCACTGCCGCAAACAGTGCGCTGTCTTTCTTCGGGATGCAACAGCAGCTCTCTGACAAACAGCGTAAGGACTTGCGGCAAGGTCTGCAGACATAAGGAGATGCTGCATACCATGTTTTATCTTCTGTAAAGCATATATGCAGCAGGAGCAGCACTGAGGAGCTGACGTTATGGTCAGGCCCCGGTGCGGCCTGTGATAACAGTAAAGTGCGGTAGTTTTTCAGGATCATCAGGTGTCGACGGCAGCAGCTTTTGGCGGCGGCTGGCGACACCACTTTACAGCACTGTCATTGTTTACGGGATGGATTGTCAGTCCGGCAGTGCTGTCCTGGCCTTAAGCCCGGGCAGCAGACGGAACCCATAACCATCCCGCATCTGATACAGAGCTCAGCACAGAACATTGTGCTGTACCGGCCTTGCCGATACCGCGCTTAATCGAGGAACATGTCATGAATGACTTATATCTTTGCAATCAGTCTTTGAGATTGACCCTTCACTCACTGATACGAAATACTTTACAAATTACTATGGTAATGCTTGGCATGGCCGGCATTATGGCACTGATCTCCTCCCCGGCCATGGCCTCAAGCAATGCAGTTGCTTCAGTGCTGCCTTACGAGGCCTGGCTTGCCACTTTCCAGAAATCCCTTACCGGTCCGGTAGCCTTCTCCGTTGCCCTCATTGGCATTGTAGTAGGCGGCATCAGCCTGATTCTGGGCAGTGGTGAGGTATCCCACTTCGTGCGCACCATTATCTACATCATCATGGTCATGTCCATGCTCATTGGTGCCAACTCCCTGATGACCAATTTCTTCAACGGAGCCTCCATCCCAATGCCTGAGCAGGCCGCTCTTACCACCACCTACAAAGCTCAGAGCGACAGGGCCTCAGACCTGCCGCTTAAGGGCGCTGCACCGGCTGCCGCAGCAGCTGCCTCCGTGGCTGCCTCCGTGGCAGCTGCTGTGCCAGCTGCTGAGGGAGCTGCTGAGCCGGCTGCAGTGAAAGCTGTGGCTGTGGCAGCTGTGGCCACTGAGGATAACGCTGACAGAGCAAAGGGCAGCTCACGCAGTGATGAAGCCGATGAAATGATTCGCTCCATGATTTTCGTCACCCTGCCAAAGCCAGTGCCAGCTCACAGCTTTATCTCCTGCTCTGACAGCACTTTAAGTGTTTTTGCCTGATGGTGCGCAACTGGCTGCGCCCTGAGGGGACGGAGCCCCTCTGGCTGCAGTCAGGACAGCACCGGCACCGTGCTGCTGCCCCTGGGCACGGCACGGTGACAGATATCTGGAGTAAAGCATGTCAGCACACCGTATTTACCACTCTCTGGGAAACGCCGATCAGCTCTTTGGCTGCGATCGCGAGCTTTTCCTTTTCAACCTGATTTTCTGCACAGCCGTCTGCATGATGTCCTTTGATCTTACCGTCTTTATTGCCTCATCACTGGTATTTGGCCTGAACTTCGGCCTGCTGTACACCATGGGCAAAAAGGATATCTGGATGAGGCATATCTACGTAAGACAGCTTCATTACTACAGCTACTACCTTGCGCAGCCTCATCTGCACTGCTCAAGCCGTCGCATCAGCAGAAAGTAAGGACTCTGTACGGCAGGCGGCTGCCAGGCTGCAGCATGGCTGCAGGCGACATATGACCTGCCGGGCCTGAACCTGCTGATAAACCCACTGTTTCCGGTACTTTTAATATGAGTTACGTAACCCTGACCTTTTACAGCGTTATGGCATTTTCAGTACTGTGCATGCTGCTAAGCTGCGCGGTGCTGCTGCGCTCACGTCTGGTAAGCCGCCGGGCTTCGACCATGCCGGCTGTAACCGATCTGCTCGATTATGCCGTCATGGCTGACGAGCACATCATTGTGCTCAAATCAGGAGCCCTGATGGCCATGTACGAAATCGGTGCTCCTGACATGTCAGCCATGAGTGAAAACCAGGTGTCTGCCATTTATGCCAACGCTCAGAAAGCCCTGCTCAAGCTCAGTGAAAACTGCGCCATTCATGTCGATGTCGTCCGCAATAAGGACTATTCCTACCTGCCTGAGGTAGAGAGCGACCTTGGTACAGTAAAGCATCTTGAGCAGCTGCGCCGCGAGATCTTCGCCCGCGACGGCTCTTATCGTACCCGCCGCGTGCTTACCATCACCTGGATTGGTGCTGCCGCCGCTACCGCCCGTCTTGACCGCTATGTCAGCCATGATTTCACCGCTGACGCCTTCGACTGCGATGCCCTGCAGGAGCTGGCCACTTTCAGATCCCTGTGCGCTGCAGCTGTCGATACCCTTGAGGCTCACTTTACCGTACGCCCTCTGGGCATCAGCCAGGAGCACAGCGGGCCTGCCCTCAGTGCCGCCGAGCTGGAGCGCATGCGCGCCGATGAGCAGTGCCTCGGTCTGGCCCCGGCTGCAGACGCCTCTGCAGGCATGGCTGCAGGCACAGATGCAGGCATGGCTGCAGAGGCTGGCGCCGCTCATGCCTGCGCCGGCGGCACAAGCGGCGCCAGCTGCGCAGGTGGAACATGGCATCAGGGACTGTCCTTCATTCATCAGTGTCTTACTGCCTGTGAGCGCCGTATTGCTGTTCCCCGTCCGGGCAGCTGGCTTGACCAGAGCCTTGGCACCTGTGACCTCATTACCGGCCATACGCTCAAGGCCGATCGCAAGCTTATCAGCGTACTGGCTGTTGAGGGCCTGCCTTCTTTTTCCCATGAGGGCATGGTCAATGCTCTGGCCGGGGTGCCTTTTTCCTGCCGTATTTCCACCCGCTTTGTTTTCTTTGACAAGCTGCGCAGCAAGACCCTGCTAAGCCGCTACCGCGCTCACTGGTCACAGCGCTCCAAGAGCCTTGCCGCTCAGCTGTTCAATCTTGAAAATGCCCGCGTCAATCAGAATGCCCTTGATCAGATGAAGGAAATTGACGAGGCCGCCCGTGCTCTTGATAACGATGAGGTGGTCTATGGTGCCTATACCGCCACCATTATCCTTGCTGACGAACGCTACGAGCGCCTGAGTGCCAAAACCCGCATGGTCATCAGAGCTGTGGAAAAGGCAGGTCTGTCGGTACGTGTTGAGACCATCAATGCCACTGACGCCTTCCTTGGCAGCCTGCCAGGTCATTTCTTTGAAAACCTGCGCCGTCCTACTGTCTCTCAGGATGTGTTGCTTGACCTCATTCCTCTGTCCGAGCCTGTGGCAGGTGAGAGCTTCTGCCCAAGCCCGCTGCTGGGCAGCACACGCAGTCCGCTCATGCAGGTACGCACTGCAGGTCAGGGCCGCTATCTGCTCAATCTGCATGACTCTGATCTGGCCAACACTCTGGTCCTTGGTCCTACCGGTGCGGGCAAGTCAGTACTGCTGGGCTCATTAATGCTCAATCTGTCACGCTATAAGGACATGAGGATCTTTGCCTTTGACAAGGGCTGCTCCTTTTATGCCTTAAGCCGCGCTCTTAACGGTACTCACATTACCTTTGACAACAGCCGTGCCATGCTCTGTCCCCTGCATGATCTGGACAGTGAGCTTGATTACGACTATGCCCTGTCTTTCCTGGAGCTGCTCTTCCGTCTCAATGGTCTGACCGTTGGCCCGGCCGAGCGCAGTGAGCTGACCGACTGTCTGCATATCCTTGGTGGCCGTGAACCGTCCCAGCGCACTTTGAGCGATCTGCATCTGGCTCTGTTCTCCCGTCATCTCAAGGAAGCTCTGGCTCCTTACAGCCGTGTCAGCTCCGAGCACTGCATACTCGATGGTGACAGCTCCTTTGCCATGAACAGCGGTCTTACTGTCTTTGAATGTGCCGACATTTTCAGCGCCTCTCCATCCTTTGCCCTGCCGGTACTGCGCCATGTCTTCCGCATGATTGAAAAGCAGTTTGACGGCCGTCCGGCTGCCATTGTGGTTGATGAAGCCTGGCTTATGCTCAGGGACGAGGTCTTTGCCAGCGAGCTTATCAAGTGGTTTAAGACCCTGCGCAAATTCAACGCCTTTGTCATTCTTGCCACTCAGTCCATTACCGATCTG
Source organism: Anaerobiospirillum sp. NML120449 (assembly GCF_023051105.1). Classification (GTDB taxonomy): domain Bacteria; phylum Pseudomonadota; class Gammaproteobacteria; order Enterobacterales; family Succinivibrionaceae; genus Anaerobiospirillum. The sequence goes on along the minus strand of NZ_JALKIL010000006.1, from coordinate 17,642 downwards.
CAGAGCTCCCCTCACTTTAACAATCTGCTTGAATGCGCCCGCACCCGTTTTTATCTGCCTAATTACGATGCCGGCACTGATGCGGTACGTGGCACCTACCAGACCATGGGTCTTAGCGATGCTGAAATAAGCTCCATTGCTCAGGCCCGTCCCAAGCAGGACTACTACTTCGTCAAAAACGATCAGCGCATCATGGTATCCCTGCCCATGTCAGCCCCTGAGCTGGCGCTGCTGAGCGTTGCCGGTGACCACCGCGTCCCTGAAGTTGACGAACTGTACAGCCGCTTTGGCTCCTCCTTCTACGAACACCTGCCTGCCGCCACAGCAACGGCGGCCGGCGCCTCCCAGGCAGCTCCTGCTGCAGCTGCAAATGCAGCAGCTGCGGTTGCAGCCGTCCCTGCCAGCGCTGCAGAGGCTGATGCCAGGTCTCAGGAGCCTGGCCAGACTCAGATGCTCAAACTGGCTCCGGCCCACTATCTGGACGGGGCCTCCCAGAGCGCCGTAAGCGAGGCCAACGCCCGGCCAGCAGCTGCTGAGCTGGACAAGACCGGATCTGATCCTCAGCTCAGGCGCAGTCCTGCCTGATTAACCACAGCCCTGCCCTGAATATCAAACCCAGGGCAGGCTCAAGGAGCACTTATGAATTTCCTTATTTCAGCAATGAGTAACGGTAAAAAGACCGAAAGTACCCGCAAGTACCAAACCCCGGCCCGACACGCTGCCAGTGGCCTCAGGTCCATGGATGACGCGTCAGCCCCTGACCGTGAGACAGCAGATACTGCCACCTCCTCCACCGCCACAACAGCTGCCGGCTCTGCAGCCGCAGCTGCCCCGGCCCCTGAGGCTGCTCCCGAGGCGGCAAAGCTTGAGGCTGCCGCTTCCACCTCAACAACAGCAGCTGTCACTGCCCGCAGCCGCGCCGGCCGCAGCACCACAGCCGGCAGCCGCTCGCGCTCAGGCGCCCGCACCAGCAGCTCAGCCACTCGCTCGAGCGCCTCCTCGCGCAGCACTGCAGGTACCGGCTCGCGCAGCAGCACAGCCCGCAGTGCCAGTAAAAGTGCAGCCGCAGGCAGCACCGCCAGATGCACGGCCTCCAGCAGAGGAACAGCCTCGGCCAGCAAGGGCAAAAGCGGCAGCGGCGGCGGCGCCAGCAGCGGCGGCCACATCCGTATGCTGAGCGCCTGGCGCAGCAGCAAGGTCAAGGGCGATGAGGCTGCTGTAGGTATGGCCCGTCAGGATCTGCAGCTTAAGACCTTTAATAGCAGCATAGTAACCGCCGCCATGTTCTTTGCTCTGGCCGGCATTACCCTGACCACTACCGGAGCTTATGTCTATCGCAGCATGCAAAGCAGTCTGGTCCCTTACGTAGTAACTGTTGATACCCATGGTGTAGTGCGTTCTCAGGGAACAGTTGAGCCGGTAAGTGCAGCCACTTTGCCCCCTGAGGTTATCAGCTCCCAGCTGTGCAGCTTTATCAGCGATGTACGCCTTATCTCCACTGACAAGGAAGTACAGCGCCAGGCCGTAAGCCATGTATTTGCCCTGCTGCGCAAGGGCAGCACAGTTTACCGTCAGCTGCATGAGTACTATTCGGCCAACAACCCCATGGTTAACACCCGCAATCGTCAGGTAAGAGTTGAAATTGCCAATATCATCCCGCGTGGTCCTTCCAGCTATCAGATTGACTGGACAGAAAAGAGCACCGACAGTGATGGCCTTGCCTCTCCTGACAAAAAGATGCGCGCCATCATCTCCTATGAGCTGAGCACCGCACAGTCATCCGATCCGGCCATGGTCATGCTCAATCCCTTAAATCTTTACATAACGGAATATACAGTATCACCGGTACTGTCATGACCCGCCGCGCAGCCTGCCGCAGCCTGCCCCGTACGGGCGCTGACAGCCCCGGCAGCCAGAACTGGCCATGGCCATGGCCCTGAGGGCAGGCCCAGAAAAGACAACATCAGGAGTAATTCAAATGAACAATATGGAACACCACCTTAACTTCAGTGATTTAAACTCGAGCTGCCACAGCTCCCAGGTCCACAGCTCCAAGGGCATGGCCCAGTGCCATACAGGCTCCCAGGGAATGTCCAGGGGCATGGCCTTCTTTGGCAGCATGGGAGGTGCCGGCACCTTATCGGCAGACGCAAGGCGCATAAATCCTCTGGCATCAGGCCGGATCATGCAGGCCCTGTGTGCTGCCGGTCTGCTGGTAAGCACCCTGCAGGCTCAGGCCCTTACTCAGGATGAGCTGGTAGCTCAGAGCGGCTATGAATATCACAGCTCTGCCGAGGACAGACGCACGGCTGCAGCTCTCAATAAGGCACGTCAGCGCAGTGCCGATCTGGCCCGCCGCACTCCCCTGCAGGTCAGCAACGACTCTCAGGTACGCCTTGTGTATGGCAGCGGCATGCATACTGTGCTGACCACTCCTCTGCATCTGACTGCCATTGTGCTTGAGCCGGGCGAGCAGATTATTTCCATGGATGTAGGTGCCCGTGAGTCATGGTCAATCAACCGTACTGTCAGCGGATCAGATGCGGGCATTGTTGAGCAGGTCATCATCAAGCCTTTCAGCTCGGGCATGCATACCAATATGCTTATCTCCACTGACAGACGCATGTATCATCTGACCCTCAAGTCCACCGAAAAAGACTATATGCCGCTGGTGTCCTTTATCTATCCTCAGAGCGTATTTGAAAATGTGCAGGCCCAGCGTGATCTGCTCAGCCAGAAGATGAATCACAGTGCCATTGCCACCTCAGCTCATCCAGAGGGAGTGGATCCGGCCGCTCTTGATTTTGCCTACGAGATTGAGGGCGACAGCAAGATTCAGCCGCTGCGCGTCTTCAATGACGGCCTTAAGACCTATATCAAAATGCCTGAGCAGGTCATGAAGGGCAGACTGCCAGCTCTGGTGGTAGTGCACTCAAGCGGCATGATGAGCGATGACGAGATTGCTGTTACCAACTACCGTATCCGCAACGACAGCTTCGTAGTGGACGGCATACCGGATCACATGCGTCTGATACTGGGCAATGAGAAAAACGGCTCCCACCTGAGCGTGGACATCACCCGCTCCTGAGCTCCGCCCCGGCCGCAGGCCCCTGCTTAAGCTCGGGCGCCCGTGCCCGCGCCTGACGTCAGCCCCCGTGCCCGCGCCGGACGTCACCTCCAGCGCCCACGCTGAACTGTGCTGACGGGCCTTAAGCCTGCCAGGCACAGCTTTTCGCGGCCCGGCGAAATGAGATAACAGTATTTGCTGCACAACCTGGCATCATTTGATATAGCCAGATCCACCAGCAGTCATAAGGATAACAGTCAGATAAGCCCTGAGTTCGTTTGACCAGGCACTCAAAGGACAGCATATGAAAAGCATACAGATAACAGTTTCCCACTCACCCCACACTAACAGCACCAGTGTCTCAGGTGCCCCTGGAACTGACGGACTCAAGGTCAGCTCCAGCTGCAAGGACAGTAGCGACATACACAGCAACAGCACTGGCAAAGCCAGCATGCATGGTGCCGGCCGCCCTGCTGCAGGCGCTGCAGGTACTGCCGCTGCTGCCGGCGCCATGGCATCATGTTCCGGATCAGCCACAGGCACAGGCGTAGCCTCCCTGGTAAAAAAGTCCCTGACCTGCGCCCTGCTCAGTGCCGGTATTATTGGCCTGAGCGGCTGCCAGATGCCTTTTGCTTTTGAGGAAATTCCTCCTGCAGAGATCATGGCCGCCCGTGAAAGTCAGCTTGACCGCGCCTATGGCAGCCTGCTTGAGTCCCTGAGCTCTGTATATGCCCTTAACAGCACTGCTTTTGCGGCTGTTGAGGACAGTTCAGATGACGCCCTGACCCGCGTAAACTGGCAATGCCTGAGACGTGCCCTGCAGCATAAGGGCGCCATGGTATGCACCGATCAGAGCAGCTGCCCGGCCGCTGCCGTACCTCTGCACAGCTTTGTCAGCAGCACAGGATCTGCCTCCGGCACCCTGGTAGAGCTTTATAACGACGATTTCTCCATTTCAGCTCTGATTGGACCTTCAGGCGAGCTGATGGGACCTGCCGCCCTGCGCACCTCACTGCCTGAGCTTTATCCCGGTGCCCGCGCTGAAGCCACCGCCGCCATTGCCGCTGCCGATGCCGCCGGCCATCCATCAGGCAGCGCATACGGGGCTGCCATGAGCGCCCGCGCATCAGCCCAGCAGGGCCTCGGCGCTGCTGCACAGGGCAATGCCGGTGCTGCACAGGCCTCCGGCCTGCCAGCTGACTCCATCACCGGCCGCATGGCCCGGCTGCAGGGTGATTTTTACAACTACCTCACTGCCCTTAACCAGAATCTGGCACAGAGCAATAAGGGCATAGTAGTGCTCAGCGATGACGACGTATCTTACTGGTATGATGCCCAGCCTGACGAGCCACGTATTCCGCTGCTGAGCGCCCGTAACGGCTCGAACAGACAGAGCCATGCCCGCCACGCACCAGCTGCCCGCGCAGCACTTGCCAAGGATCAGGATGCTGTAAAGTTCAGCCCTGAAAGTGAGACCCTGAAGGTATCAGCCACATCCTCAGCCACCTCCTCAGCCTCTGGCACCGCCGAACGCGCTCTGCCAGCTAACAGCCAGGAGAGCACAGCTGAGCAGAAGCTGCGCAACTTCAAATTTACCGCCCCGCTGCAAAGTGCCAGCAATGAAAACAGACTGTTCGACAGCCTTGCCTTTACCCGTCAGGCCCTGCCTCAGATAGGCCTTGCTACCCCATTAAACACAGCCACATGGCAGCCTGTCTCAGCACACAGCGCAGGCAGCGCCCGCCCAGACCAAAAGCCGCATGCCCTGAGCCTGGCAGCTGCTGCTGGCGCCGCTGACCTTGCTGCGGCATCACCAGATAGCCATGCAGCTGCCGCCCATGCTCCAGATGCCCATGCAACTGCCAGGGCTCAAGCCGCTCGTGCAACTGGCGCCCCGGCAAGTGAAGTAAACGCCTCTGCAACATCTGCCCCTGCTGCTGTTGAAGTGCTGTCAGCATCAGCTTATGGCTCTGACTCTGCCCACAGTGCTCAGGGTGCATCAGCTTCACAGACAGCAAGGTCAGCCTCAAGTGCTGCTCTCTCAGGTACAACCGCAGCTCAGTCAGGTGATACCGCAGCTGCCAGGCCAGGTGCAGCCGCTGCGCCAGGCCTTGCACATATTCCTGAAGACCTCAGAGCCGCCTGGAACATGGACAGTGCAGGAGAGTCTGACAAGGCCGACTGTGCACAGCCTGAGACCAGGACCACTGCATCACTGTCATCCTCTGCCCTGCTCTCAGGTGCAGCTCTTAACCATAGCGTGCAGTCCCACAAGTCTTCACAGCTGCAGGGAGCATCCCTGCTTATGCGCCGCCAGGATGACAGCCTTAATGCCGCTGTCAATTCACAAAGAGCCGAAGCTGACAGCTCAGGCAGGAGCGCACCTGTCACCTGGCTGCAGGCTGCAGCCTCATTATGACAGCAGCATGACAGTTCACAGTCTGGCCTTGCCATGCCAGGTAACGCAGCAGGCAGAGAAGATAACAGCAGTACTGCCTGAAAGAACATAAGGAATAAGGTTATGGAAAACCGCAATCAGACCGTAAAAGCCGGGCATATTACCCGCACCCCGCTGCTCATAGCCCTGGGCATTGCCTTTGTGCTTATGGGCCTTGGCTTTTATGTCAGCCTCAAGCGCACTTCAGCTCCTCCAGCTCAGCCACCTCAGAATCAGCAGCAAAGTTCAGCTCTTGAAAGTGCCGGCGGCTTTGTTGACTATCTTGAGGGCATGAGCAGTCCTGTTATGGCCTTAAGCCGTACCGCCCTTGAAAGCCAGGGATCTGATGCCTTCAATATTGAGGATCTGCAAACCTATGTATCCCGCTATGAAAGCAATGACACCCCGGCACCAGTGCAGGCACCAGCCGCTCCTGCAGTTGCAGCTGCACCTGCTGCCCTGACACCGGAGCAGGAAATGGCCGCCCGCCTGCGCCAGATGCGCGATGACAGCATTATGCGTTCACTGCGTGCCCCGGTAGATATGAGTCCGCTTGCCAGGGGCACAGGTGCAGCCGGGGCGGGCGCCGCATCCCAGGGGGCCGGTGCCGCCGGTTCCTCCCTGGCAGCTGAATATGCCGCCGGTGCTTATGGAGCAGCTGGCGCTCTTCCACCTGCATCTCAGGCCTATCTGAACTCAGCTGCCTTACGAATGAATACAGCCTCAGAAGCCCAGTCTTCCTATAACTCACTGGCAGCCGGTGGCGCTATGGGAGGTATGGGTGGCATGGGCGGTAGCGGTTCTGGCTATGGGGCCTCCGGAGCTTATGGAGCCTACGGAGCTCACAGCGCCCCTGCCATGAATTCCCGCACTTTGAGTGCCTATAACGCCCTTGGCAACAGTGACAGTTTACTTAATACCGCAGTTGAGCCTGTGCTCAGCCCTTATCTGGTTCGTCAGGGAGCAGTACTGCCATGCGTACTTATGACAGGCATCAACTCTGACCTGCCAGGCATGGTTCAGGCTCAGGTTACCGAGGATGTATATGACAGTCCTCGCGGTGATCATGTTCTGATTCCCCGTGGCTCCAAAGTAACAGGACAGTATGCCTCAGCTCCCATGATGGGTCAGGAGCGCCTGATGCTGGCCTTTAACCGCGTTATCTTCCCTGATGGCCGTGCCATGAATCTTGGCGCCATGCCGGCAGCAGGTCATGACGGATGGTCAGGCCTCAGTGCCGATGTTGATACCCACTTCTGGTCCATGCTCGGTCATGCCGTGCTGCTGGGCGGCATCACAGCCGGTATTTCCCTGAGCACCGACGATAATACCCGCGACAGCAATGGCGAACTCACCCTCAATGGAGCCCTGTCTCAGAGCATGGGCCAGTCTCTTGGACGGGTAATGACTCAGGTAATTGAGCGCAATATGAACCTCTCCCCTACCTTAAAGGTTCAGCCGGGCTTTGCCTTCAATGTCACCCTGACCAAAGACATCTACTTTGACGCCCCTTACCACAACACCACTGACCGCAGCACTGCCCGCAGCGCAGCAGCCAGACAGTGGCGCTGACGGACAGCCGGTCACGACAGGTCGGAACTGCGGCCGCCACATCATAAGCCTGACTCAGGCCCGGCAGTCTTAACCACCAGGCAGGCCTTCCCCCGCTGTCAGGACCGCCTGATATGCCAAAGTTACCAGCAGGCGCTTCACCGAGGCCTGCTGGCAGAAAAACAAACATGCTGAACACCCGTGCAATGCACCCAGACCCTGCACAGAGTCTTACCGATCGGCACTGCAGTAGCGCTTACCCACACAACAGTCGGTCTTACCGACACTTAAGCCGATTTTCCAGACAGGCTTTACAGTAGCCCCTGCAGACGGACATTGCAGTGAGCGCTACCGACAGACATTGCAGCTGATGCTGCTTACTCTGCGGACCGACATTGCAGCTGACTATGCTGGCTCTGCGGACAGACGTTCAGCCTGCCATTCAGACAGGCCTGAAAGTAACAGCAAGTCACATAGACAAAGCACGCTGATGCGCGCACCAGTCAGATAAACATAAGGATAACAGTCATGATTGCTACAGCCCTCAAATCAAATCTCACTCTCCCAGGCAGCAGCTCTGAGCTCAGACTGCAGCCGGCATCCCCAAGCCGTCATATCCCTCTTGCCAATGAGGCTGCCAATGAAAGAGTCTCTGACCAGTTCCATGTTATTGCCGCCCGTTACTTAAAGCACAGCGCCCACCTGCGCAGCGACCAGGTCCCAGGCGGACAGGCTGGCAATGAAGCACTGCCTGATGCAGATAACTCAGCTGCTGTATCAGGCAGCGCTTTTACCAGCAGCGCAGGCATAAGCACAGGCACAGAAAGTAAGGATCCGCAGTGGAGCTCCCTAATCCTTGGAAGCGGCATTGCTCTTGAGCCGGTGCTGCGCCTTATGCCAGGCCGCATGCTCTCTCAAATGCGTCACTGTCTTACCTCTCTTGCCCTTGCAGCATCAGGCAGCGACCAGATTACTTTAAGCGCCATTGCCTTTAAGCTGCGCGCCCGCTGTGCCTTCATGCTGCGCCGTATGGAAGAGGGCGAAGTAAGCTGCAAGCTGCTTGACCTGCCATTGCTCAAAGCTCCAGGCAAGTCAGCATCTTCTGCCCAGCCAGGGGCCTGTGCTGCCAGTCATGTAAGCAGCATTGCGACTGCCTGTGCTGCCAATACCGGCTGTGAATCTTCTTTATGCAGGGAAATGCACACAGTGGGATGTCAGGGAGAGTTTACTGAGAGCATGGACTCCGTGCTCTCTGCCCTGCCTGCAGTGACAACTCTGGGCAGAACCCAGTATGGGGCTGGCCGCTCAGGCGCTCTGTCTGCAGCAGAGATTGCTGGTAAGGCAAATACCGCTGTCGATGAGGCAGGGGGCGATGCCGGTCATGACACTGGTCATGACACTGGTCATGACACTGGTCGTGATGTCGGCCATGATGCCGACCATGATGCCGGCCATACAGGTTCACGCCAGTTCTTTGCTCACAACGCACGCATGATTGTGGCCGCCCCTGATCCAGCCGCAGACTGCGACTGCACTGTCTTCCCTGAAGCTGGCCATGATGCTCAATACTACAGCCATCTGCGCGGCTGTCTTGCCCACTACGGACTGCAGGTTAAAAGCGCCAGCCGTTTAAGTGGCGATCTGGACCAGCTCTGCTCAGTACTGACCTTTATCCACTCCCTTACCGGCCTTGATGCCGACAGCGCCACTGTAAGTGCCATTATGGGCTTTGCAGATACGGCAGACACTGCACTCACTCAAGACTATCCAGTCACCTCAGATACTGCAGATACTGCACTCACTCAAGACTATCCAGTCATCTCAGGTACAGATGCCCCTGCAGTCACTTCTGTTACCTCAGTTACCACAGCAGGCAGCAGCTGCACTGGCCTTGACGGCAGTCTTACTTATGGCAAGAACAGCCACGACGGCAGCTGTGCTGGCGCTGCAAACAGCTGTTCTGCCGCTGCCACCAGCAATGGTGGACAGTACTGCAGCGAAGGCAGCGGCATCACTGGCGGGCACAAGGGAGCACTTGCTCACATCAGAGAGGCCATGGTGGTTCATGTTTTACGCAAGCTTGAGAGCTGGCGTACTACCTGCCGCACCGGTGAGGCCATGACAGCACTGATGATCGTTGAGCAGGAGCTGGGCACAGCTCAGATTAATGCCCGTGCCCGCATGTCAGCCGTACGTGCTCATGGAATGCTCGGTGATTTGATGGGACTGGACCTGCCTGATGAACTGCTGACCTTTCTGGAGTCTCCAGCTCACGACAAGGGCAGCTCCGGCGTATCAGCTGTGAAAGCTGTGGGCACCATGGAATATGGTTCCGCCATGGCGGGCAGGACTAAACTCAATGATCATGAGCTCGAGCATGAGCGTAAGTGCGAATGCGGGCATGAGCATGAGCGCAATGGAGATAAGGAGCGTAAAACTGAGCGCGAGCGTGAGCGTGCTAAGAATGCACAGCCGGTCAATGAGGTGATTACAGGATGGGACTGCACCTGGGCGGGCAGCATGCAGATGAAAGAGGTGCTCAGTCTTATTCCGCGCGACAGCGTGCTGGCCCGGGCCTTCTTTGATCCGGCTGCCCATGGCTGTGTCAGGCTCAAGGCACATATCAGAGACAGTCTTAAAGGCAAGGGAGTGGGTACGCTGCGCAAGCTCATTATCGACACCATTATTGACCTTTGTGACCGTGCCGCTGCTCTTATTGAGAACACAGCCGAGCAGCTGCGCTGGAGAGGCAGTGGTGCTCTGTTAAATGTCAGAAGCATCCAGAGTGATGACCTTGATGAAATGGTTGAGCTCAATATGCGCCGTGCCCGTATTCTGGCACTGAGCGCCGAAGCCGCCTGCTGCAGCCATGATTATGCCCTGCGTCATACAGTGGACAACGGTATGGGCTCACTGCAGCACTCAGAGCAGGAGCGCAGGCTGCAAACAGGCTATGAGCAGCGCCGCAGCCGCCTGCTAAAGCTCATGCACAGCGAACTTTCACAGCGCTACTTAAGCCATCTGAGCAGCATGGGTATAACTCCACGCAGTGACAGTGCCCAGCACAGACAGTGCATGACCCTCAGTCAGCGAGCCCTTTATGCACTTCAGACCCTGCCTGCCAACAGCACTGTGGGCCGCTTTCATGCTCTGATTATCCTGTGCCACTACCTTGAGCAGCACGCCCGCAACAACGGCGAGCTGATCCGCAGCTGCGTCAGCCTTGCCAAAATCCCGGTACCACAGGTACAGGCCCATCAGGCCAGACCTCAGAGGCAATCAGCAACTGATTCACAGCACCAGAGCCAGCGCCCGAGCCAGCGCCAGCATCAGCATCAGCCGCTGCAGCCCCAGATGCTGCAGCCAAAGATGCAGTTGCAGCTGCATAACAGACCTGTGCAGCCAGTCGCTCAGAGCAGATCCATCCATAATTCATTTTACAGAGCATCTGCCTGTTATCAGCAGGCTTACACAGCCCAGACATCTGCAGGCACGGCATTTAACTGATAAACGCTTTATTTTATGTTTTAGATATGAATCTTCATATCAGGGCACCATAAAGTCATCAGGCGCAAAGCCGGTCACTTCCCTGACCGGCCATAAAGCAAAAACCAGGTAATTGCCGTAATCACTGTACTTATAATTTTATGGAGTATCTGCAATGACAGTTTTCAACCAGCATTTTTCATCAGAGCTTTCATTCAAGGAACACACATCACAGACCCCCTCACAGGAACGCTCATCGCAGGATGCCTTCCCGGAACACTTATCACAGGCTTACTCCGAGGAACATTTTTCACAGTATTCCCTCCCGGAACACTTTTCACGAGCTTCATCCCAGGAACACTTATCACAGCAAGGCGGCCCGGACGTCGCCGTCGACACTGGCGCGGGCGCGGGCGCTGTAAAGACTGCAGAGCACCTCACCTCACCCCATGGCAGCAGTCTTACAAAAACCTTGAGAGGCGCTTTGAAAACAGGACTGAGCGCCGCAGCAATCATGACAGCAGTTGCCAGCTTCAACACAGCACATGCTGCTATTCCAGTTATGGATGCTTCGGCACTTAACGAAAGCGTAATGCAGCGCATTATTTCCATTGAGCAGTGGGCCCGTGACAATATCAATCAGGCCCGTCAGATACAGGAGCTGCTTTCGGGCAATAACATTGCTCATGACACCCAGAATCTTATGGACAGAAACTATGTCATGGACAGCAAGGAAAGCTGGCAGAACATTGCCCGCATCAAGGAGCAGTCCCTGTCCATGCTCTATGCCTCGCGCTCTGCATGGGAGGAGTTTGGTTCGGCCCAGCAGTATCTGGCTTCCTTCCAAAAAGCCAGTGCCTGGAGCAAATGCATGCAGGCGGGCAACTGCTCGTTTTCCCGAGTTCTGACCGAACTTGAGGACAGCACAATTTCTCAGGCCATGGAAGCCTTTGAAATGTCACAGTCCATGAATATCAAGCTTCAGGAGCAGATTGACCAGGTTCAGGCTCTGGTAGTTGAAAGCCAGTCCACAGCAAGTCAGGCCGGCACTCTCGATGCTCTGTCCAAGATTAACGGTTCAGCAGCTCTGTCCATGATTGACCTGAACAATCAGATAGCCCTGCTTACCCGTCTGCAAAGCCATGACCTTGCCCGTCAGAGCAATGTCCGCCTTGCGCAGGAGGGCTATCTCAAAGAGATTACCCGCCATGTTGAGCGGGCACCGGATCGCCTGCCTCTGCAAAGCTTTATGCAGCGCCACTGACAGTAAGGAGCATCTTTATGACACCATTAAACCAACAGCTCCTCAAAGAGCAGGAAAGCAAGACCATAACAGCAAACACGCCCCCTTCATCCACTTCCAGCCCCATGACAGGCCTCAGTGCGTCCTCCAGAGCCGGCATCGGCGCCTGCTCCGGCACCGTTGTCTGCTCCGGCACCGTTGTCTGCACTGCGTCTGGCATCGCATATGGAGCCTGCGCTGGAGCCGGAGCCGGAGCCGGAGCCAGCGCTGGAACCGCAGGCAGCGCTGCAAACAGCGTGTTTGTGCTGATCCGCGCTCTGGGCTGGAGCGCTGGCCGTGCCATGAGGCTGTGGGACTTATGTGCAAATGGCCGACTTATGACAGGCTTTATGCTCACTGTGTTGCTGGCTGTTACGGGCAGCAGCGCTCAGGCTGCACCTGTGATTTCTGATGTGATAAGCATTTCTCAGACAGTGCAGTTTCTGCTGGGAGAGCTGCTTTTGCTGCACCAGAGGCTGATTTTCTACGCCAATAACTTCATGGTCTATATATTCACCATGGCTATTACCCTTGAGGGCATAAAGCTGATTTTGCGCCATCGCACCCTGAACACCTTCGTACTTTCATTTGTACGCATTATTCTGGTCTTTGGCATTATCAAGGTACTGATACTGTCAAGTGACCTTATAGCCCCGGATCTTGTTGCTACCGCCCTGCGCCTTGGTGGCGATAACGCCATAGTGTCAGGTGATATTTCAACAGTGATAGGAGAGATCTTTGCCCTGATTGAGGATTATGCCCGCAGCATTATCTCAACCAATGTCATCTTCTTCTTTATCTTTGTCTCCATCATCTACGTATGCATTCTGGTACTGGTGGTCTACTACATTCTGCTCTTTTTGAATGTCTACCTGTCCTGCTCCTTTGGCATGTTCACAATAACCTTTGCCGCCTTTAAAACCACCAGGCCTATTGCATGGAGCTATATGCTCCACCTGCTTGGTCTGATGGTGCGCATTGCCGGCATGAGTGCCATGATCTGCATGTCTCTTGAGGTCATCACCACCCTGATGATTAAAATGCGTTATGCAGCCCTGATGGGCCAGATTATCAGTGTTCAGGATGCAGGACTCGTATGCCTGCTGGTAGTGCTGACAACGGCCGCCTGTATTTATGCCCCGGGCAGACTGGCCAGTATGATTAAAAACGCGCCATTAAACATTTATCGCTGACTGCAGGCGGCCTCAGGCCGCCTGTTTGCTTTATGGCAGCCTGAGGGCACAGCCAGTGACGCCGCGTCCCGCTTCCTCACCCCAGCCGGCTGCCACATGCCCAGCTGCCTGCCACATGCCGTGCCGGCTCCATCCTTGCGGGCATGGCGGCGCCAGCCATCTTCACCGTCATCAGTCCAGCACGCTGTAGAGCAGCCCATGCCCATCCTCCTGCATCCTTGCGGGCATGGCGGCGCCAGCCATCCTCACCGTCATCCGTCCAGCACGCTGTAGAGCAGCCCATGCCCCATGGCTGCATGCTTATGCATCAGACGCCCAGTGTGCTGCCCCCGGTGAACAGTATGGTGGCAGCCTGACTGACGCGGTCTGAGGGTGCACTTACGGCCGGATATTTACATTCTGTTAACAGGCTTTATTCACTCTTTAGCGCTCATCTTCCCATCACAAAGCGTGATCCGGGCCAAACTTTTATCGCATTATTTTGGTGCATTGCTAAACAATCATATACTGCCATTCTTTTGCCTTTTGCTTAACCTTATCGAGAAAATTAGTACTGCATGGGTTTTTATGCAGTTCAATTGGGCATATACTTTAGCAACAGACTCTTAGGCTTGACTCCCCATCGACCACGCACGGGATCAGGAAGAAATTCACACTATCCTTGCTGCCTTATTTACACAGTCCTGTCCTTATCATGCTGTGCTCCCTTAGCCTTATGTATTACCGGCTCTGAATCTGATCAGGGCAATACATATTGAGGCAGCTGCAGATCCTGTCGCGCCCTGCACTGGACCTATCCCTTTTTAAAGTAGTTGTGCGCGTGCCGTCGGAATCGAAGCTTATCTGTTCTCAGGTTCAGTACCTGTTTCCCTCATCACTCTGGATAATACCTCCCAGATTTCCATGCTTATGTCATGACATGCCCATGCCAGGACCTGCTCCTGTCATGCTCTGTCAGCACAGCCCCGTGCAATGACATGCTCTGCCACGCAGTTACATGCTGCCGCCAATGCAGTGTCATACTCTGCGGTGCAGTGTCATGCTGTTGCCCATGCAGTGTCATGCTGTTGCCCATGCAGTGTCATGCTGTTGCCCGTGCATGGTCAAGCACAGCCCCGTGCAATGGCTTTCGCTGCCGCGCGGTGCCCTGGCATGATACAGGTGCAGTGACATATTCCTGTCATGTTCATGGCATTACCATGGCTTTCTCAACTCACAAGAGGATTTGAAACTGGATGCTTCCCCGGTATACAGTGCATGGCAGATCCCCGTCTGAGTTAGCACCAGAGCTGACGTCCGTCAGATTTGCCGGCATTTATCTTATACAGAACTCTCTATTAAGCTAAGCCGTAATCTCCAGACTGGTGTCTGCTTTGAAAGTGGCATGAAGCCGCCTGCACTAAGGTTCGTGCAGGTATGCTCTTTTGCCAGGTGATGATGCAAATGCCTGCCATGGCTGGTTTCCGCTGTTTTAGCAGAGCCATGACAGTAACTGAAACAGTTTGCTGATGTGCTCACTTCGGAAACTGGAGGTCTCTGTGAACTGGAAGGTTGTTTTAGCCATCATGACGTGTAACGTTGTACTGATGTCATCAAGTTACACCATGCTTATCCCTTTCCTGCCCCTTTATCTGCGCAACGAACTCGGCACCCCTGAAGAATCACTGAACATGTGGTCCGGTGCCATTTTCGCCATTTCCTTTGCCGTCTGTGCCGTCATGGCTCCTATCTGGGGCAAAATGTCCGATTCCAAAGGCAAGAAGCTGATGCTGATACGCTCAAGCGCTCTGATTGCCGTTACCTATTTCTGCGGTGCCCTGGTGCAGACACCAGGCCAGCTGTTTATGGTGCGTGTGCTGCAGGGCTTTGCCGCCGGACTGTGGCCTGCCTCACTGGCTCTTACCTCAGCCTATACCCCGCCAAACAAGGTAGGCGTAAGCATGGGTATCATGCAGAGCGCCCTGATTACCGGCAATATCATTGGCCCTCTCTTCGGCGGCCTGCTGGCTGAAAGCTTCGGTATCAGAACCTCATTTTTCATTGCTGCTTTAGCCCTGTGCGTCATTACTGCAATTACCGTAATATTCATCAAAGAGCCGCCTAAAGTTCAGGATGGTCGCACCAGAGTAAAGGTCACTTACAGCGCACTGCTGCGCCGTGACGGTGTAGGCATTCTTCTGATAGCAGCCGGACTTACCAATATGGTAATCATGCTGCTTCAGCCAATCATGACTCTGTATATTGCAGAGCTGCGCCACAGCGAGGAGCATCTGATCCTGATCTCTGGAATTGTATTCTCCCTGTCAGGCATAGCCGGCGCCATTGCAGCTCCTTTATGGGGCCGCAAGGGTCAGGCTGTAGGCTTTTACCGTACCATGCTGGCCGCACTGGTAGCTTCAGGCGTTCTGATAGCTGCTCAGTTCATTCCGGATACGCTCATACCTTTTGCCGTCCTGCAGTTCTGTGTCGGACTTGGTTTTTCCGGTATTTTCCCTTCAGCCAATGCCATGATAGTAAACCTCACCAGCCCCCTCGAGCGTGGCTCAGCCTTTGGCATGCTGTTCTCATCCCAGCAGATTGGAGGTGCCATTGGCCCTCTGATTGGCGGCCTGATCGCCACATGGATTAATCTGTCCATTATCTTCATGATGTCAGGCACGATTCTCGTAATCATTGCCTTGCTGGTCTATCTGAAGGCTCCGGCTTCTCTTAAGGTTAATCCTCAGAAAGCAGCTAAAGAAACCCCAAGTCACGATCTCATCGACAGCATCAAAAAACAGGCTGCTCAGGATATTGCCAGCGGAGTTGATCTTGATGCCAGCCGCCATAAGAATCAGGAACCAGACGTACCGGAGGTCACTGCCCCAGACAAGGATGCAGCTGCCGGTACCGGCTCGGTAGTGGCAGGAACCATATATGGCTTTGGTGAAGAAAAGCGCTACCACAAGGTCACAGCCCCTGATGAAAAATAGGCAGTCGCTGCTCTTTCAGGAACTGCCTGCGAGTACGAAAGCAAAGCTCATCACCACACTGATGAAGCCCTGGTAACGGCTGCCAGTGTCATCGCAGCCTCCCTTGAGGCCGCAGCTCAAAAGAGCGCAGCCAAGGCTGCCATCAGCGTCCCGGCCGCAGCTGCCCAGGCCGGTGCAGCCCTTGCCACCGCTTCGGCCGCAGCCTCTGCCTCAGCCGACGCCGCCCCTGCCTCAGCTGGCGCAGCTTCTGCCTCATCTGGCGCAGCTGCCGACTCGGGCACTGCTGCAGCTGACCACATAGCCTATGAAGTTATCAGGGATGTCACACGAGCTGACGACATGAATGATGAGCAGCTGAGCTCAGTTCTCGATCAGATAATGCAGGGCTCACCGGGCTGCGATGCGGCTGCTGCCGACAGCATCAGTGATCTGCAGGCTTCATCTGACAACAGCCCTGCTTCAGATGCTGCATCTGAGCAAGACACAGCCCCGACAGCTGCAAATGCTTGCAGCGATGCTCCGGCAAGATAAACGCTCAGCCACCCAGCCGTCCCAGCAGCAGTTCTGCAGCTGCTCTGCCGTCCCTGCTGCTGCCAGGCTGTGCATGCGTCCGCATGAGACGGGCAGGGACCAGGGCCTGCGCATTTTTATCTGCAAAAGACCCGCAAATGCACAAATTGCCCACTTTTATGGCGCCTGCCCTGAAAAGGTCAGCTCACATCCCAAAATTTGTTCGTTTATTAAACAGCATCAATGCTTACTGCACGACCATACTCACTGAAATTACTGCAATACTTTACTCACTGTCGACCACCGGACATGCTGCGTACTGCAGCACCAGTGCAGCACAACTGCAGAGCCACTGCATCGGCACTGCAACTCACAGCCCATACGCCCGGAAAAACTCCAGCCAATGCTGTAACAGCTGCCAGAGCTGCATGATTCATCAAACCCAAAGCCAGACACAGCCAAAGCCAGGCACAGCATGGCTGGCCAAACATCCTCCCTGCTGAGCATTTGCACTCCATTCCTGCAGGTATCCACAAACATGTGAACCAGACGTATAAATAAGGAACACTCAGGACAGAGCCTGTCATGAGTAATGGCGTCAATATGCTGCCATGACTTGACATATGCTCATTGCGATCAAGAGTGCAGGTCATCCTCCATGTCCCTACCTGGCAAGGTCGAGCACCAGCCAGAACCAGCCATAGCCTGGTCGAGCATCTGCCAGCTCCTGTCATGGCCAGGTCGTGCACCAGCCAGAACCAGCCATAGCCTGGTCGAGCATCTGCCAGCCCATGTCATGGCCAGGTCGTGCGCCAGCCAGAACCAGCCATAGCCAGGTCGAGCATCTGCCAGACCCAGCCATTGCCGGGAGTTTCAGCTGCATGAGCAATCCATTGCCGGTTTGACTGCTTGAAATAAATGATTTGCAGATCAGGCTATGACGCTTATGTCATCAGCCCAGCTTCGGCATAGGCAAAAGGACGACTATGTATGGAGAGCGGTTGTGCCATAAGGCACCATAGCCCGGCATTTAAGCTATCTTCCATAGCTAAAGCCGCATAGACAGGCCATTCATTTTTTTTACCTCGTATTTAATTCTATCAAACTGAACAGCCGTATATGTAGAAAAGCTACATAATTTTTA
>NZ_JALKIL010000005.1 GCF_023051105.1 Anaerobiospirillum sp. NML120449 | reverse complement strand
GCAAATTTTTTACTATGTGATCAAAATCTCGTTTTTAAGTGAATCTAAATTGTTAAAAAGTGATCCTGGTATCACATTTTATTTTCCGAATTTGATCCTTGGATCAAATTTCACGCTTTGTGCGTAGGCCCTGCCCTCTGCCGGGCGGCCCTCTGGCAAGCTGTGACAGTCTGTCTGGTGACTTATGAAATACACCGTACTGACTGCTCAATGAGCTGTGACCCGGCCAGTAATTATGGCTGGGCTCTGGTTCTTTACCAGGCAAAGGCCCTTGCCTTGCGCATGCAGGCTGCTGTCCTGCCAGCCAGCATGCGCAACTTGAATGCTCAATTCAGCCAGGCCAGACCCTGCACAGCCAAATTCGACGCTCACCTCCCTGCGTTTCTCACTTCCCTCTTTCTCTATTTCCCTGCCACCCAAAACAGTCTTAACGGGCGGCTGGCAACATCACTCTTTCAAATTAAGGTGAAGCATCCGTCTGGTGGGAGGCAGATATGCGGCACAGCTGCGTCACAGCTGCGGCTTTGTGGTCAGCGGGTGTGGGGAGATGCCTGATACGTTGAGAGCCATACGTATTGGCTGCAGACGGGTATTGGACTGGGATGTTGACCGTGCGCGTGTACGTAAATGACCAGGGCTGTGAGCTGGCAGTCAAAGTTTGACAAGTGTCATGGTATTGGGCCGCGTGCTCTTTATCAGCAGCGATACGGTGCGCTATACTGCACTGAGCCGTAATCTGCAGCCATACTGTGATGGTATGCAGGGCTGTTCAGGGCCTGAAGTCCTGGAAGCTGCGGCTGTGGTAATTAGTGATTGTTCTTTTCCTGAGCTGACTGTTTCGGCATGCCCGGGCATTTATCCTTACAGCCTGAGGCCCTGCCATTCAATTGTCTTTTCCCTGTACTTTATCCACTTCATCTCAGGGGATGATATCCCTGGGACCTGACCTTAATTTTCCTGATGTGCATTGCCGCTGACCTCCTCTTTCATCCGTATGGATGAATAAAGCAGCCTGGCCAGATGGATGAAGAAAGCAGCTGCCGGGCCGGCACATTCAGCCCTGCCAGGCCCGGCCTTTCAGCCATGCTGGCCAGTCCTGCCTGTACAGGCAGGGCGTGCCCGTCCTGACGGGCTGCGCACTACTGGTTGTACGACTGTGCCTCCCGTCCACTTAGTCTCAATGTTGCTGTGCTATGCTGAACATGGGGGACTGGATGCCCGATTAGTGGTTCCAGAACCGTCCCGGCAGCTGAGCCGGCTTAGTCTGGCAGGCCAGGCAGGCTTCTGTCAGACTGGCCGTAAGTTCAGGCCCTGTCGTTGTGCGAGTCAGGTACTTACAGCTGTGGCTTTGCAGGGCACTTGTCTGACTTTAAGGCTGATCGGCTGCCGTATGGCGGCTGTTCTGGCCATGTGCCGCCCGCCATGGTGCTTTTTGCCCTATGGCGCTGGTAAGGGTACTGAGAATGCTTTGGGGCTGGCAGCTGCAGAGCAGCTGACTGTGCCCGATGTATGCGCGCCTGATGCTGGCCTGTTGGCACTGCATTGTGCTGCTGTGCGGCTTGATGTCGTCTGGGCTGACCTGGTGCCGGGCTGTCTGGTACGGCTGGGCTGACTGGATGCCAGTGCCTGCTTTGAGCGGCGATGAGTGCTGCGCTGCCTGACTATCATGACCATAATGTGTTGTCAGGCATGGTCTGTAAGGCTGGTCACAGGTTCATTTTTTCTGCTGAGCTGGTGCTGGTGACCGGGCTGTTTGGGGTTTGTGGATGTAATCGTTTACCTTCCCATATGCTTCGGATTGTCTGTTTGCAGCTGTGTGGCAGCGGCCAGGGCTTGCCTGTATGACAGGAGAGCTTTGGCAGACTGGTATACAAGCATGGCGCTAAAGCGCGTATTAATGGGCTTTGCGGGCTGAATTGCTGTCAGGTGGGGCGGGATAAGTGATTTTGTCATATCCAGGTACGGGGCCGGGCTAATCAGTGATAAAATACACATGGTATGTAAGGAATCTTTGACCAGGGGTCAGAGTGTCCTTGTTTTATGGCAGCTCTGGAGAATCAAGGAGTTTTTATGATTGGTATTGTTGTTGTCTCTCACAGCACTAAGGTAGCTGAAGGCATCTGTGACATGGTTCAGCAGATCTCCTCACGAGATGGTGCTCCTATGCCTATTTTCCCGGCTGGCGGCAATGCTCAGGGCGGCCTTGGCACTGATCCTCAGAAGGTTCTGGACGCTATCAGAAAGGCTGATCAGGGTGAGGGCGTAGTAGTTTTAGCTGATCTGGGCTCCGGTGTTATTTCCTCCCAGGCCGCTATTGCCATGCTCGAGGAGCCATTACGTTCCCGCGTCAAGATTGCCGATGCCCCAATTTTAGAGGGTGCCGTAGGTGCAGGTGTTGAGGCAGCTTCTGATGGCGAGTCTACCCTTGATCTCGTAGTCTCCACTGCCGAGGGTGCCCGTCAGCTTCACAAGAAGTAAGCGCAGGCAGCTTCGGGCTGCTCAGGCACATTCACAAAACCCATGCTGCCCGGAAAGCTATTCCGGGGCATGGGTTTTTTCATGCCTGCAGTCGTCATCCGGCCCGGCTGACAGGGCCGGCCCACAGGACCGGCCAGCCGTCCATCCTGCGACCATGGGCCAGTCGGCAAGCCATAGGCCTGGGGACAGCCTGGCCGGCGCATCTGAGCGCTGCAGCCGTTGCCGACAGTCCTGATTACTGGATCTGACAGGAGGTTATGACTGACGGTATGGTGGCCCTTGCCGCTTTGGGGAACTGAGCCATGACTGGCTGCAGGCCGTTGTCAAATGGTGACCCAGTCGGGGATAGCGCACATGGCCTTGAGGTCAGAGCAGATTTGCCCTGAGATATGGGCGGCCAGAGCACGGCGGCGGGTATCGTCTGCAAGGCACAGAGCCAGAGACTTGTCCATGCGGTAAAAGTCAGGCTCGTCGGTGCCGCTGTCCATGATGTGTCTGCTGTCCTTGTTGTCCCTTCTGATACTGCTGTCGCTGCTGTGCGGCTGCTCAAGGTTGCAGGTCAGATAGCGGAAGTTGATAAAGCCGTCAGTCTTGCGTGCACTGGCCGTATAGCCAAGGTATTCAAGCAAAGAGGCAAAGCTGTCAGTAAGGTGAATGAACTGACGTTCTACCTGCTGGCCATGGGCATCAAAGAGCACAGGGCCGTAATACATCTGTTCGTAAAACTCGACCTTAAAGGCGATACGGCTGCCATCAGGCAGGTTTTTAATACACAGGCACAGTGACGAGCAGCAAGGACAGTCAGAGCTGTAGATATCCATCAGGTATGGTAAGGATGAGCTGTCATCAGGCTCAAGCTGCAGCAGCCATTGCTCAGGCTGTGCCACAGTCTTTTTCAGGGTACTTAAATCTGACTTCAGGGCTGTACTCAGATCCTGCCAAAAAAGGCTCATCAGCCGGGCGCGCACCTGGCTTAAGACATCACCCATATCAAAAAGAGACCCCAGCATACGCCTGTCATCGAGCAGGGACTGAGCAAATGATGCGGCGACCGGGTCTACTGTGTTGTTGTCACTCATATCAGCAAGCAGCTCCTTATACTGGTTAATACAGTCCTCAAGACGTACAGGCAGGCTCAGATGTCCCGGGCAGCATTCCAGCCATTTGATGAGATCATCGCGCCATGACATGCATACTGTAGATCCGGCAACTGACGCAGGCAGTCCTGTAAGGCTTATCTGCTCTGGTGCATGTCCATCAGGGGTGATATAGACAAGGACAATTTCCTCATTGAGCCAGCCCTGATTTTTAAGTCCTCTCCAGTAGCGCGCCAGTTGACGGGGCTGATCCGAAGCATAAATCTTATTTTCTATTACCAGAGCCAGGCGTCCTGAAGGCACCTGAGCCTCAATGAGGATATCAATAAAGCCCCGCTGCCCCTCATCATCGCAGGTCAGGTATTCGCAATGAGCACCCAGCAGTCTGAACTTCATGCCGAAGTGAGCCTCAAGATTAGCCCCAGCCCGGCCCTCATCCCGCACGTTGCCGTCATCGTCCCCGGCTACAGCACTTGCACTGTTCCCTGTGTCACCCATGGCCGCGTTCCCGGCTACAGCACTGGCGCCGTTCCCGGCGTCACCCCTGGCTGCGTTCCCGGTACCAGCACTGGCAGATATGTCGGCATCACCAGCTATCCCGGTATTCTCTTTACTCCGGGCATAACCTGATGGCGCCATGTCACAGGACTTCGCTGCATCATGCAGTGCCCTGCCTGAGGTAATGCTGCTGCAGCTGCTGCAGCAGCTGTGGTCAGGGCACTGAGCTGATGCAGCTTCATGAGCTGCACAGATGCATGCGCCTGTTTTCAGGCTGCCCGTCAGGGCTTCACTTGCATCGGCCTGGCTATAGTGAGTATTACCCTGTTCAGAATCCTGATCATGGACTTGGCCATGGCCAGCCCCACAAGTGCTGCAGTCCTTGGCGATACTGCCGTCCTGGCTGCCGCAGGCTGCCTGCCTTGCATGGCAAGAAGAGTCATTGCCCTGGTACAGGCCGGTCAGGATGTCATTGCCATTTTCAGTTTCACCAGGCTCGCAAAGCTCAGATACTCGGGATGAGCTGGCGCTGGCTGTCCCAGAAAGCGTGGCTGCGGGTGAAGCTGCAGATGCAGCTGCAGATACAGCTGTGCCCAAAACGGCTCCCTCAGGGGCAATATAGTTGCACAGAGGTGATGGAGCACAGACATTGTTGCCAAGGTAGCCAGGGATGCTGTGGCTTGCTGGACAGCCCTTGCTGTGCAGGTGGCCAGGGACGTTTTGGCAGCTGTCTGCGACAGCCTCATCCCTGCTGTGTTCAACTGTGTTGTCCGGGCAATGACAGACAGTGCTGTCAGATGCAGCTGCCAACTGGGTCACTGTCGAAGCAAGGTCAGCACAAAGGCTCGCACCAGAACTGTCCTGATCGCCATCATACCCTGCACCGGCACCAGCCGCGGCACCAGTATCAGTTGCGCAGGTTGCTGCAGCCCTTGCTGAAGGGCATAGTGCCTGGGTATCTTGTGGCTGGCTGGTGCAGCTGCTGCGGGCTGTGGCGTTCAGTTGTGGGCTGTTGTAGCCTGGCAGTTCTTTGCTTTGATCTTCGGCATCATCATCATTATCAGGCTGCAGGCACTGGCTTTCCTCAGGATCTTTCAGGCTTACTGTTACCAGAGGATTGAGCATGCGGAACTGAATCTGTCTTACCAGCATGCGTGCCAGATCCTCACCATGGTGAGGATCGCTTAGCAGGGCATGGATAAATCTGCTGTGAGCACGCTCATCTGTGCTCAGACCAAAAAGGGAAAAGAGATTGAGATTGCATGGCCGCTGCACGCGCTGCTGCTCATGCCGGTCTCGGGCATGAGCATAGTCCTTAAGCAGCTGCATCATCATATTATTATCCATGCCATTGCTTTCCAAAACAGGGAAGAGAACCATGCCCTCCCTTTGCCAAAAATAACTGCTTGCCAGGCAGGAGCTGTTTCACAAGCTTCACTGCCAGTTTAGCCTGAGCTATCGCCTGCCTGACCCCGCAACCTGCCTGAGCCATAACCTGCCTGACCCCGCAACCTGCCTGAGCCATAACCTGCCTGAACCCGCAACCTGCCTGAACCATCACCAGCCTGAGCAATCATAGGCCTGAGGCCGCATCCTGCCTGAGCCCGCATCCGGGCTGTACTGTTTATTCCCTGCACAACCAGGCATTATAGGCTCCTGCGGCTGCCGCCGCTTATAAGTAAGCTCATCAGCTGCAGTTCAGATTTCATTCCATGCCATGAGCACAGTTTTTGGGGCTGACTGTGCCTAACTTTGAGAATGGCCAGTGTCAGTCTTGCTGACTGCCAGCAGCATAACAGCTCATAGCTTGTCCATGCCCCTAAGCTCAGCTCACGGTAATCATCAGTCCAGTATGCCTGCAGATTCACGGGATAACAGACTGTAAGCCCGTTTGACAGAGCATATAGCGACTGCTCTGACAATTGAGGTGTATGCAGGTCTGAGCAAAGGCGTTTGACATCCAGTAGCCATTGTCTCTGACCTTTCCATTGGACAGCCGCAATTGGGGCGGCATTTGAGCTGCATTTGGAGCGGTACTGTTGCCCTGATGCATGGGCTTACCTTGCACTGACAGGTTGTGGTGCCGCAATGGACTGTCATAGCGGCAGAGCTGAAGCTGCACAATAGCGCACTGGGCACTGCCAGGGCAAGGGCAGCCTCCAGTTCGTAATTCATAATGATGACAGTCCTTGTGTCACATGGGGCATATTATGCGGCGTATTAACTTACCTTGAGCACGATCTGGATACGGCCTGGTAAATCAATGGAAAAGCCTGGTAAAGCCTGTTAAACCCATGGTGCAGCCAGGTATGTTTCTGCTGCCCCAATAAGCATATTCAAATCATCCATGGCGCATACAGACGGGGCTACATCTCTCATAAAGGCCCGCAAAGGCAGGACAGAGCCAGGTCAGAACCATATCTTATTCTGACGGCTGTCATCAGATTCAGGCGGGAGATGAGCCAGCAAATGATGCCATGCAGCCATGCAGCCCTGGCTGCCAGGATGATTAAAAGCTTTCCATGGCCATATGCCGGGGATTATCTTGTGGTGCCTTCCAGTGAGGTTAGCCCGGCATCAGTGATACCATATTCCTTGGAGCTCAGTGATTTGTTCAGCCCGGCCCTGCAAGGCCATCGCAGGTGCGGCCAGGGCCAGTCCATGGACGGTCCAGGCATGACTGCAGTGCCCAGTAGCAACAGTCATACATGCTGCTGTCCTGAGAGCAGCGCGTGCGGCTGCATATACAGGAGAGATGGTGGAACAGGACAGTCTGCTCGGGCAGCAGTATGTACAGGACTGCTGGTGGATTAGGACAGTCTGATCATGCTGGTACCATGGCAAGGCCTGTCTCAAGTACGTATTCCTGTGGTCACTGTATGTTTGGTTATGGAAAGCAACTGTGATGCCTGGAAAGCAGGATCTTTGAAAGTCAGGCAGTTGAGGGAAATGCAGCCCTGGCTCTAAGTTTGATGGCCGGGCTATGCAGTGCTGCATCAGGCTATGGCAGGGGCAGCCAGCTTTATTGGAGAGGAAAGATACCCGCTCAGGTGTAACAGTGCAGGGTGCTCAGTTGCAGGTAAGGCCCTGCAAAGGACACAGGTGCTTGCAGGCTGGGAGAATATGTCGGACCTGTTGTCTGTGATCTTGCCTGTGCAGGTGGGAGTGATAGGGATTTTCCTGTGCTGCTGGAGGGGATTGCAACAGGATCGCTTGCTGTCGGCCATGCCTTTTGTGAGTTGACTGCACCAGGACCAGGCTCTTAACCAGGAGCATGGCTATCAGGACAAAATCATGGCCATCAGCCATGACCGGACTTGGGCAGTGAGGGCAACGGCCGGGCTTGAGCCCCTGGATGCGGGCCAGCTGCCACGAGCAGAGCGGGCCATGAGAACATGGCTATGGCCCTGGCCAGCAGTCACCAGCAGAGCCAGCCATTGGGGCAACGGCCGAGCTTGAGCCACTGAATGTGGGCCTGGACCTGGGCCAGGCAGTACCTGGGACGTGGACGTGGGCCTGTAGCCATGGCAGTGGCAACTGGCAAGGGCGCTTAGTCGTTACTCCTTGCAGCATGACTGGGTGCTGTCCTATTCAACGGTCACGTCTGGCAGGTCGCGTACTTTTTTGACCAGGCCTGATAAGGTGCCCAGCTTTGGCAGCTCTTTGTAACGGGCCCATCCTTTAATGCCCGGGGTATGCGGGAGAACAGGTTTGAGTATCGAGTTGAACATGACAGCCGAGGCGGCTCCCATGCTCCACAGCTGGCTGTTTACAGCTGCACGGGCGTACAGCTCAACAGCCATTCTTTCAGCCTTTGAGCCGTCATCTGAAAGCTGTGGTGCCTGAAGAGCCGACAGCTGCTGCGCGGTGGCCTGCTGTTCAGGCAGGGCCTTGTCTGTGCCAGGGCAGGCATCGGCTGCTCCACCAGAGGCAGGCAGTTCAATGGCAGCGGAAGGGGTCGTGTCAGCGGATAAATGAGCCTGCCCGGCTGCAGAT
This sequence comes from Anaerobiospirillum sp. NML120449, assembly GCF_023051105.1. Classification (GTDB taxonomy): domain Bacteria; phylum Pseudomonadota; class Gammaproteobacteria; order Enterobacterales; family Succinivibrionaceae; genus Anaerobiospirillum. The sequence goes on along the minus strand of NZ_JALKIL010000005.1, from coordinate 177,782 downwards.
GCGGCGGCAGTGGCCGCAGCGCTCTCTGCCTGGGAGGGCTGAGGGATGCCGGGCATCTGGCCTGCGCGTATGGCGCGCAGGTGGCGGATAAGCCGGGCAAGGGGAATCTTTTCCGGGCAGACTTCGGAGCAGCGGCCGCACTGGGTGCACAGTGAGAGCATTTCACCATGCTCTTTGATGCCAAAGATATTAGGGGTGATGACCTCGCCAATCGGTCCTGTGTAGATGCTGCGGTAGGCATGGCCACCTATCTTGTCAAAGACAGGGCAGAAGTTAAGACAGGTGCCACAGCGTATGCAGCGTAAGGCCTCGTGGAGCTCACGGTGAGCAAGCAGGGAGCTGCGCCTGTTATCAAGCAATATGACATGGACTTCACGTGGTCCGTCCTTTTCACCTGCCTTGCGCGGACCGGTGATGATATTGCAGTAGGCAGGGATAAGCTGACCTGTAGTTGACGGGGTAAGCAGATGGGCAAGGGTAGCGGCATCTTCAAGGCTTGGTACCAGTTTCTCTATACCGCAGACAGCTACATGGATATCAGGAGCTGTGGTGCACATGCGTCCATTGCCTTCGTTTTCTATCAGCCACAGGGCTCCCTCAGAGGCCGCTGCAAAGTTAACCCCTGATATGCCCATTTTCAGCCGGGCAAAGTCAGAGCGCAGATGTTCACGGGCTATGGCATTGAGCTTTTCAATGTCTGACTCCAGGGGAGCTCCAAGGTGCTCATGGAAAATCTGTCCCACCTCATAGCGGTTCTTATGCAGGGCCGGTCCCACAATATGTACCGGCATCTCCCCATTGAGCTGAATAATAAGTTCGCCCAGATCAGTCTCTATGGCATCAATACCACGCTCCTGTAAAAAATGGTTGAGCTTTATCTCCTCTGTGGCCATGGACTTGCCCTTAAGAACACGCTCAATGCCCCGGGAGCGCATCAGCTCATAGACAATGGTGCAGGCATCCTCTGATGTGGAGGCGTAATGAACCTGCATACCATTGCTCACAGCCTTGCGCTCAAAAGTCTCAAGCATTTGGCCCAGACTGTTGAGAGTCTCATCCTTAATCTGGCGGCCACGTTCACGCAGTCCCTCCCAGTCAATAAATTTGCTTTGTATAGTACGCTGGCGGTTGGCCTGCATAGTGTGCATAGCGGCGGCCAGATTTTCACGCATCTGCCTGTCCTCAAGCTTCTGCTGAACAATGGTTTTATGAGCAATAGCTAAAGCGTCCATGTGCTGTCTCCTGGCCAAAAAAACAGATCCCCGCCATGTCCCGGGCAAATAAATCGGGCACTCTTAACTGCAGGAGCGTCTATCTTAGCGCCGCACACATCAGCTTACGAGGTCTGCACAGCTACGGATCCGAAGCTGTCTGTTGAGGTGCAATTCCTGACCGTTATGGTTCACGGCCAGCCAGGTCCCAGCCAGGCCAGGGCCTGCCTGGCCAGGACCTGGGGCCAGGTAATCGGCCAGAGCACTGCCTGCAGGCTGACTCCGCCATGGCAGTGCCATGCCGGAGCCGTGTCATGTCACGTCATGCCATGCCGTGATGTATCAGGGCAATGCCATGCAGTGCCATATGGATGCCGGGAAATGGGCATGGCTGGACTGGTGAGGAGGCGCGGTCTTTGGGCTTAACTGTTCAGATTATGGAGGCCGTATTATGGGACGAGGCTGTGATGACTTAAGCTGACGGGAAAGATAAGACGAGCTGAGCGCGATGACTGTGGGACAGGTAGCCGGGCTTTGCTGGCTGCGGGTATGGATTTGACCAGTGTTGTGGGGCTATTACAGTTATAAACTATTTTGGAAAGTGATTCTGGTGTAGGGTATGTCGCGACAGCGGCCGGGGAGATTGATGGCCGGTGCAGCTGAGGGAGGGTATGGTCGATGACCGGCAGCCGGGCGGGTCGTCCGGATCTGATGAGCGGATGGGTGCAGAAAAAGGCAGGGCCGCACCCGTGAGGGAGCGGCCCTGCTTGCTGGGGCTGAGCTCATGCAGCAGCCCCTGGTGCTGTCCGGACAGGCCGGGCAGTAGCGTTATTAGAAGTCGTAGCGGGCAGAGGCATTGACGGCAACGTCGTCTGCGTTCTTGGAGCCCTTGTAACCTACGCCGACCTCAGCTGAGAAGGCACCGTTCTTGACGCCCAGACCAGCCTTGACGCCATAGGTGATCTCATCGGTAAGCTCGTTCTGAACTGCAGTAGACAGGTTCTGAGCACCGGCCCACTGTACATTACCCTGAGTATCGGTATCACCAAGGTTGGCGGTGACATCAAGAGCAACCGATGGCTTGATATTCCAGGTACCGGAGGTGATGGTACGGGAAATATTGATACCTACAGGTACGGATACCATGGTGGAGGCATCAGCACTGTATTCGGCTACCTTGCCCTTATCACTGTTAACAGTGTAGCTGTCGGTCTTGACGTGAGATACACGAATACCGGCATAAGGGCTGATACGGGTGTCACCAAGGTCATTGTTGTAGTAGGCCTTGACACCGGCACTGATATTGGTGGCCTGAGCATCAGCAGTCAGACGGCCGCTGGTTGCAGTCTGGGCCTCAACATCACCCTTGCTCACAGTTACGCTGGCATCAGATACGACGGATAACTTGTTGTAATCGTAACGGGCATAAGCACCGGCACCAATGTACTTGAGATCGGATTTGACGCCATCACCAATGCCATTGCCTGTACCGTCAGCGGTACCGGCGTGGATTTCACCACCAACAGCCAGCTGTGGATGCAGGCTGATGTCAGCACCAATGGTGACGCCCTTCATGTCCAGATCGGCACCGTAGGTACGATCGTCAGCCTCGAGATCCTCGGACTTGAAGTCGTGGACCTCAGGAGTGAACCACAGAGAAGCACGGCCATCGGTGTTGACCTTGGTTGGGCTGGCATCGGTGCTGTAGCGGGATGCCAGACGTGCGTTGACAGTCTCGCTTACATTACGGGAAGCCTGAATGGCTGACTGGGTAACACCGCCCATCTCACCCATACGTGCAGCAATTTCAGCATCACGGCCTGATACGGAGCCGGTAGTGATATTGTGCAGCAGAGGGTTGTAGGCTGCCTTGTAGACATCATAGCCACCGCTGGCATTGCTTACAGCAAGGTAATCATTCTTGTTGAGAACCTGACCGGTAGCATCCTTGAAGTCCTTGCCATCGTAAGTTACACCGGCTGCGGCGCCATTGTGTACTGTGCCACGGCCAACTTCACCCAGCTTGTTCTGAGGGTCAGAATAGGCAATAAGAGTCTTTCTGACCGGAGCGGAGGCATCGGTAAAGAGGCTGCCGGCAGCATTTCTGTTGATGGTGAGCTGGATATCCTTAATCTCACCTGGGTTTAAGCCGCCTTCGAGCTGGTACAGACCGTTGACGGACTCAACAGCAATGGCCTGATTACCCTCAGTCTTAAGCTCGGCATAACCGGCACCCTTGTTATCAGCAATGAGCTTGATAGAAGAGGTGTTGTTAACATTACGTCCGGCCAGCAGGATCTTGGCACCCTTCTGAGCGTAGACCACAGCATTTTCGTTTTCAAAGGTAACTGCAGCAACGCCTGAGGTGGCAGCGCTGTGGCTTACAGCCAGAGCTGAGTTGGCGCCCAGATAGAGGTCAGAGCCGTTAACATTCTGGGTGTCAGCTGCAGAGGCTAAAGCCATGCCGCCCTGATAGCTCTCAAGGGTTTTAGTAGCATCAACAACGATCTTCTTGCCATTCTGTACGGTAACAGGCTTGGCTGCGTAGAATACGGCACCCACAGCCTTGCTGTCCTTTGCAGGGTCGATAAGAGAACCGTTCTTGTCCATGAGAGGACCAAAGGCCTCACGCAGCTCGTTCATGGCAGCATTGGCATTGGAGGTATCCACACCAACAGCCACGATGGAGTTCTGCAGAGCCACGATGTTGCCATCGATGACGCCAGCAGAGGCCACAACCGGACCGGTGCCGCCATTGTCACCGCCGGTACCGCCGCCGGTGCCGCCGCCAGAGCCGCCCTCACCGCCAGTGCCACCACCGGTGCCGCCGCCAGAGCCGCCCTCACCGCCAGTGCCGCCGCCGGTACCACCACCGGTGCCACCGCCAGTACCACCACCGGTACCACCACCGGTACCACCACCGGTGCCACCACCGGTGCCACCACCGGTGCCACCACCAGTACCGCCACCGGTGCCGCCACCGGTACCACCACCAGTACCGCCGCTGCTGTCACCACCAGTACCACCCTGATTTGCGTCAGGGGCAGTGGTGTCACCAGCTGCAGCCAGAGCGTTCATCAGGGCTGGAGCAGTGGTCTTGCCCACGGTGTTCATAGCCACGATGGATACTGGTGAGCCATAGGCCGGATCAGCGTATAAGGTACCGCCTGCCAGGTCGAGATTACCGGCAATCAGGGAGGCTGAGCCGCCGCCTGTTACAGCAGTATCGTCTGAACCGACAATCAGGTCCTTATTGGCGGCCATGGTGACATTGGTAGCACTGGTAGTGCCGCCTGCCAGATGGGTGCGACCATTGAAGTTTACGGTGTTGAGCTGGTTGTTGCCATTGAGGGTAGCGTCATCATTAATGGTGGTGTTGCCGCTAACCTGCAGGTTGCCGGTATAGTTAATGGCCTGACCGCTGCCGGCGCCATCACCCTTAACAGTGAGCTCTTTGGTGGTCAGCAGACCCTGGCCCTTGCCATTTGCTGAGGAAGCAAGGAACTTGACACTGGTCTTGCCGCTGCCACCCTCAACATTGATACGGTCGTTAACCTCGAGAGTACCGACATCAACACCCTCGGCAACAACGGTATGGCCGTTGACTGAGAGCATGGTGTTGTCAGTACCACTGACCTTGGCAATATTGGTAGTACCAGTACCACCAGTAGCCAGTGTGGTAGGAGCTGTGGAAGTACCATCGGTCAGAGTTACAGTGCCGATGTTACCGCCATTGTTCAGAGCGCTGTAGGAGCCGGCAGTAATAGTGGCATTGGCGACCTTGCCGGTGTTCTTATCAACAATGTAGTTGCCACCGTTGCCCTGAGCATAATTCAGGGAACCATTACCAAGGGTGGCGGTAGCACCATTGAGCTCTACGGAACCAAGGTTCATGCTGATGGTGTCATTGGTATCGACATTGGTCAGCTGAGCCTTGTTGAGCTGCTCGGTCTGAATATCAGAGAAGTTGCCGTTTTCTACGTCAGCAAAGTCCTTGATCTTGTCCCAGTCGAGCTTGTTGTCTTTTCCGACCTCAATACCCTTGAGCTTGGCATTACCGAGCTTGAGGTAACCGGACTTGAGCAGACCGTCTGAGGTAAGGGTGCTGTTGTGCATGAACTCTTTACGCAGGGCTGCTACATCAGATGCAGTCAGCTCGACAGAAGAGTCGAAGTCCAGGTTCAGAGTACCACGCTCATTAAGTACGATGACATTGGCATAGAGTTTCTGTGGGTCGATATCGGCAGCAGTCTTATCATTGGTGGACTCATTGCCAGAGCTCTGACCACCTGAGGTGCCCTCAGCATACAGATTGCCAGCGAGCATTCCGGCAGTCTGCTCAGCATCTCCCTGGGCTTCAGGAGTGCCCTGCTGACCACCCTGTTCGCCTCCTTCTGGGGCTGGAGGTGCTGGAGGATCCTCACGAAGCTTAATACCGGCCAGGGCCTCCTTACCAATGGTAAGCATGGCGTCACGGCCAATAACAGTAACAGTACCTGAGGTTACCTTGTATGCATACTCTTTAGCCTGCTCTTCAGTGACGCTGCCTTCAGCCTTACCTACAACTGCATCACCCCATACCTTTACATCGCCTGCAGTCATGTTCAGGTTCTTGATGGTGGCAACAGTGCCAGCATGAACATCAAGAGCGGAACCTGATCCCAGGGTCATTTTGTTGAATGAAACGGTTGGACGGCCCTCACCATACTGAATATTGGCGGTGCTCATGCCATCGATGGCCTTACCAACAGAAATGCGACCGTTGGTGGCCTCAACATCAGAGAGATTCCAGGTGCCGTAGGCAACAGCCAGCTCTGCCTGACGCTGTGCATCCTCACCATCAAGCTTGATGTTGGCAGAGATCAGGCCCTTGCTGTTTGAGTGGGACTCGAGCTCACCACGTTTGCCAGCCTCGCTGAGATTGCCCATCTCATCTTTTTTGAGGGATGCATGACCAAGCTCAAGAGCTGCAACTGAGGTTTCACCGATGATAATAGTATTCTGATTGCTGCTGCGTACTTCATTGCCAGCAACCAGACGTCCAGTGCTGATGATAAAGTCGCCTGAGCCGACATCTGTACCGGAGTCAGCTACATTAAGGTTGAGCTGCTTGCGGGCAAGAATGGTATTGCCCACACCGATGTCGATCTTGTCGCCCTGAATCCAGGCATTTTCGGTGATCAGACTGTTACCTGAACCCTCAAAGCCAATGAAGTCAGTTGAAACCTTATCACCAGCAGCTGCATAGGTCTTAGGCTTCTCATCAGAGCTCATGTTGACCAGCTTGGAGGTCTCAAAGCCACGGGTATCACCCTTGAGGTCACCCTGAAGATCAAGAGTAGAGCCTGAGCTTAAGACAACAGCCGCACCGGCAGCTGTATCTGCCTTACGGTTGCCCTTGACGTTAAGGAGCTCATCGAAGTTGGCCTGATTAATCTTGATGTCAGACTCAACAGCTTTAACTGTTGTTACATTGGATGCATGGGCGGTAACTTCAACAGTGCCAGCAGTCAGATCAAGTTGACCACGGCCGGTGTACTTAACGTTTTCACCGAGGTCTTTGATAGAGCCATTGCTCTGAATCAGGATCTGATCGTCAGCAACAGCATTATTGAGCTTGAGCTTGCCTTTTACTGCAAGGGAGCTTGATGCACCAACCAGATCTGCATCATTCTGGAAGCCGCCAATCTGCAACTTACCGCCATTGAGGGTAATGTCATTTTCAGCAGTATAGTGACCGGCTTTAACAGTCAGGGTACTGCCTGAATCAAGCTGAACGTTGCCCTTTACAGTGCCCTTATCTGCTACGTTGATGAAGTGATTCATACCAGGACGGTATGGATTCTCTTCCTTGTGGACATTCTGCAGCTCAACCTGATCCTTGAGGGTATAGTGGCTGTCAAGCTTGTCATCATAATTCTTGAATGTGATGTTGGAAGCTGCACGGACAGCTTTGAAGCCGAGTGATGAGGCACTTCCGGACTGCTCGTGAAGAGTTACATTGTCAGCAGCCAGAGTGATCTTGCTTGCGGCATCTCCAGTAAGGGCAGACTTGACCTCAAGGTTGTCAGCACGAACAGTGCTGCCTGACTCGCCTACTTTGATCTTGCCGACACCGCCAGCAGTGCTGAACTCAAGTGAGTTAATCTCTGCGGACTGACCAGCATCAGCAATCAGGTAGAGCTCGCCATTGTTGCCCAGCTCAACTGCACCGGCCTTGTCCTGGACGGCAGCTGAACCGTCAGCGCCAGTCTGGTTGTCAGCTGACAGATAGGACTGGAGCTGAGCATTGCTGATCTTCAGGGTGGCCTTGCTGTTACCAGTGCCCACCTTGATTGAGCTGTTCTCGGTTGCAGCAGTAACAGTAGAACCGGTACCAATCTCAAGGGAGCCACTGCGAACTTCGATTGCACCATTTGTTGAGGTGCCACTTTCTGTGTGGCCCAGAGTTACCTTGCTGTTGTTGATGCTCAGGTTGGCAGTCTGCTTCTCTACAGCAGCCAGAGCGGTATCAAAATCAAAGACAGCAGTAGCTGTACCGCTGCCTGAACCCTTGATGTGGATGTTGGTCTTGTCAATCTTGCCCTGGGCCTTAAAGGTACCGTTACCCTTAAAGTAAATATCGCCACCCAGAGAGTCGACCTTGCCATCAAGGACTGCATTCTCAGCAGCAGTACCGTTGAAGACAATCTCACCATTGTGTCTAAGATTGGTGACTGAGCCATCGCCAGCGCCCAGCTTGCTGTCAGCACGACCAAAGATGGCCTTTCCGCCGTTACCGTTGATAACGACGTTACCGCCCTTCACGCCGCCGCCAATGGTTACATTGCGTGCTGATACCTGGGTCTTGCCACCTGATGCTGCATTGACATTGAGGTAGCCCTGCTCAATGGAGGCAGAGCCAATGTTCATGTCGAATTCGTAATTGCTGTTAGAGCTGCCAAAGTTAACGATGGCGGAGTTGTTGGTGCTCATATTGAGCGAACCGGCACCAGTTACTGTGGTCTTGTTTTGTTTTGGAGTGAAAGTAAGGCCATTGCCAGAGCCATCGGTAACATTGAGACTGGCTTCCCAATTGTTGGAAGCACCGGTAATTTCGATGTTTTGCTCTTTTTTCTGGGAGAAGCTTACGTCGCCCTTATTGGCCAGATCGGTAAATGCATTGATCTCAGCGGCAACTGCTGTGTTGACCGCGCCGACGGCTCCGATTGCAGTGCCCAGGAGGGCTGTTGATGCCAGTCCCTTGACGTAGGCATTGTGCAGCACTGCTGAGTATTCGGCAGTTAAAAACTTGAGGGTTGAGTTTGTCTGTTTCATTTTTGCTTCCATTTAGCAGGAAGGCAGCGTGGTTTCCCGAGCGATACCACCCTGCATTGGAGAAATTTAACTAAATTAAACTGAACCTCAAGTCTCACAGCGAAAGGCAAGACCCAAGTTCCAGAAAGACCGCCCTTTTCCTGCCCTGCGCTGTCGGGCTGGCCTCTCAATGTCCATACTGGACAGCAAGTTAAGGCCCAGACCCTGTAGCAGAGTGCTGGCAGATTTATTCGAGCATCAGGCTGATTCGGCATACATGTGCAAAAGCATGCAGCGGCTGCACCGCTGCAATCTGCAGCAGCGGCCGACGGGGACGCCGAAAGATACCAGTAAGCACCGATATCAAGGCCCTTTGCTGTAAATGACCTGGCTCATGTGCTGCCTGCATGGCAGGCATGAGGGCACAAGAGCCGGGCAGACCGCACGCAGCTTCAGGCTGCATGCGGCTGTCCTAATGCTCAGTCCTTATGTCCGCTCACAGGCGGCTACATAGCCTGAGACAGGCGTATTTTTCAGGCCGCAACCCGGACTCAGGCAGGGTAGGCGGCAAAAAAGGGAGGTATGGTGCTGACAGAATGCGGCAAAATTGGCCATAAAGTCCAAAGTTACACTACGGGACGTTCTGTCAGGCATAGTTACATTTGATGTTAGCACGCATCATGCCATTGTGCGCCTGTATTTGCGCAACGAAAGGAGCGTACCTCACAATTTATGAATATGTGCTGTCTCTGCCTGATCTTAACGGCCTTTAACCTCTCTTCTGCAGTAGCAAAGTGTGACCTATAATCTGTAGACAGAGTTTAAGGGATCAAAAAGCCAGACAGGACGGAGCGGCTGTTATCCTCTCGAGCATGGAGAAGAACTCTACGTCCAGGCCGCAACTGAGCTCAACAGGATCGTTACCATGCTGCCAGACCGATGTCAGTCTGTGAAAAGGCCAGGCAGCTCAAAAGCAACAGACCCCGCTCTGGCATCCAGAGCGGGGTCTGAGTCAGAAAGGACATTACTCAAACGATCTGTACGGCAGGCAAAGCGCCGTACCAGACCGGCGGAAATCCTTTCTGAGCAGTATGACTTGCAGCAGGCTCAGCTGCTTAAAGACAGCTGCGCAGCTGACTGTTAGTCATCAATGTTGAAAGAGGCATTTACGGTGGAGCTGACAACAATAGGCTCAATCGCATAAGTGCTTACAACTGCTGAATCATTTTCAGCCATAGGAGCGGCGTAGGCCAGAGCGCGGTTGCTCATGGCGCGGTAAACGCCAATATGGCGATCCTGGAAGTTCAGGGAGCATGGCTTGCCCAGTTTGACCTCAAAGCCGTCAGCCAGTAACTGAGCGCGCTCACGGGCATCAGCTATAGCGAGCTTTGCAGCTTCCTTTTCGTGCTTCTTCTTGTCAGACAGAGAGTACTCGAAACCGGAAATCTGGTTGATGCCTGACTTGATGGCCATATCGTTAATCTTGCCAATCAGAGCAAAGTCAGCAATCCTGATTGAGACGTTGCGGCTGGCCTCGTAACCAACGAGTTCCTGCTTTTTGGCCTTCTCGTCGTAGCGATAGCTGGCTGTTACCACAATGGAGTCAGCAACGAAAGCCTGCTTGTCCAGCTTAAGGGATTCAACTACCTTTGAGAAAGCAGTAACAGTCTTCTCTACTTCCTTGCGGGCCTCATCGGGTGTGGCCTTGATGGTCATGACACGGTAGTTGAGGGTAGCGCGGTCCGGCATAACCTTAACCTCGCCCTCTCCAGTAACATTAATCTTTCCATAATCCATAGAACACTTCCCGTGGCCAGCCATGGCAACGTTTGAGGTAAGGGCGGCAACAGCCAGAGCCAGAGCGCTGATACTTTTCTTGAACTTATTCATGGAGACCTCATAAAACAGTCATGGGCAGGGCGGCATACCTGTCAGAAGGTCTTTCCCCAAAGCCGGTCTGACTTACCCTTATCCCCTAAAGACACAAGGACAGGAATCACTTTGGAATTGAGCTGCTGCTGTCTTACAGCAGCTCCGGCCCGGCACTGATTCCCGGTATGCCGTTGCCGGTCTTAATGACCACGGATTCATGATAGACCGGCAAAATTAGCACGACCTTAGATACTGCATAATCACAGTTGGAGCCCGCCAGCTGGCCTAAATGCTGTTGCATGATCCTTATTGCAGTCACTGACAGCACCAGTTCTGGTAGTCCAGGTGAACTTACAGAACATGACCATGGTAAAAGCTTCCGTAAACGCTTTCGGTAAAGGACAGAATAGCCCGTCACAAACAGTTAACAGGCCTCAACTAACCGCATAGCACCATGGGTATGAGAGCAAGCTGCTGGAGACTATATCCTGACGTGGCAACACAGGATAAATAAGGATCAGGAACAATTTAATGCACCTGTCATACTCTCAGAATCTTGTCTGTATCAGGCCATTTGGCTAAGATAGCAAAGTGAATTCTAACTGCCCGTCTGCGGGCCGTAAGCGTTAACGAAAGCTGCGGCTCAGGTGTGTGCTTGAGGGCCTTTTCTGGAGAATCCCATGTTTTTAGATACCAAAAGCCGTTTCCCTTTCCTCCACACAGGTGAGCTTTATGATTCCAGCATAGCCGAGCTGTGCACCGAGCAGCGCAAGTGCCTGAAATCCATGAATGAGTTCAATGCTTCCGGTTATAACGATCTTGAACGCCGTTCCCAGCTCCTTAAGGAAATGTTCTGGTCAGTAGGTGAGAACTGCTTTGTTGAGGCCCCGGTTCGTATGAACTTCGGCGGTAATCACGTTATCCTGGGCACTGGAGTATATATTAACTACGACTTCTGCGCTGTAGACGATACTTTCATCACCATTGGTGATTACTCTCTGATTGGACCTCGTGTAGTGATTGCCACTGCTCTGCACCCGGAAAACCCTGAGCTGCGTGCCCGTGCCTACCAGTTCAATCGTCCTGTCACCATTGGCAAGCGCGTCTGGATCGGTGCCAACGTCACTATCTGCCCTGGTGTAACCATTGGCGATAACTGCATTATTGGCGCAGGCTCTGTTGTAACAAAGGACATCCCGGCTGACATGGTGGCTTTCGGTACCCCATGTCGCGCCATTCGACCAATCCGTCCGGATGATTTTGCCTGTCCTGAGGCTGCACAGTAACAGCAGCATTAATAGGAGTATCCCTTACCAGGACTTGAATCCCTTTCTGAAAGACAAATAAACCTGGTGCACTGTCCTCACAACATGGCTATGAGACTGGATGCACCAAAAAATGGGCGCTTTCCAAAATGGAAAAGCGCCCATTTTTATTTCAGAAAACAAAGCATACCGTGCACTGCGTCATGTACAAAACAAACATATTGAGCCAACTCTTCCTGCACTGCACATATTAAAACAATGGGATACCCCATGGTTATGTGTTGAAAAAGAACAATTCCAGAGTAAGTTTACATCCCGATTTGTAGAGCAGATCCAGTCAGCCGCCAATCACAGTCGCAATATAAAATTATTATCATCATAGCCACCAGCACCTCCAGCACCAGAACCAGCAACGCCACCACAGCCAAACTAATCAGAATCGGAAATATTCATTACAAAACATAAAGTATTACAGGCAATATAAAATGAGATCTTATGTTTAGGAAAGTATCTTTCAAGGGACTGAGCATAATTTAGTGATTTTTTCTTACGCCAGGTTGCGCCGGGTAGTTTTTGATTTACAAACGCCGGGAAACACCAGGTAAAGCAATGCCGGGCGTGTAAAAATACCCTGATAAGGAGACCTGGAAGATGCTTTTCAAAAACTAACGAATTGCATTTAGATCAGAAACCAAACTTTTTCGGAAAGCGTCATTATTTGCCGGGCAATGAATTGTGAGCTTAATTCATGCTTCAGGTGTCGGAAAACACGCCTGACAAAATTATGGTCAAAAAGCAATTATATGGGGAAAATGTCAGAAAAATGGACATGATATAGATATGAATCGCTGTATCTTTACATGTGCTTTACAAAAAGCCGTATCATGGTCAATTGACCGGCACTTTTCAGGTCGGGAGTGCGCTCATATACAAGGCATGATACAGCGATAAAATGGCTTAAATATGCGTCACGTGATGTATAAGGGCATGTGTGGCAAGCCTTTTGCTACATTGTCGGTATGAACAGCTGTCAGACAAAGACCAGTGATCAGTAACTGACAGTACCATTAACCAACGTTCACCGTACTTACGGCGCTCCACAATCTGACATGCGCCGACAGTTTTGTGAGATCAGGGCACACAGTGCCGAAGAACTGCACTTACCTGAACGCCGTAATTGAGAGTATTTAAAATGAAGCAGACTAACTCAACTTTGACTTTCCTGTCAGCCCAGTACCGCGCTGTGATGAAGGACGCCTACCTCAAAGGTCTGGCTTCAACAGCTCTCCTGAGCTCAGCCGCCATGGGCTCAATCTACGCCTCTACTGCTGATGCTGCTCCAACTGAACTTAATGACTTTAACGATCTTGCAGCATCTGGCGATGTTACCTACGACAAGACCTCCAAGAAAGATATTGAAATCAAAGAGGATGGAAAGTGGGAAGCAAATCTTAATGTAAGCAATGGAGCTGACGATGGCGTAGTTTTCAAGCCAACTGCAAAGGATATTACTGTTGCTGGTAACGGCTCTTTGACTGTTTCAGGCAATGACAATGCAGTTGTAACTTTTGGTGATGCTGCCCAGAATTACGAGTTTGCGATGAACATCGAGTCTATCGATGTTAAGCAGGGCAAGATTCAGATTAAGGCAGGCAACAGTGGCTCAACTACCGTTGCAGCAAAGAACATCACTATCGGCACTGCTGATTCAGCTCCTAAGGCTGGCGGTACTCACTTAATCGATATCAATGGCAACAGTGGTAGTGCAGTTCTAGGTAATGCTGATTCCAAGATCGCCCTTAACTCAAACGGCGTAATTGAGTTTAATGGCGATAAAGCCGCAACTGATGCTGTTCTGAATGGCCAGATTACTGGAAGCAAGGGCGGCGCTATTGAGTTCAAGCAGAATGGTACCTTTAAGGCAGGCGGTAAGACTGAAGGCACCAATTTCAAGATTTATGCAGGCAAGACTGCAGTATTTGACTTCGACGCTGCTCTGGCAAAGGTTGAAGGCACCGATGCCAACCTGAAGATTGGTGGAAGTAACTTTGAAATTGTTGGTGGATCCAATATTGACCAGGGCGGTAAGTTACATATCAAGAATGGCAATGTTGACTTAGCATCTGATCTTTATGGAAAGGCAGGCAACGCCTCAATTAAGATTGGTGATGGTGATACCGCACAGGGTGCAAAGCTTACAGCTACCTGGGGAAATTTAAACAGCTTTGTAAATGCAGCTGACAAAGGCAATAAGAATAACGCCATCGAAATTGAGAAAGACGGCACCCTCGAGGTTAAAGTTTGGAACCCTGATAATTACGTTACATTAGGTGACTTTTCTTTCAGTGACAAACTTGCTGCTGGAAAGGTCAAGATCGCCGATGGTGCAACAGTACAAGCTCATAAACTGCATATAAGCAGCAAATTAAGCCAGGATACAAGTGCTTCGCAAGGCTTTAGCACCGGCAAAAATTTAAATATCAAAGCTAATACTCTTAAGCTTAGTGAGCCTACCTGGGCAGAGCAAAATGCTGACTACGGTTTCAAGCAGGCTACTACTGAGAAGCTGGAAGTTGTTCCACATAATGGCAATACTTTCAATCTCAAGAACGAAGTCAATGTTGTCAAGACCACTCAGATCGATAATCCTTACGTAAAGGACACCAAGGTAACAGTCGGTGCTGATAATACCCTTGAAGGTGAGATCCAGGTAGATGCTGGCGGTAAGCTCGTAGCAGCTGCTGGTAACCTTACTGCAAATGGCAAGCTCAAGGTTGATGCCGGTACCCTGCAGGTAGGTGGCGCACCTGAGTCAGCTGGTGTTAAGGGAGTTGATGCAAGCCTGATTGCTCAGGGCGGTCTTGATGTTCTTAACCAGAGTAAGGGTGGCACTGTTCAGGTCTTAGGCAATGGTGCTCTGGACATACCTACAGATGCTTCTACTGGTAAGGTTACATACGAAAGCCAGGGCAAGCTCGATCTGACCAAGGGCGATCTGACTGTAACTGGTCATGCCTCCAACTTCACCGCTTTCAAGGCCTCCAACGGTACTATCGCTTTAAACCAGAAGAATGCCGATGAGCTGCTCAATACTCAGGGCAAGCGCACTGGCGGTACTGCAAAGGGCGCTGCTGTTGAGCTCGGTAACAACGCTGTTCTGGACATCCAGGGAGACCTGCGTGGTAAGGGCACTGCCGGTAAGGATGGCACTACCACCTACGCAGCCTTTGATGCAAACAACATCACCAAGCATGCCGGCAATCTTGAGACTGACATGATCAGCTTCAGCGGTACCGGCAACACTGTAATTGCTGATAATGCTCACCTTGCAGGTACTGCTCTGCATATTGGTGAGGGCAATACAGTTGCTACCCGCAAGACTCTTACTCTTGATTCAACCGCTCAGAAAATTGACGCAGCTTTAGATCAGGCCCGTAACCTGCTGGCTGCTGCTCAGGGCGGTGACGCTGACAGTTCTGCAAGCCCTGATGCTCCTGCAAAGGCTGTAGAGTTCCAGCTTAGAAACGGTACTGTTTCCGTTGGTACTGCCTTAAAGACCAATGTTAAAGACCAGATTCTGTCCGTTACCCATGACGAGTCAACCTCAGCTACTCTTGAGCTCGGTCAGGCCTCTCTGGGCAAGGACCGCTTTGGTCAGCTGACAGACTCTGGTGCTGCAGGCGTGCTGGCAAGCCACTCTGATTTTGGTGAAGCTAAGGCCGGTTCCGTCGACATGGCCTTAAAGCTTGATGGTCTCTCTGCAGACAAGAAAGCTGCCTTAAAGGTCAAGTACGGCACCTGGAACGCTCAGGACATCACTGCAGTCGGCCATGCTGATATTGTAATCGGCACCGACATTGACGGCGTTGCCTCTGACAAGATTCAGTACGGTCAGGGCGGCAACCCAGCTCTGAACGCCAAGACCGTAACTCTGGCTGATGGCACCTCCGTAGTTGTAAACAGCGTAGGCAGTGGCAGTTTTGACAAGCTGGACATGAAGAAGGGTACTGTTGATGTTGCTGGCAAGCTCCACGCAGGTCAGTTAAATATGGCTGATGGCAGCAACTACAACGTTACTGGCAGTGCCACTGCTGACAGCATGACCATGGAAAGCGGCAGCACTGTTACCGTAAGCGGTGCTGGCAACATGGTCGTTGCACAGGCTGGAGATGGTAAGGCCGATGCAGCTCAGTATGCCTTTACCTCCAAGGACGGCTCCGCTATCAACGTAACCGGCCACAGAGCCAATTTCACCATTGGTGCTAAGGGCCTTGATGGACTCAAGCTGGAAAATGGTGATAAGGGTCTTGATCCAGACAATAAGTACGCTCAGAACGTAACTCTTGCCTCTGGTGGTACTCTGACTCTCGGTTTCGAGTCTGGCACCAAGCTGAGCTCTCAGGACCTGATTAATCTGAAGAAAGAATTCCTCAAGGGCTATTCAGGTGCAGGAAGCCAGGTTGATGGCGCTCTGGATATTGGTAAGGCAGTACTTACCGATATCGGTGATGTCATCAAAGATGGTCGTGCTGACTGGAATGAACTTGAGCAGTACGTTAGCGCTGGTTCCCTTGACGGCGTTATCAACGAGCAGCTGAGCAACACCACTGTTTACAATGTTGGCTCCGGCGATCGCTTCAATGCCAATGTAGGCAGCATGGAGGCTTCAGGTGACGTTGTTCTGGGCAATGGTTCCCTGAATAATGCAGGTCTTAACAGCCAGAATAACTTCATCGCTGATCAGAAAGATCCTTCCAAGGTAGGCAACGCTACCCTCGATACTGGCGCCCACTTCGCATTCAAGAACGGCGGTAACGTAGGTGAGATCACCCTGAAAGCTGGTGATGCCAACGACAAGACCACTATGGTTATTGGTGGTGATACCTCCAAGACCACCAATATCGCCGCTATCAAGGGCGCTGCTCACACCATGGTCGACATCTCTGCCACTACCAATGTTTCTGGCAGCGTAACTGATGTTGCAGATCTGGATGTTAATGCCAGTCTGAAGGTTGGTGGTGATGTTACTGCAGATCGTCTGCTGAGCTCAGCCAATGCCTCCGGTACCAGCCTGACTGCCAAGAACCTGACTGTTAAGGGCACTGAAGACACCAGCTTCAACGGCGATATCAATGTTACCGAAAAGGCTTCCTTTGCCGGTAAGGCAATGCTTGGCGGTTCCAACACCTTCGGTTCTGTTGAGTTTAAGAATGATGCTCACCTGACCGCAGGTAAGAGCGTAGCTCAGAACGTAACCATTGGTGCAGGCAAGAACCTCTTCGTTGGTACTGACGGCCCATCAGGCACCACTGCTGTGCTGGCCGCCCAGAACCTGCAGCTCAATGGCGGTACCATTTACGCTGACCCAGAGTACGGTCAGGAAGCCACCATGGTTCTGATTGGTTCCCTTGGCAAGCAGGAAACTGCACAGCTGCTGGCTGATGCTGGCAATGGTGATGGTACCCAGAAGCCTGAAGGTGAGCAGAAGCCTGATGCAGGTCAGGGCGGTGCTGACCAGGATAAGATTCCAGCCCTGCCAATAAACCCAGCTCCAAAGCCAGAGGGTGATGCTGGCGGCAACAACGGCGGCTCTGATGTTCAGATTGCCTCTGCCGGTCGTCTCGACGGTAACATCCACGCTCTTAAGAACTCCATCGTTGCACTGGGCGTAGACACTGCAAATCTGCAGGCTGCAGTTGACGACCTGAAGAATACCTTTGCTCCATACATGAAGAATGGCTCTCTGCAGGATCCATCTTCTGCACCTGGCGCTGTAGGTGCTATCGCTTACGTTGCCAAGCCAATTACCGTTGCTAGTGGCAGCAAGATTGTAGTTGATGCAGGCGCCTCCAACACTCCAGGCTCAGGCGAGGATGCCAAGCCAGCCTCTGCCAATACAGCTGACACCTATATCGGTAAGAACTCTGCTCTGGCTATGAGTGCTCAGGCAGTATCCGGCAAGCAGGCAGCTGTTACCTTCGAGAAGAAGAACGCTACCATCTATGCCGACGATGGTGCCAAGGTTCTGCTTACCGCTGACGGCCTGCAGAGCGATCAGAGCATCAAGCTCTTTGCTGACGCCGATGGTACCGTTACCCTTGAAACTGCCGGTAACAAGAACCTGGCTGTTCAGTCCGTCAATGGTCTGTTCGAGGTTGAAGGTGGTCTGGCTGCCGGTGAGATCGGTGATGTTAAGCTGACCATGAATCAGAGTGTAGGCAACACCCTCTACCACGATGCCTCCGACCCAATTCGTGAGACCATCAATGCCTACAACAACACCAATGGCACCAATGAGCTGCTCAACAAGATCAAGTACGAGTCCAAGACTGGTCGTGATGCTGACTCCGCAGCACGTCTGGCCGCTATGGGTGGTGCTGTAAACGCAGCTCTTACCGCTAACAGAACTACTACTGATGCTGTTGCTGCCCGTATGGGTGTAGGCGTAGGCGCCAATGCTGAGGGCAAGAACATTAGCTCTCTGGGTTCAACCCGTGGCTCTGTATGGGCAACCCCTGTATACACCCGTGGTGATTCCAAGGGCATGGAAGCTCAGGGTCAGAGCTATGGCAACAAGACCGACATGTACGGTATGGCCGTTGGCGCTGATTACCGCGTAAGCCGTGATGTTGAGGTAGGTGCTGTAGTCAACGTAGGTAAGGGTGAGGTTACCGGTAAGGAGCTGGCCTCTAACGTATCCAACGACGTAAGCTACATGGGTGCAGGTGTTTACAGCCGCTTCAAGAACGGCGACACCTCAGTTGTAGGTGATTTAACCTACACCCAGGCTGACAACGACCTGAGCAGTAACCTTGATGTTGCTCCAGATCGCAAGCTCAGCGCTGCCGCCGATACCAAGGTAATTTCTGCCGGTGTAACCGCCAAGCGTGACTTCAATGTCAATGGCTATGAGGTCAGCCCTCATGCTGGTGCCCGCTTCAGCCACATCAAGACCTCCGGTCACGATGTCAAGATGGGTGACAACGTTGTTGCCTCCTACAGCTCTGATGCTCAGAATGTTGTTTCCATCCCTGTAGGTGTTACCGTATCCCGCAACATCAACAGCAATGGCTGGAACATCAAGCCTTCTGCCGATGTTCACGTAACAGCCAACCTGGGCGACACTTCAAGCAAGGGCGAAGTCTCATGGACCGGTACCAAGGATCTGCGTACCAATGTTGAGACTGAGGTTATCGACCGCGTTACCTACGGTGCTGCAGTCGGTGTATCCGCCACCCGTGGCAACTTTACTGCCGGTGCCGGTGTTTCCTACAACGGCTCATCCAGCAGCAGCGAGGTTGCTGTAGGCGCCAACGTTCGTTACGACTTCTAATATCAGGCAACCCGCAAGGCGGGCTTCCATGGCTTGCCGCTTCGGTATGAAGCGGCAAGCATGAAGTAAACGAACGCCAACATATTTTTAACTGTCAGGTCAACCTGACAAGGATTTAGCCGCTGCTTCCACAGGGAGCAGCGGCTTTGGCGCATGTGCAGTCGGCAAAATAGAGCTTATCCGGCAGACTCTCAAAGAAAGAAATCGACTGTCATGAACTTTTAGAAAGCAGGCCTGTACTTCAGGGATTAATTTAGCGGTGTCTGGAGAGGTCCTGCTGTATGACAAGTATTCAGAGTCGGCTCTATTAGCGGGATTTTGTATTCAGATACATTGATAAATCTAGATATATATGTTTTGCGGTTGCTGGGAGGCGCCAGGTTGCGCCGGGAATAATCTGCATTCGAAACAGTTGCGAGAATGTAGCTAGGGATAACGTCTGAAGGCCTGTCATGCGGTATTAATAAAACTTTTTTCGGATTTGACCTGAGCTTTCGGCTTACTGATTAAAATATTGGCAGTTTTAAATACTTTCTCTCGTGTAAACAGCATGTAAATAAGGTTTGACAAAGGGGAAAAGGTGGGAGTGCAGACATGGTAAGTTGGTAGTAAGAGGGCAGAGGCTGGTCACAATCGGTGCAAGTATGGGCACTGTTCACATTTTGACAGTGTAAAGTCAAAGAACTATCAGTACCTGCCGTTAAATGCATCGCTGTATTGCCTTTTGTCCCTGCAAGGACCCGGCATCAGACAAACATACTTACTGCCACTGCCTGGTGGTATAAATTAAACAGTACCAATCTATTTGGAAACTGAAGAGAGAGCTGCACTACAGTCGTCATCAGCCAAAACCTGACCTGCCATGAGCAGCGCAGGATGTCTGTCACTGGTTGTCTTAACTTTTAAGGTCACATCTTAAGCTGATGGGCCTCCCTGGCAGACGGTCAGCAACATAAAGAGACGCAGGGCCATGCCCAAACTGTACTGCAGTAGAGAATAACTGGCTCCTGAATATGGAGCACCACTTTCTTATTTGCCCCCGGCCTGGACACATGTCCTACCTGCCTTAACAGCAAGGCAGGATTATTCTGCTCAGCCGGCTGGCGCTACGAGAAGAAGAACAACATGAAGCAAACAAATTCCACAATTACTTTTCTGTCGGCACAGTACCGTGCTGTTATGAAAGATGCCTATCTCAAGGGTCTGGCTTCTACTGCTCTTCTCAGCACGGCCGCCCTCGCCTCTGTTTATTCCACCTCTACTCAAGCTGCAGAGCTTAATAATCTTGAAGAGCTCAAGAATGGCGGCGATTTTACTCTCAGCTCTGATAAGGCGCCAAAACAGTTTAACGTTGACAAGCAGATTGAGTGGAATGGAAATCTGAGCATTACTGCTGGTCCGGCTGCAGGTCAAGGGGTTCACTCGATTAAGTCTAATGGCCCTTCCGGTCAGATTACTGGTGGTGGCTCTCTATCTCTTGAAAGTAGTGATCGTTCTATCATTGCTATTGGTGAGCCTAATGCCGGTTATGAGTTCAAGATGGACATAGGCTCTGTTGGTGTTCAGCAGGGTGAGCTGCGCCTGCGCTCTGGCTTTCATAGCGGTGGCAATGTCCAGTTAAGTGCAGACAGCATCACTATTGGCAGTGGTCAGGCTGCACGAGCCAGCAGCGGCGGCGCCGACAGCAGTGGTGACGCATCTGTTGGCCCAACCGCTATTATTCATGTCGCCAGTCAGGGCAATAATGGTGCTATAGCAACTTTAGGTCGTGCCGCATCAGGTGGTAAGTCGGCTTCAGAGATTCATCTCAATGAAGGCGGCATGATCATCATGAATGGCAAAAAGGCAGAGAATGCTGTTCTTCTTGGAACCATTAATGGTAATGGCGGCATCATTTCTTTTGCCGAGCACAATAATGAGGCAGATTTTAATAATAACGGCACAATCAAGGCTACAGGCTCTCTAAACGGCACTACCATCAAGGTGGGACAGAACCGTACTGCAGTTTTTGATTTTGATAAGGCCCTTGATGCAGCAAATGGTGAAACTGCCCATATGACTATTGGTGGTGGAACCATTGAAATTAATGGTAATGCCTCCCCTGCTAATGCTGGTAAAGTTGAGCTTAGAAATGGCATCATGGAGCTTACTCCTGATACCAAGCTTGTAAGCAAGGACAGTGACAATGGTCGTTTTGTTATTGGTGACGGCAATACCAGTATTGAAGCAAGACTCAAGACCAGTACACAGCAGGTAACAGATTTCGTTAATGGCGGCGGTGAAGGCGGTGGTCAGAAGGGCACTATTGTAATTAAGGGCGATGGTGTTCTTGACTTCTCGGCTCAAAAAGAATCTCTCAAGCTCGATGATCTTGAGTTTGCTACCACACCTCAGACTGGAAAAATCAGTGTTGAGAAAGGCGCTACTATTGCTGCTGATACTATTTCCCTCGAAAAGGCTATATCCAGTGATACTGGACCTAACAGTGTTGGTAAAAATCTCAACCTGGAGGCGAATACCCTTCAGCTGACTGAAAGTGGCGATGCCAATATCGACTATAACTTCAATCAGGCTACAGCAAAGAATCTCCAGCTTACAGCTTCAGGAGATGATGGTGTTTTCAACCTCAAAAATAAGGTTGAAATTATCAATACCGATTATGTCGACAATAAGTATGACCCGGATGCTGAAGGCTATTATGCCGCGCAGGAAGGTGTGATTGATGGCGCGGTAAAACTGGAAAGCGGCAGCCGTCTGACTGTAGGTGCAGGAAAGATTACTGCAAACGGAGAAATAACTGTAGCTCAGGGAACTCTGCAGGTTGGTGGCACTCAGTCATCTCCAGAAACAGATGGTGTTGATGCCACTCTTATTGCAGAGGGCGGTCTGCATCTTAGCAGTCAAAGCTCAACAAGTATCAAGATCTATGGAACTGGCGAGCAGGAAATTGATGCTGGTAAAAACAGTGATGGCGTTGTAAGGCCATCATTTAAATACCAGGGTCATGCCTCTATGGACCTGACCAAAGGCAAGCTTACTGTTGATGGTGTTTCACACAGATCAACCTTTGATATAAGAGAAGGCTCCCTCAAGCTCAATGACGCTAATGGACGTGAGCTGCTCAATCTTGATGGTCAGCGTTCAGGCAAACTGTCTCAGGGTGCTGCCGTATTCCTAGGTGGAAATGCCTCAATGGTAATTGAGGGAGATATCAACGGCAGTGGCGGCAAGTCTATCTCAACAGATCGCATCAGTAATGTTTCTGCAGTTGGTGCTGTTAAGACTGACAGTGTAGGCATGTCGGGCACTGGCAATACCCTCCAGGCTAACAATATTTACCTTGAAGGCAAAAGCATTTCCCTTGGTAACGGTAATACCCTTAAGGCTACTGGTGATCTCAAGGTGGACGAGAAGACCAGTGGCGGTAATATCACAATTACAAGTGGCAAAGTAATAGCCGGTAAGAGCATTACCTCAGCTAATAATGTAAAGCAATTACTTGTAAGCAACAGTGGTGGTGAATCATCCTCTGTTGAGCTGGGCTTTGCCGAGCGTGATCGTGATGAGTTCGGGCAGCTCACAGACGCAGGTCTTGCAGGACAGTTTAGCAGCACTTCTTCAGACACCGGAACAGTTGAAATGGACATCAATCTTGATGGTCTCTCTGCTGATAAAGTAGCTGCTCTTAAGGTTAAGTATGGCCAGTGGACAGCCAAAAACATTGATGCTTCAAAGAATGCTCTTATTGAAGTCGGTACAGAGTCTGGTGCTGGCGATCTGGGGCTGCCTCAATATGGAAACGGCACGCCTGCACTTAATGCCGGAAAGGTTGTACTGGGCGCAAATTCCAAGATTGTTGTCCACGAGCAGAGTTCTGCTTCTTTTACCAGCGCAGAAATTCAGAGCGGCACCATTACAGCTAAGGGCGATGTAAGCCTTGGTGAGCTGAAGATGTCTGGCGGCAGCATAGATAGCACTCACTCACTTGCCGGCGGCAACATGGCATTCAAGGACGCCACAGTCAAACTTGGTGGTGCATTGAGAGCATCCGGATCCGGATCCATTACAAACACCAGTATTGAGGCCAGTGGTAATGTCGGTTTTGTAGGTGACATGACCCTTGAGGGCACCTCCAAGCTTACCGCCAATAAGGATCTGACTGTAAACGGTAAGGCAGTACTTAATTCAGGCACCACTTTAAACGTCAGTGGGGCCATGGTTGCCGGAGCCGCCTCTTTTGATGGCGCCAACGTTGTTATTGGCCCAGGAACTGACGACAAGCTGTCTCAGATTGACAACTTTAGCATGTCAGAAGGCAAGCTTACCCTCAACGGCAAAATGGTGGTAGGTAAGGCTCCATTTGGAACATCTGATACTGATAAGGAAAAGTACGGATATACCACTACTGGTGGTGCCATTGATATTCAGGGTGCTACAGCTCAGATGGAGCTCGGTCCTGAGGCACTGCGTCACATAAAGATTAACTATGACATCACTGGAAATAACGGAAACGACTATCCACCAGGATGGACTCCTTCTGTTATTGATCCTGATAACAAGATTACTAATAACATTACCATCAAGAATGGCGGTACTCTCAAACTTGATCTGGGCACTACCGGTGCAATAACTGCTGAAGATCTTAAGAAGCTTAAGGAACAGTTCCTGACTAATCCTCAGGATCCTGTTGACGGTACTTTCGATATCGGCGATACACAAATAGCCGAGCTTGATAAGGTAATTCGCCCAGATGGCACCGCTGACTGGCAGATACTCAAAGTATTCATGTCTCAGCAGGGTTTAGACGGTTTCAAGAATGACAAACTGGCTGATGCAAAGGTAGTCAATATTCGCGATGGTGAAAAGGTTGTAGTACACGCCGGCTCCATGGCTGTAGACGGCTCTCACGTTGTGCTGGGTAACGGCTCCCTGAGCAATGCTGAAGGCAATGGGGGCATGTTTATTTCTGATACCAAAAATAATGCTGTGGTATCAAATGCTACCCTTGATTCAGGAGCTGCATTTAAGTTTATCAATGGCGGTAAGCTCGGTAATGTAATCCTTAAGGACGGCAGCTCAACTGATGAGACCATCCTGGCTGTAACAGGTAATAATGCCGCGCTTACTGAAATGAAGAACGTTGAGGGCGGCAAGTACACTAACATGCAGATTGAGGCTACCACTACTGTTGCTGAAAATATCAGCAAGGTAGCCAATATTACTGCAGCCGGTACTACAGTTAGTGTAGGCAAGCACATTGACCAGTTCACAAAGATTGATCTGTCCAATGCTGTTGCCACCGTCGGTGAAAACATCGAGAATGGCCAGACTCTGAACATCAACTCAGGCTCCACTGTAACTGTCAGCAACAATGTTGCTAAGGTTGCTGCTGTTAACGTTAACAGCGGCAGCCTCAAGGTTGGTCAGCACCTCTACGAGAGCACCAATGTCAATGTTGCCAAGGGAGCTCAGCTGCAGGTAACTGGTGATATCAAGAATGTTGCAAATCTCAAGAGCCAGGGCGATCTGAAAGTTGATGGCAATATCCTCAGTGGCGGCAATCTGCAGGTAGACGGTAAGACTGCTGTAATTGGCGATATCAGTGTCAGAAACCTTACCGGTAAGGCTGTCACTGCCGATGGTGACTCAGGTGTAACCCTCCAGGCTGCCAGCCTGCATGTGGGCGCTCCTGAGGTGACCGATACCACTGACTACACCGGTAATATGAAGATTTCCGGACATGCAGCTTTCATCAACAAGACTGTACTGAGCGGTAACAACGAGTTTGGCTCACTTGAGTTTGGCCGTGATGTTCACCTTGCCAAGGGTGATAACACTACCGGATCCTTAAAGCTGGCCAAGGGGGTTGAGGCCCGTGTCGGCTCTGACGGTAAAAACGGTACTGCCCGTATCGTTACCGGTCATACCGACCTTGCAGGCGGTACCATCATTGCCGATCCTGGCTATGGTGAGCAGACCACTATCGTGGCCATGAAGAGCGTTGGCAACTCAACCCCTGTTACCCCTGAAAAGCCTCAGGAGGGTACCGGTGGCGGTTCTGCTGATGCCGGTGGTTCTGCTGGTGGCACTCATGGCGCACCTGCCAAGCTGGCTGCAGCTGCAGCTGTCGGCAGTGCCGGTGAGCTCAATGGTACTCTGGTTGCCCTGAAGAACTCTGTTGTTGCAATGGGTACTGAGGCCTCCGATGTCGATGGCGCTCTCAAGGAGCTCCAGACTGCATTTGCTCCGTACTTCAAGAACGGTTCTCTTCAGGATCCGGTAAGCTCTCCTGAGGCTGTAGGTGCCATCGCCTATGTTGCCAAGCCAGTAACTGTTCAGAACGGCAGCAAGATTATTGTTGATGCTTCCCGCAGCTACTCTGAGTACCAGTCTGCTGATGCCGATTACAAGTCCAAGGTTGCCAGCAATGACGTTTACATGGGTAAGGGTTCTGCTCTGGCCATGCACAACAGCGCTGTTAACAGCAAGGCCAATGCTGCCATCACCTTCAACAAGCCTGATGCCAGCATCTACGCTCAGGAAGGTGCCAAGGTTCTCATCGCAGGTACCACCATCAATCCAAATGGACCGATACGTCTGTTTGAGGACCAGAACGGTTCTG
Source organism: Anaerobiospirillum sp. NML120449 (assembly GCF_023051105.1). GTDB lineage: Bacteria > Pseudomonadota > Gammaproteobacteria > Enterobacterales > Succinivibrionaceae > Anaerobiospirillum. Next base: position 152,183 of record NZ_JALKIL010000005.1, on the reverse strand, counting down.
TTGACCTCACTACTGAGAACAATGCCACCATAAAGGTTGAGTCTGTAAACGGCCTCTTTGAGGCTCCTGATGGCCTCAATCCTGGCAAGGTTGGCGATGTAACCATGGTGGTTCGTCCTCAGGTAGCCGAAGCCAGCTATAAGGATATTTCATCTCCTGTACGTGAGGCTCTGGCTGTCTACGGTGGCTTTGATGGCAACCCTGAGCGCGAAAAGCTGCGTGGCGAAGTTGCTCCAGGCGTTACCTACAATCCGGACAAGAAGCAGTTCAGCGACAGCGAGGGTAACATCCTTGCAGCCAGCAAGTATGTTTCTGTAGACAATGGTGACGGTACCTACAGCGTTTACCATGCTGCCAGCAACCCACTGCTGAACCATGTTGTCACTGCAACCAACAGTGGACGTGATGCTGAGGCTGTGGCCCGTATGGCCAATCTGGGTGGCGTAGCCAAGACTGCCATTGCTGCCAATGAGACCACTGTTGAGGCTATTGCCGCTCATGCCGGTCTTGATGGTAACGATCTGTCTACCTACATTGCAGGCCAGCCACGTCGTGCCGTACCTTGGATGAACGATAAGCGTAATTTCTACACTGCTGCTAATGCCCAGAACCGTGGCTCAGTCTGGATGACTCCTACCTATAAGAAGGTGGACAGCAAGGGTCTTAAGGCTGACGACAGGGATTATGGTAACGAGGCTGAACTCAACGGTCTGGTAGCAGGTATTGACGTACGTCTGGGTCAGAATACCGAGGTGGGTGCAGTAGTATCCGCAGGTACAGGAACTACCTCATCAACCGGCATGGTTGAAGGCGTAGAGAACGATACCAAGTATGTTGGTGCCGGTGCCTATGCCCGTATCAGCAACGGTACTACCACTGTTCTGGCTGATGCTACCTACACCAGAACTGATAACGATCTCTCTGCCGAGACAGCTCTGGGCAAGGCAACTGCCAATGTTGATACCGAGGTAATTTCCGCAGGTCTGACTGCACGTCATGACATCAGAGTTGGTGGTAATGACATCACTCCTCATGTTGGTGCCCGCTTCACCCGCATCAGCACTGATGACCATGAGGTGTCTATCAACAATACTTCAGTTGCCAGTGTTAAGAGTGATACTCAGAACCTGGTCTCTGTACCTGTTGGTGTTACCATCTCACGTAACATCAAGCAGGGTACCTGGAGCATCAAGCCTTCTGTTGACCTCACTGTTACTGCCTATGCCGGTGACAAGGATAACAACTCCAAGGTCAAGTGGACTGGTGTAAGCAACATGTCTACACCTCTGAGCTCTCAGGTTGTTGATGACGTCACTGCAGGTGTAAAGGCTGGTGTAAGCATGCGCAACGGCAACTTTGCCGCCGGCGCTTCTGTGTCCTACACTGCATCCGAGAACATCAAGGATCTGGCTATTCAGGCCAACGCCCGTTACGACTACTAATACAGGCTTCTGGAGCAAGGTCCGCAGCACAATGCTGCGGACCTTGCTCCTGCTGCCAATTTTGCCAGGCACGAGGCCAGCAGATGGTATCAGTGCCTGGCTTTATTTTACCTGTTAACATCTAAATATATAGATGTAAAGATGTGTTTATGTGCCCTGTGATATATTGACGGCAATCAGGTCAGTGCTACTGTCACAAAAGCGAAATTGTTGTATTTATAAAACGCTTATTTACCGGTAATATTAGGCTTTGGGGCCTGTGACTTGCATAACTATGACAAGTTTTCCGAATACTATATCAGGTGGTCTGCAAATTTAATTGTCAGTGCAGGCAAGCACCCCTGAATCAGCTATTTTAAGCGTACGCAAGCATGACTTACTGCCCTCTGATGCCATCATAACAGCCTGCCCTCTGATGCCATCGTGCCAGACAGGCTGCCCTCTGATGCTATCGTACCAGCCAGCTGGCTGGGCTATATGTCAGTATGCTGCGCAGCATCTCTATTGAGCGACTGCTGCTGTCACAGGGCGTGAATGGCATATCAGAGCCACACGCGTATATCAGGCCATAGCCCTGCTGCCAGTGGTCACAATACCTTCTTATCAGAGCCGGAGCTGCCAGACATTGAGCTGACTGCCCGGTCATTGGACAATTAAGGCCTGCGCCAGCCTGGGCGCTGTCGCAGCACGGTAAAGAACCGGATGCCGCCGGATTTACCCTCTCCATAAGTGTTGAGATTTCAAAATATGAAGCAAACAAATTCCACTATTACTTTCCTGTCAGCACAGTACCGTGCTGTCTTAAGGGATGCCTATCTCAAGGGTCTGGCTTCAACCGCAATTCTCAGCACAGCTGCCCTTGCGTCCGTCTACTCATCAGCAGCAGAAGCGGCAACTCCTTTAGGAAGTATAGACGACCTGAAGAACCCTGGTGACTACACCCTGGACTCTGGATCTGGCGCAAAAGATCTTCAGCTATACAAGAAGCTCGACTGGCAGGGAAATCTTACTGTTAACAGCAGCGTAAAAGGCAACCCTCATAAGATTCGCTCCTTTGCCGAAGGTTCTGACATTACTGGCAATGGCTCCCTGACCGTTAAGGGTAATGGCGCGGTTCTGGCCATTGGCGAGCCTCCAGGCAACTACGAGTTTAAAATGAACATAGCCAAGGTGGATGTTCAGCAGGGTGAGATTCGTCTGCGTGCAGGATTCCATCAGGACGCTAATGCACAGCTGGGAGCCGAAAACATTACTATCGGTACAGGCAACGGTGCCGATAGCACCGCAATTGTCCATGTTGCCGGTATTTATGACAATGGTTCAAAGGCCATACTTGGTCGTGAAGCCTCAGGAACTACAGCAGTCTCCCAGATCAACCTCAAGTCTGGCGGCATGATTCTCATGAATGGTAAGACTGCTGAACAGGCTGTTTTGCAGGGCAAAATCACCTCTAATGGAGGAACCATTTCTTTTGCCGAGAATCCTGGTGTTCAGGACTTCAATAATAACGGTACCATCAAGGCTACTGGCGAGCTCAACAACGTCACCATAAAGGTAGGCGCCGCCAATCATAAAAGCACAGCTGTTTTTGATTTTGACAAAACCCTGGAAACTCTTCCAGGCAGTGATTCTCACCTGAAGATTTCATCAGGCGAGATTCAAATTGCCGGCTCTACCTCCCAGTCAAAGGCCAGTCAAGTTCATATTAAGAATGGCACCCTTGAGCTCGGTCAGGACGTAAAAATCACTAATGGCCATGTACAGAATGCGCTTATTACTATTGGTGATGGGAACAGTGAGCATAATGGCAAGCTGAAAGCATACTGGCATCAGGTTAATCAGTTTGTAAATGCCCCAAGTGGAAGTAACAACCATAATGGCAGCATTGATATTAAACAAGATGGTGTCCTTGAGCTGTCAACCATGGATGGCTCTGCCGTCTCTCTTAACCGTTTCAGCTTCAATGACAAGCTTCAAATGGGGCAGATTGCTGTTCAAGACGGAGGAACCATTGCTGCTGACAAGATTAAGGTTGATCGTGCTCTGAAAACTGGTAGTGGGGCTACACAGGGGTGGAGTGCAAAGAATGCTCTTAATCTCAAAGCTGATACTCTGCAGCTTCAGGAAAGTGGCACTTCTTCCAATATTGACTATGGCTTCAAGAAAGCAACTGTAAAGAACCTCGAGCTAACCCCTCATAAAGACACAAATTTCAATCTCAAGAATAATATTGAGTTTGTGTCTACCATGCAGGACACAAACCCGTATGGAGCTGACCTTAACAAGTCACTGGTTGCTGGAGATGGCAAAATCAACACTGCTGTTAAGATTGACAGTGGTGGCAGCATCCATGTAGCTGCAGGCAACATTACAGCTCAGGGAAAGATTGAGTTATCTGGTGGTGATCTTAATGTTGGCGGCGCATCAGGTGCTGATGCAACCAAAGGCGTAGATGCTTCTTTACATGCCAATGGTGGCATGCAACTGTGGAATCTTGACAACACAACCATCAAGATCCACGGAAATGGCGAGCAGGAGATTGCTACAAAGGATACAAACTCTTTTGTAAAGTACCAGGCTCATTCCAGCCTCGATCTCACCAGTGGCACTCTGACCGTTCAGGGAAAAACTGATAAACAAACTACCTTTGACATCCAAAACGGCTCCCTTAAGCTGAGTGCTAACAATGCTGCTGAGCTGCTCAACACTGATGGCACTCGCAATAATTCAGGTGCTGCTGTATTCCTTGGTGGCAACGCCTCCATGGAGATTGCTGGTAACCTTCAGGGCAAGCTTGAAAATGGCAAGCAGCAGGGCCTTTCTGTTGACAAGATTCAGGCAGCTGCCAATGCTGCAGCTGTGGCTACCGACACTGTAGGATTATCAGGAACAGGCAATACCATTGCTGCAACCAATATCCATATGCAGGGTGACAGCCTTGACCTTGGTAAGGGTAATACCCTCAAGTCCACTACTGACTTGAAGCTGGACTCCAAGACTGCAGGAAAGACAGACTTCACCTTAACCAACGGAACCATGGTGGTTGGCGAAGAGCTCAGCTCAGCTAATGGAGTAAATAAGCTCATTATTGGCAACAATAACGGCTCCGCTGCATCTCTTGAGCTTGGCTTTGCTGAGCGCGAGAAGGACCAGTTTGGTCAGCTTACAACTGATGGTGCTGCAGGCAAGCTGGGCACTGTTTCTTCAGAAACAGGCGGCGTGACCACAGATATCGTACTTAACGGTCTTTCAGCTGATCAGATGGCTGCTCTTAAGGTCAAATATGGTCACTGGACTGCCCAGAATATTGATGCCTCAAACAAAGGTCTGATTGAAGTCGGCTCCGCTCTTGGCGCCGGAGAGACTGCTGCGCCTCAATACAGTGGCGGCGCTCCTGTACTGAGTGCTAATACTGTCTCTCTTGCAGACGGATCAAAGATCACCGTGTTTGAGCATGGTGCACTTGATTTTGAAAAGCTCAACATGACTGGAGGCACCATTGACTCAAAGGGCGACATGAACTTTGATGAGATGCTGGTCTCAGGAAACAGCAATATCGCAGGCACTGCAGATATAACAACCCAGAAGGCAAACCTCACTGGTGGAACCATAGCTGCTGGAAATGACTTCATTTCAGCAGGCTCTGATTCAAACGTTATAAGTGGGACAACCTTAACTGCCAACAACGATATTGAGTTAAACGGTGGTGCTGAGGTAACCAAGGGCGTTATTAACGCAGGCAATGACCTCACTGTAGGTGGCAAGTTTACGGTTAACAGTGGCCTTGACAGCCACCAGGGCCCATACCATATCAGTGCCGGTAAGGATATCAATGCTCATGATATGGAGGTTCTGGATGGCAAGGTACACGCAGGCAATAACATCAATGCCAGCGGCACCCTGTCTGTCAGCGGTGGCACCGTAGCTGTTGAAAAAGATATCAGTGGTGGCACTCTTGCCTTTAACGGCGGCAGCACCGAGGTAAAGGGCAAGGCTACAGCAAAAGCCAATATTGAAATTGGCGGTACTGCGGACCTTAAGGTCAGTGGTGACGGCACTGCCAGAGACTTTGTTATCAAAGGCGGTAAGGCCACCTTTGGCGGCAAGATTGCCGCTGCCCAAGGACTGCGTGGCAATGGTGGTGAGCTTACTGCCGCTGGCAATATTGAAACCGGTTCTGTGACCCTTGATGGCGGCACTGTCGGTACCTCGGGTGACCTGCTGGCCTCTGGCAATGTTGCTCTGGGCAACAGTGCTGTGCTGAATGTTGCAGGGGCGGCCAATGTGTCGGGTACCTGGGCTGCTCTGGGCGGTAAGGCCAGCATTGGCAAGGATCTGACCATTGCAGGGTCTTCTGCCATTATGGGCGGTGAGCTTAAAGTCAGCGGTGCCATGAACGCAGCTGATATCAAGGTCGGCGGCGGCAAGGTTGAGGCCGGTAAGGGCCTTAAGGCTCAGAATGTCACCATCAATGGCGGCGAGGTCAAGGTAAGTGGCAGCTCTTCAGCTAAAGAGCTTACTGTCAGCGCTGGTCAGTTCTCCTCTGCTGGCAAGCTTGCCGTAAACAATATGACCATGACCGGCGGCAAGGTTGATGTGACCGCTGCTGGCGGTGCCGGTGGCACTGGCGCTGTTGCCGGTGAGCTTACTGTGGACAATTTCTCCATGTCCTCAGGTACTCTCACTGTTTCAGGCACCATGATTGCCGGTAAGGCACCTGCTGGTACTGCTCAGGATGATCTGAGCAAGTATGGCTTTACCACCACTGGTGGTGACATCAATATCAATGGCGCCAATTCAAAGCTTGAGCTTGGAGCTGAGGCTCTCAGGGATCTTGAGTTCAATCATGAGATCCATGGTAATAACGGTAATGAGCACCCTGATGGCTGGCAGGGCGGCGAGATTGACCCTAAAAACAAGTACACCAACAACATCTCTCTAAATGACGGCGCCACTATCAAGTTCAATTTTGACAGCAAGACTGCCATTACCAGCGCTGATCTTGAGAAGCTCAAGCAGGAGTTTTTCAAAAATCCTGACAAGATTCAGGACGGTACCATTGACCTGGGTGGAGCCAAGGTTGAGGGACTTGATGACATTCTGGGCAAGGGTGATGTTGACTGGCAGAAGCTTAAGGTATTCATAGCCGATCTGGGCCTTGAGGGCGTCAGAAATGATCAGCTGGCCGCCTCGCGTCTGGTTAATATCAAAGCCGGTGAGAAAGTGGTGGCTCATGCAGGTTCCATGGCTGTTGACGGCAACAATGTATTGCTGGGCAATGGCTCCCTGAACAAGGCATCATCCAACAGCGGCAACTTTATATCTGACCGCACTAATGGCAATGCACTTGCTGATGCTGTGCTCGATTCAGGAGCTACTTTCGAGTTCAACAATGGCGGTAAGCTCAACAACATTACCCTGACAGCCGGTACCAGGGATGATAAGACCAATCTGGTTATTGGCGGCGACAGCAGTACTGTTACTTCCATCAACAAGATTCAGGGTGGAGATAACAGCAATGTCTTTATCAGTGCACTGACCGAACTTGCTCAGGGTATCGATAACGTCGACAAGCTGGTTGTTTCTGCCAAAACTGATGTTGGTGGCAAGCTTTCCAATGTTGACAGTATGACTGTTGGTCCAAAGGGTGATCTGACAGTTACCGGTGATCTCGAGAAGGTCAAGGATATCGTAGTTGCCAGCGGTACCATGTCTGTTAAGGGCAATATCAGCGGCACTAAAACTCTTACAGCTGCCAATGCCACACTGAAGCTTGATAAGAAGCTCGATTCAGTGACCACAGTTAACGGCCAGAAGAGTGATATCACAGTCAATGGCGGTATCAGCAACACTGACAGACTGAACATGTTTGATGGCAGCACTCTGACCACAGTCAATGGCGGCCTTGATAATGTAAGACAGTTTGGTCTGAGTCAGTCCAAGGCTGATATAGGCGGTGACATCAAAGGATCCACCAGTGTAACCATAGCTGAGAACAGTACTCTTAAGACTAAAGGCTCGATGGTTAACAATGCCAATGTATCCTTCAGCAGCTCTGCAGCTGAAATTGGAGGAGATATTAAGAACTCTTCCTCACTTACAGCTCTGTATGGCAGCAAGGTCAACGTAGCCGGATCATTAGACAAGGTTAATACCATTGGTCTTGACGGCTCTGCTGCTACTGTGGGTAAGGATATCAGCGGCTTTGATACCCTGGTTGCTCAGAACAGTGACCTTACGGTATCAGGCAGCATCAGCAGCGGCACTGAGCTTTCTTTAGCTGGCGGCAAGGCCTCAGCAGGCAGTATTGATGCAGTTAACAAGGTAACTGTAGACAAGGGAGCCAGCCTTGAGGTTGGTAAGAACATCAATGGCTCTTCTATGGTAACCATAGCTGCCGGATCCAGCCTCAACGTCAAGGGCGATGTCCAGAAAGCTGACTTCTTTGATGCCTCTGGCCATGTCAATGTAGCAGGTACCCTGCAGGCTAATACCCTTACCGGAACTTCAACAGCAGGAGCAGATGGCAAGCCAACAGCATCAATTCAGGCTGCCGCCCTGGACATAGGCGGAGCTGCAGGCGCTGCCCGAACTCTTTACAGTGGTGATCTCAAGATCACAGGCAAGGCCTCCTTTGCCGGCGATACTGTGCTTTCAGGCACCAATGAATTTGGTGAACTTGATGCCAGCAACAATATCCATCTGGCCAAAGGCAATACCACAGCTGGCAAGCTCCATCTTGCCCCAGGTGCTCAGGCTCGCCTGGGCTCAGATGGCAAGGGCGGCACTGCCCGTATGGTCATTGGTCAGGCTGATCTGGCCGGCGGTACTCTGATAGCCGATCCTGATTATGGTGAGGCCGCCACCATTATTGCCATGAACACACTGGGCAGCGCAGCATCCGCACCAGGAACGGGGCCTGATGCCGGTGGTGGTCAGGGCGGCAAACCTGATGGTAACGCCGGTCAGGGCGGTAACGGCGGCCAGCCTGTACAGCCTGGTCAGCCTGGCCAGCCAGGCACTGGCGGTCAGGGCAGCCAGGGCGGCAGTCCTGCTGCCCATGGAGCTCCGGCCAAGCTGGCAGCAGCCGCAGCGGCAGCTGCTGCTGTTAACAGCGCAGGCGAGCTCAATGGTACTGTGGTAGCTCTGAAGAACTCCGTAGTAGCAATGGGCACTGAGGCCAAAGATATTGACGGTATGGTCAAGGAGATTGAAACTGCCTTTGCTCCATACTTCAAGAACGGTTCGCTTCAGGATCCTTCTGTGGTTACCGGTCCTTCCGCACCTCAGGATCCGTCAGCTCCTCAGGACCCATCAGCCCCTCAGGGGCCGGACTCTGCTGGCAGAGCCGGAAACAGTGGTGCTGTGGGAGCCATTGCCTATGTGGCCCGTCCGATTACTCTGAGCAGCGGCAGCAAGATCATTGTTGATGCCGGCCGCAGCTATGAGCAGTACCAGGCTGCAGATGCCGACTACAAGGCAAAGATTGCAGAAAATGATATTTATCTGGACCGCAATTCGGCTCTGGCCATGAATAACAGTGCAGTTAACAACAAGGAAACTGCAGCCATTACCTTCAAGAAGCCTGATGCCAGCATTTATGCCCGTGAGGACGCCAAAATCCTCATTGCCGGCAGCACCTTCAATCCAAATGGCCCTGTCCGCCTCTTTGAGGATGAAAATGGCAAAGTTGATCTGATCACCGAAAACGGTAAGCCAGTCAAGGTAGAGTCGGTAAATGGTCTGTTTGAGGCTCCAAATGGCCTTGGCCCTGGTCAGGTTGATGATCTCATTCTGACTGTCAACCCAACCGTTGCCCAGAAGAGCTTTACTGATGTTTCTCAGCCGGTACGCGATACCCTGGCAGCCTATGGCGGATTTGATAATAATCCGTCACGTCCGCCTGTCCACGGTGATGCTGCCCCTGGTATACGCTACGATGCTGACAAGCAGCAGTTCCTTGATGACAAGGGTAATGTCCTGACTGCAGGCAAGTACGTACCGGTTAAGAATGCCGATGGTACTTACAGTGTGTATCACACTGCCAATAACCCTCTTCTCAATCAGGTTATAACCTCAACCAACTCAGGTCGTGATGCTGAGGCTGTAGCCCGTATGGCCGGTCTGGGTGGTGTCCACAATGTCACTCTGGCTGCCTCTGAGGCGCTTACCGGAGCCGTGGCAGCTCGAGCCGGTATGAATAACGGTGATGCAGACAGCGCATCTGCAGCCAGTGCACGTCCTGCAGTTCCGTGGATCAATGACAAGCGTAATGTCACTGCTTCAGCTGCAAAGACTCGTGGTTCAGTGTGGCTCACTCCTGCCTACAAGAAGATTGAGGGCTCAGGTCTGAGTGCTGATGACAAGTCATATGGCAATGACATAGAGCTCAATGGTCTTGCCGCAGGAGTCGATGTCAAGGTACATCCAAATGTCGTAGTTGGTGGTGCAGCCAGTGTAGGCACAGCTGATGTCAGCTCCAGTGATCTGGTATCTGGTGTAAGCAACGACAGCAAGTACATGGGCCTTGCAGCCTATGCCCGTTACAGCCGTGGTGACACAGCCGTACTGGCCGATGCCTCCTACACAAAGACTGATAACGATCTGTCCACTGACACGGCCCTTGGTAAGGCAACTGCCTCGGTTGACAGTGAGGCCGTGTCTTTAGGCGTCACTGCCCGTCATAAGATGAAGATGGGTGATGTTGAGGTAACTCCACATGCCGGTCTGCGCTACACTCGTGTTGAGAGCTCAGATCACGATGTGCAGATTAATGGTTCTACCATTGCCTCGTCCACTGGAGCAACTCAGAATGTGGTATCCATACCTGTAGGTGTGACCGTTTCGCGCAACATCAAGCAGGGCACCTGGAATATCAAGCCTTCGGTTGATCTCACTCTCACCGCCAACGCCGGTGACAAGTCTGCCGGTACCGAGGTCAAGTGGCAGGGAGTTAACAACCTCACTACCTCACTTGATACCCAGGCTGCCGATGACATCACTGCCAGCATCAGAGCCGGTGTAAACGTACGTAATGGCCGCTTTGCAGCCGGAGCCGGTGTCTCCTACACAGCCTCGGACAACATCAAGGACCTGGCAATCGAAGCCAACGCCCGCTACGACTATTAATGCCCAGCCGGACGGTCCATGCCGCCCGGCTGCCAGCTTCACCAGCAGCAGTCGTCCGCAACCACTGCTGCAAAAAAGCCAGGCTCCCTGGCCGCCCCATTACAGCATTACACCACGTCATGCTGTAATCGGGCATGAGGCGGCATGACACATGAAGCATGAGGCATGAGACATGGTCCATACTCCATGGTCCATACTCCATGGTCCACGGTGCCGCCAGGACCGCCCTGTAGATGGGATGCCGCGCATTCTTCGGCTGCCACTGGTCACAAGGCTGAAATTCAAATTTAATCATCAAGGTTATCGGGAGCCGCACAGCTGCTTCTGAGGCCTTGCTGCGCCCATAGAGTTCGCAAATTTCAAACGTGGCACCATATCCGTGGCTATACTCCATGCCCGTAAAGAGCTCTATTGGACAAGCAATGAAGTGCAATTCAATTCAATTCAACACAACACAACTCAATGCGTGCTCTGATCGGCAGGAGTCATACCGGGCATCAGCGTAAATTTATTGGGCACGCTTCAGTGGCATATGAGGGGCTATGCAAAATGTGGCAAGGAAGACAAACAAACTGACTAACTGACAGTCTTAATGTAATTACCATACAGGGATCACATACATAGTGTATGTAATTGTAAGTAATTGCATTTATTGATATCGATATTATTGAATGGGCTTAAAGATTCAAGTAAGTGCTCGAAAGATGTAAAGCCTGTAAATAAGGGAAATCATGGCGCTAAGGTGATGTTTATAGCTACATATTTGAGCATGTTGGCAAATAAATTGCATTTATTTGATAAATCTTATACTTAACCATGCCTTGCGCTTATTGGCCCATGGGCATGACTTCCAGATTTTCAGGCCCATAGGGCCGATTTAAATCCCATTTTGGAGATAAGTATGGCCCTGTACGTTAATACGAATGTCAGCAGCATCAATGCCCAGCGCAAGCTCAGTAATGCCACTTTAAGCCTTAATACCAGCTATCAGCGCCTCTCTTCAGGCCTGAGAATCAACTCTGCCAAGGACGACGCAGCCGGCCTCCAGATTTCCGACCGTCTGACTTCACAGATCAATGGCCTCAACCAGGGTAACCGTAACACCAATGACGGTATCGCCCTTGCCCAGACCATTGAAGGTGCTCTGGACGAGACCACCAACATGCTGCAGCGTATCCGTGTGCTGGCTGTACAGTCTGCCAACGGCACCAACTCTGCTGCAGACCGTAAGGCTCTGCAGGAAGAGGTAACCCAGCTGTCCCAGGAAATTACCCGTATTGCCCGACAGACCACCTTTGCTGGTCAGACCATTCTTGATGGCGCCGGCCAGGGCCTCATTCCAGCCAACGGCAAGCTCACATTCCAGGTAGGCGCCAACGCAGGCAACACCCTGGACCTTAACTGGAACGATGCCTTTAACTTAAGCGGCATCGCCGACCAGGCCGGCATTCAAAAAGCCAATCAAAACAAAACAACCGGATTTACAACAGTAAAGAACGATCAAGGCAAGAACACCATTGTCTTTACCATCTCTACAGCTTCACGTGCCACTCATGTACTTGAGAACATCGACAAGCTTATCCAGGCAGTAGACTCCAAGCGTGCCGGTCTTGGTGCTTTACAAAACAGAATGGAAAGCACTATCCGTAACCAGGCTAATATCTCTGAGAATCAGTCTGATGCCCGCAGCCGCATAAGAGACACAGACTTCGCCTCTGAGACCGCTGCTCTGACTCAGAACAATATTATCCAGCAGGCTTCTCAGACTGTGCTGGCCCAGGCCAATCAGCGACCAACTATCGCTCTGAGCCTGCTCGGAGGCTAATGAACATTTATAACAGGGCTATCCCTGTTGTTTTAGCCTTTTAAAGCTTATTCCCTGATTCTCTGATTTTGATATCAGACTGCAACGCTCCAGGCATTTTATGCCCGGGGCTTGTTGCTTTTATGGGCAAGTCATCCTTTTGGGATGGCGGAGCTGCTTTGAACGCTGAAAATTAAGAAAGAAAGAAAGAGAAATGAAAGAATAAGACCCCTTGTCCTTATTCTGTAAAATGATTTAGAGAGTATATTATGGCTTTATATGTTAATACGAACGTCAGTTCCATCAATGCCCAGCGCAAACTCAGCAATGCCACTCTGAACCTGAATACCAGCTATCAGCGTCTCTCATCAGGTCTGAGAATCAATTCAGCCAAGGACGACGCAGCCGGCCTCCAGATTTCCGATCGCCTGACCTCCCAGATCAATGGCCTCAACCAGGGTAACCGCAACACCAATGACGGTATTGCCCTTGCCCAGACCATTGAAGGTGCTCTGGACGAGACCACCAACATGCTCCAGCGCATCCGCGTGCTGGCCGTCCAGTCAGCCAACGGCACCAACTCTGCTGCTGACCGTAAGGCCCTCCAGGAAGAAGTAACCCAGCTGTCAGCTGAAATCACCCGTATTGCCAAGCAGACCACCTTTGCTGGTCAGCTGGTTCTCAATGGCAAGTACGATGCTCAGAACAATAAAAACAGCCTCATTCCAGCTGATGGCAAGCTTACCTTCCAGGTAGGCGCCAATGCGGGCAATACCCTGCAGCTTGACTGGGGCAACGAGTTCACCTTAAGTGGCATTGGTAAACTGGCCGGAATCCAGGATGCTAACATAAATGCTACAGGTGATAAGGGACTGGTAAAGTCAGGTGCTGGTGCAACTCAGGTTGTTCGTTTTGGTGTTTGTACTGCCGAGGTGGCAACCAAGACTCTCGAGAATATTGATGCGCTGATTCAGGCTGTTGATTCCAAGCGTGCAGGCCTTGGTGCTTTACAAAACAGAATGGAAAGTACTATCCGTAATCAGGCCAATATCTCCGAGAATCAGTCTGATGCCCGCAGCCGCATAAGAGACACAGACTTCGCCTCTGAGACCGCAGCCCTTACCCAGAACAATATTATTCAGCAGGCTTCTCAAAGCGTACTTGCTCAGGCTAATCAGCGTCCAACTATCGCTCTTAGCCTGTTAGGCAGGTGACAAAGAAGATATATCTCTATCTTTATCATTCACGGCGGGGGCTCCCCGCCTTTTTTAGCTCTATACATATCAATTAAAGTCGATTTGACTGATGCAGGGGGATTGGGAGCGTTTATGCACGTACTGGCAAGCGTACAGTGCAGCACTCAGAGCATAACGGCAGCAGCCGTCTGCGCTGCCAGGTATGTCGTATAGACCTTTTTACATGGGAGCAACTGTTAGCTTGCATGCCAGAATCAATGGTGTAATTGAGGCATTGAAGCAAGGTCTGGGGTAAGAGCGTGCATGAGAGCAGCAGTGCAGGTGCTGAACCCTGAGTTGCCTTTGAGAGGGGAAATTACCGTTGGCCGCCACCTGTCTTATCCTTTGGATGGGAACTTTACAGCGATGGCTCTATAGCCCGGAGTGTGCCTGTGAGTTCGACACGGGGCCCCACACCGGCTGCGCATGCAGGCAGCGCATGGTTAGCCTCGTTCCCTGCACGGGCTGGCAGAGCATGGTGAGCCGGATTATCGGCACAGGCAGGCAGAGCATGGTGAGCCGCGTTCTCTGCATGTGCTGCAGTTGCGTTCATGCTGGGCTGTTCTTAGGGAGGGTAGTAGCTCTACCGTCCATAGTGCTCTCTGCGGGAGTAAGGTATGACAGGACAGACTGTATTTGAGAGGGTGGATTTGTTTGGGTAGTTGCTGGCTTGAGGGTGGGGTTTTTGTGCTTCTGGAGGCACAGATAGATACTGATATAGTGTTTGTTAAGGGGCGAAATTACGGGCTTTTTCATTGGGGCTCATGTTTTGCATGTAATAGAATGGTGCCTTTTTCAAGGTGCTAATTTTCTGTTAGCGATTGTTGCCATAAGTGATAAATAGGCCATTGCAGATGCCTCATAGATGAGCCGAACCAGGCATGATGACAGTTAAACGTGCCGGTCGATTTCTTTTGAGGTCTTTGTGATGTGTAAGAAATTCTGGTCACTAATGGTGCGTCTATCAGCATATGCTGAAATCAGGACAGCGCAGCGCGGAACAGTTCGGACATATGCGTCATATCCGCAGTGCAAAATGCATGATGCATTTAAATTTATGGAGTTGTTTTTAAATCCATAAATCTAAGGTGCCATGTTATTGACGGATGATGAAGCAAATGGCGTCCGCAGGCCGTTCTGGCTCACATTTCAATGAGAAATGTCCAAAGTTTGTCCTTATACGACCGATAATAGATTATTACCAGAACTGTGTTCTGTTGCCCGCCGTCATACGTGATGACAGCATCTGCTCAAAGGCCTGTCCGCCTGACATGCCGGCCATACAGCAGCGCTGACATGCCGGTCATACAGCAGCACTATGTGTCGGCCATACAGCAGCGCCTTAACCGGACAGAATACAGTGCAGTCTGATGCAGCCTGAGCTGGTTCAGACCGCAAATTAAACAATTCTGATTTTCAAGGAGAGATTTGTCAGCCTGCCCGGCGGCAAATCAGGACTGCATACCAAATGGGGCTCATGCTTCTGTGCGGCACTGCAGTCCCAGCTGCAGCTGCAACTGTAGCCATGAAGCTGGAGGTCATCTTCAGGTGTCCTGCAGCTTAGCAGCAGGCCCGGACTTGCCTGTCATGCTCAGTCACGTTCAGCTCTTTGCGCAAGTATGTGCAGTCCTGCCAGGGAGATATTCAGGAATACCTGCCATATAGTCCTGAATATCCAGGTAAATATCGATGCCTTAACGGCCTGTGCAGCGGCGGCATGCCGCTGACAGTCATGGGGACAGCCCCATGAGCGCGATTTACCGACTACAGGAGTAAACCTTTACTCCCCAGTATCACGGTGGCATGCCGCTGACAGTCATGGGGACAGCCCATGAGCGCGATTTACCGACTACAGGAGTAAACGCTTTACTCCCTACTGTCACGGCAGCTTGTCCCTGTCAAATCAGATTAGATATTGACCCCTGTACCCGCCATCTGCAGATGACGGACCTGACAGCTTCAGGCTGTCTCCAGCCCTCAAGGCACCTTGCCCGGCCTGAGGCCTGATGGTCTGCCCTCCTGCAGGCAGGAAGTCGTGTTGAGAAATAACCATGAAGCAAACAAACTCCACTATCACATTCCTGGCAGCACAATACCGTGCTGTACTTAAGGACGCCTATTTGAAAGGTCTGGCTTCGACCGCACTTCTCAGCACGGCTGCGCTGGCATCCGTCTATACCTCATCTGCTGAGGCAGCCACAAAACTCGACAACCTCGAGCAGCTCGGTACTGCTGGTGACTACACCCTGGATGACACAGCCGGTTCAAAGGACCTGCGTGTCAATAAGGACCTCAACTGGCAGGGTAATCTGACTGTAAACAGCTCAGTAAAGGGCGACCCTCATAAGATTATCAGCAATGTTGAAGGTGCTGACATCAATGGCAACGGTTCTCTGTCTGTCAATGGCAAGGGAGCTGTTGTGGCTGTTGGCGAGCCACAGGGCAATTACGAATTCAAGATGGATCTCGGCTCGATTGATATTCAGGAAGGCGAGATGCGTGTGCGCTCTGGTTTCCATATGGCAGGAAACACCCAGGTAAGCGCCGATAACATCACTGTGGGCAGCGGTGATCCAGCCCGTGAGGCCATCATCCATGTAGCGGGCATGGGTGACAACGGCTCCGTTGCTGCTCTGGGCCGTACTGAGGGTAATGGCAAAAAGGCCTCGGTTATCAACCTGCAGTCTGGCGGCCGTATTCTCCTCAACGGCCAGAAAGCCGAGCATGCCGTTCTCCAGGGACAGATTACTGGCAATGGCGGCACCATCAGCTTTGCCGAAAATTCAGGCCAGCCGGGCTTTTATAACAACGGTACCATCAAGGCCACCGGTGTGCTTGAAAACACCACCATCAAGACAGGTGGCAGGAGCACTGCCGTATTTGACTTTGACAAGGCCCTTGGTACCATTCCAGGCAGCGATTCCCACCTCAAACTCAATTCAGGCACCCTTGAGATCAAGGGCGCACCTGCTCAGGCTGACACCGGCCGTGTCGAAATCCATAATGGCACTCTCGAGCTGGGTGCAAATGCCAAAATTTCCAATAATCATGAACAGAATGCTCTTCTGACCATTGGCGGTGGCGACGAGGATCAGGAAGGACGCTTAAAGGCTTCCTGGGGTCATGTTAACGAATTCGTCAATGCCAAAAACGGTAATCATCACGGCACTATCGAAATCAGAAAAGATGGCGTGCTGGAGATGGCCAATGCCAATGGCTCTGATATTCATCTGAATAATTTCGATTTCAATGACAAGCGCTTCATGGGGCAGATACAGGTCCATGACGGCGGTACTGTTGCTGCTGATAATCTTAAGATTGATCGCGCGCTGAAGACCGGAGCCGGTGCTTCAGCCGGCTGGTCAACAGCCAACAGTCTTGATCTGCGTGCCGACACTCTCAAACTCAAGGAGAGCGGTGCAAATAATATCGATTACAAGTTCCGCAAGGCTGTAACCAAAAATCTGCAGCTTGAGGCCAATGGCGGCTGGAAGCAGACCTTTAACCTCAAGAACGATATCCGCATTGTTAACAGCCAAATGCAGGCTCATCCTGACGATGCCAATGGTCCAAGGTACTATCAGGCAGGTCAGACCGCATTCAACTCAGCTGTTTCCATCGATAAGGGCGGCCGTCTTGATGTGGCAGCCGGAACACTGACCACCAAAGGCAAGGTAACCCTCAATGAAGGCAGCATGAATGTGGGTGGTCAGGAACTGAATGACACCTACAACATGCGTGAGCGCACCAGTGGTGTAGACGCTCAGTGGAAGGCTGTGGGTGGCCTGCATATTACCAGTAAGGCCCCAACCAGTATTTCCATCAAGGGTACAGGTGAGCAGACTGTAGGTGCTGATGCTAACGGCAGTGGTGGCAAGACCATCAAGGGCCAGGCTGTGCTCGACCTGACTTCCGGAAAGCTCACTATTGCCGGTAATAGCAAGCCTAAGAACAAGGCCACCTTTGACATTCAGGACGGATCTCTCAAGCTCAGCACTGATAATGCCCGTGAGCTGCTTGATACTCAGAACAAGCGCAAAGGCAACACTGCCATTGGTGCAGCCGTGCATCTGGGCGGCAATGCCAGCATGGTTATCGAAGGTGAGCTTAATGCCCTGGACAGAGGTAAGAGCACTGGCATCTCTACTGAGATCTTCAAGCAGGTTTCCGGTGCTGATCAGCTCAACACTGACGAGGTAGGTATCTCCGGCACAGGAAATACTGTGCAGGCAGTTAACATGCATCTCAAGGGAGCTGAGCTCAATCCTGGCGAGGGTAACAGCTTCATTGCCCGTGAGGGTATGACCATTGATGCTCAAAAGCAGTCCAACGGTGAGTTTGCTCTTACCAGTGGCCGTATGGTTGTGGGTAACAGACTGAGCTCTGATGGCGGTGTCAGCCAGATCAATGTGGGTAAGGACGCCTCAACTGCAGAGCTTGAGCTTGGCTATGCCAAGCGTGAGACCGATCGCTTTGGCGATCTTACTGCCGCAGGTGCTGCTGGTACTCTGACTGATAAGTCTGCTGATACCGGCAATGTCCAGATTGACATCAAGCTCGATGGTATTAACCCTGACAAGCTGGCTGCCTTAAAGGTCAAGTATGGCAAGTGGTCTGCAAAGGATATAGACGCTTCACAAAACGGTTTAATTGAAGTCGGCTCCGCACTGGGGACCGGAGAAACTGCTGCGCCTGTATACGGCAATGGTGTTCCTGCACTTGAGGCTGCCACTGTAACTCTGGCTGATGGTTCCCAGATCATTGTGCATGATCAGAGCTCTGTTGATTTTGACAAGCTCGATATGAAGGGCGGCAAGGTCAAGGCCTCCGGCGATATGCACTTTGATGACCTGGCCATGGCCAATGGCACCATTGACACCAGTTCTGATATCACTGCCGGTACTGTCAATATGACCGGCGGCACCATCAATGCCGGCAAGAATCTCACCGCCCGTGGTCCTGGAGCCTCAAATCTCAATGGTGGCCTGATCAACGTCTCAGGTGATGCCGTATTTGAAGACGAGCTCAATGCTGGCGGTACCCATCTTACTGGCAGAAAGAATGTCACTGTCCTTAAGAACATGAATCTTTCTTCCGGCTCTGTAACTGCAGCTGGCACTTTCCTGGGTCAGGGTGATGTTAATCAGACCGGTGGCGTGTTAAGCGCTGGAACCATTGATGTTTCCGGCGATTACACCATGGATAACGGCGCCATTGGCGGCGCCGGTGACATGACCGTCAGTGGCGACATGACCGTCACCAGTGGTGGTGTAACTGTCAATAAGAACCTGACTGCCAATAACTTTGATTTCCGTGGCGGTGAAATCAATGTTAAAGGCAATTCTGTTGCTCTTGATGATTACAAGGTAAGTGGCAAGGCTCTGGTAAGAGTCAGCGGCGACGGTGTAGCCTTAGGCGATTACATCATGGAAGGCGGTGCTGCCAAATATGGTGGCAGTCTGATTGTGGGCAAGAATCTCGATGCCCGTGCCGGTGTTCTAACAGCAGGCAAGGATATCAAGGTCAGTGGTGACTCCAGCATTGGCAAGGTTACTGTCACTGCCTCCGGTGATTTTATTACCGGTGATCATGTCAGCCTGAACAATGGCACCGTCAACGCCGGTAAGAATTTCCAGTATGGCACCATGCAGATAACTGCAGGCAAGGTCAACGCAGGTGGTAATGTCATTGGCGGCAATATCACCATGTCGGGAGGCACCATTGCCGGAAGCGGCGACTTTACTGTTGGTGCTGTTACCATGTCAGGAGGTACTGTTACTGCAGGTGGCAAGTACCAGGGTGATGACATCACCATGTCAGGTGGCAGTCTTACTACAGGCTCTGACATGACTGTTGACAATGTCATCATTACCAGCGGTACTGTCACTGCTGGTGGCACCTATTCTGGTGGCGATCTCACCATGTCCGGCGGTGAGCTCTCCAGCAGTGGCGACATGACTGTTGATAATGTCAACATGACTGAGGGAACTGTAACCGCAGGTGGCAGATTCAGCGGCGGTAATCTCACCATGTCCGGTGGCAGTCTCAATGGCAAGAGCGATATTACTGTCAACAATGTTGATATCAACAAGGGCACAGTAACAGCAGGTGGCGTCTTCAACGGCAACAACGTCAATGTTTCCGGTGGCTCCATTACTACCAGCGGTGCTTTTACCGCCAGTGGCGAGCTCCATGTTGAAGACAGCGGCACTGTAAGTGCCGGTGGCAACCTTGCCGCTCAGGAAATCTATGTTAATAAGGGTGAGATTACCAGCAATGGCAATCTGTCATCTGATGGCTACATTGAGGTCTATGACTCAAAGTTAGGCGCTGGCGGTAATCTGCATGCTGCCCAGAATATGATTGTCAGCGGCACCTCCGAAGTTCAGGTCAGTGGCAACGGTCTGGTTGAAGGCAAGTTCAACATGAAGGGCGGCACTGCTTCCTTTGACCGTGGCCTTGCTGTAGGCCAGGAGCTGGTTATAGACAATGGCGACTTAACCTCAAAGGGTACAGTCAGCGCAGGCAGCCTTGATCTCAATGGCGGCTCTCTTAGCGCCGGTGATTTCAGCTCCATTGGCAATACCACTCTGGCAGGCGGTAATTTCAATGTCAGCGGCTCAGCCAATGTTGGTGGCAATCTCAAAGCAACTGGCGGTACTGCAAATATTGGCAACCGTCTTGATATCCAGGGTAATGCTCAGCTCGATGGCGGAAAGATTACTGCCGGCGGTGCATTGACTGCCGGTACTATGCATATCAACGGCGCTGATGTTTCTGCCGGTAATGGCCTGATCACAGGCAATCTTGAGGTCAGCAAGGGGTCGCTTACTGTCAGTGGTGCAGCCACTGTTGGTCCTCTTGAAATCAATGGCGGCTCCATGTCCGTCAATGGTCAGCTGGCTGCCGGTGATGTCGGTATTACAGCAGGTGAGCTCAATACCTCTGGCAGCATGACTGCCGATCGTCTCAATATGGCTGGTGGTACCATCAATATTGGTAACCTCAAGGGACCTGACGGCAGTATTATCAAAAATGGCGATCTGACTGTTAAAGATTTCGCCATGTCAGATGGTGTCCTCAATATCATTGAAAGCAAGATGACAGCCGGTAAGGCTCCTCTGGGTACTGCTGCCGGTGACAAGCTCGATTATGGCTTTACCACTACCGGTGGTGACATCAATATCAGCGGTGCCACTGCCAAACTGGAGCTGGGCATTGAGGCTCTGCGTGATCTGGTGTTCAAGCATGACATCAGCGGTAACAACGGTAATGAGCACCCTGAGGGCAGCAATGGCGGTCCTATTGATCCAAAGGACAAGTACACTAATAACATTACCCTCAGTGATGGCGCCACCATCAAGTTCAATTTTGACAACAAGACCTTTCTGACCAAGGAAGACATCAAGAAGTTAAAGGAAGAGTTCCTCAAGAATCCTGATGGTGTTCCTGATGGCAATATCGATATTGGTGATGCCCTGCTCGACGGTCTTGAAGATGTCTTCCTGCCTAATGGTGATGTTGACTGGCAGAAGCTCAAGGTATTCATTTCTTCCATGGGCCTTGACGGCGTCAAGATCGACAAGCTTGATGAAGCCCGTCTGGTAAATATCAAGGACGGCGAGAAGGTCGTAGCCCACGTAGGCTCAATGCGTGTGGACGGTAATGACGTACTGCTCGGTAACGGCTCTTTAAACAATGCCGCAAAGAACAATGGCAATTTTGTAGTCGACACTACCAATAATGATGCCCTTATTGACGTGACCCTCGACTCCGGTGCCTCCTTTGCCTTTAATAATGGCGGTAACCTCAAGGACATCATTCTCAAGGCCGGTAAGGAGAGCGACAAGACCAATGTTGTCATTGGCGGTAACAGCTCCACTGTAACCAATATCAACAAGATTCAGGGTCAGGGTGACTATACCAATGTCTTTATTGATGCTCTGACCAGCATTGCTGAGGGTATCGACAATGTCGATCGCGTCTCGGTAACAGGTGAGACCACCATTGGTAAGAACCTGACCAATATCGACAAGCTCGAGGCAGCTAATAAGCTGAATGTGGCCGGAAATCTGGAGAACGTCAAGGATATTGCCATTTCTTCAGGCGATGTCACCATAGGCGGCAGCATTACCGGTACTGACAATATCAGTTCTGTCAGCGGCTCCCTGTCTGTACAGAGCGGTCTTGACAAGGTCAAGCAGATCATTGCTCACAGCTCCGATATCAACCTCAAGGGTGGCATTGCCAATACTGACAAGCTCCAGCTCGTTGAGGGCAGTAACCTTACTACCTCAGGTTCAGGTCTGCAGAGCATCAAGGAAATTACCCTTGCAGCCTCCAAAGCTGTTATCGACGGCGCTGTTACCAGTGGCGACAGCCTGACCATGGTCAAGGGCAGTGAGCTTTCAGCAAGCGGCTCTCTTGATCAGATTAAGGACATCACCCTCTCTGCTTCCAAAGCAACCATTGGCGGTGGCATCAACGGCACCACCAGTCTGGCTCTGGTCTCAAAGAGTGAGCTTAATACCTCTGGTGCCCTTAATGATGTTCAGAAGGTTACTGTTCATGATTCCAAGGCCAGCATTGGCGGTGGTATCAGCGGTACTGACACCATTGCTCTGACCGGAGGCTCTGATCTCAAGACTCAGGGCGGTATCGACAGGGTTAAGGAAGTACTCATGGCCGGCTCCACTGCCAATATCGGTGGTGCCATCAATGGTGCTGAGACCGTCATTGTCACCGGCAAGAGCGAGCTTAATACCACTAATGGCGGTCTTGAGCAGGTCAAGAACATTACTCTTATGGATTCCAAGGCCACTATTGGCGGTGGAATTAATAACTCTGACAGCCTGACTCTGGCCTCTGGCAGTGAGCTGACCACAGCTGATGCCATCAACGAGGTCAAGAAGATCATTGCCTCAGCCTCCGCTCTTAATGCCGGTAAGGGCATTAAGGGCTCTGAGAGCCTGACTGCCGTATCAGGCAGCACCATCACTACTACTGGTGGCGGTCTGTCCAGCATCAAGGATATTGGTATCAGTGACTCCACTGCCAATATTGGCGGCGATATCAGTACCTCTGACAAGATGGTGGCTCTTAACAGCACAGTCAATGTCAGTGGCAATATCGACAAGGTAAAGGATCTTGGACTTGGCGGCACTACTGCTACTGTAGGCGGCAGCATCACCAATGCTGACAAGCTCACTGCAATTGACAATTCCAGCCTGACCACCACTGGTGGCATTGATAATGTCAAAAATATCGCCTTTAACAAGTCCACAGGCAACATTGGCGGCGTGATCAGCGGCTCTGAAAACCTGCAGCTGTTAAACAGTGAGCTCACAGCCGGTGGCGGCATCAATGAGGTCAAGAAGGTCCTGATGCAGGGCAGCACTGTCAATGCCGGCGGCGATATCGCCAATGCCGACATCATGCAGCTGACCTCAGGCAGCAAGCTGGCCTCTACAGGCGGAGTAAACCAGGTCAAGCAGATCGTGGTGATGAACAGCTCCACTGATATTGCAGGCAAGATTGACGGCAGTGAAACCATTGAGATTGGCTCCGGTTCCACTGTTGGTGCCGGCGGTATTGCCAACAGCGATACTCTGGTAGCTCAGGACAGCACCATCAAGGTCAGCGGCGATATCGATAATGTCCGCAAGTTAATGACCTCCAATACCAAAACTGAGGTGGGCGGAAGCGTCTTTAATTTTGACAAGGTACTGGCTGACAGTGGTGCGCTCAATGTCTCCGGCAGCATTGCCAGCGGCAGCGAGCTCAACATGACCTCAGGTACCACCCTTACTGCCCAGAACATTGACGGCGTCAAGAATGTCTACCTCGGTGGTACTGCTGATATTGCTCAGAACATCCAGAATGGTGAAGTCCTGTCCGTCAACGGCGGCGGCACTGTAACTGCCGGAAACAATGTGACCGGCATGAACAAGGTCCAGGTCACTGCCGGCACTCTCAAGGTAGGCAAGGATCTGGAAAAGAGCACTCAGCTTGATGTGGTCCGTGGCTCTACCCTTGAGGTTGGTGGCAATATCAATGATATTGAGTTTGTCCGTGCCAACGGCAAGATTGTAGTGGCCGGTACCTTCAAGGCTCAGAACCTGACCGGCACAGTACCAGGCGCAACTCCAGGCACCCCTGAAAACCCTGGCTCCACCGGCGCCTCAATTGAGGCTCAGGAGCTGGACATTACCGGCAATGTCGATACTCTGCTTACCGAGTACAGCGGCGACATGAAGGTCAAGGGCAAGGCCCGCTTTGGCAACCAGGCCATTCTCAGCGGCAATAATGAATTTGGCTCAGTCGAGTTTACCCGTGGCGTCCACCTTGCCAAAGGCAATACCACTGCAGGTCAGCTGGATCTGGCTCAGGGCGTGGAAGTCCGCGCTGGATCTGATGGCAAGGGCGGCACTGCCCACCTGCTTGCAGGCTACGCCAATCTCAATGGCGGCACTATCGTGGCTGACCCTGAGTATGGCGAGAAGGCCACTATTGTTGCCATGAACAACATGGGCACAGATCCGTCCCTGCCACATGCCCCTGAGGGCGGCACCGGCCCAGGCACCGGCACCGGCCCTGATGCCGGCAACGGCACCGGCCCTGACGCCGGCACCACTCCAGGTGCCGGAGGCACCCCTGGCACCAGCCCTGAGACAGGTGCACCAGCCAAGCTGGCTGCTGCCGCAGCAGTTACCCGTGCAGGTGAGCTCAACGGTACAGTGGTAGCCCTTAAGAATGCTGTAATCGCCATGGGCACATCAGCTAAGGATGTTGACGGCGCCGTTAATGAAATTCAGACCGCTCTGGCACCTTATTTCAAGAACGGCTCGCTGCAGGATCCGGCATCCTCTCCAGATGCCATTGGCTCTGTAGCCTACGTAGGCCGTCCAGTTACCCTGGCCTCAGGCAGCAAGATTGTGGTCGATGCCACCCGTGGCTATGACGAGTACCATGCTGCTGATGCCCAGTACAAGGGCCTGATTGCTGCCAACGATATTTATGTGGACAACAATTCAGCTCTGGTACTGCATAACGATGCCGTACAGGGTACTGACTCAGCTGCCATCACCTTTAAGAAGCCCGATGCCAGCATGTACGCAAAGAAGGGCTCCAAGCTGCTCATTGCCGGTACCACCATCAATCCTAATGCCCCAATCAAGGTATTCCGTGATACCAATGGCAAGATTGAACTCATTACCGAAGATGGCAAGCCAATGGATGCCGAGTCTGTAAACGGACTGTTTGAGGCTCCTGAGGGCTTTGGTCCAGGTCAGGTTGATGATCTCTTCCTTACCGTCAATCAGACCGTGGCTGACAAGAGCTTTAACGATGTTTCTCAGCCGGTACGTGACTCTCTGGCCCAGTATGGCGGCTTTGACAACAATCCAAACCGTCCACCACTGCATGGTGATGTAGCCTCAGGCGTGACCTACAATCCTGACAATCAGCAGTTTACTGATGGCAGCGGCAATGTACTGACCGCTACCAACTTTGTTCCGGTCAAGAATCCTGACAGCTCCTACAGCGTTTACCATAAGGCCAACAACCCGCTGCTCAACTACATTGTTACAGCTACCAATTCCGGCCGTGATGCTGAGGCTGTAGCCCGTATGTCCAGCCTTGGTGGTACTGCCCGCAGTGCTCTGACCGCCTCTGAGGTTACTACTGATGCCATTGCTGCCCGTTCAGGCATGACTACAGCTTCCGTAGATGATCGTTACACCTCAAAGCCGGTTCAGGCTGTGCCATGGATGAACGACAAGCGTAATGAGAAGCAGGCCTACAGCAAGGGATCAACCTGGATGACTCCAACCTACAGAAAGGTTGACAGCGACGGCCTGACTGCTGACAACAAGAGCTATGGCAATGATATTAAGCTTGCCGGCATGACAGCAGGTCTGGATGTACGCGTCCACCCTAATGTCGAGGTCGGTGCAGCTATCAGTGCCGGTACTGTTGACGGTGATTCAAAGGGACTGGTATCGGGTGTGAAGAACGAAGGCAAGTACATTGGTGCTGCTGCCTACGGCCGTTACACCAGAGGTCCGATCTCCGTGCTTGCTGATATGGCCTATACCCAGACCAGTAA
Organism: Anaerobiospirillum sp. NML120449; assembly: GCF_023051105.1. GTDB lineage: Bacteria > Pseudomonadota > Gammaproteobacteria > Enterobacterales > Succinivibrionaceae > Anaerobiospirillum. The sequence goes on along the minus strand of NZ_JALKIL010000005.1, from coordinate 126,467 downwards.
CGATCTCTCCACTCAGACAGCTGTGGGAGAGGCAAAGGCATCGGTGAGCAGCAAGGTTATCACCGCCGGTGTTACCGCCCGTCAGAAGATGCAGGCAGGTCCTGTTGAGGTTACTCCTCATGCCGGTATCCGCCTGACTCATGTCAGCACCTCGGATCATGATGTCTCCATCAATGGCTCTACCATTGCCCGCTCAACCGGTGACACTGCCAATATGGTCTCCATACCTGTTGGTGTAACCGTATCGCGCAACATCAAGCATGGTACCTGGAACATCAAGCCATCTCTTGATCTGACCATGACAGCCAATGTCGGTGACAAGTCCAGCAAGAACGACGTCAAGTGGCAGGGTGTTAACAACATGACCACCAGCCTCGACTCCCAGATTGTTGATGACTACACCGCAGGCATCAAGGCTGGCGTCACCGTCCGCAACGGCCGCTTTGCAGCCGGTGCCGGCGTGGCATACAGAACCTCTGACTCCACAAAGGATCTGGCAGTCGAGGCCAACGCCCGCTACGACTACTAACCAGCCCCAGCCCGCAGCACAGCTGCGGGCAGCGGCTGGCCGCCACGTCCGGCAGCTGTGCTGCACGGCCGCCGCTGGCCTTCTGATGCATGGGCAGTCAGGCGTCATTCCATTGGCGGATCGTGTTTTGCATGTGAAAAAATGGACTGTTTTTCTGTCACATTGCAGCAGGACAAAGCCATAATGTCCTGACAGAAGGGCTCCGTGCCCGGCCATGGCCCATGCCATCCCAGGACCGGCTACGCCTGAGCGGCCAGCGGCCTAAGGGCTGCAGCCCCCGGCTGACGCCCCTTGCATGTGCCTCCGGCTGACGCCCCTGGCGTCTGCCTGATGCACAAGGGCGATCCTTGCTGCACGGCCCAGTCCTTACTGAGTATCAGTTTTTTGCACCGGAGCTCAGTACAGCCAGCAAAGAGGTGGTAATACCTGCTTTGAGAAGGCTGATATTTACGGCATGTATCCCGAAGCGCAGCTTTCGGGTACAGATGTAAATCAAACTGATCACCATTGGTGCATTGAAAAAAAACAGATAGAATTAAGAGAAGAGAGAAGAGAATCCCGGCCCGGGCATCAGTGTCCGGCCGGGGATGCCTGTTGCCGGTATAAATCCGATAAACATGCTGATCGCATTACAGACATAAGGCGTATCTTGCCCCAAAAGTAAAATACGTCAACATAGATATGAGAGAAGATACATTGACAGCTGATGTGCAAGGCCATTGCTGCAGTCAGCCACGGCTCACACTTTGAGCATTTAAGGTCAAATTTTGCGTAATGCTGCCGATAATAGGACATTACCTGGTCTGAGCCAGGTTTTGCTCAGTCCGGGGCATTTAAGCCTTAACTGAACGAACAAACAGACAAAACCGCGCTGTCCTGACAAAGACAGCAGATTTAACAACTCTGATTCACAATCTCCATACAGTCGCCAGACTGTCTGTGCAGATTAAATATGTGCAGTACTGCTCAGGAGAGAGCAGGGAAGAACCATAAGGATTTCCCCGACAGCAAGGGTTAGCGCCACATACTCATGTAACACCACAGCACATGAGCTCCAGGCACACCTGCGCTGTCTCCCCGCCAGCCGACAAAGCCGCCTGCCCATAATCGAACCAGAGTCCCGATTTCCATTTTTTACCCCTGTATCCGATATCTGCCTCGGACCGGAACTCCACAGCAAGGCCAGTTGCCCGGCCCTCTGTGACCGGATCCGGTTATCCTGACAGGTTGTCGTGTAGAGAGCTAGTTATGAAGCAAACAAATTCCACCATCACATTTCTGTCAGCACAGTACCGTGCTGTACTGAAGGACGCCTATCTCAAAGGTCTGGCTTCTACCGCTATTCTCAGCACGGCAGCGCTGGCCAGCGTCTACTCCTCCACCGCCGATGCTGCAACCGCTTTAACTGATATCAATCAGCTTAAGAACAGTGGCGACTATACACTCGATGGCACACTGGGCGGAGGCTCAAAAGATTTTAAGGTAACCAGCAAGCTCGACTGGAAGGGCGACCTTACTGTTACTGGTGGTGACAGCAGTGATCCTTATAAGATCCGTGGCTACGGTCAGGGCTCAGGTATCACTGGTGATGGAACTCTTAAGCTTGATGGCCAGAATGCTGTTATGGCTCTCGGTGAGCCAGAGGGCGGATACGAGTTCAAGATGGACATCGGTAAGATTGATGTCAATCAGGGTGAGCTGCGTATACGTTCAGGCTACCACTCAGGCAACAGTGTTCAGGTAAGTGCTGATACCATCAATATTGGCTCTGGTGGTATTGTTCACATTGCAGAAACCGAAAATGCACATGGCTCATTAACAGCTTTTGGTCGTGACCATACTCATAAGGATGGTGCATCAGAAATCAATCTGAATGGCGGCACCATTATCATGAATGGCAAGAATGCTGAAAACGTCGTGCTTCAGGGCAATATTAAGGGCACTGGCGGTACCATTTCCTTTGCCGAGCACAATCAGCCAGGCACCGGATTTAACAACAACGGCACAATCAAGGCAACTGGCACCCTGGACAACACTACTATCAAGGTAGGTGGTGGTCGTACTGCTGTATTTGATTTTGACAAGGCTGCCCCTACCCTTCAGGGCTCTGATACCCATCTGAAGATCAACTCCGGCACCATCCAGATTGAAGGAGCTCCTGCTCAGGCCAATGCAGGCAAGGTCCATCTTAAAAACGGTACTCTTGAGCTTGGTCAGGGTGCAAAGATAACCAACCAGCATAAGCAGAATGCTCTGCTTACGATTGGTGATGGTGATAATGACCAGAAGGCCAAATTAAAGGCATACTGGGGTCAGGTTCATGACTTTGTGAATGCAACAAAGTCAAGTGATAATCATCACGGAACCATTGAAATTGAAAGTGATGGCGAGCTCAATCTTAAGAACAAGAACGGCTCAGCTGTTCACCTGAACAATTTCAAGTTTAATGACAAGCGCTTCATGGGCCAGATCCAGGTTCATGACGGCGCAACTATTTCTGCTGACAAGATGCTGGTCAATAAGGCACTTGTTACTGGCGATAATCCAACTGCCGGATGGGATCTTGGTAATGCCCTCAACCTCAAGGCTGATAAGCTCGAACTTCAGGAGGTTGGTAAGAACAATGTCGATTACAACTTCAATAAGGTCACTGTAAAGGATGTTACCCTCAAGACCTCAGGTGACGATTCTTTTAACCTTAAGAACACAATTGAGTTTGTAAATACCGAAGAAGTTGATAATCCATATGATGCCAGCCTCGATAAGGTCATGGCTGCTGGCAGCACCTCTATTGACAAGAATATCAAGCTCGAAAGCGGCGGCAAGCTGCACGTAGCTGCTGGCAATGTTACTCATCAGAGATACGTAAATCTTGCAGGTGGAGAACTGCAGGTCGGCGGTGCTGAAAACGATCCTGCAAGCAAAGGTATTGATGCCACTCTTAAGATTAAAGAGGGTATGGCACTTCAGAACATGGCCGATACCACTGTAAAGATTTACGGTAACGGTGTTCAGGAGATTCCTGTTAACGCAAATGGCGATAAAGTCAACTATAACAGCCATGCTACTCTTGACCTTACAACAGGAAAGATTGCTATTGCAGCAAGCAAGCAGCATAAGACTACTTTCGATGTTAAAGACGGTACCATAAAGTTAAATCAGGAAAATGCTGATCAGCTTCTTAATGCCAACAATCATAGAAATGGCTCCTCTCCTATGGGAGCTGCCATACATCTTGGTGGCAATGCCAGCATGGTTATCGAGGGAGATCTCAACGGAACCAAGAAAAATGGCAAGCATCAGGCATTTTCAATGGACAGATTCCAGAAAGTTGCTGATGCTGCAGGCGTAAAGACTGACAACATTGGTATTACTGGAACTGGTAATACTGTCGATGCCAAAAACATGCATTTAAAGGCTGATGCCATTGATTTTGGCAAGGGTAATACCCTCATTGCCAGAGAGGGCATGACCATTGACAGTGCCACTTATGGAAAAGGTGAGCTCGATCTGAAGAGTGGCAAGCTCGTTGTCGGTAAAGAGCTTAACTCAAAGAACCAGGTTGAGAACATCAAGGTTGGCCATGAGGCAGAGGTACAGCTTGGTTTTGCAGATCGCAAGACAGACCAGTTTGGTCGTCTGACCTCAGGCGGCGCAGCTGGTGAGCTTGCATCGCATTCAGCTGATACTGGTCATCTTGATATGAACCTTAATCTTGATGGCCTCGATGACAAGCAAAAGGCTGCCCTTAAGGTCAAGTATGGCTACTGGACTGCCCAGGATATTGATGCCAGCAAGAATGCTGTGATTGAAGTCGGCTCCGCAATGGAGGCTGACCACACTGCTGCGCCTGAATATGGCCAGACCGGTGCCCCTGTACTCGATGCCGGCACTGTAACTCTTGCTGACGGTTCCAGGATTGATGTACATGAGCACGGCTCGCTTAATTTTGACAAGCTCACCATGAATGGCGGCAACGTAGATGCCAAGGGTGAGATGAACTTCGACGAGCTGGTAATGACCGGTGGCGATATCGAAAGCACAGGGAACATTACTGGTAAGACTGCCAAACTCACAGATGCAACTGTTACTACTGAAAAGGATTTCAACTTCTCAGGCGACCAGGCCAGTTCTGTAAATAACAGCACTGTTCAGGCCGGTAATGACATCAAATTCGGCAATGAGCTTACTGTTACAAGCGGTGTGCTCAATGCAGGCAATGACATCACTGCAGGAGGCAAGTTCAAGGCCGGTGCTGCTCCTGCTGGTACACCTGTCAACATTACTGCCGGTAACGATATAAATGCCGGAGAGCTGGAAGTAGACGGATCCCGCCTGACTGCTGCGAACGATGTCAATGTAGATGGAAGACTGACTGTTAAAAATGGCGGAGTAGACGCCAAAAAGAACATGACAGTTGGTGATGACATTACTATTTCAAGTGGCTCCATTTCTGCTCGAGGAACTCTCAATGGCAAGGGGGATGTCAAGCAGACTGCAGGCGTGGTTAGTGCCGGAGTTATCAATGTTGAGGGCAAATACAACATTGCCGGCGGCGCCATAGGCGGTGGCAGTGATGTAACTGTTGGCGAAAAACTAACTGTTACAGGTGGCAATATCACTGTCAACCGTGACCTTATGGCCGGCGACTACTCCATGAGCAGTGGTACCGCAACCATTACCCGTGACGTCAAGGTTTCTGGTGATTTTGCATTAAGCAACGGCAAGGCTGATTTCAAGAGAGACCTTTCTGTTGGCAAGGATATGACTGTTACAGGTGGAGCTCTCACTGTAGACAGGCATGTAACTGTAGGCAACGATGCTACAGTTGAGAATGTAATTGTTAATGTTAAAGGCGATTTCAACGCAACTCAGGGACGAGTAACTGCCGCAAATAAAGGTAACTTAAAGGTCGGTGGCGCTTTTAACTTTGGCAATGTAAAAATCAACAGCGGTACTATTACAGCAGGCGGTCCAGTTACCGGTGGTAATGTCGATATGACCGGCGGTAAGCTTGAAGGAACCGGTAATGTTGAGGTAGGCAATGTCACCATGAAAGGTGGCGACTTAATTGCTCACAAGAAGTACAGCGGTGGCGATCTGACCATGTCAGGAGGCAATCTTACTGCCTCTGGCGACTTTGCTGGCGAAGACATCAGCATTACCAGTGGTACTGTTACTGCTGGCGGCGCCTTCTCCGGCGATATTCTTGAGATGGCTGGTGGCAAGCTTTCCAGCAACGGTGACATGACTGTTGGTAACACCAGCCTGACTGGTGCAACTGTAGCAACAGATGGCAGCTTTACCGCCAACAATTTCGACATGTCCGGCGGAACTCTTACTGCCAAGAATGACATTACCTTAAACAATGCTGATCTGAATAACGGTACAGTAACTGCTGATGGCAAGTTCACTGGCGGCAATGTCGTCATGAACGGTGGCAGCATTACCAGCTCTGGCGACTTTACTACTACAGGTGAGCTTGATGTCAGCAACAGTGGTACTGTTATTGCCGGTGGTAAGCTTACCTCTGACGATATCTTTATCGACGGCTCAACTGTAACTGCAAAGAATGACCTGACCTCTACAGGTTATATCGATGTTTACGATTCCAAACTCGATGTAGCAGGCAATCTGTCCGGTGATCGCAGCATGATTGTTGAGGGCAACTCAACTGTAAATGTCAGCGGTGCCGGTACTGTAGGAGGCCGATTCTCACTTGAGGGAGGTAAGGTCGACTTTGGTGGCAGCCTGGCTGTTGGTGATACTCTGCGTACTGAGGCCGGTACTCTTACAACCAAGGGCAATATTACCTCTGATAACCTGCTCATGAAGGGCGGTACCGTCAGTGCCAGTGGCGATCTGTTGCTGGCAGGCAATGCTGATATTGAAAGTGGTGACCTGACTGTTGGTGGCAACGCCAGTCTCGGTGGCAATATGACTACCAATGGCGGCAAGACCACAATTACCAACAGACTGGATATCCTTGGTGATGCCGTGCTTAACAGTGGCAGCATCACTGCCGGAAGCGCTATTACTGCAGGTAACATGCAGGTTAATGGAGCTGCAGTCAGTGCAGGCAATGGTCTGATTACCAATCAGCTTGATGTAACCAGTGGTTCTTTAAATGTAACTGGAACAGCCAATGTTGGTCCTCTGAACATCAATGGTGGCAGCATGTCCGTAACCGGCATGCTCAACGCTGATGATGCCAACATTACTGCTGGTAAGCTCAATACCTCTGGCAGCATGATTGCCAACAGCCTCAATATGGCTGGTGGTGAGGTAAATATCGGCACCATTACCAATGTTGACGGCTCAGTTTCTTCAGGCGAGCTCACAGTCAAGAACTTTGAGATGTCAGATGGCACTCTGAACATTCTCAACAGCAAGATGACTGCAGGTAAGGCCCCTATTGGCACCTCAACAGGTGACAAGCTCCAGTATGGCTTTACCACTACCGGTGGTGATATCAATATCAGCGGCGCCACTGCCAAGCTTGAGCTTGGTATTGAAGCCCTGCGAGATCTTGAGTTCAATCACGATATCCATGGCAACAATGGTAACGAGCATCCTGAGGGCTGGGACGGTGGTGAGATCGATCCTAAGAACAAGTATCTCAACAACATCTCTCTGACCGATGGTGCCACCATCAGATTTAACTTCGACGACAAGACCGTCCTGACTAAGGAAGACATCAAGAAGTTAAAGGAAGAGTTCCTCAAGAACCCTGATAAGGTACCTGATGGCAATATCGATATCGGCGGCGCCTTAATTGACAAGATCGAGGACGTAATCCTGCCTAACGGCGATATTGACTGGCAGAAGCTCAAGGTATTTATCGCTGAAAACGGTCTTGACGGTATCAAGTCTGACAATCTGATTGGCCGTCGACTGGTTAACATCCGTGACGGCGAAAAGGTTGTAGCTCACGTTGGCTCCATGCGCGTTGACGGTGATGAGTTACTGCTTGGTAACGGCTCTGTTAATAAGGCTGATGGCAACGGCGGCAAGTTCCTTGTTGATACCACCAGAAATGACGCTCTTATCGACGCCACTCTGGACTCCGGTGCCTCCTTTGAATTTAACAATGGTGGCAAGCTTAAGGACCTCTACCTCAAGGCAGGCAAGGAGAGCGACAAGACTAATCTCGTTATCGGTGGTGATGGCAAGGTATTAACCGAGGTCAACAAGATTCAGGGCCTTGGTAAGGGTGATTACACCAATGTATTCATCGAGGCACAGACCAAGTTCTCTGATGGCATCGATAACATTGCCAACGTAGCTGTAAATGCCCAGACAGAGGTCACTAATAATCTGACTAACATTGATAAGCTTGAGGTAACCGATAAGCTTAATGTTGGTGGCAAGCTTGAGAATGTTAAGGATATTGCTCTTGCCTCCGGTGACGTAACCATTACTGGTAACATTACAGGTACCAATACCATTGGTGCAGCAGGCAGTACTCTTACTGCCAATGGCGGTCTTGAAAACGTCAAGCAGATTATTGCTCACAGCTCTGAGCTCAAGTTCAACGGCGGTGGCATTAAGAATGGCGACAAACTGCAGCTGGTAGCCAAGAGTGACCTGCAGGCTTCAGGTGCTCTCGAAAACATTAAGGAAATTATCCTTGCTGATTCCAAGGCAACACTTGGCGGTGGTGTCAGCAACTCAAATTCCCTGACCATGGTTAATGGCTCTGAGCTCAGCTCAACTGGTGGCTTTGATCGCATCAAGGACATCACCATGGCTGGCTCTACAGCCACTGTAGGTGGTGCTATCAACGATACCAGGAACTTTGGCATGATTGACAGCACTCTGACTGCCAATGGTGGTATGAACAAGGTTGACAAGATCACCGTTCATAACTCCACAGCCAATGTCAGTGGCGGTATCGTTGACTCCGACAGCCTTGCTTTAACCGGCAACACTACCCTTAATACTCAGGGCGGACTTGATGATGTCAAGGAAGTTCTGATGGCCGGTTCCAAGGCAAACATTGGCGGTTCCATTACTGACTCCAAGAATGTTCTGCTTGCAGGTAACAGCAAGCTGACCACAACTGGTGGTGGCCTTGACCGAGTTGAAAAGTTTGAAATCTACGGTTCTGAGGCTGATATTGGCGGTTCTGTAAACCGTGGCGATAAGCTGGCTGCTCTCGACAGTACTCTTAAGACTTCTGGCGGCATGTCCGGAGTTAAGGATATTGGTCTGTCCAATACCAAGGCTACTGTTGGTGGCGCAATCGATAATGGCGATAAGCTTACTCTCGTCAACGGCACTCAGCTGAGCGTCAATGGCAATATTGATTACGTCAAGCAGATTGCCATGGATGCCTCCAGCGGTACTGTCAGCGGTTCTATTACTAATGCCAATGAGTTGCTTGCAGTAGGCAACAGTAAGCTCACTGTAAATGGCGGCCTTGATCAGATTAAGGAAATTGGCCTGTCCAAGGCTAATGTCAGTGTAACTGGCGCTATCACCAATTCTGACAAGATTACTGTTCAATCAGGTGGCACCCTTGCAGCCAATGGCGGCATCAAGCGCGCCGACGATGTTACCTTCAACAATGCCAGCGGCAGCTTCGGCGGTGAGATCAGCAATGTCGACAAGTTTGTTGCTGCAAACAGCACCATTACAGGTCAGGCTGGTTTTGACAATGTTAAGGAAATGGCTGTTTCCGGCGGCACTGTCAATATGGGCGGCGCCTTCAGGAATATAGATAAGCTGGCTGTTACCGGAAGCGGTACTCTGACTACTGCCAACGGCATGACTGGTGTTAAGGAACTTGCACTGGCAGGTTCAAAAGCCACCATAGGTAAGAATGTCCGTAACACCGATAAGCTGATCGCAACTGACGGAAGCACCATTGAGATTAAGGGTGATGCCCGCAGAGTACAGGACATTTCCCTTGATAAATCCAAGCTGACTGTTGGTGGTGATGTTTATAACTTCGACAGGATTCTGGCCCAGAACGGAAGTGCCATTAACGTTTCCGGCGGTGTCACCAGAGGTGATTCTCTTACTGTCAACAGTGGCAGCACCATCAATGTTGCCAAGGGCATTGACGATGTTAAGAACGTAGTCATCGAAGGTACGGCCAAGGTTGGTGAGAACATCGACGGCGGCGACAAGCTGGCCGTTGCTCAGGGCGCAACCCTTGAGGTAGGCGGAAATATCCTTGATGTTGATGCAGTATCTGCCTTTGGTAACCTCAAGGTTAAGGGTACCCTCCAGGCTGACAAGCTGATCAATGACCCTGCACAGGGTGCAGCATTCTTTGCTGCTGCCATTCCTCCTGCCGGTACCATCGAGGCTGAGGCCCTGGAAATTGGTAATGACAGTGGTATCGGTCAGACCGATTTCAATGGCAACCTCAAGGTCAAGGGCAAGACTGTATTTGCCAACCAGACCACACTTAACGGTGACAATGAGTTTGGTACTGTTGAGTTCACCAGAGGCGGTCACTTTGCCAAGGGCAAGACCAGTGCTGACGAGCTTCGTCTGGCCAACGGAGTTGAAGTCCGTGTTGGCTCAGATGGCAAGGGCGGCAGTGCTACCCTCTTTGCCAAGCACGGTAATCTCAATGGCGGCAGTCTGGTTGCTGACCCTGAGTACACCGAGCAGGCAACCATCGTGGCCATGAACACTGTTGGTTCCAAGGCTCCGACAGCTGCCAATACAGCAGGTGAGATTAACGGTACCGTAACTGCTCTGAAGAACTCTGTAGTGGCCATTGGTACCAGTGCCACCGATCTGGATGGCGCTGTTAAGGAAGTACAGACTGCATTTGCTCCATACTTCAAGGATGGCGCTCTGCAGGATCCAGCGAACAACAAGAATGCCACCGGTGCTATTGCTTATGTAGCAAAGCCTGTAACAGTAGCTCAGGGCGGCAAGATAGTTGTTGATGCCGGCCGCAGCTATGCTGATTACAAGAATGCTGACTCAACCTACAGAGGCAATGTTGACGGTAATGACATTTACCTCGACAGGAACTCTGCACTGGCTCTGCATAACAATGCCGTAACTGACAAGAATACCGCTGCAATCACCTTCAATAAGAAGGACGCCAGCATCTACGCCCGTGAGGACGCCAAGATTCTGATTGCAGGTACCTCATACAATCCATCTGCTCCTGTGAACCTGTTCAAGGATGCAGACGGCAAGGTTGAGCTGGTTACCGAGAACAACAAGAATCTCAAGCTCGAGTCAGTCAACGGCCTGTTTACTGCAGCTGACGGCATCGCTCCAGGTCAGGTAGGCGACGTACAGCTCACAGTTAACCGTGAGGTTGCTGCCAAGAGCTATAACCAGATCTCCCAGCCGGTACGTGATGCTCTGGCTACCTACGGTGGCTTTGCAGACAATGCCGATCGTCAGAATGTGCATGGTGACCTGGCTCAGAACGTTTCTTACGATGCCAGCAAGAGTCAGTTTACTGATGAAAATGGCAAGGTACTGGCTGCCGGCAAGTATGTGGCCGTCAAGAATGACGACGGTTCTTACAGCGCTTACCATGCCGCCGATAACGGTCTGCTCAACCATGTCCTGACTGCTACTAACGACGGTAGTGATGCTGAAGCTACTGTACGTATCGCCAGCCTTGGTGGTGCAGCCCGCACCGCCCTGGCCGCCTCTGACAGTCTGGCTGATGCCTTAGCTGCCCGCTCCGGTATCGATGCTGCAACTAACCCTGAGATTGTGGCCAGCGATTCTGACAAGGGTGGTCTGACTTCAACTCAGAGCAATGGCGGTGTCTGGGTAGCTCCTACCTATCGCAAGATCGATAATTCCGGTCTGAGCGCTGACGGTATGGACTATGGCAACGAGGTTGAGCTCAACGGTATTACTGCAGGTGCAGGCTTCCGCGTCTCCAGCAATGTTGAGGTTGGTGCAGCTGTTTCTGCAGGTAAGGCCGATGTCACCTCCAACGGCATGGCAGCTGGTGTAAGCAACGAAGCCAAGTACTTCGGTGGCGCTGTCTACGCCCGCAGTGAACACGGTCCGGTTACTATTGCCGGTGATGTTTCCTACACCAAGGCTGACAACGATCTGACTGCTCAGACTGCTCTTGGCGCTGCCAGGGCATCTGTTGACAGTGAGGCCCTGTCTGCCGGTCTGACCGCCAGCTACGCTATCAAGGCAGGTTCAGTGGACATCACTCCTCATGCCGGTGTACGTTTCACCCGTCTGGAGACCTCAGACCACGAAGTTGCTGTAAGCAGCAACCAGACTGCAAAGATTTCAGGCGATACTCAGAACCTGATCTCCGTACCAGTTGGTGTAAGCGTATCCCGCAACATCAAGCAGGGTACATGGAACATCAAGCCATCTCTTGACCTGACTGTAACTGCCAATGCCGGTGACAAGAACACCAGCAGCGAAGTCAAGTGGGAAGGTGTGAAGAACATGACCACCAACCTGAGCACTCAGGTAGTGGACGATGTTACCGCCGGTGTTAAGGCCGGTGTCAGCGTACGCAATGGCGGCTTTGCTGCCGGCGCCGCCGTCACCTACAAGACCTCAGACACCTCTGATGATCTGGCAGTAGAGGCCAACGCCCGCTACGACTACTGATAAGTCCACAGAGCCGGGGCTGCAGTGCAGCAGCCCATGGCTCAGTACCGCAGGACCGCAGGACCGGATGCAGCAGGCCGGCCTGCATACGATTTCCTTACCAGGACCCGCATGGTTCATGTGCTGCCTCTGGCAGTGCCTGCGTCATGCGGGTCTTTTTTTGCCTGCTGCGCGCTCATTTGCATAGATACAACGTATCAATAAAAGCAAATATAAGATCCCCGATATTGTTAGTGCTTGTGCGCAGGCCCGAGGGCAGGCTGTTACCCCATGGCATGGGCCCAGGCCTGATGGCAGGCTGTTACCCCATGGCATGTGCACAGTCCTGAGGGCAGGCTGTTGCCCCATGGCATGCGCTCAGTCATTTCCGCTCATCGAGCTGAACATATTGATAAGATCGCGCAAGTGGGATAAAAGCTGATTTAGCAGCGCTGCAAGCTGATACAATGCCCCAGCGCTGCCCGACCATGGACAGTAAGCCCTGCTGTTAAAACGGCAGGACCATGCTGTTATAAGGCATTGGGTGCCTGCCATGCCGTGCATGCCCGGCCTGCCATGGATGCCATGCATGCCGTGCCAGCTGTGGATGCCGGCCTGCTATGCATGCAATGCATGCTGAGCTGCCATGGGGCCACTGCCTGTCACACAGAAAGGCAACCATGCTGTTGCATGGGCTGGGTGGAGCGCACTGAGGAAATAATTTGCTGAGGACTCATTGATGATGCCACGTAAGCTGGAACTGCTGTCTCCTGCCAGAAATCTGGAGGTTGGAACTGCTGCCATTATGGCAGGTGCCGATGCCGTCTATATTGGCGGTCCATCTTTTGGTGCCCGCTCGGCAGCCGGTAACAGCATTGAGGATATTACAGCCCTGTGCGCCTTTGCTCACCGTTTCGGCGCTCATGTGTACATGACTGTTAATACCCTGCTCTACGATCATGAGCTCGAGGGTGTCGAGCAGCTCATAGCTGACGGCCGTAAAGCCGGTATTGACGGCATTATTGTTCAGGATCCGGCTGTTCTGACCATGGAGGCCGCCCGTGGCCTTGAAATCCATGCCAGTACCCAGATGAATATCGATACGCTCGATAAGGTGGCTTTCTGCAAGAAGCTGGGCTTTGGCCAGATTGTGGTTCCTCGTGAGTTCAGCCTCGATGAGATTCGTTCTTTCTGTCAGACTTATCCTGAGATCCGCTTTGAGGTCTTTGTATCCGGTGCCCTGTGCGTAAGCGTCTCAGGTATCTGCTATATCTCAGAGACCATGACAGACCGCTCGGCCAACCGTGGTTCCTGCGCTCAGATTTGCCGTCTTCCTATGGACATGTTCCATCACGATCGCAAAAATCCTGAAGCCCCTGATGAAAAGATTGCCTCAGGTCACCTGCTCTCAATGAAGGACAATTTACGTCTGCATGAGCTTGAGGATCTGGTAGAGGCCGGTGCTTCATCTTTCAAGATTGAGGGCCGCCTCAAGGACCGTGATTATGTGGTCAATCAGGTAGCGGCTTTCCGCGAGCGTCTGGACAAAATCATCGCCGCCTCCAATGGTCGGTATGAGCGCTCTTCCTCAGGCGTGGTCAGCCGTGGCTTTATCCCTGATGTCTCCAAGACCTTTAACCGTGGCTTTACCTCAGCATGGCTGCATGGTGACAATGCCAATATGACCAATACCTCCTCTCCAAAAAGTCTTGGAGAGCTTATGGGCAAGGTCACAGCCCTGAGCAGCACCCAGCCACCAGGCTCAGACAGAAGAGCCTTAGGGAACAGAGGCTCAGCCCAGCGCGGCCATAATGGCCGCAATAGCTCAGCCCATGGCGCAGGCGGTGCCAGCACCGGCGGCGGCAGCGGCGGCGCATGGATCGACATGCGCATGGAGCGCGCCACCATGGTATCCAATGGTGACAGCTATACTTTCTTTGATGCCACAGGTGAGCTCACCGGCTTCAGAGTCAACAGAGTTACCCTTATTGACGATGCCAGCACAGGAAGAAACGCATCCGGTAAATCAGCCTCAGGCGGGCGCAACGGAACCAACGGAGGCAAAGGCGCCAAAGCTGCAAAGAGCGGCTGGACCGAGGTTAAAGGGGTACGCAAGGGCGAGACCGCCCAGGCTGCAGCCGCCACCAGCAGCGCCACTGCGGGTGCTGCGGCTCCGGCCGGCAGCATTGCTGTGCAGCCGGGCCAGACTGTACGTCTGCATCTGCTCTCAGCCATTGAGGGCATGAGCGTGGGCTGTGCCCTGCACCGTAATGTTGATGCTGTCTTTATCAGGAATATCAACATGCCTAAGGCACTGGTGCGTCGCATGCCTCTGCAGGCCGGCATTGCCTTTGATGGCAATAATGTTGTTATCAGCTTTGCTGACGAGCTGGGCCGCAGCGGCAGCGCTGCAGTCTCAATAAGTGAGGTGCATGCCTCTCTTATGGCTGAAAATCCTGACTTTGATCTTGGTGGTCTTAACCCTCTCAAGCCAGAGGTGATGCTTTCCAAAATGGTTAAGCTGGGTGATGATAATGTCAGCCTTGCTGAAAGCGCCATCAAGCTTGATATCAGTGAGCCTGAAAAGCTGCTGATGCCGCTGTCGGCCTTTAACAGCCTGCGCCGCGCAGCCCTGCAGGATTATCTGAGCACAACTCAGCTTACCCGTGAGCAGTGTCGTGAGCGCAATCTTGCCTATATGGGCGGCACCACTGACTGCTACATCTTCCCTGGCCTCAATGCCAGCGGCTTTGCCGCCGCCCCGGTCTGCGACCCTGACAGCGCCGACCTCATTACTGCCGCCGTCACCTCCGGCCCGGCTGCTGCCGCAACTGCCGCAGCCGATGCTGCAGCAGGCGCTGAGGGCGCACCAGCAGCTGAATATGACAACGAGCTTGATTTCATGGGCGGTATTGACAGCCGTCTGGTATTCAATGAGCGTTCCCGTGCTTTCTACATGCAGCACATGGGCGGACGACTGGAGCCACCTAAGCCAATTATTGAAAAGGCCGTCATGACCTGCCGCAACTGCCTGATTAAAAATCATGCTGTATGCCACGACGATGGCGGCTCTACCGTGGGCTACTATCTGCTCATTGGCAAGCACCGTTTCAATATTGTCACCAACTGCAAGCGCTGCCTGATGTACCTGGTACCGGCCGAGGGCAACCCGGCCCCGGTCAAAACAGCCGGCTGACAGAGCCGGCACGACCTGCATCCCGGCTACCCCGGACAGGCCATTATCTGAGCCCTGCTGCCTCTGATGCTGCAGGGATCAGCCACAAACAGGCCAGGTTCATCAAAGGCCCCGCCATGACGTAGCAACAGCCCTGCCATGACCCGGCCACAGGTGACCACAATAACCGGCCCGACACAGCTGTGAATGCCCCAAGCATGGCCATTTATGGTGCGCAATCGCTGTCCTGACACAGCCGTGGCTGCGTACAGCTGCCTCCACGGCCCTGCCATGAATGGGCTGTATCCCTGATATTGCCCTGGCTCATGCATCACGGGGAAACATCACGGAGCATCATCCCAGTTGTGGCTGCACGATGCGACAAGGCAATGAGCGTGGCATTGAAATATGGCTGATCTGCTATCTCCTGCTTCTGCACCATAACCATACCTTTGCCCCTCAGCAATTCAGGATGATGCAGTCTGCATAAGCACAGTGAAAATGGCTGCCTGTCAGGCTGGTGAGCATGGTCGCATGATGCACAGGTGAAGCATATTGCTTTTGCTGTCATGATGCATGATTTCAGGGCACAACAGCTTACAAGTTAAAGAGGCCATGTGTGCAGCTTACGGATGAGTATGTGCACATGGGGCAGCCGTGCTCAGGCTGAAAGGTGTTGCAAGTGCTGAGGTTGCAAGGTGTAGCAACTGCTCAGGAGCCCCTGCATTGGGGAGATCAGGGTTGCAATTATGAGCCGCCGGTACGCTTTTGCCGGGTAAACTTTTGCATTGGCTTTGCTTGTGGCAATATAATTAGCCCTCATTAAGCGTCCTTATGTCCTCCTTACCTGACAGCACGCAATACAGCCTCCCAGGCAAAGTGCCACCACCACAGCCTGGCGCGGCCAGAAGATGCGCAGCACTGGAAGCGCTGTAAAGCGCAGCACCA
This sequence comes from Anaerobiospirillum sp. NML120449, assembly GCF_023051105.1. Classification (GTDB taxonomy): domain Bacteria; phylum Pseudomonadota; class Gammaproteobacteria; order Enterobacterales; family Succinivibrionaceae; genus Anaerobiospirillum. The sequence goes on along the minus strand of NZ_JALKIL010000005.1, from coordinate 110,256 downwards.
CTGGAGCAGGGGCAGAGTGCTGATGCGCATCTGCAGCAGCACAGAATATACTGCAGCGCGGCCGACAGTGCCCATGGCATTTACGCTATGCCTGCATGGTTGCCTGCCTGCAGTCCTGCCTGCCTGCGTGTATGCAGGCACAGCTGCCTGCAGGCAATGCTGTCAGGTATCTTTGGGATGGTGGGTGGTCAGGGCATTATGGGGCCTTTTTACATACTGGTTTAGAGCAATTAACGGAGCGTGATATGGATAGTTTTCCCCTTAATAGAATCGAAGATATTAAGTGTCATCCAAATGACTTCCGTCTGCTGGAGCGCGTGCCTGTCACTCGTGCAGATGTTCAGGAAATGCTGCCAATCATCCTGAATGACAAGCTCGAAGGTGAAAATACCTGGTCAGTAGTTTTCCTCGATACGGAGACCACTGGTATGAACGCAGTGTCCGACAAGGTAATCGAACTGGGCATGGTGCGCTGCACCTTCTCTCTTGACCGTAAAATTCTGCTCTCCATTGACAGAATTTTTGATGCCTACGAGGATCCAAAGCGCCCAATCCCTCCAGAAATCACCCGTCTGACCGGTATCAGCGATGATATGGTCAAGGGCCAGCGCTTTGATGATGAGACCGTGCTTAACTACTTTGTTGACGGTCCGCTGGTAGTGGCTCACAACGCATCCTTTGACCGTCCTTTTGTCGACCGTCGTTTCAGCAATCTCGAAAGAATGCCATGGGCCTGTACTCAGAAAGAAATTGACTGGAGCAAGCTGGGCTTTGGCGGCTACAAGCTTGAATTCCTCTTACAGAGCTCAGGCTATTTCTATGAGGCCCACCGCGCCTGCAATGACTGCCTTGCCCTGTGCTATCTCATGTACATAACCCCAGGGGCTTTTGAGTCCCTTTATAACAGCTCTATCGAGGCTACCTATAAGATTGAGGCCATTGGCGCTCCTTTTGACTGTAAGGACAATCTCAAGAGTCATGGCTATCGCTGGGACAGCAATGAAAAGTTCTGGTATATCCAGGTTACCGGTGCCACTGCCGTCACTGAGCAGCTGTCTTTCCTGCAGGGACTGTACAGACAAGCACGCGACAAGGTACGCATCATCGAGTTTACCGCCCGCGAGCGCTACCGCGCCTGACCTGACGGTCAGATGCCCGCCTGGGCCCGGCCCTGCAGGCCGGTCCCGGCCTCACCGGCAGCAGCTGCTGCACGCCGCTGTGCCTGCAGTTCCATGGCAAGTATCATAAAGCCTACAGCAACTGTCTGTGCCCTTACCAGAGGACGAAGCGCTACCGCGTTTCGTCCTTTGTGCTCTCTGGGCAGGCAAATATTGCCCATGGCTCTGCCTCTGTCATCAGCAAGGGGCAGCCGGCAGCGGCCCGTCATCAGATCTGTTGAGCTGTCAGGCCTGACTGCCGCACAGCTGCCCCTGCAACCAGTCATTCCAGGCGTTGGGCCGGACGGACCTCACAGAACAGTCCAGTCGACGTGCCGGACGGACCTCACAGTACAGTCCAGTCGACGGGCCGGACGGTCTTCACAGGCCAGTGCAGCCACGGCGGCCACTGCAGACAAGTAAGTTCAAGGATGGACAGGGAGGCACTCCTGCTTTCAATTTGCTGCAGGCCAGTGCCTGGATCATGCGCAAGCGCTTCGCTTCGTGGGCAAAAGGTGCGGTGCTAAGGCGATCACTTACCTTAGGCTGCCTGATAAAGCTCAGCAGCACTGGCCCTGCCATTGATGTCGTGACTGAATGGTGCACGGATCAGTAGTATTTTGGTATGGAGATAGAGCTGGATGAGCCACGTCTTATGAGTATTTTGCCTGGGCAGTCAGGAGCGTACTCATTTATTCAGGTTCGGGAGCTGCCGACCTACATGCCGGCGGGCTGGTTGAACTGGATTTACTGGCGGGGATTTTCAGCGTGATTTTGCTGGGCAGAGGCTGTCCATGCGGATTTTTGTTCGCAGTGGTCTGATCGGGCAGATTTTGGGATGTGGCCAAAGGGGCGGATGAGTATTTTGGATGGGCAGGAGGGGCGGCTGACATTTTGGATGTGGCCTGAAGGGCGGCTGACATTTTGGTGGGGGATGGGGCGCAGCTGCGCTCCGGGAAGTGAGAATATTGAGCGCTAATGGCGGGATTTTTCTGGGCGGGAAAGTATCAGGTCCTGATATGGGGCATCAAGTGCACCATTTGGGGGTTAAAAGAGCTCGAGGGCGATTTTCATGGGTAGCAGGGGCTGTGCATGTGGACAGTCTTTTGTGTCATAAATTATGCGGGCAGCCGGGATTTGCCGGGGTATAACCTGGACGTAAATGCTAATGTTTTCCACAGCAAAGGCGGACGATCAGCCGGTTTTTCTTGAGATATTGGCCATTATTGCTGTATATTAGGGCAGTTTTTTGTTTCTGCCCTACAGCGCCCGTGTTCATATTCAGGTTTGTCTTTTTGACCTGCGGAATAAACTTATTCCTCACACATGCTAATCACTTCCTGAGCACAAGGCTGTAAGCGCTCTCACGACAGGCCGGACCGGTAGCGGACCGTGCTTTTACCTGAGCAGCTGCGCTTATAATCAGGCCAGGGAATCAGCTGTGCAATGCGCATCAGGCCGCATCAGGGCAACAGAAAACAGGCAAGTAAACGCTTCTGCATATCTGCAGCCTCAACGCAGCCCGCCAGCTTTTCCCGGTTGGCAGGCCCGGAGCAGCTGCGACTGTCTGTATATCACCTGGCTCTGTCCAATATCAGCAGACCGAAGTTTTGCGCCATGACTGAGGCATTGCCTGCAGGTCAGGGCTGGCAAAGGCATGGTCATGCTGTCAATATCTGGCGGCAGTGATACAGACAAAGGCAGAAGGCGCGGATCCCATTTCGCGAGCCATATACTCACGAGCTGCAAGCCGGGAGGCTTGTCAGAGCACTGTGCAAAACATACTTATTGCTCTAACGCAATATGCTCCCAGAAAGCATTTCAAAGCGTAGTACTAAGCTGTCTTTCACTCTGCGGGCAGCGCAGCCTTTTGTACCATGACCATTTTGTCCCTGTGGTTGCAAAGGCGCTTACTGCGCAGGTTTCACAAACCACCTGAGCTCAATCAGCTGACTGACCATAAGTTCAGTATCAAACCACAGTCTCACAGCTGGCCGGACTTTTACTGTCCGGCCGGCCCCTGTGACCTGTCAGACACTCAGTCTGAAAGAGAGTTGCCACCACCTGGCCCCTGGTCCGGCGGCAGCTGGTTTATATGCTGACTGGTCTATTATCAGGAACCGTGGCGGCATGATGCCCCAGCCCTGATGATACTGACGCAGCCGCAGCGGTGACTGTCTGTCCTGTGCACTCAGGTGCAGAGGACATAAGCAGACGCCAGCGGCCCGGCCTGACCTGCAGGCCTCAGCCTCAGGGCTGACGGCCCTGAAGTCAGGGACAGAAGGCGCCATACAGTATGCAGCATACATCCAGCAGTTATGCATCCGGATGGATGCATAGCTGCAGGATGCCCCATGCACGAATCCCCATGCAGGGGCTTGATGCATGAATCTTCATGCACGAATCTCCATGCAGGAAGCATGAGGCTGTGCCTTGCACATGCAGTTGCATGTGCTGCACACAAGGCGCGCTGTGTGCTGAGCAGTCTGCCCATGGAGGCAGACTGGTCAAGTCAGGTCAGATCCCACATTTTTCCGCAGCAGTCCGGCATCATGTCGGAAAACACCTGAGTCTGCAGTTATGGCATATTCATCAGGGCCCACGGCCACGCTGATGAACATCCCATGCCTGCAGCCGGGGCTGCATCAGCCTCTGACTTTTGTAAACTGCCAGGGCTTGTCCATGAGCAGACCACAGTGAGGGCAGGGCTGCACCGGGGCTTTGCCCGGCACTGCCAGGGCACAGGCCGGGGCGTATGCCCTTAATGCCGGAAAGGAAAGATATGGGCCGGGAGCATTGTTTTGTCTAGCTTAGCTTACCCCTTAATTTGCTAAGAAGGTAACGTTTATGTTTACATATACTTTTGGTATGGAGGAGACCCTGGCAATTGCAGTAGTCCTGCTGCTGCTGGGTCGCTGGATTAAGGAAATCTTTACTGTCCTTAAGCGCTTCTTTATCCCTGCCCCTGTAATCGGTGGCATCATTTTCTCCATCTTCACTCTGATTGGCCACGTGACTGGATCCTTCCAGTTTACTTTCGACTCCCAGCTCAAGAGCCTCCTGATGCTGGCCTTCTTTACCACCATTGGTTTTGCCGCATCCTTTAAGATGCTGATTCATGGTGGTTATGCCGTAGCCCTGTTCCTTGCTGCCTCCATCGGCCTGATTCTGGTACAGAACACTGTAGGTATTTCCATTTCCTACCTCTTTGACCAGAACCTCTTCATGGGTCTGGCTGCAGGCTCCATCTCCCTTACCGGTGGTCACGGTACCTCCGCTGCCTTCGGTCCATTACTGGTAGAAAAGGGCCTTGAAGGTGGTCTGACCGTATCTGTGGCTGCTGCCACCTTCGGTCTGGTAGCCGGCTGTATGATTGGCGGTCCTATTGGCAAGCGTCTGATGGCCCGTTATCACCTCAGAGCTTCTGACGATCAGATCAACCACGTAGTTGAGAACCCTGATATTGTTGAGGGTAAGCTCACCAAGGAAGAGAAGAACATTGATGAGCCTCTGCTGTTCTCCGCAGCCTGCTACATCATTGTTGCCATGGGTATCGGTCACTTCATCATTCTGGGCCTCTCTGCCCTGAACATCACCATTCCGGCCTACCTTGGTCCTATGATGGTGGCTGCCGCTATCCGTAACTTCCTTGATTTCAAACACAAGAGCGTTCCATTACACTCCATCAACGTAATCGGCTCCATCTCCCTGCAGCTGTTCCTGGCCATTGCCTTAATGACCATGAACCTGTGGGAACTGTCCGCTCTGGCTGTACCTCTGGTAACTATCCTGCTGGTTCAGACCGTGGTTATGGCTCTGTTTGCCTACTTCGTTACTTTCCGTATCATGGGCAAGGACTACGATGCTGCCGTAATCGCTACTGGTCACTGCGGCTTCGGTATGGGTGCTACCCCTAATGCCATGGCTAACATGGAGACCTTCACCGGTGCTAACGGTCAGTCTCCAAAGGCCTTCTTCGTAGTACCTATCGTAGGTGCGCTGTTCATTGACTTCGTCAACTCAGCTATCCTCTCCTTCTTCCTGGCCTTCCTGCCAGCCTGATAAGATCCAGACCCGGCTTAAACCAGTTCCGGCCTCATGCCGGGCCTGAGGCCGGCCTGAAATAATAAAGGGCACAGCAGCATGACTGCCGTGCCCTTTATTATGCCCGCCAACTGCACCCCCACATTTTTCATTATCAACCCAGCCCCGCCGCCGCTGCGTACCGCAGCACCGCACCGTCGCGCCGTGCAGCAACAATCTCGCAAGCTATCCCCTTTTCCCAAGGCACAACGTCTCAGCAATCAGGCATCGGGCCTGCACCACAGTCTGACATCAGGCCAGTATTGCTTACCAGTCATCAGAGCAGCGAATGCCCCCAAGTCGTATGGAACAAGGCGCATGGCTCATATCCCAACCCAATCAGGCAAAGCCGTCCATGAGCACGTAGCCTTAACTGGCCACCGTTCTCTTTATCCCCTGTCCATAATGCCCAGACTGCAAAGCGGCATTGAATTCGGCCTGTATCCAGTCAGCATGTCAGCCCGGCAGCCGTCAGGCGGCAGGTCTGAACCTGTCCTTTACAGCACAGCCCTGCACCTCCTCCTGTGAAGTTGCAGACGCATATGTGCGACCCTGTCCTTCTCCATCACATGTTAGCCCTTTGCTGACATCGCGTATGCGACTCCCAGCGACCATGGTCAGACTGAGCAGCCTGCACAGCCTGCGCCGCATGCCTGCGCTGCATGCTCTGAAAACCATGCCGCAGCAATGCCATGGCCTGCCCTGAGCCATGCTGACACTGCACTGGCCTGGTCATAAGGCATATCCTTGTAAGGCTCTCACTATGATGGCGCCATACATGAGCACGGCACTGGCGCGCACCTTATTAATCACGAGGTAAAGCTGCGATGTGCCCTGGGCATAAGCCTTGCCAGGCTGATAGTGCCTGCAGTAAGGTCTGCGCTGCCCTGCCAGGCACAAACTGGGCTCTCAATATTAAGCTCTTGGAAACCAGCCTGTCTTAGCAGGTCATAAGGGTCAGGCCATCACCGGCCTGATGGCTACGGTGCTCAGCTTTGGCGCATGAGCAATAGCTGACCTGTAGTGGGCATCACTTTGCGCACCATGCACTCAAAAAGCCTTTGTGGCGAGCGGGGCATGCCCGGAGCCCTGTCGCAAGGGCGCATGCCTGGCCCTGAGTGTCAGTCCCATCATAAGCTCTCAGCTTTGTCAGGATCAGCATGAGTACTGGGCACCATGCCCTTTGATATGGCTGAGCATAGCCCTGCAAGTAAGCATAAAGTTGCCTCAGATCACAGATACATGATTATCTTCCTGTCCTGGGCATTAAGTCCGTTTCTGAGAGACTCAAAGGGCTAAAATTGTTCTCTGTCAGCCAAAGAGCCAGTCCTGTCACAATGACGCGCATATCGCTCATGCCCTGTGCTTTAACCAGCACTAAAGAGCGCACAGCGATCGCCCTGAGTCAGTTCAGGCCCGGGAAGTGGGGCAGACTGTGCCCCATAGTGCCGGGTATGCGTCCTCATCAGGCTGTCGCCAGTTGCGGCTTTGGCCTGCAGCCGCTCAGGGCTGCAGGCAGCATGGCCAGCAGGCACCAAGGTCTTCAGTAAGCATGGCCAGCAGGTTCCCGGCCCACAGTATTCATGCTCTCCCAAAAGCCGATCAGCCCCACTGGAAGTTCAGCCGTAGTCGCAGTCTCCAGCATGCTCTGTTTTGTGCCAGGCCACTGTGCACTGGTCAAAACCTGGAGACAAACCCGTAAGCGGGCTCCAGGACACAGTGCCGTACCGACAAGCATCAGATCCTGCTCATTGCTATAATCAGAGCTTGTCAGCAGCTTATAACCAGCTCAAAATTGTAAGAATGAGCCCGGGCCGAAACTGGCTTTTGCCAGGGCGGGTTTTGGTCAGGCGCATGCGCAGTCGCAGTCGTAAGGATTCAGACTTCATGGGTATGGCCTGAGAGAGCAAAATACCGATGTGGTGCCTGAGATTTGAAAGGTCAGGCCTGAGCGTCAGGCTGTAACTTCGTTTTCAGGATCATGATGCAAGCCTTACCCGAAGCCGCAGCCTGAGGCAAATCCACAGCCAAAGGCAGAGCAGTAGCCGTCGCGATGGGCAAAGCACTATCCAGCGGCATGGCCACAGCTTGAGGCAGAGCAACAGTCATGGTCGAGCACCAGTCAGGGGCAGAGCCACAGCCATTGGCTGGATCGCGGCCGCAGATTGCTGCCCATGAGAATGGGGCGCGGATATGGCGCCGGCCGGGGCTGCCGAGCGGAACATGGCAAGGCTTCTGTGGGGCCTGGTAGCTGTTTGGGCGCCGGCCGGGGCTGCCAGAGCGCGGCATGGCAAGGCAATGGTGCAGGCTGCGTGTCAGGTTCTGGCAGTTCATGGAGGCGCGTCTGCAGGTCTCTGGCATCGTGGCTGGACAGATTTTTATGACGGCGGTCGGACCTGGGGTACGCCCAGCTGACCGTTACAGCTCAGGGGACAGGCAGCACTGCTCTGCCGGTCGCAGACATAGGATTTATTATTACCAATGTACAGGAGTTTCGTGCATGAAGGGCAATAACGACATTGAAAAGCTGGTCAAACTTCAGAACTTTATTTCTGGTACCGCAGAAAATCTCAGGGAGAACTATGCCGATCGTAACAAGGATGATGCCGATACTCTCAAGGTCCTTGATACTTATGCTGACAGCCTTGATGTAGAGCAGATTATGTCCATGATTGAGGGCATCAGTCCTGAGTTCATTGAAAATCTGACCCGCCCGTCTGAGGCCGCACAGGCACCTGAGGGGCAGAAGGGGCAGGATGGCAGTAAGGCTGCTGTCAGTGCCGATGAGGACGATGACAATGGACCAGGTATAATTGCTGCGCACAAAATCATGGAGCTCTTCAAGGCACCTGAGATTGAGAATGCGGACGAGGTTCGTGGTGTCCGAGGCTTTTTCATGTGTCCTCCTCAGGAGACTACCAGTCTTGCTCTTGACAGCCTGGCCGTCTGCGGCTGTCATATAAACTCCCATGTGCTGATGGCCTGTTATCTCATCAATATCGGCAAAATCAAGACTGAAGAGCGGATGAATACTGTCGGTCAGGTGCTTGACCAGGTTAAGCGTTATGACCTTGTGATCAGCCGTCTTGCCAAGATTTACTGCAAGCTGCGCCAGGGCAATGATTATATGACTCTGACCACAGTACAGTGTGCTGCCATCAAGCTTACCTGCCTGTTTATGATTGCCGTAATTTCAAAGGGCTTTGTTGAATTTGAAAAGTCCCTTGAGCCATGGTGGTCAGAAGGCAGGTTCAGACTGAATATTGAGCCTTTTGCCCGCGATATGGAGCATCAGCTGCGCCACTCCATCATCTATGATGTCGAGGGTCCAATGGATCCGGACATGATCTCAATGGTCTTCTTTTTTACTGACACCTGCAGAGTGACACAGGCAGTAGGCCTGAAGTACTTTGACGCCCTCAGGAGGATCGATTTGCCACCAGCTCTGGTGGGGGCCGTACCTGGTATGAACAAGTGGGTTAAAAAGCTGCCTCTGGCAACCAACAGGAATGTCAAACGTGCTCTGGTAGAGCTCATAAAGAGCCACATTGGCAAAGGCACCTGCTATATGGGCAAGAGCCTGGGCATCCAAAAATAACAGACCAGAGCAGTCCCGGCACCGTATATAGCCATGGTCACAGCCCCAGCCCAAGACACTGCCAGGGGCACAGGCAGGATCACAGCCCCATCACCGGTTTCAACCACATCTCAGGGGCTGTACTCATCCCTGGCCGCTCCCTGCCCCGCGCCATGGCACAGGTCCTGGCACGGCCACGGTCCTGTGCCTGACATCCATCAGCAATACCATCTTTGCCAGCCCATCCAGTCTTTAACCTGCTCAGCCTGGCCAGTCTTACCGGTTCATGCCTGCAGGTCCACGACCTGCTCAGCCCTGCCGCTCATGACCGGTTCATGGTTGCAGGGCTTTGACAGGCTCAGCAAATCCTGTTGTGATGTTGATGCTCAGCTATGAGCACTTGCTCTTTGGCCGGATGTCAGTCTTATTCAGGTGCGGGCAGGCAAGGCCGGTTTGAAAAGCATGATGCCACTGGCGCAGCTGCACTGGCCTGAATGGGCATGGTGCAGCCCTGTGCAGACTGTGGCATCCTTGGGCATCATGCGGATGTTTTCCGTCACTGATATGCACTCACTGAACCGCGCGGCCGTGCACAGCACTGGCATGCACTGCATTGTGCTGCGTGCTGAACGGCACTGCATGGTATTGCCAGTTTTGTGCATAATGGTTGATGTCGTCATGCAGAGGCCTTCAGGGCGCTGTGATACTGAGGTGATGAGGCTCTGCTGTAGTGTTCAGGACGCCAGGTATCAGTCCTGGGCCGTGCCAGGAGTTTTGACTGGTTTATTTTGCTTTCCAGAATTTGAAGGTAAGTATTTTTTGGGGGATGTTCCAACCCTCCATTTTGAAGGATTAGATATGAGTTCAATTGATCAATGCCAGGCAGAAGTGAAAGGTTTTGACACTGACACAGTGGTGCTTAAACTGCAGGAGGCCATGCTCCATCCTGAATATGCCGCGCTCAATGAGCGTGACGGTAAAGTGTATGATTTGAGCCATCAGACCATGGCCGAAATACTTGGCGTCCCCCTGCCTGATGATGGCAGCAAGGTTATGGCTGCCACACGAGATTTATTTGGCAAACAGTTCTCTGTCAGATTCATGCTCCAGAACAGCTCACATTTCTCTGCTTCGATAATTGCAGCCCGACTGGTGATGGCTGCCGGTCTGATTGCAAATGGCAGTATTAAAGATGCCAGGCAGGAGGTGCAATTTTTCGAAACAGTCAGTGCTCTGACGCTCATGTCCAATATGCAGACAGTACTGGAAAGACTGATAAAACAGCATGCAATCTCTCTCATGAAGCTTGAGCTGACAGCAGGTCATGATTATTTTTCAGCTGTGCTGGCCTTATATCAGATACGACTTCTGGAGCAGCTGGTAATGCTTGAGGATAATTTGCCAGAGTGGTGGAAATTGCCAGAGGCAGAGCTCTCTGCCAGTAATGCATATATTTTCTGCATGATTTCGTGCGTCAGGATTGTATTGTCACAATACAGCGAGCCTCAGATTGTTCTGGCTCATTCCGTTGCAAAATTGTACGGTGACTACCTTGACCTCATCAAGGAAGGTAAAAGATCCATGACTGATGAAGATCTCATCGAAAGCAAAATAGAAGCACTGTACGGGCTCAAACTGCCTGAGAATGTAATAAATGCAGTTCCAGGACTGAAAACTCATATGAAAAGTCCTGCAATTGAGCCTGACGAGAGCATCGATCGCAGGAAGCTTGATACATTCGGGGAATTTTGCTCCACTCTTGAGTACTTCCATCACCTTGACAAGTATCAGTTCATAATGTGATCTGCAGGGCCGGGCACCGATCAGAGCACAGGTCAGGCCTGCTCAGGCCTGATGACATGTAACATCTGACAGCTCTGACGGCTCTGGCAGCTCTGACGATTCGGACGACTCTGACGACCCGGTCCGCTCGGACAGCCCCGGCAGCTTTCACGGCTTTGCCGGGGCATTTCATGCATTACAGTAAGCCAGCCCGGCAGCCTATATTTGAGTCAGTGCCAGTTCCATGTCCACCTTTACTTCTCTGTGATAATACTGCCCTGCAGGCAGCTGTCCCTGGTGAGCAGCTGCCTGAGATTACATCCCCACTGCCTGAACCTGTCACCCTGGCTTGCTTGAACTTCACTCCGGCATCCGTCCCGCACTGTCGCCCTGCCTGCCCAGATTGTGCCGGTAAGCCCCTGACCAGTACGTAAACACCTTACCTGACAGGGAAGAAGCAGCCATTGAGGCGGCCCAGCCAGCAGCTGCGCAAACTGAGGCGCCAGGCTCTGCCCCAGCCCCTGCCCCTGCATTTGCATCTGCGGCCGCATTTGCATCTGCGCCTGCGGTCGCTGCATGGGCATGCAGGGCATTGCCGGGCAACAAATGCTATGGTTACGGCCAGCTTACAGCTGTGCGCCATGTTCCATTGACTGGTCAGTGGCAGACTGTGCTTTACAGCCTCCTGCTTCTGTAGCCTTATGTCGACACAATAAGCGCTGCCCTCTTTCATCCGCTACTGTGCAGGTTCCAGAGCGGCTCTGAGTCTGCAGAGACAAGAGTGTTGCCTTGAAATGTTGTCCCACATACCATCAGCTACCCTGCAGGCCGTCTGCAGGGACTGCTGCACTGAGAACTTAATTGAAGAGTTCGGGGAGGTCGACATGAAAGATCAGGCCGGAGATTGCAGACAGGGCTGCATGAATTCCAGGATGAAGATTGCAGGCAGGGCTGCATGAAGTCCGGGCAGCAGAGTGCAGGCAGGGCTGCATAAAGTTCGGGCAGCAGAGTGCTGGCATATCTGCATCAAAGACCTTGTCAAGGACTGTCAGACGGCCTGAATTACAGCTGCTGTCGCTGCTGCAGCCGCATCCGCCGCCATTGGCTGGCGGCCGGCGGCTGGGAACTGTGCCTGCGTGGCCTTTTGTGAAAAACTTTAATTTTGGAGAAAAACATGAGTTCAGTGGAGCAATGTCTTGCTCAAGTGGAGAGCTTAGATGTTCTTACTGTGCTGGATAAAGTCGAGGCTGCTTACAGTCATCCTGATTTTGAGGTGTTCCGCAGCATGAAAACAGACACCGATCTGGAGCTGGTACCTTTGCTTGCCGGAGTTCCTGTGCCTGATGACTTCCACGAGCCGGTCATCAATTTCTTCAAAGAAGAGATGGACAGGTACATTCCTTTTATCAGATTTGTCAAAACACCAATGCCAAAGTACGGACAGATCTTCGACGTCAGAATGGTTACTGCCGGTGCTCTGATTGCAAGAAAGAAGATCAAAACCCCTGAGCAGGAAGAGATCTTTCTTAATACTGCTGCCCGTCTGGTTGCCCTTAACAATATCCAGAAAGCCATGGATATTATGTTAGATCAGGTGTTTATCTTAAAACACAAGGGAGAGGCCATGACTGTGGGGCAGCTTTACCTTTACCGTGTGCTGGCCATGTTTCAGGCACGAATCAATGAAGCCCATTATCTTCTTGAGGAGAATCTGCCGCAGTGGTGGAAGGTACCTGAGCTCAAGTATCCGGCTGCTGATATTTATGCCCTCAGGCAGTGCAAGTACATCATTGCAAGAAGGGCTGAAAATCCTGATTATCAGTATGATTTTTCCGTACCAGGTATGAAGAAGCAATGTGAAGAGCTGCTTGCCCGTCCTGAGCTTGAAACAGGTGCCAGAATGCTCGAAAAGCTGCGTATGGTAAGCATTAAGCTTGCGCATTTTAAACTTCCATCAGAGGTTATTGCGGCACTGTATGAGCAGCAGTTCTTCCTTAAAAGGAATTCAATTGCCGCTGAACCTGGCATGAAGCGTAATCTGCTCAGAAGGTTCAAAGAAGTCAGCGCCAAAACCCTGATGTGTCCTTACACAGGAGATGCATTGCTCGACGCTTTCATAGAGGGGCTTGACAAGGAATATGTAGTTGACAGCCTGCACTATATGGCTCCCGGGATCAAAGATTTGATAAAACTGGCCAAGATTCTCTGAACAGACTCAGTTTCACATGCTCATGACCTGATTGAGCCACCGGATATGCCCTGGCGCCTGGCATGAGCAACTGCTGTCCGGCCTGTCTGTCCAGCGCCGCCACTGCACCAGTCACTGCGCTCACTCATGTGCCTGACAGCAGTCCGACCCAGGCAGCCATGAAGCCAGGCAGCCGCCCGTCCCTGGCGGCTGTCAAGGCCATGCAGGCCCTCGTCCATTGCCGCCCCGCCCCATGGCAGCGTGAGCATCATTACCCATGCTCTCCCTAACTGCCAGTGCTGCCCATAAACCTGTGTCCACAGGCTTATGACCGTGCGCGGCAGGCACCAGGTGAGCACAGCTGCCCCATGGCTGCAAGGCAGCACAGGGCATCTGGTGAGCACAGCCGCCCCATGTGAGCAGAGCGGTCACATGGCTGCAAGGCAGCACAGGGCATCTGGACTCTTTACCTACAGAGCAGTCGCACCTATACCCAGACAGCATCAGCCAGCACTGTCATTACCGTATGCTCAGACGAAAGTACGGTCATGCTCAGCACCGGAGCTCCTGCAGCCGCAAGCTGCACCCTGCCCCGGCTGTTGTGCTGTACCCGACCTTGGGAGGACTGACATGCAGAGCCGTAATGGCTCAGTACGCGCAAACTCGAGCACAGGGCCGGCTGCAGGCACATATCCCAGTGCAGGCACATATCCGGATGTGGTCTCATTGTGCGCTGTATGCTCATTGTCCGCTGCAGGCCCATATCCCTTTGATGCCTCTCTGATGCCCAGCTGTTGTCGAGTATTTTCTGGGGACAGTGCACTTTGAGCGACCCTGCCTGGCCATGCTGCAACTGCCTTACGGCCCTGACCGGCTGTGCATTTAGGGACCGGTTCGTGGCATGCTCCCCGTATGCCTTCCAGTCTGAAAGAACGACCTGCCCTGTGCCATGCAGATCCTTACCTCATGCGTCTGTACACAGCCTTGGGGGCTGATACCTGCACCATGTGAGCTGTTACCTGTGCCAGGTTAGCTGTTATCCGCGCCTGCGCTTCAGCCTGTACACTGACAGGTGCAAGCTGCCTCTGCTTAATAAGGAACAATTCTGGAACAGCCTTTGAAAGGGCCATATCTTGTCCCTGCCACCCTCAAAGATCTAAATACTCACAGCGTGCTGGAGCTGCTGAGCAGCATTTCTTTTGCCCATATTAATGAACTGGCGCAAAGCGCAAATTTCTCCCCTGATAAGCTGCTGCAAAAACTCCTGCCTCTGCAGACCGTGCCTGCAACTGATCCTCTCCAGGAACGGCCTTCCTGCCCTGTCCCACAGTACCCTTTACGAAAGACGGCTGCGCCCCGGAGCACCGCTTCATACCAGCGCGCTGTTGCACAACGGTGTACCGCTGAACACCAGAGCACAGTCGCTTCCCTTGAACAATCAGCCAGGGCAGCTGCGCTCACCTTATCCCCGGAAAAGGCGCTATCAGGACCAGAACCTCAATCACAATCTGAGGCAGCGCCAGCTGCAGAACACAGTGGTAAAGATTACAGGGCTGATATGAGTGACACTGGTGGCACAGCTGGCAGAGGTAACAGGGGTGGCACAGATGTCATGGGTGGCACAGCTGGCAGGGCTGTCAGTGCTGACACAGCTGTCAGAGACGGCACAGCTGAAAGCCCGGCACTTACCTGCGATGTCAGGACCATTGCCCTGACTATGGATTCTCTTGCTCATGCCTGTGCTCTGGGCGGAGTCTATTTAAACGATATCATCATGGCTGCCTGTATTGAGTACTCTCGAGGAAAACTGAGCCAGAGTGGACGTCAGGATCAGGTGCTGGAGGTTACTGCGCGTATCCGGGCCCTTGATGCAGCCCTGTGCCGTCTGATTAACCTTGCAGCGCTGCTCAGTTCCACTGTGTGCGCATCAGAGTGCTGGTCTGACCTCAAGCGCAGCGCTGCTGCGGCTGCGGCTAATCAACATGCCCCTGCCTCAACAGGCAGGTACAGCGCAGCTTACTCTGGCAGCCGCGCGCCCCATGCTGATCATAGTGCGACTCATGCTGGCCGCCCGGCCCGCCATCAGCACCCTGCGGCAAGGTCAGGCAAGTCATTGGCTCTCTGCAGATACCAGACAAAGACAATAAGCGGCCAGCCTCACTTACGCTCCCTGTCCGACCGGCAACCGTCCCCTGACAGCGGCTGGGCCTATTACAGCGTCAGGGCCTCTGGCCCATACCTGACAGGAGACAGCAGTGGAGCTATGTCAGCTCTGAGCGCAGCCGCTGGTGAATCTGGTGCAGCTGTGCATATTGCAGCTGTACGTGCAGCAGATACACCAGCTGCAGATGCAGCTGACGGAGCTCTGTCTGTTACAGGCGAGCCTGCAATTAGACCTGTATCTGTCCAGGGCCGCGCCTGCGCCAGCTCAAGAGCAGGCCCTGTTGCGACTTTGGAGTGCAGTGCCCCTGTGCGTTCAGGTCAGAGCAAGGCAGGGCCTGAGCAAACTGCAGGACGCACCGCTGCTGCACCGCCATCAGCCCGGCATGCGTCCTCAGGAGCTTTAAGTGTTGCCTCAAAGGACCAGGACGCTGCAGCGGGCCACGACAGCTGCGACCGGGCCTGGTCAGAACTGGCTGCCGTTTTGGCCCACTACGCCTGCGTATTATTTAAGGAAGCTTCTGACCTTGGCAGTCAGCTGCCTCAGTGGTGGCAGACAGTTAAATGGGACTTCAGCTGCGGCTGTGAGCTTGCACAGCAGCTTAAGCAGCAGCTGTACCGCCCCTGCACCGATCATCAGCGCAGGCAGAGCGCCCTGCCTGACGCCCTTGAGCAGGCAGCGGCTGTGCAGACATCAGCATCAGTACCGGCATCAGCCGCAGCAGAAAAGATGGCGGAGAAATCAGGGGCAGCCCCAGCAGCCGCGTCAGCAGATGCTATGGAGACAGTCAGTACGCATACCCTGACAGACAGAGCCACAGTGCGCTCCTGTATGGACAGTATACTGTCAGCCCACAGGCTGCTGTGCTTGCGTCCCCTGCCTTACTGGCTGACACAGTGCTTTCCCCGTATGGAGCGCTGGGTGCGTTCCATCAAGGGAAGCGAGCCTTCACGTTCTGACCTGATCTTTGCCCGCAAACTAAAACAGATCTGCCCGGCCGGTACTTACCTTATGGGCTATGACCCCGACAGCCCCCTGAGCTGACTCGTCCCCTTATGCCGGTTACAGCCATGCTCAGGTCTGACAGCATGCAGGTACTGTCCCATGGGCTTAACAATGCGCATCGCGCCTCAGCCCGGCGTCAAAGAGAGCCAGGAGTCAAAGAGAATCCACGCCATAACCAGCAGCAAGCCATACATCCGGGGAGCAGCCGCCCATTACTGGCAGCCATGCTGGATGATCATGCCAGGAAGCAAAGCAGCTCCGCCCCATATCTCCATACCAGCATTCTCTGGCATGTGCCTCGTACCATGTTGACCTTGCCACCGCCAATGCGCATAACCAGCCGTCTCCAGCAGCTGCCCGTCAAGCCAGCCATAGCCAGCTGCGCATAAAAACCTGGATTCGGGCCTGCGGGCCATCCGTCTCCTCAGCAAAGACCCAGGCCCCAGCTCTCTACGTTTCCCATCTACCAGTTTCCGCCCAGTGGTAACAGCTGCAAGAGGGACACGTCGTCCAGGCCATCCAGCCTTATGCAAAGGCAAAAACCCCACCTGCCACACAGCTCCAGTCCACCAGCCTGAGCCAAAGGGCAATAGTGACCTCATGACTCGGGCATCAAGCCATACGGCCATAAGCAAAAGCCCGGTCACCAGCTCTCCACGTTTCCCATCTATCAGTTTCTGCCATGAGTAAGAGTGGCCTGATGGGCCAATCGTTCAGGACATCAGGCCTTATGCAAAGGCCAGGTACCACCTCCTGCTCCAGCCATCACTTCCCCATGGCTATGGTCAGCCTGAACTTGCAAAAGGGCAACAGTGACCTCAGGACTGAGCTATGCTGGCTGTCTTTCTTGCTGTCCTGGTCATAAGGCAAGGACCACGTCTTTACTGTGGTCCGGACGTGCGGCCGTATTCTCCCTGTCTGTAACCATGTATCAGGAGCATGCTGCTGAGCACTTACGAGGCTGTACTCATGGTTCTCTGAGCATAAGCCCCTTGTGCCCTTACTGTGCGCCTGAGCATGGCCTTGCTGCACTATGTGTCTGATGTCGTGGCCGTATGCAGGGGATTCTGAGGCTTATCATTTTTGCGGCATTGAACTGACATCTCAAAGGGCTGCGACTGATCCTGCCATCAAGGTTAGTACCTGTGATGCTGATATGTCGACCCTGATGGAGGGGAGTTGGCTGTGCGCTCCCAGTATGTGATGGGGGTGGGGCAGTGGGTGGTATGTTTTGGCCAGTGAGCAGTGTTGTTCTGGCTTTGTTGTTTCAGAGGATGCCGGCTGGTGGTAGCGGAGGGGCGACAGTATGATCCGGGTGGTAATTTATTTTTTTGATTGAAATAAATGTCCGTGCCAGATGATATCGGTATCTATCGCTGTATGTCCGGAGTCACTGATGAGTGCCGATATGCGGCGCGATAGTGTTGGAAGCAAAAGTTTCCTGTTATGGCTATGGTGGTTGTCTGACAAGTGATTGAGTAATGCGCAACTGGTATTTTAAGTACATTTGCCTGAATGGACGCTGTCATATTTGCGAATATTGCGGAAAACGGCTCATATATGGGATTTTTTTATCTTAAATATTTGCAAAAGTTGCCGTGAACAAAATAACAGGAAGGGCACTGTTAAATTGCATTAATGTGTTCTGGTGCACGTTTTGAGGCCGCAGATCCTTTGTGCAAAAAGGATTGTTTAGTTTTTCCACTGACCCTGCCTTATAATGAAAGCAGTCAGCACGGTTGCTGTCCGTGCCTGACTACATGCTTTGTGATTTGTACTGTGCTGCCCGGCAGTGCTGACAAATCGGCTATGTTTCAATGCACGCCTTACGGAACTGTCTGTGCAGTTGCTGCTTTGTTTTAGCGGCAGGACTGTATGCGCTTTATCCGTAAACTGGCTGTTTTTTAGTAAGGAGAGCACTTTACCTGCCTGTCTGCCCTGTCACACGCCATGAGGTCAGTATGGAGGTCAGCATTTGTGCTGCGTGCAGCCTGCTGTGGGATTTGTCCTTGTGAGACCATGCGCTCTGAGGCTTTGTCCTGTGGTCAGCGGGTTTGCTGTCAGCAGGGCTGTACTGCATATTGTCATGGGGGCATGCGTTCAGAGCAAAGTAATCGGGATGCCTGTTATCAGGCCGTCTGTAGTTGTTTATCCCTGCCTGGCACAGCAGTCTGTGCCTGACCTGAGCTAAACGGACAGTTGAGCTGTTGCACCGTATTCCCGGTACTCAGGAAAGAAGAAGTGCTGATACATCATGTTTCACGTGTTTCTTAATGCTAGTACCCGATTCAAAATCCTTGTAGGATTTCTGATCGTTATCTTTATCAATTTCCTTGTAATGTCAGTATCTCTGATGGCTCTGAATAATTCCCGCAACGCTGCTCAGAACATTGACGAAATTCTTGCCAATGCCTTCACCCGAGTCCAGACTGTTCAGGAAGTAGCCCGTGATACCAACGTGAACTTCTGCCGTGGCATTAACGACATGGAGCCTACCTACAATCCTGGCCTGTTCTATACCCAGTATGAGACTATCTTAAAGCGCTATGAAAATTCTGTAGACGTGCTGCAGACCAACGTCGTACCAACCAGACAGTATGTTGAAACTGTTCAGGCCCTGCAGGCAGCCGTAAAGAAGTTTACCACCCATCTGCGCACCAAAGTGGCCCCGCTGCTCAAGACTGACAAGGCTGATACCGCTCTTGACGTCTATACCATGGATTCCCTGCCACTGTGGATTGACTCCGTAGCTCTGGCCGGCAAGGTAACCCGCATTCAGACTGCCTACACCATGAAGCTGGCTGATGAGAGTGCCAATCCAAAGAATATATATATTGTTACTTCCCTGGCTGTCATTGGCTTTATTGCCGGTATCAGTATAGCTCTTTGTATTGCCACCTATATTGCCCGTCAGGTCCGTGCCGCTATTGACCAGATTGACCGTATGTCTGACGGTGACTTCTCCCGTCTTGCCGAGGTCCAAAACCATGATGAGTTCGGCCATGCTCTTGAGGCCCTCAACAAGCTCAATATTTCAGTAAGCAAGATCATCAATATGACCAAGGATGAGGTACACAAGCTTGATCATGAGCTCGAGCGTGTACGTCAGTCCTCCCAGATTATTTCCCGCTCTACCGATGACGTTGAGTCCCAGGCCATGACCGTGGCTGCCGCCTCTGACGAAATGGTATCCACTACTGCCGACATTGCCCGCAACTGTGAGACTGCAGCCCATGGCTCCGATGTCTGCCGTGAGATTACCTCCAACGGTGTTACCGTGGTCAAGCGCGCCTTTGACAACGTTCAGCAGCAGGTTGCCAACACCAAGGACAACTCAGCCAAGATTGAGCTGCTGGCTGCCAAGAGCCGTGATATTTCCATGATCGTCTCTGCCATTGACGACATTGCCGCCCAGACCAACCTGCTGGCTCTGAACGCAGCCATTGAGGCTGCCCGTTCAGGTGAGGCCGGCCGTGGCTTTGCCGTGGTAGCTGACGAAGTACGTAACCTTGCCATCAGGACTGCCAAGTCCACTCAGGAAATTAATGAAATGGTTAAGACCATTCAGGAATATGCTGAGTCTGCCTCGGTATCCATTACCAATTCCGTAGAGAATATGGATAACGTAGCCAATGATGCCAAGGAGCTGGAGAATCTGTTAAACGACATCACCAGCCATGTAGTTGAGCTCAACAGCCAGATCACCCAGATCGCTACCTCTGCTGAAGAGCAGACCACAGCCACAGGTGAGATTTCTGCCAATGCTCAGAACGTAACTACCGCATCAACTGAGATGACCTCCCAGGCCTCCATGCAGAATGACTGCATTGCCTCAACCCTTGAGGAGTTAAAGGGTCTGCAGGAAGCCCTTTCCTTCTTCCGCACTTCAAAGACTTAAGGTACCAGTCAGTACTGACCTGCAGCAGGGCCGCGCCGCACGGACGTCCCTGCCAGTATCCCGGGCTTGCCGGCCCGGTCACTGTAACGCCGTGCAACTGGCCCACGGTCTGATATCGCTGTCATGATACAGACCCTGTCAGGGGCGGCACAGAGCATAACAGCCGGTCTCATGCCACCGTGGCAGCCGGGCAGTAAGGCGCTGAGCAGGCCAAAACCAAGATTCAGCTTGACTGCAGGGAGCAGTTGCAAAAGACATCCCCACGGTCAGCCGTATCCCTTAGTATTAAGAAACCAAAGGCGTAGCTGCTTTGTCAGTTACGCCTTTTTTGATCCCCGCACAAAGCCCACGCCGCACTGCTTCGGTCAACTCCGCCTGCACCGCACTGCCCCAGTCAGGTCTGGCTGAACCGCACAGGTACCGACGCTCCGGTCGTACTGCAATGCTCAAGTATGGTTTGCCTGTGCTGCACAGAGACCGCTGGTCCGGTCGCACCGCACAGGTACCAGCAGTACGAACAAGGTGCTCCGGCAGTAGCGCTCTTAAACAGCGTTTCTCACATGGCGCCACGAATCCACACAGCGCTACATGGATCCTCATATCACGGCACATCGCTTCACACGCAGATCGCGCTTCACGCACAGTTGCTTGCTGCGCTGTACAGCCCGGCACAGGCGGACCGAACGGGCCACGAACGCCGCACAGCACTGCCTCTCATTGCCAGTAAGCACAGGAGTGAGGCGGGTTGGCGCTCAAAGGGCGGCGCTGCAGCCCTGCACAGCAGGGCAGTGTCCGCATAACTTACTGTTAAGCCTGTATTGGCTGGCAAAACTGGGAGGAGCGGCTGTGAGCGGCAGGGACAGGCAGGTACGGCGCTGTCTCTGACAGCCAGGACGCACAGGAGTGAGGCTGGCGCGGGCGCTCAAAGGGGGCGGCGCTGCAGCCCTGCACAGCAGGACAGTGTCCGCATAACTTACTGTTAAGCCTGTATTGGCTGGCAAAACTGGGAGGGGCGGCTGTGAGCGGCAGGGACAGGCAGGTACCGCGCTGTCTCTGACAGCCAGGACGCACAGGAGTGAGGCTGGCGCGGGCGCTCAAAGGGGGCGGCTGTTATTGGCAAGGACTGGCAGGTACGGTGCTGTCTGATATGCCCTTTGGCTACTGCTACAGTGAGACCTCAGTACAAGTGAGGTAAAGCGCAATGTGAGAAGCCCTGGCCACTGTGACTCTGAGGCGTCAGGACAGGTGGGGAACGGCCAAATGTGAGAAACCTGAGGCACAGTGACTCTGATGATTCTGGCTGGAGGCCACAGCTGACTGAGTGGAAGACTGTGCCCCGGATGAATACATTCAAAGCTCTGTCTTACTCCGGGACTGTGGGGATGATATTTTACGAAAACCAGACAGGGAGGCAGGAAGACAGCATGCAGACAGACAGGCCGACAGACATGCAGACAGTATGAGGAAAGACAGAGTGTCAGGCATAAAGAATGACGCAGCATTTCCCGGCAGGATCAGGAATGGCAATGAGTAAATTCACAAAACGCTATTGTCATGAGGTACGGGAAAACAACTTATACGGTGGTGGCGAGACTGGGTACTACCGTAAACCCCATAAAGGCAACTGTGTGTTTGTAATGTGGCTGCGCCAAGACGGGGCTGGTGAACAGGCATTGCCAAACCCTCCTCACTGTACCCTCCTCCCTGCTTTATCTGCTCAACTGATGAGAAGCACTGAGTTCATGTTGGGCTTTGACCTGGAAAGCAAAAGACCGGCACGCTGAGCCTGCAAACCAGCAATTGAAGAGCCCAAACGAAAAAAGCACCCTTTACGGGTGCTTTTTCATGTCTGAATGCCTGGTGTCATGGTCTTTAACTTACTTATCAGCTCGCGGCGCGCTCATGTCTGGGCCCCTGTAAGTTCCTGTGCCTGCTGTACTATGGGCCCGGTCTTTCAGCGTATCAGTGACGGGAGCAGAAAGTTAAAGGCTAAGGCATGCAGACTGTCAGTTAAGTCCTGCAGTTAAGGATAATCCCCTGGTGCCTGCTCGCTATTTCGCCACCCGGCGAACACAAGATGTCCTGCCACTGCAGCTTAACCAGGCAGGATATCAGGCCTGCGTCAGGCTGGTCATTCGACTGGTTATCCTGCATGAGCGGTATCATCATGTGCCTGAAGCTGATACATAACCTGAAATATGAGTACCTGCCTGCTTGCGGTTCACAATACGGAGCCTTTGCATGAGGTGCAGATCTGACAGTCAGTCGCGGCTGCCCTGGAGCCTGACAGATGTGCCGCCGGGCAGTAAGTGAGCCGTATGGCGCCTCGTGGTGTGCCTGGTACGGGATTAGGCCTTGTCCAGGCTGGAGGCAGCTGCCGGGGCGGCATTACTGGAGTTTCCCTCGGCAGATGCGGCGCTCATGTCTGGATGCTCAGCATGGGCCTGAGCTGCTGGTGTTGCTGGTGTTGCTGGTGTTGCAGCAGAAGGGGCAGCCGGGGCGGCTCCGTGTTCGCTGTCGCGGGCGGCAGCAGCGGCGCGGGCGGTAGCAGCAACAGCAAGGGGATCAGGACCGTAGCGGTTAGGGCCGGCAATGCCCGGCTTTACGGCCAGATAGAGCATATACAGATGGGCTGCTGCTGCCAGTACATAGATTGGGGTGGAGACATAGTCCACTGAGGCCGGGGAGACAATATGGTTTTTGGTGAACTGAATGAGCAGGCCCAGAGGAGCAAGCATAATGAGCAGGTGCAGGGCACTTTTGTTGAGATCATGCAGGCGGCGGATAAAGGCCAGCAACAGCATCCACATTAAAGGCAGGGACATCATCACGCACATGAAGATGCCAAAGAGAGGAATAACAGTAATAAAGGCCAGAATCGGGGTGCATATCAGGCAGCACAGCGCAAACCACCAGAACTCTGATCGGCTGGCCCTTCCTGAGGCATTACAGGTATTGGTATGAGCACAGCTGATCAGTGCTTCTTTCATGGTAAGCATGGTGATTGTTCCTTTATTGTCTTTCAGTGGTTGACCTTAATAACCCATTGCTGCATGGCCCCAAGGACCATTCAGGATGCCTGTACCAGCGGCGCTGGCGTGACATCTGTACCATGAGCCTGGTATGGAGTCTTTGACCGGGGCTGGCCACGGTCTGCTTCGGACTCAGGCAGGCTTACCGCCATGAGCCGTGCAGGAGACTGCAGTTTCTGGCATATGTCATAGTCTCATGGCTGATGAGCGTCAGGGCAGCTGAGCTGCTGGCCAGCTCATACGGGAGGCTGGACTGCAGGGCTGTAAGCGTAAGCTTCCGCCAGGGCGGGGTTACGATTTGATGCCAGGCCGGTAAGGGCTCTATGGCGTCCATAGTGGCCATGAGCTGACAGCTGGAGCAGGCACGGAGCCTGCCAGACCCTTTTATTTAGGCCCTGCATGCTCGGACATCAGTCCCGGGTTATTGTGGATGAAAACATAGCACGATTTCTCTTAATCTGTTTTGCAGGTGCATTTTTTATTCGCCTTAAACGTGCTCAGAGCCGCTGTTTGTGAGCCGTGCAACAAAAGCAGGTAACACGTGGGATGAACTGACAGCTGATCAGGACAGATGAGCTTACCGAGGTGGGAGCGCTCAGGGGACTTTACATGGTGGGTATTGGTGTAGAGGCAGTGCCTGAGCTATGACATGGAGGGGAGCACGTAAGACAGGTAATGACGGACATTATGGCTGGTGTGCCTCAGTAGTAGGGCTTTATCTGGGACTGAGGCCATGGGCGGGAATTGACCTCAGTCCTGTTGTGAAGGGAAAGCTGCCGGTTACCGGCAAGGCGGAGCATTATGGCAAAGGCAGCGTCCCTGGTTTGCTTAACAAGGGCATGGGCTTTCAGGGGAACTGAGCACTGTCCAGCCAGGGGTGAATTCAGTTCAGCTGCCGCGCACGGGACTTTAGGATGTAGTGCTATGTGACTGTGGCCAGGGGCGGCCACTGCAGGTGGACGACCTGCGTCAGGTTATGGAGACAGGCATACCAGTGACCTGCAAGGCGGGACATTATGGCCAAGGGCCTGAAGTCAGGCCTTGAGCAATTTACTGATGGTTGTCAGGGCTCTGGGCAAGATGCCGCATGACTGGCCATGGTGTCTGCTCAGATGACAGCAAGAAGAGATCATGTTGCTTGTCACACAGGAGAAGTGTGCTCCCGGAAAAATATTTTTTTCACAAAATTTAAGAGCATGAAATTTACTGCCAAAGTGGTGTAAACGGCCTGTATATCGCACGTTTAGTGGTTATGAGAGAGTAAAAAGGCAGGAAAAACTGAGCAATTTATGCGATACAAATCACATAAAATTAAATGCAAGCATGGCGAATCGTCCAGAAATAGAATATCTTAGCAATGCTGGACGGACTTAATAAATGTGGTCCTCCAGTTCGCTGCACTCCTCTTTAACAGCCATCTGGCTGTTGAACAGTGCCGAAGCAAATTGACCCAGGCTCACCATGGTCACAGTGTTCATACTGTCCTTCAAGAAACAAACATACCTCAGGAGCCCGGAGTATCCGGACATCCCTACAGGTAAACATAAGGACAGCTGAGACTTCTGGCATCTCTCCATTTTCTCCCCTGTCCTTTGACTTCCCACGGACTGTATGATCTTGCGCTGTTGCCCATGGCCTGCAGTGCAGACTGCTGTTGTCTGAATTTTATGAGCCTGAAACTGGCAGCTTACTGACCCATGGGGCCTGTGCCTCTTTTAATGTCAGGCTGTTTTCAGGAACTCTCCTGAAAGCTGTGGCTGCAGACGCTTATTTGCCCGGGCAGCAGGTTATGCAGTGAGCTTAATTTAAGCTTATGCACATGCATTGAGCTGCAGAGCATGCCCATGCTGGTATATCCGGCATACGTGCATGCTGTAGTCAGCCATTTGTTCCAAAGCTGTATCTGCCTGGCGGCGCCTGTGCTGTCAGGCAGGGCAGCTTTGCAACCTACAGATGTTTATCCTCGAGCCCGGAGGGCGGCGCGAACATACATCCGCGCAGCTGGCACCCGGGAGTCACCTTAAAGGCACAAAGCCTGAGACTGCCTGTCACATGGTTATGACCACGGGACAGATCTGCAAGATCCATCACCTGGTATCAGACAGAGACTCAGAATCTTACCCTGTCCACCAGTGGACAGGAAAGTTCCAACTTTGGTGACTGCTGCGACGCTGTGCAACGCGCCGGGCTTAATGGTGAAAGTTAAAAGAGACCTGCAGGCACGACATGGCATTGCGCTCACAACAGATGAGCGGGCGCCCTGCACCTGACAGGCATCATAAGCACAACAGAAAGGTTTTAAGTCAGGGGAGCATACTGTGCATGCTGCCTGGCAAAACAGTTGCCCCAGGAGGCGGCTTTACTCATTGACTGTACATGTCCATGAGGTGCTGTCCTGTCCCTGGTGTATCTGCGTCCTGATATGTTGCTCAGACCTGAGGTAAGGTACATTCCGTTCCCCTGTGTCCCAAGACCGGCTCTCGGACTGGACATGTTGTGCCTGTCACAGACCTCTGAGCCCAATATCAGGAATGATGTCCCGGCTCTTTGTGGCTATGCGCCCCAACGGCGTGCAAGCCTCATAACTGCCGGACAGTCTCCCTCCTGCCACTTCCTGCCTTTATTTTGTGCTGTGCCGTATGACCGGTTAGCACCTCCAGTAATGGGCGCTCAGTCCCGGCGCTGCTGTCAGCCTTATTAAGGTATTAAGCCCCGATCCAATAAGACAATGTCCCAGTATCAGGGCACACCTGCCAGAATGGATGGCGGTGCCAAAGACAGGTCCTGGTATGCGGGCGGTGTCTTATCCCAGCCACGGCTTGCCGCAAAGCAGTATCCCATTGCCACCAGAGCCTGTACGTTTTGGACACAGCCACGCGTTTAACAGGGGCTGGGATGGGGCCAGATATCAGGGAAGGTCCAGCGGCTGTATTCAGGGCTGTCATTGCCCGGCGGTATAGTGCTGTATTGTCTTCATGAGTTCTGGTGCTGAGCGGGCGTCTGCCCAGGCAATGCGGCGCCGCTGGTACCGTCCATGATTGAGTGCCGGCAGCGGACTGCTGCGCTGATATGCTACACGGCCCTGAGCCCGGCCAGGCTGAAACCGTGCCCGGACACGAGCCCGGCCAGTCTGATACGGAGCCCGGACACGAGCCCGGCCAGTCTGATACGGTGCCCGGACATTAACCTGCAACCGGACGTTAGCCCAGCCTCGCCTATACGGCAGCTGGCTCTGAGCCATTCAGGTGACGGCATGTCCATGGCATATACCTGTGAGACAGCTCAGCTGAGCACAGTTCGTAAACCTTAACTTTCATCAATATAAATCTCTGCATAAATGGCTACATGCAGTTTGATCCATTAGCAGCCAGCTTGCCCCAATATATTCAAGCGAGGTTTGAGATGAAGAAGTGGTTTTACGACCTAAGCAGCAAGGCCAAGCTCATCATACTGTCAGCAACACTGATTTCCATGATTATTGCTGTGTCCGCAGTATCCTGCTGGGCTGTCTACAGCAGCTCCCGTGCTGCCGAGGACATTTCCGTTATTCTGGGCCGCTCAGCTGCCAAGATCAGCAAGCTGCAGATTGAAGTACGAGCCATGGACAATGTGTCATTGTCCTATTTAAGTGATGGCCCAGGTGCTCCGGCCAACTACACCCAGTACCGTGCCCGTACTGAAAACGCCCTGCGTTCAATCGTCATGGCTTCTGCCAATCTTAATCCCAACCGCATAGGCAGTCTGCAGTCCACCCCTGAATATGCATCCATGGTACAGCACATCAAGAATAATTCTGACAAACTCATGGATCTGTTCAAGAGCAATACAGATATTATCCAGAAAGACAAAAATGCCGCCCTGCTGCACTATCTGCGTAATGTCCGTCCTGGCGTTGCTGATATCTTCAGTACCTGCATCAAGATCTCTGAAATGCAGGAACGTCTGGTAGTAAAGCTGTCCCGTGCCGCCGCTGACATGCGCCTTGTCTGGGTATGCCTTGGTATTGCCATCGGCGCGGTAGTAATAGGCGTTACCCTCTCCTGGATTATCTGCTCCTATATTGCTCACTGCGTCAGACGTCAGCGCAACTTCTTTAATGAGATGTGTAAGGGCAACTTTGTCTTTGAGATTGCCGGTCACTACGATGATGACTTTGGCGCCGTAATCGGTCAGATCAGGGAAATGCGTGACAATCTCAATAAGGCCCTCAACCAGGTTCAGGAAAACTCCCGCATTACTGAGCACGCCCTGCATGATGTCATCAACCTCTCCCATAATATTGCCGAGAAAGTAAGCGATTGCGAGGGCAAGAGCATTACCGTATCAGCTGCCTCAGAGCAGATGCTGTCCACAACACAGGACATTGCCAAGAACTGTGAGGACGCCTCCCACCTGTCCAAGTCCACCAAGCATATTATTGATGGCGGTGTAGCCTCTATCCAGAAGACCATTGAAGCTATCCGCGTCCAGAGCAAGGAAATCCATAACAACTCCATTGCCGTTGAGAAGGTTGCCAGACGTTCTCTGGACATTAACTCCATTGTTAATACCATCGAGGAAATCGCAGCACAGACCAATCTGCTGGCTCTTAATGCCGCCATTGAAGCGGCCCGTGCCGGTGAGGCCGGTCGCGGCTTTGCTGTGGTAGCCGATGAGGTGCGTGCCCTTGCCAGCCGTACCAGCGCCTCTACTCAGGAAATTGCAGGCATGGTGGCCGACATCCAGCGTGATGCCGCAGCTGCAGCCGAGTCCATCAACGGATCAGTCTCCAGCATGGAAAGCACCAGTCAGGAAACAGCCGAGGTAGAGAGCACCATGCACGACATGCTCGAGCACATCGATCAGGTCAACATGCAGATTACCCAGATAGCCTCAGCTGCCGAAGAGCAGACTGCCGCTACCAACGAGATCTCCCTGCACATTCACGACATCTCTGACCTGGCTCAGAACGCCAACAACGAGGCCCAGAACACCCAGAGCATCATTGATAAGACAGTAAAGGCCCTGCACTCCCTGCGCGAGAGTATTGCCTACTTCAATGTTGACGGCAGTGGCTGCAACCACCCACGCGGCTGACGCCATTGATTAGCACCTGCAGCTGCACCTGCAGCTGCTGCATAAGCGCAGCCAGCACTGCTGTTTCCAGCTGCGCACTGATTCTCAGCCTGAACATGCAGCAGCACAGGAGCACGCAATCACGATCACTCAGTCACGAGCCTGCAGTCAGGATCATTCAGTACTGAGCACACAGTCACTTGCCTGCAGTCAGGAGTATGCAATCAGGAGTATGCAGTCAAACGGGCCGAGGCGCTGAACATCGCAAAAGCCCTTACAGCCTGAGCTCTGAAAGCAGGTGTTAAGATTTCTCCTCTAATTACGAACCGGCCCGGACAGCAATGTCCGGGCTTTTTTCATTCGTTCCGGACAATCAGGCAGTTTATGGGGAACGGTAATCAACAACAGAGGTACGGCCATATCTGCTTTTGCAAACGAAAAAATTTCTCTCTGGTTATGGCTCAAGCACAATCGCAAATGGCTGTAGTATGAGCTTTGCGCCCTGTAGATACTAAAATCTTTGTCCAGTGTGTATCTATTCATGAAGTTACATTAATCACTGTAACAAAAGACAAAAAATGACGGCTGCACAAGGTGGTCGTATAAACAAGTTGTAAACAGCATATAAACAGGGATAGCTGCCGCCCAATATGCAAGAGCAGTCAGAGAACATGCGTACATGAAACGAAATCTGATGCAAAGTGGCGACTTTAAGGCGTGCCGACGTGATGGTAGTGAGTGCAGGCTGAATATTTGTCTGAGGCACACGTTAAGCACAGTAGTACAGTGCCGGGCTGCCACCGTGCCGGCACAATATGCACAGTTTCTCTCTAAAGGACATCACAATGGCAGTATACGTAAATACCAATGTAAGCTCGCTTAACGGCCGTAGATATCTGAATAACGTTCAGAATCAGCTGACTACCACGTACCAGAGACTCTCTTCAGGTCTGAGAATTAATTCTGCCAAAGACGATGCTGCCGGCCTTCAGATCTCCAGCAGACTGACCACTCAGGTGAACGGCCTGAACCAGGGTAACCGCAATGCCTCAGATGGTATTGCTCTGGCCCAGACCATCGAGGGTGCCCTTGATGAGACCTCCGGCATGCTGCAGAAGATCCGTACCCTGGCTGTTCAGGCTGCCAACGGTACTAATACTGCCGATGACCGTGCTGCCTTAAAGAAAGAGGCTGATGCTCTCTTCACCGAGATCAACCGTATTGCCCAGCAGACCACCTTTGCCGGCAAGAAAGTACTGGATGGTGTAGACGGAAACGGTAAGAGCGAAACCATTTTCGGCGAGGGTGTAACAGTGGGCAATAACAAGGTTGCCCGTATGACTCTCCAAGTGGGTGCCAATAAGGGCGATACCATTGATTTTGATGTTGCCAATTTCAAGTTCACCAAGATCGCTGATGACTCTGGTGCAATTGGTGGTAATAACGGTATTGCTAAGGGAGATGTTTTTGAGGGCAATAATGGTATTACCGGTCTTAAGTTTGACGATCCAACCAAGATTGGCAGCCTGATTACCCTCATGGATAAAATGATTGGCCAGGTTGACAGTCAGCGTGCTGGACTAGGTGCAATCCAGAACAGATTGGAGTCCTCCATCCGCAACCAGGCCAACGTTTCTGCCAACCAGGCTGACGCCCGTAGCCGCATTCGTGACGCAGACTTCGCCGAAGAGTCCGCCAATCTGTCCCAGCAGTCTATTATTCAGCAGGCTGCTACTTCCATGCTGATGCAGGCTAATACCCGTCCTCAGCTTGGTCTTTCCCTGCTCGGCTAATCTACATATACCGTCATTTAAGAATGTCGGGACAAGTACATAGGTACTCTCTAAAAGGATTTAGAAATGGCAGTATACGTAAATACCAATGTAAGCTCATTAAACGGCCGTAGATATCTGAATAACGTTCAGAATCAGCTGACTACCACGTACCAAAGACTCTCTTCAGGTCTAAGAATTAACAGCGCAAAGGACGATGCTGCCGGCCTTCAGATCTCCAGCAGACTGACCACTCAGGTGAACGGCCTGAACCAGGGTAATCGTAATGCAAGCGACGGTATTGCTCTTGCTCAGACCATCGAAGGTGCTCTTGATGAGACCTCCGGTATGCTGCAGAAGATCCGTACTCTGGCTGTTCAGGCAGCTAATGGTACAAACACTGCTGATGACCGTGCTGCATTAAAGAAAGAGGCTGATGCTCTGTTCAGCGAGATTAACCGTATTGCAACTCAGACTACCTTTGCCGGCAAGAAGGTACTGGATGGTGTAGACGGAAACGGTAAGAGCGACACTATTTATGGTCAGGGTGCAGCTGCTGGTCAGAACAAGGTTGCCCGTATGACTCTCCAGGTGGGTGCCAATAAGGGCGATACCATTGATTTTGATGTTGCCAACTTCAAGTTCACCAAGATCGCTGAAGAGTCAGGCGCTATTGGCGGTCAGGGTGGTATTGCTAAGGACCAGGTTCTGGACATTCAGGGTAATGCTGCTACTGGTCTGCTTTTTAATGACGCTACCAAGATTAGCAACGTGATTACACTTATGGACAAGATGATCGGTCATGTTGACAGTCAGCGTGCTGGACTAGGTGCAATACAGAACAGACTGGAGTCTTCCATACGTAACCAGGCTAACGTTTCTGCCAATCAGGCTGACGCCCGTAGCCGCATTCGTGACGCAGACTTCGCCGAAGAGTCCGCCAATCTGTCCCAGCAGTCTATTATTCAGCAGGCTGCTACTTCCATGCTGATGCAGGCTAATACACGCCCTCAGCTTGGTCTTTCCCTGCTCGGCTAATAGCACTATATTATTTTAGAAAGTATTTATAAAATAGCCCGGACATAATGTTCGGGCTTTTTTGTGCCTGAAACAAGAAATAAGTTACAAAACAAATTAATTAGCATATTGCAGCACGATACCTTGTACATGCCGGGATCGGTCATGCATCTCTGAGCAGACAGATCTTTTAGTCTCTTGCTTGTTGCATGAATCTGATGCTGTGTGAAACACAGAGTGCATGGCGCCGCAGGCTTAATGCCACACTGTCTTCATGCAGGAATCAATATCCTCTCTGCAGGAATCAATGCCCTCTCCACCGCTTCAAGTCATAGCCCTAATGCATTAGCAGGCCCCAAAAGCAAAAAAACCGCCGCGAAGTGCGACGGTTTTTTTATGGAAGGTGCCCGTGCTGTACCGGGGCTTCCAGTGTTGTGCAGGTCTACCGGACGTCAGGATGCAGTACGGAGGTAAGCCGTCCAGCTTGTCTGACTGAAGTCAGGCAGGACTGGCTGGCGGTCTGCCTGGATCAGGCACGCATGCGGCGGATGACGAAGGAGGCGAAAATCACTGTAGTGACGAGCGCAAGCGGCAGGAAAAGGGCGTTAATAAGGCCAAACTGCTGAGCAAGGAAACCCAGGGATGGTGGAATCACCAGAATGCCGCCGTAACCAAAGAGCGAGACAATGGTAGTGGCTGCTGAAGGGTGGATATCATCTCTGTGACCAACGCGGCTTAAGATAATAGGAACCAGCGGAGCAAGGCCGATACCGCACATGCCATAGCCTGTAAGAGTCAGATATGGTGAGTGGGTGAAGATAACCAGGCTCATGCCAATAAAGGCCAGGATGCCGCCAAAGAGAATGATACGAAAGTCACCTATGGTGTTACGTATCTTGTCTGAGCACAGACGGGTAATGGCAGTTACCAGAGAGTAGGACCCGTAGACCAGAGCTGCAAGGCTCTCGCTGGATTCCTTTTCCTGTACCATTACCAGACCGCCCCACTCGGCAATAGAGCCCTCTACTGTATAGGCACACATGGCAAAAAGACCGCAGAAAATCACTGCCAGAGGGACTTTGCCAAAGCCCTTCTTCTCTTCCATTCCCTCAGGAGCAACATCCTCAAGCAAAAAGCGAGCGGCCAGCAGCACGGGAATGATAAAGAGTATGCCCAGTGACAGGAAGTTGGTAGCAAGACCAGGAACATACCAGGCAAAGATAGAGCCGCTGATAGAGCCTGCCAGAGCGCCAATGTTCCAGCCGGCATGCATCCTGAGCATGTAGTGTCCGCCAGAGAGCAGCTCAAGATTGATAATCTGATTGTTGATGGCTATTTCAAAGTAGGCAAAGGACAGTCCCAGCAGGGCAAAAAGCAGACAGAGGCTTACAAGGTCATAAACAAAAGGGGTAAGCAGGAAGAGCACCAGTACACCAAAAGCTCCGCCACGCAGCATGGTACGTGAGGACAGTTTCTTGATAAGTACTGGAATTGTGGCAAAGCCAAAGAGTGAACCTGCACCCAATGAGGACAGGGCAAGGCCCAGTCCGGACTCATCAACTCCTGAGATTTCCTTGATGGCCGGCATACGGGAGGTGATCTGGCTGTAGATAATGCCTACAAATAGAAAGAAGAAAAAGAGTGAAAGGACAATAAAACGAAAGCGGCGTTCTGCCATACTCCCGGTCTCCTGATGAATAAGTACTGAAATCAGCAATTAATAGTCAAAAAGTCCAGCAATATTAGCCAAAAACGCACAATTTGTCGCCAGGATAAAGGCCTGCCAGACAAATATTTTTCTGGAGTAAAAGCGGCCTATCCCCTCATCAGTACTCTAATCACCATCAAAGAGCCATACCAGCAGTCATGCAGGCTGCACTGGTGCCCTACTGGGCGCATTGTTGTCCTCTCTTTGCAGTACCGCTGCTCATCTTATTGTGCACTCTCCGCACTTGTCTGACGGCTGCAGTGAGGTGCGGGAGGACAACAGCCAGGCAGGTGCTGGCTGTATGGCAAACAGTCTTGACGGCTGCGTCAGGGCGCACCTTATCGTTTTGGACAGGGCTGACTGGTTGTCAGGTCACCAGGACGACAGTTTGGTGCTGCTGAGTTCGTGATCGGTATGAATTATTGTTTGTGGTTTTAGATTTTTGAGCAGTCAATCATGATCTTGACGTCGCCTGCGGTGCCGGAGGCAGCGCGTTCAAAGGCGGCAACGGCATCGTTGAACTCAAAGACCTTTGAAATCAGGCGCTTGATGTCCAGAGCGCCGCTGCGGATCAGGCGGATAGTGCGGGGGAACATGTTGGCATAGCGGAAAACGGTCTTGAAAGTGACCTCTTTGGCCTGTGCTGCTGCAATATCAAAGGGAGGCAGCTCCAGAGGGATGCCGGTAAGCACTACAGTGCCATTGGCCTTAACATGCTCACATATGCCTGTTACTACAGCACCAGCGCCTGAGCACTCAAAGACTACGTCACAGCCGGCACCACCGGTGAGGTCATCAACCACAGCCTTAAGATCGCCGGTGCGGGCATTAACAGCGTGGATATTCTTATAGGAGGCTGCTACCTCAAGCTTGGAGTCTACCATGTCTACTATTATGACATCTGAGCAGCCACCGGCCAGAGCACACAGGGCGGTAACAATACCAATAGTGCCGGCCCCATATACCAGGGCAATGTCACCAGGCCTGATACCAGCCTTTGTTGCTGACTGCATGCCGATAGCTACCGGCTCTACCATGGCACCCTCGTAATAGCTGACTTCATCTGGAAGTTTGAAGGTAAATGCAGCCGGGTGAATGATGGTTTCGCACAGACAGCCGTCAATTGGAGGGGTAGCAAAGAAAGTAAGCTCAGGATCGAGGTTATAACATCCTGCCAGAGTCTCAGCTGAATCAAAGCGTGGAATACCAGGCTCCATGCAGACACGGTCACCGACCTTTAGATGGGTAACGCCGCTACCCACACGAACGATCTGACCTGAGGCCTCATGACCCAGCACCATAGGCTTTTCCACCACGTAAGGGCCAATACGGCCATGAGTGTAGTAGTGCACGTCAGATCCGCACACACCACAGGCCATAAGCCTGATCTCCACATCTTGCTCGCCAAGCTTACGTTCTGGATTGTAATCGTCCTTAATGGCAATCTTGCCCTTCTCAAGTAAAGTAACAGCCTTCATAGCAAAACCTTCGATATAACCGGCCAGAACAGCCTTACATGACCATGCCCGCATCTGTGCAAGCGCAGCGGTAAAAGCGGTACTGGCCTCCTGACAACTTAATCAGAAATATAGATTAAGTGCATTATAGGATCGATTTTAATAAAAAGATCAGCCTGTTCAGTAAAAAATCTGAAGACAGGTCAAAATGACAGATTACAGGTATTTATAAGCCATCCATTACATGCTCTTGCTGTTCTCAGAAAGTAGACGCCAACACTGAGTGCACGCAGACAGTCAGGCGAATTTTGCAGCTTTTCTCATTTGCATTTGCCATGTTTAAGGCAGTCACAGCTCTTCAAGAGTCTGTAAGTGACTTGCTTTGCATGGCTTTATGGCGATTTTCTGAACTTAATCATGAAAATATGGTTAAGTGGATAAATCACAGCGCTTAAGACTGACAAAACTACAGTCAGACTGTCTTTCAGCTGTCCTGCGTTTCCTGCATGGGCAGATGAGGCTGACTGGTCTTGCTGCTCTGAATGCTATGACTGGTTCGAATGACCAGCACGCAGCGGTACTGACCAGAGCATGAGTGACGGCAAGGCCAATATCCATGACAGAGTCAGGAAACAGCTCAATGATGCCCGGGCCCGCATTCTGATTCAGTCTGCTGCCGATGAGCCTGATTGCTTATTGCGGCTGTTGGTGGTGGTGAGGTTGCGTGCGCATGCAGCCTTCATTGAAATGCTCATGGTCATGAGGTGAGGCGAATCTTGATTGGGCCTGGTATGGCAAAGAGGGCACGACGAAACGTATGCAGTTCTGTTAGTACCTTAGCACCTGTAAGGGCCATGCAGCTGGCGGGGCAACTGACCAGCCACTGACGTGTCACATACTGTGCCGATGGTTATATGACGGAGCCGGGATGGCATATGGCTGATGCCCGGTTCGGGATGCATCTGCAGGATACGCAGCATGGTCAGATGGCAGGCGGGAGGAGCTGTTGATTCTGGAGGAGCTGCAGCCCTGTGACAGGCTGGTGGAGAAACCAGTTAACAGGCGCAGGATTATGGAGTCCTGAAATGAAGACGGGCCCTGAGGGCCCGTTGGAAATGAGGTTTTGACTGTTCATTGCCATGCAATGTTGCGCAATGCAGTACAGTGCTGCGCAGCAGGTCACATACGGGGCATGAGCAGCAAGCGCGGCAGCGCAGCAGGTCACATACGGGGCATGAGCAGCAAGCGCGGCAGCGCAGCATGAGCAACATGAGCAGCGCCGCGTGCGCTCCATGCTCGGTATGTGCAGCGTGCTGTATCACAGGCTGGGAGCTCTGCACGTGAGCGCCGTGCTGTCACACCGTAGTTCAGACAGTGCTGGTGCGGCGACGGCGGCGGCGTGGTGGAGGTGGCTCACCGGCAGCTGCAGCAGCAGCTTCTTTGGCTCTGGTTCGACTTGAAGTGCGGGCTCGGGCAGAGACAGCCTCGAGTATTGCTCTGTCATTGAGTCGTGGACGGAAATTGGCCAGAGCGGCCGCCTTTTCAGCCTCTGTTTCAGCAGCGGTTGGTTTTGCGGATCTTTTCTTACCCTTGCTGCGACCATGCGGTACTGTTGAAACAAGGTCGTAGTTCTCCTCAGGATCAATGTCAGGACGGTGAGCCTCATTGATACTGGCAACTTCGGCACGGAAGCGCTTGAGGTCAGCCTTCTTTATGGTGTGAGCTGCAACCTCCTGCGGAGTAGGAGGACGTCTTGTGCCATCGGCATCAAAAGTGCCCTTATACTCGACATCAGGTGGAACAGAGGCGCTCTGTCTTTCGTTTTGCAAAGCAACACTGCCGTTGAGCTGACTTTCAGGTTCTGGCAGAGATGTTTTTCTGGATTTGAAATAGTTCTTGCCAATATCTGCTGCGCGCACCAGTTCAGACAGAGAGTGCCTGCTTTCATCAGGACTTATGTCATTATCAAAGAGTGACTGCAGGCTATTACTTGCAGGATCAGTCCCACTGTTTTTCCGTGGTGGCTTCTGCTCTCTTGCTGATAAGAGCTCTACGGTGCTTTGCCTGGGAGTGCTTTTAGAGCGGCTTTTGCCAGTTCCAGATGACTTTGCTGAAGAGGCTGTATCCTCTGCAGCCTTGGCAGCAGTACCTTCAGTCGCGCCAGTGGCACCAGTCGCGCCAGTCGCACCTGAGGCTCCAGTGGCAGCAGCGCCACTGGTCCTGGCTAATCCTGATTCAGATGGATTCGCGGCTGACAGGCTGGAACCTGCAGTTCTTGCTGCAGCTGAGTCTGCATGTTCTGGACTGACCGAGGCGCCTGCAGAGTCTGTTCGTCCTGCACCTGCTGTGGTACGACTGTTACGGTTACGGGCGGTTCCTGCTTTTTCAGAGTGCTGTTCGCTTCTGGTACCACGGTCATCAGATACGCCAAAGGATCCGTCAAAGCCGTAGTTTGGTGAGCGCATTGGACTGGTGCCAGGGCCTGGACCTGCGGTTTCCGCCTCCATCTGGAAGTTGGCAATGGTCTGGGTAACGCAGATCAGGGCAGCACCGAAGGCAGCCGGAGTGCTCTCAATGGAACCGCTGGCAACAGGGGCCACATCGGAAAATAAGGAGCGCTTGCGGGCACGGGTGTTAATCTCAGTAAGATATGGCTTGAGATAAGGGCCTACTGTGCCTCCCAGAATAATAGGGGTATCGCAGAGCATGGACAGATTATCAAGGATCATGCCCAGATACTTGAGGTAGCTTTGCAGTCTCTTTTCAGCCCTGATGTAGCGGGACTGCATGGATCTGTCGGTATAGGAAGGACCCTCATAAATACAGGTAAAGAACTCATCGAGAGTCTCAAACTCATTACCCAGAAGAGCGCTTTCACAAAGGTATGGATCGACACAGCCATCCTTGCCACAGTAGCAGCTGCGTCCCATAGGGATAAGAGTCATGTGGCCAACTTCACCGGAGCGGTTGTTCTTGCCCTGCATTAAAAAGCCGCTGGCCACAATGCCGCCGCCTACAGTGTGCGATAAAGACAGGTAGATGAAGTTGCGTTCCTTGGTAGCATAGGCCTCAGAAAGTGCACCGGAGTTGGAGTCATTGACCAGAATGATGCGGGCATTGAGGCAGCGGCCCAGAGCAGAGAAGTCTGCTGCCTGAAGACCCAGAATATGGGAGCGGCTGACCACATTGCCTGAAATAATACCCGGTACCGATACACCTACATATTCATTGAGCAGGTCTACCGAACCTGGTTGAGATTCAACAAAGTCACGGGCACGGCGGGCTACTTCCATGAAGTATTCACGTGAGTAGCTGAAAGGGAAGCTCTGCTCTTCACTGGCAATCACATTGCACATGAAGTCCATGAGAACAAAGGTCAGGGTATGGTCAGTGATGTCTATACCAAGAGAATGGGTATAGTCTTTATTGAGGATGTACTTGGTAGGAGGCTTGCCTCCGGTGGAGGGAGCTTTGCCGCCAGGAACAATGATGCGGTTCTGGCGCAGCTGCTGGGTATAGCAGGTAACGGTCTGTAAGGTCAGGTTAAAGGTCTCTACCAGCATGGGATTGGTAACATAGCCGTAGAGCAGAATCATATTGCAAATCTTGTTTGCCGGGGTACGGTTCTCGTAGGACATCCCCCAGTTAATACCGTTGATTTGTTGGGTCAATTTGCTTCTCCTGTTTCCTGAACAATGTACCTTTTTCTCTGACCGGAAAACTCTTAAATCATCACAAGCGAGCCCACTCCAAGCCCCACATCAGCAAGCCAGGCTGCCTGCCCGGCAAGGCAGCCAGCCCTGGGCTGCGCAGCCCAAGGCAGCACCAGGCCAGCGCCGCAATGGCACGTGAGCCAGCTGCTGCGTCGCCGCGCATCCTGCACTCAAGCAGGGCCAGATAAGGCCTTGCAGGCACATTATGGCTGGTGTCCTGACTTCCGGCTGCAATCTGCTGGACCATGACCACCATGCAACTTGTCGAGGCGCCTAAAGCACCAGTGCCATCGGCATGACCAGCTTCGTTAAGCTACCTGCATGAGTTGATGCAGGGCAAAGCAGGCCTGAGCACAGGGCTTAAGAACCCTGCCTGGGGCCTCGTGGGCAGAGACGCTGCAGGCACTGGCACAACGCAGCCTCTTTGCTGAGCTGGAGATTATGCTGTAGAGCCACTGGCATATCGTGCAGCCTGGGCATATGACCTCTTAAATCAGTCTGCAGCCTGGTGCTGGCAGCTTCCCAGGATCATGATGTGGGGCGGCCTTGTGGCTGCGGTACGTGTGGATGTGGCACGTGTGGATGCGTGCCTGAGCTTCAAGGCGTATGACTGTAGCGGCGTCTGTTGATGACAGGCACACCAGAACAGCATAAGTAGCCGTCATGGTTTCAGTGGCTGCAGCAAGTGCTGTCACGCCACAGTGCTACTGTAAACTCAGTGGCATGGGGACAGCATCATTGTCCTGTACCTGAAGCATGTGAACAGAACTGTGGGAGCAGCTCTGTCAGGGGTAATGTCCAGAGCAGTATATGAAGGTACTCCGGAGTGTCACTTGCAGTATGTAGCGATCCCTGATGTCATGGGAGCTGATTCATTCCTGCCTCAGGGCGGCAAGGTAAAAATAATATTCTTTAATGTCTGATAGGAGACTGAGCAGCAGGGACAGCTGCATCAAATGAAAAACTGTTTCTGTAAAAGATCCTGGGCTGACCTGGCCGGGCCGAAGCTCTCATGGGCGTGCATGCATGCACGCGTGCTTTTATTCGTGTCACGGCTGATCTGCTGCTAAGGCAAATGACCACATGTAAGGACAGATGAGCACAAGGAGTTCAGATAATAAATGCAGGATGCTCCTGTATGTAATGCCACATACCGGTCGAAGGCGGCCCGTCAGGCAGCATTGCCTTTGGCCTGGGGCGTGGCCTGGGCCTGTTGCTCAGACCATCAGCTCAAGCGGACGTCATCGAGCATAAGCTCAGTGTGTGACTGCCCAGCTGGCAGCATGGCCATTCTACGCATACTGAAGATACCGTAGACTCCAGGTAAACAAATCCTGAAGATGTGCCTGGAGTTGAAGAGCAGGGCGGCATCAGCTTATAACCCATATCGTGCCTGCTAAGCCGCCTCGCCTGGTGCGGCAGTGCCTGGCACAGTAGTACAGATACAGGGGGCTGTTGATAATGAGCCGATGGGGCCATGGTCTGGCAGAACACAGTGACCGCAATACGTTCGGTGCAGCCATATCAAAGCTCGGCAATGGCGCAAATGCGCGGCCTTGCTCTGGCATTATATGCTTTTTCCTTCCTTACGTACGTTACTTAACGTTAAATATTTGATTAAGCTGCCACGCAACAGTCATTGCCAGGGCCAATATCACGCTCATAAATCGAGCAGAAACGCAGTATCAAAAAATGAAAAACGATGATCGAAAAAGACAGCCGTTAAACATCCAGCATGCACTTGATAATACCATATTTATCAGCTCTTACGCTGGGCAGGCCACAGCTGTCTCCCACACGCTGACCCTGAATCTGACATGCATCCTGAGGTGAATTTCATACTTGTGCGTATTGTCTAATTACAGTTGAGCAACCTCTCCTCCAGACAGCCTGATCCTGACTTAATCAGATGATGCCGCAGAGCACATGTCCATGGGATTATCGAGACATAATCAGCCATGTGCCACCTCATGAAGCAATACTAAAGAGCGAATCAGCGTACCAGCTGCTCCTTTGGCTGTCGCGCCAGCAATACCATGGAGCACCGTGACGACAGCAGGGGCAGCGTATTGCTGGTAAAGGCAATGCCGAATGATAAAGGCAGGCCGGGCAGTGCCGGGCAGTGCAGGTCAAATCTGAGCAGGCCCAAAGGCGGGTTCCTGCAAGGCAGAGGCATTACAAGCAGGTATGCGAGCCTGTATCAGCCACAGTAAGATGCCTTACAGGCTGTTTTAGCAGGCTGGCCAGATCTGACCTGCAGGCTGGAAAACTCTATTGCAGCCATGAACAGGGAATCTAAAGCTGGTTATAAGTACCAGCGTATGCCGTGAGTGCCGTGCAGTAAGGAGCAGAAGTGTGAACGGACCGCCTCAGCGTGGAAACTCGTGGTGCAGCGTGCTGTGGCGAGGCATTTCTTGGCGATGCATTGCAAGGCATGGCGTGCCGAGGGTGGCGGGGAATGGCGTGGCGAGGACAGCAGGGAATGGCATTTGCGCTTGTGGACTGAAGAACCCTGCATCTGCCACAGGTTTAAGACAAGCCACAAAACAGCGGAACTCAGAGGGGATGCGCCGGTTTTGGCAAATGGGCATTGTGACGGCCACAGTGAAGCGTATCGATGGGGGGCGCAAAAATGTTGTAAAAATCCTGATAAAAATCATAGTTACTACCTTTGACATCAGGAATGGCTTTTTCACGCGTAATAACGATGATCATTAATGTAAATAACATGTAAATATTTACCTATGTGACATTTTGGGCTGGCAAAGGCCTTGCTTGCGCCATTTTCAGACGAAAAACAACATGGTCACACACACTGGCCATGGTACAGAAGAAAAACGTTCCTGAAACAAACATCAACAATCAAAAAGATTGTCCTTGCCTAAGCCCTCTGCCCTGAGCATGCCATACCACAGCTCGTGATCACAGCCTGTGGTCACATCCTGTGCCCACAGCCCATGACCTCCGTTGCCTTAAGCCACTAATCTGGGCTACAAAGCAGCGGCAAGTGCAATACCGCCCTGAAGCCATCATGGCTCAGGCACATTGGTCTATGTCTCATGGCTTGCGGTAAGAGCACAGTTGACCTGAAGCCTGTTATCAGTTGACTGAAGCTGAGATCTGAATTGCAGACAGCAGCCAGATGCCAGCTGCCTGGCCTAAGGCATGAGCATAAGACCATATTCATGGCCTGGTATGAGCAGACCACAATCATGGCAGCATACCAAAGGTTGAGTGCTGCAGCTGCTGGGGCTACGGCCGCATCATATGCAGCTATGGCCATGGACTTGATAGGCAGGCGCGCAATAAGCCCGATGGGATACGCCCCCATAGCCATACGGGGGAGAGGCAGGTGTCAGATGAAATACGGCACGACTGCAGTCCTGTGGTGGCACGGTTGAGACCGCAGCGGCATGACTGCATGCCAGTTGTGATATGACTGCAGGCTGTGGTGGCATGACAGCAAGAACCGTAGTAATGGGCAGGCTGTTATGGCTGAAAGAGTGAAGTTGATGATGTTTCCGGGATGCTTCTTATCAGAAGTGGAGAGAAAGACAAATGGCACTTTACGTAAATACGAACGTCAGCTCACTCAACGGACAAAGGAAGCTGATGAATGCCACTAACAGCCTGAATGTCTCCTACCAGAGACTGTCTTCCGGCCTGCGCATCAACTCTGCAAAGGATGATGCAGCCGGTCTGCAGATATCTGATCGCCTGACTTCACAAATCAACGGCCTCAATCAGGGCAACCGTAACACCAATGACGGCATCGCCCTTGCGCAGACCATTGAAGGTGCCCTGGACGAAACCACCAACATGCTCCAGCGCATCCGCGTGCTGGCAGTTCAGTCAGCAAACGGCACCAACTCTGAGAATGACCGTAAAGCCCTCCAGGAGGAGGTCACTCAGCTGTCCCAGGAAATCACCCGTATTGCCAATCAGACTACTTTTGCAGGTCAGACTGTATTGCAGGGTAAAGCTAAGGGCATGATTCCTCAAAACGGTACGCTGACCTTTCAGGTAGGCGCTAATGCCGGCAATACCCTGGCCTTAAACTGGGCATCAGCGTTTACATTAAGTGGCATCGCTTCACAGGCGGGTATTACAGATGCCCAGCAAAAGGATAAGTCAAAGGGACTGGTTGAAGATGGTCCGACTAATGGAAAGTACATAAGGTTTGGCATATCAACTGCTGACATGGCAACAAAGACACTGACAAATATTGACTCTATGATTCAGGCAGTTGATTCGAAGCGTGCTGGGCTTGGTGCTTTACAAAATAGAATGGAAAGTACTATTAGAAATCAGGCAAATATCTCGGAAAATCAGTCCGATGCCCGCAGCCGCATAAGGGACACAGACTTTGCCGCTGAGACTGCCGCTCTCACCCAGAACAACATTATTCAGCAGTCCTCTCAGACCGTGCTGGCCCAGGCTAACCAGCGTCCGGTTATAGCCCTTGCGCTGCTGGGACGCTGATACAGGCATAACAGTCTCATCATTCTTCTCTCATATCTCAAAGGCGGGGCACCCCGCCTTTTTTGCGTCTGCATTTTGCCATGAGGAGGAGTAGCGGTTGACGTTGAGTCCGCCCGGATTCCAGGAGATTCAGGTCGACTACAGCAAGGGAAAAGCATTTAGATTAACACGCGTCTTTCAATGAATGTATTTATGATTCAGTGCCGAAATATGCGGCCTGCTGCAGCGATTTCTGCCGTTTGCGGCAATTTGTGCCGTAATGTAAGTATGGCAGTTGTCAAACTGATGACGTAAGAAGTTTGATTTGCCTGTAAATGCCTTAAACATCGTGCTTGTGAATGATTTGCGTGGTAAGTAAAGACCAATATCCGGGAGGCAGTGGCTTGAGCCTTAATTCTTAGAGAAGCGCATAAATAAGACATTTTAGCTGCAGCCGAGGGGATAGAGAGTCACTCAGGGTGATGGTCGTTATTTGTGGAGAGATATCGCGCCTGATGGGAGCATGCATCGTCATATTAATCAGTATTAACCTGTATTACAGGCGCTTTTCTTGAAGCAGACCAGTTCGTTTGTGCGTGCTATGACGCATCTATATCGTGTTCTTGTGCGTAAAATGTCATATGCACTGTCTAAAATATGACACTTTGGCAAAGAGCTTGCTGATGGCTGATTAACAAAAGATACTGTCCTGGAGCTGTCCGGGCATGACCTGAGGAGCGTATGTATTTGCTCTCAGGTATGAGAGAAATCAGAAAACATAATGATTTAGAGAGAGAGTAGAATATGGCACTTTACGTAAATACGAACGTCAGTTCCATTAATGCGCAACGCAAATTAAGCAATGCAACCCTTAATCTGAACGTCTCCTATCAGCGCCTTTCCTCAGGTCTGAGAATCAATTCTGCCAAGGATGACGCCGCAGGTCTGCAGATTTCCGACCGTTTAACTACTCAGATTAATGGCTTAAATCAGGGTAACCGCAACACCAACGACGGTATCGCCCTTGCCCAGACCATTGAAGGTGCTCTGGACGAAACCACCAACATGCTGCAGCGTATCCGTGTACTGGCCGTACAGTCTGCCAACGGTACTAACTCTGCTGCAGACCGCAAGGCACTTCAGGAAGAAGTAACTCAGCTGTCTGCTGAAATTTCCCGTATTGCCAAGCAGACTACTTTTGCCGGACAGGTTGTTCTCGACGGCGCAAAGGCAGGTCTTATTCCTGCTGATGGCAAGCTGGTATTCCAGGTAGGTGCTAATGCTGGAAACACTCTGTCACTTCAGTGGTCACAGGCATTCCATTTAAGTGGCATTCTCACCCAGGCTAATGTTAAGGCTGAAGTTAAATCCGGCTTTACCAAGGTAGGTAATGGTGATAACTCCCTAAGATTTACCATTTCAACTGCCTCTCGTGCTACTTATGTTCTCGAAAATATTGATAAGCTGATTCAGGCTGTAGACTCCAAGCGTGCCAACCTGGGTGCTCTCCAAAATCGAATGGAAAGCACTATCCGTAACCAGGCCAATATTTCTGAGAATCAGTCCGATGCCCGTAGCCGCATCAGAGACACAGACTTCGCCTCTGAGACTGCAGCTCTGACCCAGAACAACATCATTCAGCAGGCTTCCCAGTCTGTGCTTGCCCAGGCTAACCAGCGTCCAACCATCGCTTTGAGCCTGTTAGGCAGATAAATACAGCAAATTGTTTCTTTTCTCTCATTATCAATAAGGCGGGATAACCCGCCTTTTTGTGCTCCGTACACATCGAAGCATATAAATAATGTTTTTCTGGAGGCAGACAGTCAACATTTGCATTCTCGCCGGTACTTCCGTACCCATGGACTGTCATAAAGAAGCGTAAGCGGGTGTTACTGAGTAATAGAAAAGACTGCTAGGCGCTGTATGATCATCCAATCAAAGGCACAAAGCTGTGCATTGCACTGCAATGAACTGCAATGCACTGTACTGCTGGGCCCTGAAACAATAAAGCCCGGAAATCCGGACTTTATAAGTACTTTATAAAATAATTAGTATGGTATATATCTTTGAAAGTCATGGGCCAGCATGACAGCGCAGCTGTTTGCAGGGCGGAAATGCCTGAGACAGTAAGATGCAGTGCGGAAATGTCCGAGCAAGTATGTTGCAGGGCTGAACACGACGGTCAGTGTTAGTGGCACAGGAAAAGCCATGGTAGGACAGGTCATAAGCAGCATAAATTGACCTCTTACATGTGTCTGTCATTAACAACAACATCATCATTATCATCAAGATGAAATGCGCCTGTGCTGCAAAACAAAGGTTTTATAGAGC
This sequence comes from Anaerobiospirillum sp. NML120449, assembly GCF_023051105.1. GTDB lineage: Bacteria > Pseudomonadota > Gammaproteobacteria > Enterobacterales > Succinivibrionaceae > Anaerobiospirillum. The sequence continues at coordinate 65,859 of NZ_JALKIL010000005.1, read as the reverse complement.
ATCATCATGTGCTGTTGTTGCCTGATTTTCTGCATTAGCGTTCATGAGGTGATTCATAAAAACATGGCCGTCCAAGTCGCAGTCGATGTGCGCTCTCTGGCAGCATGACTCAAAGACGATAAGCAGTCGACTTCAGGGGGATACCGCCTGGGGTTGTGAGAGTGTTGAGCGTGATGCTGCTGTCTTATTCTTCAGGTGGAATTTGCTTGATGATACGTGCCGGTACGCCACCAACTATGGTCATTGCCGGGACGTCTTTGGTGACTACAGCTCCAGCGGCCACGATGGCGCCATCTCCGATGGTTACACCTGAGGTTATGGTTGCATTAGCTCCAATCCATACGTTTTTTCCAATCACAACAGGGGCTGGAATGAGCTCCTGACGGTGAGAAGGTCGCTGATCGTGGTCAAGTGTGGCGATTACTACTTTATGACCAATTAAGGTGCCCTCGCCAATGGTAATTCCGCCCTGATCCTGAAAATGGCAGCCACCGTTGATAAAGACGTTACGTTCAACAGTGATGTTCTGGCCATAGTCGGTGTAAAAAGGAGGGAAGAGACAAAAGCCTTCTCCCACCTCGCGGCCTGTCAGTTCTGAAAACAGACGGACAACCTCCTCTGGCTCATGCCATGTAGCATTGAGCTCAGCGGTAAGCTTAAGTGCACGCTGAGCTGACTGGCGCATGTAGATATGCAGCGGTAATCCAAGCTCGGCTGCCCTTTTTTCCAGTTCGTCAAATCCCATATTCATTCCTCACTGATTATTGCTGCAATTTTGAACTCAAAGAGATGCGTATGCGGTTGACCCGTGTCCAGGTGCCATTTGTGACAGAGCCATTGCCTCACAGGAAACGGCCATATTCATGCCCGTATGGTGATGTCCTTACGGAAGTTCCGACGGGGACAGGTATACGGCAATGCCCACAGAAAAGGGCATACGCAAGTGCCGACAGGCATGGGCATACGTATAGGCCGACAGGCATGGGCATACGCAAGTGCCGACAGGCCTGGGTATACGTATATGCCACAGGTACGAGCATACGGAAATGCCGACAGGTATTGGCTTATGCTAATGCCCACGGGTATGGGCAAACGTATGTGCCCGTATTAGGGACGAGCTTGTCGCGGCTGCATGTGGGCCTGTCAGATTCTGTGGAGCTTATCAGTACCAGCTGAACAGCGACTTTCCTTCATCAAGCGTTTTTATAGCCTCGATATCATCATGGCTGAGCTTCAGCTCAAGACTGAGCATGTTCTTGATCATATGCTCAGGGTTGAGCGTTCTGGGGATGACGGCTATACCCTGAGAAATAAGATAAGCGAGTACTATCTGAGCCGGAGTGCTGTCATAACGCAGAGCAATTTGCTTTAGCAAAGGCTCATCAAAGACTTTCCTTTCTCCGCTGGTAAAAGGACTCCATGACTGGAACACGGTTCCATGGCGGGCAAGCAGCTGCTTATAGCCCAGCTGCGCGTGGTAGATATGCGATTCCATCTGGTTTACGGCTGGAATTATTCCGCAACGCTCAATAAATGAAAGATAAGCCTCCTCTCTGAAGTTGGAGATGCCTATGCTTCTTACCATGCCATTGTTCAGTGCTTCCCTGAGCGCCTTATACATCTGATCAGAGTTACTGTAATTCTCATGAATGAGCATGAGGTCAATGTAATCACACTGCAGGTTGCGCAGCGAGAGCTCTATGCCTCGACAGGCCTTGTCATAGCTGTTTGAGCGGCTGTCGAGCTTGGTGGTAATAAAAAACTCGCTGCGGCTAAGACCACTTTGCTGCACTGCCTCACCGACAATATCTTCATTTTCATACATGTGGGCTGTGTCAATCAGTCGATAGCCTGCTTCAATGGCATAGTGCAGAGCTCTCAGTCCGGCTTTGCCCCTGACCTCCCAGGTGCCATAGCCAAGAACTGGCATCTCAATGCCGTTATTTAGAGTCAGATACTTCATAGAGCTCTCCGTGCCAGCAAATTCTGTTTAGTATCATAAGCTTTCCAGGTACTGCAGTTAAGTTTTGAACCAATACTGTTTAATTTGACATCACAAACTCACTGCCCATGGGGCAGAATGGCATAACTATGGTGCAAGCCTTGTCAGGCATTGTGGCTCTATCAGAATTCCAGCAGCTACCGGTTTTACTGAAATGACCGACAGTGCCTGATAACGGTCCCCGCAGTCACTAATGGTGAAGCTATGCAGTCGGCCACACCCACCTGTCACAAGGTTGCCGTGCATCCCTGGCAGCGCATGACTTACAGACTCCCCAGCCCTCATGGAGTACAGCTGGAGCTGGCCAAAATGACATACACACTGCATCGGCATTACAGACAGCATGGCAGTATGGCCGTATGGCAGTATGGTGCTCCTGCATATCATATGAGAGGCCCTGCAGCTTAAAGCATCAAGCCATCAGCTCTCCTGCAGGCAGTTGCAGTACAGCAGCACCTTTTCTTATGAGATGGCAGAGCCAGAGTTTTGGCCGCAGGCTGCAGCATGCAGCCTGCGAGCTGAGATCCTAAGGATATGTCTGAGTTGAGTTGATTTAGTCTGGGGTACCTTGATATAGCTCTCCGGGGCAGGTCTTTATCCAGGCAAATATCGTGAACCAGTAAACATAGATGAAGTATTCAGTGTTATTAATCTACAATATATTTTACAAAGCAATCTGTATCAGTATTGCTTTGATGGCATATGCGTCGTACATATGGTTTTACAGAGCATGTTAAGCGTATTTACCAAATATGCAGCTGCGTTGAACGTCATCATCAACGAACAACTCGTATTGGCGACTTCTCCCCCATTGCACAAGGCGCATTTCATACCAGTGTAATGGCGGACATTATTCTCTCTACACAAAATACTTTATAAAGAAAGATGAACGTTAAACCATGAAGTATTAACGCACAGATTGATTGCTGAGTAATCCGTCTGCATGGCAGTGTGTCTGGGATTAGCCATGGGGTTAGAGCGAGGGTAAGATTTGGACTGGGATGACTGCAAAATCAGTTTTAGAATCTACAGAGAGTGATGAGGTCTGTAAGATGAGCAGTCAGCTGCAGCAGTGCTGTCGCTGTCGCTGACTTTGCAGGCAGATATGGCTCTGCCTGAGGTGGGATGCTGGACAGGTATGGCTGGCATGGCCGGACCGGCTGTTCAGCTATGGCAGGGGCTGTCCTGGCTGCTGAACAGATAAAGCATGGCCATGGCCAGGCATTATGTGGTATGGGCAGTATTATTTGTAGTTACGGACAACGACCTCCTGTACCACGTTGCGCTTATCGCTGTTGGCGCTGATATTACGTCTTACGTTGACCAGAGTGATGTTGTAGTCATTATAGAGATCAAGGATAAAGTCGGTGGCGGAGTTGGAGAGCATGAACTTTACGCCACGGCTGGTGAGAAAGTCGCAGCACTCCTTGAGCTTAACCTGATGCTCACGATTGAAACCGTCCTTGGCGTAGCTGGTGAAGCTTGAGGTTACAGTGAGCGGATCGTATGGAGGATCGAGGTAAACAAAAGCACCTTCAGGGGCTCTTGTCATGGTGTCCTCAAAGCTTTCATTGCAGATAGTGATGTCACGGCTGTTGAAGAACTCACTGGCAGCACGCAGGGTTTGTTCATTTACAAAGTTTGGGTTCTTGTATTTGCCGTAGGGAGTGTTGTACTGATTGCGCTTGTTCACACGGTACAGGCCATTGAAGCAGGTACGGTTGAGGTACAGGGTACGGGCAGCCAGCTGCAGAGGGCTAAGCCTTGAAAAGGCCTCTGCATCACGGTCAAGATTGCGTATGTTGTAATAGAACTCTTCCGTGTTCTCGTAGGATTTCAGCTCAGCAATAAGACTTTCAACATCATCCCTGATTATTTTGTAGGTATTGATGAGCTCTGAGTTGATGTCATTGACAATGGCCGTCTGCGGAGCAATGGCAAAGAGCACTGCGGCGCCACCCATGAAAGGCTCGACATAAGTAGTCCACTGAGCAGGAATTAGAGGCATGAGCTCCGGTAACAGCGTGCGTTTACCTCCAGCCCACTTCACAACTGGGGCAGCTTCATTCTGGATTGGCATGACATCTCCTGCAGATAATAAAAACACCAGCTTTCAGTAGGGCATCTATTATACGGAAAATGTCACAAATTTGTGCCTAAGGTCGATAATTACGCCCATTGTCAGGCAAAGAGCCATGCCTGACCTCATCTTGTGAACTCATCAACACCCTGGATACGGACCTCACCAGTACCGATCCTGGGCCATCATGCTTATACTCTCCTTGCACCTTACGCACTGACAGCAAGGTTTAACCTGAGCGGCATTGAGCAGCATTGATCGGCAGTGCTGTCAGCTCGGGATGCGGTGCATTTTCCCAGTACAGAACTGCAATTCCTGCCTGCCTGGCACTGCCCTGCTCTGCCGTGCCCTGTCTGCCTGGTGCCCAGAGTTCTGTTGTCTCAGACTGTAAGCTGGCCTGACAGTCAGGGGCTCTTTACCCTTTTAATCACGAATCTTGAAGCTCAAATCTAAGAACTCTCTGCACAGCACTCACTGCCCATAACTGTCTGCCCAGAGATGTCCTCCCAGAGCTGACTGTTCATCAGCTGCGGATGCAGCTGTCCTCCAGATATCAATTACCCGAGCTTCTTTACCTGACCTTCATTTTGCTGGTGAGCAGTCATCAGGCATTGTTCGCATCAGCTAAGAGCTGGTCAGAGCCATGTGTTCAAAGCACAGCCTTTAGAGCCGGGCTCAGCCTCCCCAGGCAGCTGTGAGCTTATGGGCTCAGCTGAGCAGTCCACATCAAGGCATACTCATATGCCCCTTTCCGATGAAATCATGGCCTGCGCTGAGTGCAGGTCAAGAAGTTCTACAAGGCTTTCCATCAAACCTGCAGTGGTATGGGCATACATGACCATGGTATCAAACTGCACAGACAACTTTAGCTGCTGCAGAATCAGCGGAAGCTGCAGCTGCCACGTCTGCCGATGCCGCTGCCACAGCCGCCACTGCTACCGCTGCTGTCGCTGTGGCTGCCGCTTCATGCAGAGGGTACGGGACAGACGCGTATTGCCAAACGTACAGGCCGTAGCCCATGGCCCTGTCATACGAAAGGGGCATGAGCCCGCTCAGATACGAATATCTGCCTGAGATGCGTCCATGATATTGCGGTTGGTGCAGGTGGACGCATAGCTGGTCAGATCATTGTCAGCGTCAGGATCTGCCTGTCATGGGTGGGAGTCCGTTCCATAATTGGGCAAAAATATTTTCCTGAGGTCCTGAATCTGGCCTGCGGATGCCTGTTGGAGCATTGATGTGTGGCATTCGTGGAAACTGGTACTTTTGGGTGTGATGTGTGAGTCGTTGGCTTGTTTAAGCCAAAAGGTAATAATCTGTGGACTGGCCCTCAGCGGGATGGCTGTGTCATGACTCAGGGGGTTGCACTGTAATGGTGCCGGGCTGTTGGACTGATACTGTCATGGGGCAAAGGTCAGACAGATAAAGGGCTCATGATACGATTCCATAAAGTTTTAATTTTGTGTGACTGAATAAATCGGGCTGCCATGAGTATTTGCTCAGGCGGCTTTGCTTTTTCAGGTGGTTAACAAAAGCTGACCATAATGTGGTCACACCACCTGCAGTCACTGGGCGTGTCAGTCTGACAGCTGCAGGCAGTACCGCAGGTGCTGCCCGGCTGTCCGACCGTAGTTTGCCAGGCCACCCATCACGAACACCACTGATGAGGAAACTTTGTCTGACTATAGTCTTCAGTATGCCGCGCCCCACAAAATCTCTTTTACTTCCCAGAGCCTGTCTGGACAGACCTCTGTCCTGATAAGGCCCTCTCAAACAACATAAGGGATAACAGTCAAAGACTATAAGCCATGCCCACAGCCATGACATATGACAGTGCCAGTGCGGCATAGCCAGAGACAGCATAAGCTGTGGCTGCAATGCATCCCGCAAGCTGACCGCAGCTCCTGTAAATGAAATGACGATCCTGCTGACATGACGCCCTGCCGAACTGACTGTCCTGACCCAGCTCCCAGCATGGTTGGCAGTCTCAGGGCGGAGCTCAGTCACATGCAGGCAAGGCTTCAGCCATTGCGCTGCCTGCAGCTGCCTGTTGGCAGCTGTTGCAGTGTCAGTATGACCATTACTGGTCGGTGAGTGCATGCTGAGCTTGCTGAGGCTTCTGCACCACAGGCCTCATGGTTGATGTCTTCCAGTTCCGTGCCAGGCTCAGCAGCCAGCTGTTTTGCAGCATGTGCAGGTGCCAGTGGGTGCCAGCCTGCGTGCCTGCCGGGCCGTAAGGCTCACAGGGACAATGGACACAGTCCTGACCTGGCGAGCTTTACAGTAAGCCCGATTGAGCCGCAGTTCTGACATTGCGTCACCACAGGTAAAAGCATCTGCTTACTGCTTGCGGCTCACAGATTTATGGCAGTGACTCATGATCAGTTGGATTTCAGGTTTCATCATGAGCTTGTCCGGTTCCTGCTGTCTGCCGGTCTTTATCAGTTTGTCAGACGAGTGAAAGGAACTGTCGAGGCTGAGAGGCTTTGCTTGAAGCTTGAAACTTGAAGCTTGAAGATGGCAAAAAGCCACTCTTTGAGCTCAATGCCCCAGCGCTGATGCAGCTGTTAAGACAGCTGCAATAACAGCTCCTGTCCTTTGCAGGTTATGCGGCCTCATGGTCGGACATCCTGCACAGGCAGGCATTTTCAGCAGCATTATCGTTTGCTGGCTGCTGATAAAAGCAGGATATGCTCATCGAAACCGTGTGCTGAATATGCTTTGCAAAAGTAAGGTATAAGCATCTGCCTTATTGCTGCACAGACCAGCTGGTCAACTGTTCAATGCTGCAGATTTTGCTTTTGCAGCAGCGGCTGATCTAAGTGAGCTTGCATTGCATGGGACTTACGTCATGCGTTGCATTTAACTTCAGCATGCTGAGTGCTCCAGCATGATATAAGCTGGGAATGCACTGCGCAGGGGAATAGCTGCGTCGTTATGCTGTAATACTCTACTGCAGATGATGCTTTACAAATCATATTGCATAGCAGCATTTGATTATGAGCCAACAGGAGCCTGCAAGCAGTCTTACCAGCTTGCTCAAAGGCTAAAACAAAGGCAAAGGCATAATCCAAACTGCAGTGCAGTGGGGTGCAGAGCAGTGTTGTCATGCTGGCTTGCTAAGGCATAAAGTCTGAAGTCACAAGCTTATGGGCTGCATACAGGCTACTGAAGCTGTCTTATGCATTCCTGGCAGTCATGAGCAGCCTGCAAAAGTCTGGCGTGTTCAGTTGCCTTTGAGGCGGAAGTCTTTCGCTGTCATGGCAACAACAGCTGTCAGACACACTGTCCTGCCATCACAACTGGCTCTGCTGTCATCTTTTGGCAACGGACTAAAAGCAGTATGAATGCAGATGCTGAGCCTGCTCTTTACGGGCAATAGCTGGCCTTTGAAAGACTTACCAGTGACGTGAGCTGCAGTAGAGTGTTTGACTGTTGGGCTGAGCAGGCCATTACGGCCAATTGTACTGGCTTAGTGACAGTGCAGCATCCGGCTGTGATGCGGACTCAGATCATTGCTAAAGCCAATGCGATGGTTCTGAGGCTGGTATAAGACTGACTCAGGTTACGGATCAGCTCCTGGTGCTGACGCTGATACCATGGCTGTGAGTGCTCAGTGAGCCGTCTGCATGCTGGCAGGCTGGCGCGGACGCTGTTGCGGATTTGGCGGCAGTTGCAGCTGCAGTGCGCCTGCAGGTGCTGGAATGGGGCTGCCGGTTTGATGGTGGGAAGAAAAGAGAGATTTTGCGGGGCAGGCGCTGCGGCGGCAGGCCAGGTTTTAGGAGTGAGGCGACTGCGTAATCTTTTAATTATTCAGGAGTGAAAAATGAGCCAAGACAATGCATTAAGCGGACAGGAATATTTACGTAAGATCCTGTTGGCCCGCATTTATCCAACAGCTCGTTTAACCCCGCTGCACAAGCTGGAGAAGCTCAGTGACAAGCTGGGAGTGGGCAAGGTCTTATTAAAGAGAGAGGATTACCAGACCATTCACTCCTTTAAGATTAGAGGCGCCTACAATAAGATTCGTCAGCTCTCTCAGGATCAGCTCGACTGTGGTATCGTGGCTGCATCTGCAGGCAACCATGCTCAGGGCTGTGCTCTGTCAGCCAAGAACCTGGGCTGTCGTGCCGTAATCGTCATGCCAACTACCACCCCTGATCTCAAGGTGGATGCCGTACGCCGCTACGGTGCTGAGGTTGTGCTCAAGGGTGAGTCTTTTTCCGAGTCCTATGAGCATGCCAAGGAGCTGGCCCGTGCTCAGGGTCTGACTCTGATCCCTCCATATGATGATCCTGATGTAATTGCCGGTCAGGGCACTATTGCTCATGAAATCATGGGCCAGTGCAACAATATCGATACCATTTTCGTACAGATTGGTGGTGGTGGCCTTGCTGCCGGTATTGCCGTTTACATCAAGAACCTTATCCCTAATGTCAAAGTAATAGGTGTTGAGGCTGAGGGCTCTGCCTGTATGAAGGCCGCCATCGAAAACGGCTCTCCTTGCAATATCGGCTTTGTCTCCCACTTTGCTGATGGTGTGGCTGTAAGCCAGGCCGGTGATGAGACTTTCCGTCTGTGCAATGAGTACCTGGACGAAATCATCACCTGCTCCAATGATGAAATCTGTGCCGCAATGAAGGATATCTTTGATGATACCCGCGCCATTGCTGAGCCAAGCGGTGCTCTTTCTCTTGCTGGTCTTAAGAAGTATGCCCGTACTCATGGCCTCAATGAGGGCAATCACATTGCCATCATGTCAGGTGCCAACGTCAAGTTCCATACCCTGCGTATGGTGGCCGAGCGCTGTGATGTAGGTGAAATGACCGAGGGTATCTTCTCGGTAGAAATCCCTGAGGTTAAGGGCTCATTCCTGACCTTCTGTAACACTATTGGCAATCGTCATGTGACCGAGTTCAGCTATCGTGTGCACCGTCAGGACCGTGCCCGTATCTTTGCCTCCATTGAGCTTACCAATGGCGAAAAGGAGCTTACTGAAATCTCAGCCTCTCTGTCATCAGGAGGCTACAAGGTAACAGATCTGACCCGTGATGCGCTTGCCAAGGACCATATCCGTTACATGATTGGTGGTCACCTTGCGGCTGACGAAAAGGAGCGTCTGTTCCTCTTTGAGTTCCCTGAGACTAAAGGTGCCCTGAACGACTTCCTTACCAAACTGGCTGGTACCTTCTCCATTTCTCTGTTCCACTTCCGTATTTCCGGTCTGGAGTACTGCTCAGTACTGTGCGGCTTTGATGTAACGAAGGGTGATGAAGAGCTCGAGCAGTTCCTTGCCAACATCAGATACCCATACCTTGAGGTAACTGACAACACCGCCTACAACCAGTTCCTCTGCTAACCAGGAGCTGACAAAGGGTAGAACCTCCAGCCGCCACGGCGGCACGGGCCGCAGCCCAGCCTGACGGCACGGGCTGCACCCCTTAACAATGAGGCCATGGCCGCTGATGCTGCCATGGCCTCATTGCATTGCATTGAAAGCGGCGGTGATATCTGAAGAGGGCTTTTGGCTCGGCCCCAGGATGGCAATTTTCTCAAGGTACGACCGGTCTTTATAATGCTGGCCGTCTACCCCAAGACAGACAGCCATGCACACCATGCCCGGCATACCCTTGCATGGCCAGTCTGTCACCTGCCCAGCAGGCTCCAAAAGAACAGAGAGGCAGCAGGCCCTAAGGACACAATACGGCTCAACCATGCAGATCAAAAGCCCATTTCTCCATCGACAGGCCTGCAGTGCACCCGAAAGTCCGGCAGCTGCACAAGAGCAAGTCAGTCAAATGGTCATTCTGAGCGACAGGTGACAGCCTCACATCTTTATTGTGTGCCTTTAGACCTCAAGTAAGGCCTGCGTGCATGCAGGAGCAATTAACAGTACGCCAATCTGTTCATCCATGATTCCATCCAATCAACCATCCATCCAACCAACCACCCATCCATCCATCCATCCATTCATCCATTCATCCACTCACTCTGAATTTTTTGCAGTCGAGGCCAAGTGCGTTTAACCATGCCGTTATAACCTGCCAATCGATTCAAAAACCAGTCAGTCCAGCTGTCCATTCATCCTTTCCTCCCTCCCATTTATTCGTTTATCAGTCATGACCACTCGATTCAACCGGCCAGCTCGTAAGTCAGTGCGGTTGTCTCTATTCTTGCATTGCTCAGGTGCCCAGGGGCAGGAGCTGCTTTATGGCGTGGCAGGTGAAGCCGTGGCAGTCAAGTATGACGAGGTCCGTAGTTTTAAGGACAGTCTGAGCTTGTCAGGGGCACGGTCAAGTGCATGCCTGTGGTTGCGGCTCTGCCGTAGTTGCCCGGGCCTGAATGCCCTTTCCGGCAGGACGGTGGGGTGTCCTTGATGCGGGCCTGGCTTTTCTATGCAAGGCCAGAACTTTAAGCTACAATGCCTTTTAGCGCCTTTGCCTTTACCTGGTGGCATGCTCAGGCGTGCCGTAAGTGGTGATGCCTGGGGAATGGCCCTAATCAACGGAGGAGATCAGATGTTCGAGAAGTTTTACAAGATTTATGATGAAGAGACCTTCGAGGCCGTAGTTTTGATCCAGAAAACTCTTGGAATGGGTCATTGCGGTGATTACGGCGACATGAATGGTTACATGCTCGGTCTGGTCAAAGAGGACGGCACTGTTATTACCGGCAAGTTAAGACTGAGCTGGCCTATTCCTGTAGATGCCAGTTCCGGCCCTGAGGGCTTCAGCCGTTTTAAAGACGTTACCTGCTATCGTCTCAGACTGTCTGCCATGACAGTTGATCCTGAGGCTGACGAGCATCGCAAAGAGTATCAGTCCAACTGCTTCTGCTTAAGAGAGGTGCTGGGTGAGGCAGAATTGCCTGAGCAGCTGCGAGCCATCAGAGACGACTATCTTGAGGATGTGGTTATCGACGATGACGTCCTTGGCAAGCTCACCCTTGATAAGGATATGGAGAGTTTTGCCGGTGAGTACACTTTTGGTGATGACGAGTTCCTGTTCTATCTGGACAGTGACGAGGGCAATGTCAAAAGCTGCACCGAATCCCTTGCTCATGGCCACGCATTTGTCAGCAGGCTCGAAGAGCTTGATAAGCGCATGCGTGAGTATGCATGTCAGGAGCTTTACGATGATGCCGTATCATGGCAGGAAGATGCTGATGAGGATGAACAGCAGTATCCTGACGGCCTGAAGAAAGAGGACTTTATCAAGGTCATCAGCCTGTCTGAAGTGTCCTTTGCCCTTGATGGTGCTGTCACCGTTTATTACAACGACGGCGATCTCTTCTATGGCCATGTTATTGTGATTGAGTACAACATCGCAACCGATACCTTCGAAAGCGCCTACATTGCTGGCTGATGCCCCGGCTGCTCAATGGAGCACAGCCCCATCGAGCAGCTGACAGCCAATCCCCACAAGCCCCACCACGCAAACCGCCCTCCCTCAGCCTCCAACACCACCACTCAGTAGCCATTAGCTATGTAAAGCTGCCTGAGGCTCTGAGGCCTGCACCAGCAAGGCCAACAGTACAAATGTGAGCACCAGTACCAGCAGCAGACAGGCAAGGCCATTGCACGGCACCGGCATGGGCTCCGTCTAATGAGACTGCATGGCCTGAAGTTTTTCTGCTGCCGTGTTTTGCTCTAAGCTGCATGAGCTGCATGATCTGCCTGCCTGAAAGTGCCCAGCCAAGGGTGACCCAGTGGCACACTGATAAAGTGACAGCCTGTACTTGAAGTTAACCAGGCTGCAGTCTGGCCCAGAACTGAGCTGTGCCGTGCAGCGCAGTTCATGACCTTTGAAGTTCCTGTATGCGTATTCGCATTTAGCTAGGCTCCTCAGCTTGCACTGTACCTTCAAGGCGTATCCCTTACCGGCAGGCCGTTATGAGTGGTGCCTTAAATGACTGGGATTTATTGATGCTGCAGCTGCCTCATGCTGCTGCAGCCATATGCTGCTGGAGCTGCAGCAATGGAACAGGTCAGTAATGCGGCAATGCTGGATACCCCTTACATAAGCTTTATAAATTAATTTAGAATGATTATGTGCTGTGATTGTGAGCTGTTGAGTGCTGCCGGTCAAGCTTTGAGCTCACGCGTGCAAGCGTAATATGCAGCGATGCTGTGCGATGCAATATCGGGCTGGTCTATCTCATGTATGAGTTAATGGTGCATGAGTGTGTGAAAATCTGACCGGGCCGCTGCAAAGCAGAGCAAAGCATTGCAATGCATAGCAACGAACTCGTGCAGCAATGCCATGGTAATGCAATGCTCGTCAAAGCATGTCAAGCAGAGCAAAGGCACTTGCCTTAGGTAAGCTGCCATCAGGCAATTCAGGCTTGTCAAATAAAAGGCAGCGTAATTAATTATTTTGTAAAGCAACAGTGTGGTAACACGGGATAATGTAATACCTTTTATTTTGTAAAGCATAATATGTACATACGTGTTATACAAAATGTTATGTAAGAAACATATGGAAAGTCATAAGCTGGTACCTTTTTGTGCTTTTGACTTTTGCACTTTTTGCCCTTGCTCATTCTTTGAAATAAAGGCCCTCTGCCAAAAGCAGCGGGCCTTTATTTCGTCAGAAGCAAAAATAAGTGCTGTGTGCTGAAATAATGACAGTCACGCTCTGATAATTTAGCAATGAATAGCCTGTCAGGCGAATTGTGCAGCTGTCTGCATGACTGTGATTATAAAGGTCTCAGGTAACGCAGACTCAGCAGCGTTCTGTCAGAGGAATGGCCTGATTGCTGCGATTGTGACCATGTGGCGTATTATTTTGTGTTTTGTAAATTGTTATTGGGAGGGGAAAGGTCAGGTTTGAGTGGATGTGGCTTGGCTGGACAGGGGCGGACCAGCATGGGCCCGGCTGAGTGGGGATTGACATCCTTGCCGGATGTCTGTGGTTGTGCCGGGCTGGTGGGGGAGACTTTGCTGTTTGGCCTGGATCAGCGGGTACAGCGGCGCCAGGAGGAGGAAATGCGCCAGCTGCGGCCCTGCAGATCCTGCAGCACAATGGCAGCTGAGCTCAGGGAGCGGCGGTGCTTGAGCGGCAGGATAACATTGTCACGGTAGCTGTGGCTGAAGCCGTTGAAGACTACGTACAGGTTGTTGTAGTTGCGCTCAGGGCTGATACCCAGAGTCTCATAAAGACGCATGCCGTCAATAATGTCTACCTTGACCGGACGGTCAATTGACCAGGTGCCGTCAGGCTGCTCAAAAGACAGACAGGCATTGATACTGCCGTTTAATGCCGGGTTGTTCGGACGATAGTCAGGACGTGGCGGACGTGGTGGTCGTGGCCTGTCATAGTCTGGACGGTAGTCCGGGCGTCCGTAATCTGGTCGGTAGTCAGGCCTTCCGTAGTCAGGATCTGACGGGTATGACGGCGAGCCATGAGGCGGACGGGGATGCTGCGGATGGTACGATGGTGGCGGATAAGGGCTGTGACCGTATGATGGAGGCGGATATGGGCGATCGCCATATGATGGCTGGTACGGGCGGTACCCAGCTCCTGGGCGGTTGTACTCAGGGCAGCCCGGATGTGGGCGGTGGTGACCACGGCCATCATTTTCAGGGCAGCGTACTCCCTCCTGACCATAGTAGCGGTCACGGCCATACTCAAAGGACGAGCTGCCTCTGTTATCAGGTCGCTGGTAGCCATCTCCATACATGTTTGGCCAGTTGTTATTGCCCTGACCCTGACCCTGATCGTACATGTACTGCTCGTAATTGTAGCCATCATACTGAGGATACTTGTGGCTGTAATCCATTTCAGCAGCTGCCGGACCGGCAATCATACAGCCCAACACAGCAGCCGCTGCACCGGCTCCAGAGACCACAGATCCAATTCTACTCAAAGCCGCAGCCAGCACTGACCTGCCTTCAGCCAGCACTGACCTGTCCCCAGGTCTGCTCTCGGCTGCCTGCACGGCCTCTGGAGGTGTTGCCATACATGCGGCATCAGCACAGCAAAGTTCAGGGCTGAGCATAACTGCTCTGTCGGTCATTTCCTGGCCAGCTCCTCGGGAGCATGGGCTGCTTTGAGCAATGCAGTGCTCAGTGCCCTGCATTGCTCGCTGTCCGGCAGCTGCGGCTGCAGCAGGTTCACCGTGTGTGCATAGTACTGCTGTGCTGCAGGTTGAGCTGTCGTCCAATGAGTTGAAGCCAGGCCTGCAACAGGCAGGCTCACTGCTGGCAGGTTCAGTGCAGGCAGTCTCGGGACTGGACGGGTCAGGATGTGCTTTATGAGGCTGTGAAAATGTCAGGGCCATACCGTATCCTCCTTGAAGCATAATGGCAGGCAGGCTGTTAACTGACTCTATGATAAGGCCAAAATCTTAGCTCTTATACAGGAGGCCGTAAGCTCCCTCAATCCCAGGTCACCCGCTGCCCCCGTTTATGGCCCACAGCCTCTACCAATAGCACGATATCTGTTCCTGTTCCTGGTTAATGGGCCTGCCTGCATTCATTCATTCATTTATGCATGCCATTCAGCCTGCATGCATTTGTGTCTGTCTTTATGTCATCCAGCCTGCATTAATGCCTGCCTGTCCATATATCAGTCTGCCACGCAGGCAGTAATGTTGTCTGTCAGGCGAGCGTAATTCCTGTCAGAGGACCTGACTTTATTTTTGTCAGGTGGTGATTGGGTTGACCTGCAATGTGGCTTGACGTGAATGCGGCTGTCATGATCTCTCAAAGGCTGACTTCATCATCTGCGTCAGGTCAGTACAGTCAAATGGCCGCAAGTCAGGGGAGCTAACCTGCAGTGCAGGACGGCATGCAATCCGAAGCGCACGACGTCCTGACAGCCCGAGTCATATTAAAGGGTGGGTCTCTGGGGGCTGAGATTTTGTTTGCCTGGGGACTATGCGTTGCTGCTCAGCTCAGGGGCCTTATGCCTGTTTGATACTTCCTGTGAGACTGCCGTCATGGCGGCTGCAGCTAATGGTCCACCGTACTTTGAGTGTGACGGTCAGTCTGCAGTTGCAATGAGCTGCCTGTTAGTCTGGCGGCGCCTGTGGCGAGTCAGTGCTGGGGCGAGATGCTGGCAGTGCAGGGCCTGCCGTATCAGCTTTGGTGGTTTTGCACTAAAATATGCCTGCATTTGGGCACCGTGTTGCCTTTGCGGCAGGCAGGCCGGACAGCTTGCTTTTGCATTTTGCCAATGAGCTGTTTATCATGTTTCGCGCACACTGATATCAGGCCGTACCTGCGTCCATGTGTATGGGCTTTTGCCCGATGGCAGGCTGCACCTGGAGTCCGGCACATGCCGGGGACTTATGCCATGGCAGCTGCCTTTTAACAGGCCCCCAGGGTGTGGCCAGGTGGCTCGACTGGCTCTTGGGGCCCTGTTCTGACTGGCTTATGGCATGCTTCGGCTGCTGCCAGTAGTAGCTGTCAGGCTTCAATCTGGCCGGGGCCGAGTGCAGGCCGTGCCCTGGCACCTTATGGTGCCCGGCACGGCAGGCGTGACGGCGCAGCCCATTGGGCTGTGGCGGCATGGGGCCGTTAAGTAACTTTGTATGGTTTTTTGCAGAGGAAATTTATGTCAAACATTTCATTATTCAGGGCAGATGATTGGAACTGCTCATTAAGTGGCGTTGAGCTCAGCAGCACCGGTCATCAGCTCAGCTGGTGTGAATATGTTGCCTCTGCCCTGCAGGGTATTATGGACAATGAGGAGCTCATCAAAAAGTGTGTTCCTTATCTTATTGCCCGCTGCACCAGCCTCATGCCGGCCATTACCATTGCCCCGCTGACTGCCATCATTGAAAATGGCGCTGGTGACGCTGCCGCAGCCTGCAAGGCTGCAGCCGGTTCCATGGTAGCTGATGCTGCCCGTGATCTTGAGGCCTTTATCTTCCCTCGTGGCGATGAGATGCTCAAAAAGGCTGCCGCTGATGCCGGTGTCAGCACCGATGATCTCTATCTGGCCCTGCAGGCTCTGGCCCCACTGGGCGCTCTGCTTTATGGTGATGATTCCCTGGTGGTGCTGCCATCACGTGCTGCCGGTCAGTTTGAGCTGGTCTTTACCTCTGACAATCCGCTCAAGTGCATTGAGTTGCAGAAGGTAGTGAACATGGCTGCCAAAATCAAGTTCTGCCGTGTTCAGCTCAGCCGCAAGGCAGACCAGTCGGCTCAGATTAACTGCCATGGTCAGATCTTCAATGCTGATATGATTCGTATCTTTGCCAGTGCGATTAATGAAGAGCGCAGCAGGATCACCATGCTCTTTGAGGGAGCAAGCCCTGATATCAGCAATGATGAGATGATTACTGCCGGTGTAACCATGCTGCGTGCCGTATTTGGTGACATTCATGGCCGTATTATTCTGCAGTGCTCTGAAATCCATGTTTACCGTGAGATAACTGAAGAGATTCAGGCCATGGTTGATGAAGCCAGCCGCCGCAACGTAGAGCTCAACGGCCAGGAACTGCGTCCGGTCAATCTGCGTGAGTTCTACAAAAACTGCATGAAGTCATCCATGCGCAAGCTCAGCAAGGAAAATGACCTCATGTACATTGCCTCTGAGATTGAGACCCGCAATAACTGGACTGGCCCTGAGGGCAGTACTGCTCTGCGTGATGACATTTTTGAGTACAGCACCCAGCGCTCTTTCTCCCCAGGCTCCCGCGAAGGTGAGCTTACTTCAAAATACCTCAGGGGTATTGTCGCCAGCGGAGCTCTGCCTGTCTCCATTGCTGTAAGCATCAGAAATGACAATGATAATGTTGTTACCCTCAAGCGCAGTGAAAACACTCAGATTATCCGTGATCTCGAGCGTGCCCTGCGCCGTGCCCAGTGCGATGAATGGCTGTATATTACCGGCAATGCCAGTGGCCACAGCCATGCCTATGTTGATGTCATTGTCTTTGACGAGCAGCGTCTGCACAATGCCTTAAAGGACTGGCGTGCCAGCACCCGTCTGAACGTAGCCTCTATTGAGCTCATCAGCCCATGTGCCGGTGCCGCACCATTTGACCTGGTCTGATACCACGCCACAGGCTGACCCGACCATATCAGAGCAGGCTTGACCCGAACATACCATACCAGGCCAGTCTTGCTCCGACCAGATCTGCTATACCAGGCCAGAGCGGCTCAGCCAGCGCAGCCGTCCCTTTGCTGAGCGCAAATGGTCGGCTGGCTGCAGAGCACTGCAACCGGGTCTGGGGCAATGGATGTGGGCCGTGGAGCCTGCAGGATGGAGCATGGTCCGCGCCGTGGCGCGGACCATGGCTCTGGCCTGAATACAGGCTGACAGGTCATTCTGACCTCAGACTTGAACAGCACTGTCCATTAAAGCGCAGGGCCGCCCCGGATTTCCGGAGCGGCCCTGCGGCTTTATGGGTTTTCAATTTTGACATGGGCCCGTCCGGTGCTTATGACCTGAAGCTGGTCGCCAGCCTTCATGCGGCAGATCTTAGCTGCCTGAGGGATGGAGCTGGTGAGCGTGGCAGGTCCTGGCCGGGGCTGGTTCAGGGCCCTCAGGCTTGACGGCGATGCTGGCGGCCAGGATCCCGCAAGGTCGAACCTGGGCGCCAGGTGGGCCACCTTGCTGACCGTCAGGTCAGCTTTGGCTGTTGCGGCTGGATCGCTCGGGGATGTATACCGGGATCTTTGAGAGCAGGGTGGTGGTCAGGTCTGCAAGGTCCATAGGGCGGCTGCGCCAGTTCTTCAGGGCCTCATCGTTGGCCGGGAAGTCAAAGCGGCGGTGATGGGAGTTGTAGAAGTAACGTGGCAGGCCCGGCTCACTTATCATGCGGGAGATAAAGCCATAGAGATTGACTCTGTGGGTATGCAGGGCAATGTTGACGTACAGATCCTGATTGCGGGCCAGGTGCTCGTTAATCTGGCGTACTGAGGCTCCAAGCGGGTCGCTGACAAAGGAGCACAGCTCCTCAAACTGCTCGCGGTCCGGAGTACGGTGTCTGAATACTGGAAGCAGCTGGCCTGCCAGCTGCGGGTCAATACCACACAGTACCTCAGGGGCAGTGGCGGCACGGGCATGATCAGCCATTACAGCTGGCAGGGTGGCGATGCTTTCCATATTGCCCACAGCATCAAGGCAGGCCAGCTGCATGGTCTTAAGGCCGGAAATCAGATCGGCTGCCTCCGGGCAGGCAGACTGGTATTGCTCTATATCCTGGCTCAGGCATTCGTCCATCCACTGGTGAGCGCTGGAGCGCTTGTGCGGCTCAAGGCGGCCAGGCATATGGTCACGGGCCAGCGCTATCAGGGCTGTCAGAGGTCTTACAGCCTCAGAGCATAAGGCATCAGTATCGGCAATAAGGCTCTCATCAGGGTGAGGGATGATTACCTTGCGACGGCCACGTGTACTGTTGTCATCAGGCAGATGACGACCGGCTGCGCGGGCAGCCACACGGGCGGATTCCTCAAGGCGTTCAAGCTCACGTTCCTGAGCAGTGGTCAGGTCAGCACGTGATGCCTTTGAGCGGCTCTTGCGCTCTGGAACCGGGGCTCGCTCTTCAAGGAAGAGATCATCACGCAGGGCATTCATGCTTGACAGGGCTGCAGCAGTGGTAAACCACATGCTTGAGGCCAGACGCAGGTTGACGGCACTTAAGATATCCTGGAAAGGGAAGATAAATTTGGCCGGATATGGAGACCAGTCACGACGGCTGCGGTTTAGCAGAGCGGTATTACGCATGCGCTCAAACTGGTTGAAAATCAGGGTACCAAGCTGCAGCACATCTCTTACTATCTGGTGGATATCACTGCCCCATTCACCCATATGGGCCTTGAGCTGCTCACGGTACTGGGCAGCAGCGGCATCGCGGGCCATGTACAGGGTGTACATATAGCTTACAGAGAGCTGGTAGTCCTCAACCGGATCGCTGTCTTCACTGCCGGCATGAGGATATAAATAAGGGGCACCATTGACCATACCGTCACTGAGCACTGACTCAATCAGACGGCCATCGACTACGGCCTTGTTAAGACGGTATTGGGCACGGGCATCAGCACCTGTTGCTTCTACGTCGACACTCTCACCCTCAGTGTGGTTGTCCGGAACGCCTGCTGCCGCTGCAAAGGCAGCCACCATGGCAGCCAGAGCATGCTCAGGGCCACGGGAGTCAGGCAGGGCGCCATTGCCCGGCAAATTCTTTATAAGGCGCAGCTCGGCCATAAACTCGTGACCGGCAGGACTGCCATCGGCACCTTCAATGTCCAGAGTGACTGATGGTTTACAGTTGACGGCCTGTAATGCTTCCTCAAGCTCACGGCCGGCAGTGCTGTTCTGAGCCTTAATATCCTCAAAGTCGCTCTGGGCTGCGTACAGGGCAGTTACAGTTTCATTGAGGGTATGGGCTGCAGTGCGGACGGCCTTATGGGATTTTGCATAGGCGGCAATGCGTGGCTGCAGCTGACGGTACAGAGTAAGTACCGGGTTGTATTCCTTGTTTTCAAAGAGGTCGACCATACGGTTGACGCCTTCATTGCCCTTGCCCATCAGGTGCATGGAATTGAGCACCTCACTTTGCAGGGCAGAGAACAGGGCTGTGGTCATGACATCAAAGGATGCCGAGACCACATCATCGCTGTTTACAGGAACAGGACGGAACTGGGCAATGACATCACGAAGTGACTGGCTGACCATTCCAAGGGCATTCTGACCGTCGGTCATGCTCAGGGCAAAAGGACGTGGCAGCTGCATGGCCAGGGCAAAGAGGCCTGACTCATTTTTCTTGATCTTGCGTACCAGGGCAGCCATCTTCTTGCGGGACTCAGCACAGAGTTCATCATCGCCATTGACTGTTCCCTCAATAAAGGCAGCCTCTTCATCACAGTATCTGACCAGCATTTCGGCCTGACGCAGCGCAGCCATGACAGCTGCTGTGCAGTGACCGGCATAGCCGCCAAGCTTTACTTTGGCTGCACCGCTTTCAAGCTCAGTGTGCACCTGCTCAGCCATCTGCTTTATGGCCTCGGCCTCTGCAGCCTCAGCCGGGCTTAAAACAGCCTCGGCAGCTCCCCAGGCAGATCCCTTACCCTTGCCCTTTGACCTGCCGGCAGCAGCTCCGCCAGTCGCGCCAGCGGCGGCAGAGCCGCCTTTGCTGCCGCGTGAGCGGCCTGAGGCGCCAGCGCCATCAGAGCTGCCACCTGAAAGTTTGTAAAGTGTCTTTGCAATTTCATTGCAGTTGTTCTTTACATAATCAAAGTAGTCATTGAGGGCATTGTTGCGCTGCATGCACAGGTTGAGGCTGCCAGTATCGTCGGTATAGTCGCGGTAGCCGGCCTCGGACAGCCAGCTGTTATAAGCCTCCACTGTCTCATGTGCCGCATTGCAGGCGGACAGCAGGGACTCACGCTGCTGGCGCACAAAGAAATACTGCAGTGAGCGTTCGACCGGGTGGGTTTTCAGAGCAGTAGCAGCCAGCTGCAGCATGGCACTGTTGGCCATGTTCAGGGCAATTAATGCGGCAGTGCCGTAAACATCACTGCGCTGCTCCAGCTTGCGGTGAGAGCCTGTGCCACTCATCAGCCAGGCAGGGTTATTGAGGGCGGCCACACATAAAGGGGCATCCTGCAAGGAGGCGCAGTAATGTCTGTTGTCCTCATTAATCTGCAGGGACGGCTCCTGACTGGCAAGGCGTGACTGCAACAGAGCCAGAGCACGGGCTACGGCTTCGCTCAGGCGGGAAGGAGAGATGGCGGCCTTACGGTGCAGCAAAGAGCTCCGGTACTGTTCTGGACGCCCGGCACCGACAACTGCCTCGAGGGGACAGGCCTCAAACTCAAGATGGTATGGCACAGCTAATCTCCTAACCTGAAACAACAAAAACAAAACTCACCAGTAATCCGGCACGGCCAGCCTCACAGACAGCTGCCCGCCACATAAAACGCTCAACGACTTTCACTACCCATGCCCGCCATGGCCACAGCCCTCGAGGCTGCAGCCAACGTCCGCCAGCTGCCAGCGTCCGACAGCTGCCACGGCCAAGAGGCTGCAGCCAGCGTCCGTCAGCTGCCACGGCCAGCGAGGCTCAGCACCCATGTCACGGCCCGACAGCTGTCATAGCCACCTGGGCCGCAGCGCCCAGACCACAGTACGGTTGACGCCATGCATATGCTGCCAGCTGGCAGCCACCGTCCATCTGCGGAAGCTGAGCGCAGCCATGCTTTCATGGACGCAGGGGGCTGCCAGCTGCAGGATAATGGCATGACAGTGAATGACTTTTTATTACTGGGCATGCAGCGGACAGCCCAATGGTCAGGCTGTAGCAGCAGGATCATGAGCTCACTGTCTGATTTGCCTGCAGCGATTGACTGCCTGGCAGGGAATTTTGACCGAACAGGCCGGATAATGAAAACCGGGCCACATTATCGCACAGATAACCCATTGCCGATAAGTAAAGACCGGACATGTGCTGCTTTGACAGCATGGCCCACCGGTTGCCCAGCAGCCGCCTTGCCCCAAAGACGCATCTGACCAGAACAGACCACTTGACAGATGCAGCAGCTTAGCGCAGAACAGTAGGAGAAGCTGGCAGATCAAGTCAGCGCATGGCGTCGAAGAACAGCACAGCACTGTGCAGCGGAACATCAGGGCTTGGAGCTGCATAGCAAAGAGTGGAAATCAGGGAGAGGACCTGCACAATACAGATGGAGTCAGACTGAAAAGGGGCAGGGATAGCCTTTGAGGTGTCTGAAACGAGTGTGCCATATCCCTTTCATGCTTAAGGAGCTCAAAAGTACCGATACGACTTATACGGTAGCGCACAAACATATTCTGAGCAGCAGTAAGCCCAGCCACTGACGGACAGCAGGACGGATTGTATGTGTCATAGTTGCTGTAATTAGGGACAGCTGCGTCTTGCTGCTGCCTGTATTGCCAGCAGTGGGCATTACTGCTATGACTGAAGGAGCGTCCCACCATGCTTGAGCAACATTGGCTGTCACAGGACAAGTTACTGGAACATCTGCAGAATGGCTGATGTTTATGATTGATGAAGCTGTCGTGTCTTGGTAGAAACTTTTACTGACAGAAATCGTTTGTATGTTAGTTTTTGGCCGAAAAACGTAAACAGGGTGTAAATACGTTTACATTAAATAGATGTAAAACTATATATCTATAATCTAGATATGCAGAAACAGCAGGACAGTAATATAAAGAATACGATATTTATCAGATTTTAGCGAAGCTTAAACAAGGTCAGGAACAGCGTGACTTAGGAAAGTTGAAAAAGTTCTGTAATTTCTTAAATTATTTATGGTTATAGCATTGTATAAATGGTAAAATTTATAGATTGTGTTACCTGAACGCCTGCCTGTTATCAGGGCGGCGCAAAAGTTTTGCACTCACGTAAGACTGGACTTCATAAGGTCTGTTTATACGGGGGCCTGCAGCTTTTGGGTATGATGAAAAACGTTTCCTGAAATCGTGCTCCTTGTACTCTTCCGGATAAAGTTACCGGCCATTAAGACAGCACTGGGCTCAAAGCTCAAAAGTGATTCAGGAAGTCCGCACGAAAACTGCCCTCAGCATACAGATGAAAACGCTGATAACGGCAGACAGATCTCAGCAGACCGACAAGCCTGAAAATGCAGGCCTGGAGGTCAGAAAGCTCACCATTCCACTGTTTGCATGTGGCGCAAGCTGCGCACAGAGCAAACAGCAGTCCAGCCTCTTCACCATGTACATCAGACAACCTGCCAAGCACTGACCTGCAAATGGCCAGTGTAATCAGGTTATATGTACAGAAAAAGGTAATGACGTCAGGTGCAGCACAGTCTGAGCGGACAGGAAAATTCGCCTTTTCATCACATCTGGTGATAACGGTTTCATAAGGCTGCAACAGCAGCCCACAGCCTCCCAGGCCGCAGGCGACAGAGGGTCGCACAGCCGTAACAGTGAGGCATACTGGTCCCTGAGACACGGACCGGGCAGCAGGAAGCTGCAGCGGAAGTGGATTAGGTAGACTACACCTTTGTTAATCTCTTATTTATAGAAACTGATTTTTATGAAGCAGACCAATAATGCCATCAAGTTCCTGATGGCTCAGTACCGCGCCATTTTCAAGAGCGCCTACATCAAAGGCATTGCTACCGCCACTATCCTCACCACCGCTCTGGCCGTCGGCCAGGCCCAGGCAGCCGCCCCTAATCTTGGCACCTTAAACAAGGACACCACCATTGCAGATGCCCAAGATCAGATTACTCAAAAGGCTTCGGTAAATAACACTAATACTTTTAAGCTGACATTATCTGCAGGAACAAACACTTTTACAGGCCCTGATACTGGCACCACAACTTTAACTGATGTAAAGCTTGCCAATGCAACATTTGTTGTAAATGGCGACAACACAAAGCTTCAGGTAACAACATCAGCTCAGGAAGGTGCGACCCTTTCTCTTAAGCAGCTGGATGTCCAGAATGGTAGTGTAAGCATTACTGGCGGTAATACTGATAAGGTTGCAACCCTCGTTGCTGAAACCATCAGCATGTCCTCTGATAAGGCCAAGTTAACCGTATCCGGCGACCACACCTCAACTCTCGGTGATGCAACCAAGACAGTCTACGACCTGAAGAATGGCGCAACCATTACTATCGGTAAGTCCGGTGCTATGGTAGGTAAGAGCATCCTGTCTGACGGCGGTAAGATTGTGTTTGCCGGTTCTGGCTCTGGTCTGCAGGCCCCAATGTACCTTGAAAAGGATTCTGGTGGTGCTGCTCAGAAGCTTGATATCACTGTAAATGCCAATGCTACAGATTCCATTTCACTGGCTGGTAAGGCTGCTGATAACCGTGGTGTGCTGCACTTCAAGTCTGGTTCTACCATTGACTTAAAGGCTGATGCAACCTCTGGCGGTATTCTTAACATCGCTTCAAACAACAAGTTCGGCTCTATCGTAAAGTTTGATAAGGGTGTGACCTTAACCAGCACAGGATCAGGCAAGGGCGGTTTAATTAACGTTTCAGGTACTGCTGCAACTACTGGTGGTACAAATACCCCTCAGAGCCTCTCCGAGATTCACTCTGATGCAACTGTATTAACTGACTTCCTCAGTGGCAAGGGTGGTCAGCAAGGTGCAATTGACTTAAAGGCTGACTCTGCACTCAAGATTATCGATGATGTAACTGTTGATGTGGCTGCTGGCAGCAACAACGTAAGTGGCACAACTGTAAGTCTGAATGTTGCAGGTGTAGCAGGCGGAAGCACTGCAGCTGCAGGTGCGGTTAACCTTTCAGCTAAGTCCACAATTCAGGCTAAGAATATTGTTGTTTCCAAGGCCCTTGGTGCAAACCTCAACGACAAGCTTGTACTTAAGGCTGATGACACCTTGACTCTTGGTGGCAGCAACTACAGCGGTACAGCTACTTTTGGCTTCTCCGGTGCTGAGGCTGTAAACCTCAAGATGGAGGCCAGCGGCGGCACTCTGACTCTGGCTGACAACGTCACCCTGCGCAGCCTTACCACCAAGGAAGTGGAAGGCAAGACCAAGGTCGTAGCCGGTGAAGGCAAGATCGAGGGTAATGTAATCCTGACTGGTCAGAAGGGCATTACTGTTGATGGCGGTAAGTACACTGCATCCAACGCAATCACAATCAGCGGCGGTACTCTCAAGGTTCAGAACACCGGTCTTGGTGGTACTCTTGCTGACCAGTCCAGCCTGAAGCTGACCAATCTGACTATTGACCTGTCTGTACAGAATGGCGCCATTACTGCAGTTGGCTCCGGCTCTACTATTGACCTGAGCGAGGCCACAATTACCGCAAAAGATGCTGCCAATGCTGCAAATGACAACAAGAACTTCAACTTCAAGGCCGATTCTGGCGCCGAGCTGAAGATCAAGGGCGAGAAGTTTGCTGAGCTCCTGAGCAATGCCAACAAAGGCTCCATCTTCACTGTTGATAACAACGGTAAGATCACACTGACTGGTGACACCGAGGTTAAGGCCGCCTATCTTAAGGCAACCGCCAATAACGATAAGACTGCTGTAATCATGACCAAGGGTACCTTAAACGCTACCGAAGGTCTGACCCTGACAGAGGTTAATGCAACTACCGGTATCGATATTGGCCAGAATGGCAAGATCCAGGCTGGTACTCTGACCATGAATCTGTCTGATACAGAGGCAGAAAAGGCTGAGAGTATTCTTAATATTAAGTCTGGCGACTACACCACCCTGGGTGACATGTCCACCAATGCCAAGAAGGGCTTTGTATTCTCCGGTGCCAACTCTGTTCTGAATCTGGGCACTTACGAGGTAGATACCTCTGTTACTGACAAGGTTGCCTACAAGGGTTTATCCTCTGGCGGTACTGTTGGCCAGGCCGTGACCCTGAGCGGTGCCGGTACTGCCATGAATGTAAAGTATGGCAACTGGAATGTTTCCGGTGAGTTAACAGTTTCCGGCGGTGCTCTGACTGTTGGTAACGCTGACACCATTAAGGACAAGAACGGTAACGTTCTGACTGCCTCCATGTCTGCCTCCAACCTCAAGGTTGTTGACGGCAAGGTTCAGATTCAGTCCGGCTCTTCTGTTAAGGCCACTCAGGTTTCTGTTGATGCTGGCAAGAGCATTGATGTAAGTGGCAGCCTGACCATTAAGGGCAGCTTCAAGGCCGGCGACTCCTCCGCTAATCCTCAGACCAAGGACAGCTACGGTATTTCCCTGGCTGACAACTCCATCAAGGTAAATCAGGGTGCTTCCTTAACCTTTGAGTCCGGTGATGCTATTACCAAGGCTCTGAATGCTACTGAGTCCAATGGCAAGATTACCTCCTTTGATGTTAAGACCGATGCCTTTGCCTCCGGTGGTGCTCTGGTTTCTCAGGCCGGTTCTACCGTAAACCTGAGCGTCTTCAAGGAAGGTACTGTCATTACCAAGGAAGCTATCAGCAAGCTGACCACCGGTCTGTTTGGTGAGAAGTCTTCACTTAACGGTACTGTAAATCTGGGCAAGGTAGTCTTTGACGGCCTGGCTCCAACTGACAAGGGTACTGTTTCCTGGAATGATGCCAAGGCTTTTGGCAACTACCTGCCAAACTACACCAATGACGGCCTGCTCAACGCCAAGCTGACTGATGTCAATAACGAGACTATCTACGGTAACTGGGGTTCTGCTGAGGATCTGACCAAGACCAGCGGC
Source organism: Anaerobiospirillum sp. NML120449 (assembly GCF_023051105.1). GTDB lineage: Bacteria > Pseudomonadota > Gammaproteobacteria > Enterobacterales > Succinivibrionaceae > Anaerobiospirillum. Next base: position 39,649 of record NZ_JALKIL010000005.1, on the reverse strand, counting down.
AGCATCAAGTTTGCTGAGAATGCTTCCTTAAACAATGCCACTCAGGTTGGTGAAGAGAAGTACTTCGTAGTCGGTTCCGGCGGTGCTCTGCTGGGTATTGACGTTGCCAAGGTTGGTACCATGACCCTGGCAAACGGCGGTAAGGCCGGTGCAGTTAAGCTTGATGACCTGGCTACCCTGATTGTTGACGGCAAGGCTGGCAACACCACCGCTCTGAAGAACATTTCAGGTGACACCACTGCCAAGGTAACCCTTAACAGCGGTATTACTGAGGTTGCTGACAACGTTAAGGTTGGCTATCTGAGCATGAATGCCAAGGAGCCTACCAAGCTGACTGTTGGCAAGAACCTGAATCTGACCAATGCTGACAAGGAATCTGTCCTGTCCGGTGAGGTTGAGGTTAAGGGCAATGTTGACCTGGCCGGTAAGACTACTTTCGGTGGCAAGACCGTAGTAGGCGGTACTTTCACCGCTGCCAAGGATGTAACCTTTGCCGGTGAGACCAACATCACCAAGGGTCTGTTAAGTCTGAATGCTGACGGTTATGTTGCCGGCGGCTTCCTGACTGCTACTGAGGTGAACCTCAAGGACAACGCCTCTACCTTATATGTTGGTAACGACTCTATTTCTGAGGGCGACAACAAGCGCAGCAGCGCTACCGGCTATGCCGAGATTGATAACCTCAACCTCAAGGGCGGTACCCTCTTTGTTGATCCTGATTACGGTCACAGAACCTCTGTTGCTGCCGTTTCTCACTTCGGTAACAAGGTAACTGATGCCAAGAATGCCGGTACTGTTGAGGGTAAGGTAGTTGTTGGTAAGAACGCTGCTCTGGCTACCGGTGTTGACGTTGATGTCCTGGGCATGATGGACTTCATTGACCGTTACCAGATTGGTGGTTCCCTGACTCAGGGTGCCGGTTCCATCATGTACATGGGCAATGTTCTGACTGTTAAGGATGGCTCCCGTCTGGTACTGGATGCTGTTAACAAGCAGAGCGATGTTGAGGCAGAGCTGGGCAAGGCCGCTGCCGATTCCAAGTACTCTGCTGTATGGAGTGGCGGTTCTGAGAAGATTGCCTCAGATCTCTACATGAGTGCCGGTTCCATCATGGCCATTGATGAGAACATCCTCAAGGATGGCAAGGCTGTTCACTTCGACAAGGATGATGCCGCTATCTACAGTGAGGGTGGTAAGGTTGTCCTTGAGAGCTCCGCTTTCATCAACAGCCGTGACATAGTGCTCTTTACCGATAAGGGCATTGGCGAGAATGCCGGTGTTAAGGTACTGGGTGTTGCCGGTAAGAATGACATCGAAGTTGAGTCTCTCAACGGTCTGATGCACTTCACCCTCAAGGCCGGTGAAGTAACCAAGGGCCAGACCCTGAAGTTAAACCGTTCACGAGTTGACACTGCCTTCTCCGAGGCCTCTGCCCCAATGCGTACCTTCTTAATCAGCTACGCATCTCTGACCAAGAACTGGGAAGATTTCTACCAGCAGGAAGAGGCCAAGCCTGAGGCCAAGCCAGAAGAGAAGCCTGACTCCAAGCCTGATGCAGGTACCAAGGCTGTAGCCGCAGCAGCACCTGCAGCTCCAGCTGTAGTTCAGGAGCACCTGATTGATCGCGAGGCCTATGACTTTGAGGCCAAGTTCGATAAGGATAACAACCTCGTAGTTCAGCAGGGCTTTAACAAGAATGACTTCGTTGTTGTTACCTATAAGGAAAACGACAAGGAAGTTAAGAAGATCTTCAAGGTAGCCAGAAATGAGTTCCTCGAGAAGGTTGTTCTTGATACCAATGGTCGTCCAGCTGACGTAGCTGCACGTATGGGTGTATTTGCCGGTTCTGCCGAGGCTGCTCTGCTTGCCGGTACTGGCACCTACGAGGCTGTTGCCGGTCGCTTTGGCATGGGCCAGCAGGGTCAGCTGATGTCCTACGCCAACAATGGTCAGGGCACTGCCTTATGGCTCTCCCCAATCTACAAGGATCATGATTCCGACGGCTTCAATGCTGACGGCATCTCCTGGGGTTCTGACGCTTCCTTAACCGGTTTTGCTCTGGGTGCTGATTACACCCTGGATTCCGGTCTGCGTTATGGTGTAACCATCAATGCAGGTCAGGGCGACTCAAGCGGTCAGGGTGCTGCTACCGGTGTTGACGGTGACTTCGACTACTTCAGCATTGGCGCTTATGCCGGCTTCGTAAGTGGTCCATACTCTGTAGTAGGTGATCTGTCTTACAGCGTAGTTGATTCTGACGTTAAGGCTTCTACCGAAGTCGGTAAGCTCAACACCAGCTTTGACACCACCAACTTAAGCATGGGTGTTACCGGTCAGATCAACCTGAGCGTCAATGGTCTGGACATCGTTCCTCACCTTGGCTTACGTTACACCCGTCTGGACATGGACTCCTACGATGTAATGTCTGATTACGGCCGTGTTGGTTCCGTAACCACTTCATCTGCTTCCATGTTCACCATTCCAGCCGGTATCACCATCTCCAAGGAGTACTTCTCTGAGGAGTGGAGCTTCCAGCCTTCCATCGACTTCAACGTCACTGGCTCCTTTGGCGATGACAGCCTCGATGGTTCTATCCACTGGGATGGCGTAGGCAACTTCGACGTCAGCACCAAGACCGAGTTCACCGATAACGTAAGCTACGGTGTACTGGCAGGCTTCGGTGCTCAGTCCGAGCGTCTGTCTGTTGGTGCCGGCCTTGGCTACACCACCTCCAGCTCTGTTGACGAGTTCAGCTTAACTGGTAACCTGCGTTACGCTTTCTAAAATATTTTAGATTAGCGTAAGATCAAAAGCTCTCCGCCAGTGCCGTGCACCGGCGGAGCAGCCCCAAAATCAAAAGCCCCCTCAATCTCACGACCACTGCGGCCGTGTCATTTGAGGGGGCTTTTTCATTTATACCGGAGCAGACATCCAGCATAAGTTTTCATCGTTTTTGACCACAGGACAGCGGCCAAACAGCAACAGGCTTCGTAATATCTGCTGCCCACCGGCTCTCAACCGGAACTCCACACGCACTTGGTCGTCCTGGCAGCGACCCTGACTGAATTTGAGCCTGTCCAGCCCGCTTACAGACAAGGGTAGCGCCATACCTGCTGGCATTCTGCAGGCGGCACCTGCCATTGCGGTGGACGACGTGGCTTACCAGGAGCACTGAGATGGTCACAGCGACTTATGCCACAGCTGACCAGGCAACTGCTGTCGATGCCAGCACCAGGGGACTGCAGCTCATATTGGGCCAGGTGCGCATACGGACAGAAGCGACAGTTGCTTTGGGATGCACAGTTGGGGCGGCAATCACCTCTCATACTCCCTGGCACATCAGCACTGGTCAGATCCCGCAGGCACACGGTCTTTGTAAACACCAGTCGAAGCATCTGTTTCTTACCCTAACCCTTACTCTTGCTCCTGTCCTTCAGCAGCCTTAACCACACTCAGCCTCTGTGGCTCACAGCTCAGCCAGAGTAGTGACTCCAGTCTTCCACTTGTCCATAAAGGCATTCATCCATTCATCAAACCATCAAGCCAGCATTCCATCCATCCATCCATCCATCCATTTGTTCGTTCGTTAGTTTGTCCATTTAATGAGTCTGGCTCTCTTCCCAGCTGAACAGTTGACCAGCCAGACAGCTTGCCTGTCAATCAGTCAGTCCTTCATCCATCATCAGTCGTTGCAGTCGACCATTAATCGAACCATGCATCCAGCCATCGTTTCCGCCTTCAATCGGTTATTTAATCTTAGTGCAGACGTCCATCCGCTGGCATCATCTGCTTCAGTTCATTCATCTTTCTGATGCAGAGCAGTCTGGAAGTCAGGAGGCCAGGCGGCGTGTTGGGCCATCTGGGTCAGGCGGAGTTCAGGGGTGTAGCTCCTGTGCCCCAGGAAGGCCTGTATGGTGCTCCATTGTGGTTATAAATGCCATTTTCATGAGAGGAGCGCTGCGTTTTTGTTGCAGCTTATGCCCGGCAGCGTGATGCAGGTACAGTGCTGAAGATAATTTTGCTGACTGATATCAGTGGGGCCCATATAATCATTGACATGTATTCGATAGCACTCAGTTCTGACAGCTCTGCAGTTCAATGCCTGAGCTGGTCCGAGCCGAGCCGGTCCGGGACTGTCCTGTGGCTGTAGCGGCCCTGCCATACATTGACGTGTGAAGCATGCCCTTGCATGCAATGCCATGCACGTCACGACACGGCATACCATGCTACTGGCAGCTGTAGGTCATGGTCGCAGGGACTGTCCTGTGACGAGTCAGTCTAACGTCTGCCTTGTATGCCTGCCCGGCCATATGATGGCTCTGGCAGCCTGCCACGTATTGTGCTGGCCTGCTCTGACCATGGCTATGCCCATAGCCATGGCTCATGTTCTGACTCTGAGTATGTCTCTGGGGCTGGCTCATGACAGGTGGCCACCCATTGCAAAGTACCATGACTGTGGCCCTGCCCTGTTGTCCCGTCATATCACCAGAGCTTACCTGGTTCGGGCAGGTCAGATCCATGCCATTCCATGCCATTCCATGCCCTGTAAGGGAGGCTTGCTCTGGCATGGCTGGCTTTTCTGGCAGTCTGAGGTGTGCTGGTGGCTGCTGAGCCGGCTGTTTTGGCAGACAGTTGCAGAGCTGGTCTAAGGCTTAGGGGCTGACCATGCAGATCTTGCGTCCGTAAGGCTGTAAGGGCTTCCTGCTGGCCGGGCAGAGTTGCGTTCTGAGCCTTTGCCGGTCATTTTGCCTTGCTGATCTTGCCTTGCTCTGGCTCTGGCTGTTTTTCGTTGCTGTCAGCATGCATGCATGCATGCATGCTGACTCGCCGCTCCAGCTGTTTGACAGGGCCGTATGCTTACATACAGTCACACCTCACACAGGCCTGTGAGCGTGCAGCCGGGACTGAGTGCGGCCAGGCAATCACACGCTCATAAAAGCTCGCCTGTCTGCAAGCCGCAGCTGCGCGGTCACGCTTTTACAGGGACGTTGTGCAAGCTGGCATGCAGGTAGGCAGGCATGCAGGAAGTCATCAGTAAGCCATGCTGGCACTGTGATATGCCGGACTGCTGGCAGGGTATCGTGCTGTGCCGTTGTGTTGCTGAGCTGTTGAGCTGCTGCGCTGCTGCAGTGTTGTGACATTTTGGTTCTGTGGCATGGGGCTGGTGAGCTGGCGGCGGAGCTGCGAATACTGGGGTGGGGACCGGGTGTGCCTGCCTGCGATGATTGTTCTAACGGAGGGGATATGATTAATAAGAGAGTTGTGGCCGATCTGGTTGCCGCCTATAAGAAAGGTTTTAATGAGTGGTGGGGCTCGGAGAGCCACAAGCTGCAGGCTCTTAAGGAATTTACTGAGAACTGGGACCTGAGCAGTGACGATTTTGTGGGCATGTACGACAAGGCCACTGCCAGTGCCGATCGTCTGCTGCCGGCTGACAAGTCATTCCCAGGTGGCATGATTTCCTGTATGGCCCGCATGAACAGGGAGCGTACTGTTGAGGCCTTTACCGTGCTTTATGATGAAGGCAAGCCTCTTGCTGAGCGTATTGATAATTTCAAGAACTGCCTTGACCGGCTGCTCAGCCACTTTGCTGTAGATAACCCTAACTGGGTACTGCACTATAAGGAAAGCCAGAGCTTTACCGCATGGCTTTTCCTGCGCTATCCGTCAAAGTACTACCTCTACCAGCAGGAGCATGCCGCCGATTTTGCCGCATGGCTGGGCAGCAATTTGCGTATGACCTCCAGCTCCCGTGGTGCCGATCTGGCAGCTGTATATGCTTTCTTTGATGAGCTCAATGCCATACTCAGGGAAGATGCAGAGCTTGTTGAGCTTAACAGACAGCTGCTTGCCAAATGGGGACTGCCTGATGACAATCTGCACACCATCACCTGGGATCTGAGCTGCTGGTTTGCCCGCAGCGGCTACCGCGCCTCCATGACCTGCTGCACCTGCTGACGCAGCCTGGAGCCAGCTGCTCCAGCTCGCCTGCCACAATGCCGCAGGCTGCAGCCTGACAAGCGTCCAGAGCCGGGCAGCCTGCATTCAGCAGCCTGGAGTAGCCGACTCCATAAGATCAGGTCAATGACTCGACCAGCTGGTCCATGACCCCAATGCCCGTGACAGCTCACTGTCACGGGCATCGTCATCAATGGCTCTCATGCAGAAAAACTGACCATGGCTGTGGCTCGGGCAAGCCTCCAGCACCTCCGCTGACAACTCTGCAACAAAGCTCAGCGGCTATCTCCTGAGCCATTATCTGGCTGCTGTGCTGGCCGCCAGGTCTGGCGCACTGAACACAGGGCGCCTCAGTGCTGCGCAGTACTGCACAGTGGGAGTGGCAGTCAGCATCACGTATGCCTGGACTTTTAACTGAACCTGCAGCTCTGCCTGCTTTGGCGATCTGGGCTCTGGGGTATGGTTGTGGTGGGTGGTGGCTGTGCCGGGACTTTGGGCCTGTGCCTGGACTTTAGGCCTGTGCCGGGACATTGGGACGGGCCTGGTTGTGGTGGGTCTGTGCCGGGACTTTAGGGCTGTGCACGGACATTGGGACGGTGCCGGGACTTTAGGCCTGTGCCGGGACTTTGGGGCGGTGTGCTGGTATGATCTGTACAGTTCCATTAATGGAGAGTACAGGAATGATAGATGTCAAACTGCACGATGAGCTGATTGAGCTTTATGAGCAGCGCGATTATGTAAGTCTGGTGCAGAAAGCCCAGCTTATTGACCGTTATAACCTTGATGACAGCGAAATCATGCTGCTTGCAGCAGCATACTATCATCTGGGCTCAGTGCAGTCTCTGTATTTCAAGGCTGGAGCTGCCTTTTTGATTCCTCTGGAGCGCAGTTCTCTTAACACCTATCCTCAATGGCATTTCTACATGGGCATGTGTCTGCATGAAATCTGCAACTATGCCCGTGCTTTCCGTCATTTCAATGAATTCCTGGCCATGACTGCAAGCTTTAAAGATGAGCTTATCCGCAGTCAGCGCAAGGTGGTGGAAAACCGCCTTAACAACTGTCAGGCCTTTTTGACCCTGCCTCTGTTCAACAGAAGCTTTGTCCGTCGCGTCAAGGACTTCTGGACAGCCTTTGACAGCCTCATTCCTGTACTTTCCATTTACTCTGACCGTCTTTATCATGCCTGTCATGAAGGCAGCCGTGGTTCTTCCATTGCTCTGCACGATTATCAGAGCCGTTATCGTGAGGCTCTGGAGCAGATTAAGCTGCATCTTGGCAATGCCTTGCCCGGTCAGAAATTCTCCCTGCGCTTCCTGCCTTTTAAGGGCCCAGGTGAGCCCAGGTTTGAGCTTATCTTTCCGGCTGGGCCTCATCTGAGCCGCCTGCATGCCCTGCGTTATCTGGTCAGGGCCGCTCAGCATCTGCTGCGCCATGAAAATTATCTGGTATGTACTCTGGGCATTCCCTGTGATACTACCTGGGAGTGCTCCCTTGGTGGCCTGAGAGTTACTGCCGAGGATGTGATGGTCTACATTGACCTGAGGCATGAGGATAAGGCCCGTGCCACTGGCGGTACCGTAGTTAACTATCAGATCATGCTCTACAGCCCACGACTGAGTGGCTGTAACGATTTGCTGCGTGCCCGCGTGCTCGAGCAGCTGCTGTACCACAACTGTGGAGAGCTGGGCTGCAATATGTACTTTGATGAAATCTCAGTACTTGACGATGCAGACAGAGCCGGGCTGGACAAAATCATTGACCAGTATGAAAAGTTTGTCCGCCTTGAGCGTGCCGCTGCAGCTGCTGTCGCCTCAGGCGACAGCGATGCGGCAGCAGAGCTGCTGCGCAGCTGTCTTGCTGAAAATGCCCTGTCAGACTTAAGCAAACCAGACTCTAAGAGCGCTCATACCGGCAAATCATCCTGTCATGAGACCACCATTGTTGGTAATCCACTTCTAAATGCCCTGACCTCTGATTTTGCTCAGGAGCAGGTCAGAGCTCAGTCCCAGCCGCAATCTCTGGCCATGGTTATGGCACAGAGCCAGTCTCAGTCTACATCTCTGTCAAGAGCTCTGGCATCAGGTTACAGTAAGACCCATTCAGTGAACAGGTCTATGGGCTATGGCCACTCCAGCTCCTATTCACTGTCAAGAACTCTGTCGCAGGGCCGCTCTTCACATTATTCACTGGCCAGTTCTCTGACTAAGAGTTCTGTAAAGTCACACTCGCTGTCTCGTGCCGTGGCAAGAAACCAGTCGAACTCTTCTGGCAGAACCCGTAACGGATCTCTGGGCCTGAATCAGTCCAGCTCTATGGGAAGAGGCCTGTCCAGCACTTTTACCAGCGGCCTGTCCAGCGCCTTTGCCAGCAGCCCGACCAATGCCTTTGCCAGCAGCCCGACCAATGCCTTTGCCAGCGGTCCATCCAGTGTCCTGAGCAGGGCCCAGTCCAGCTACAGTTCCACCAACAGATTCAAGACCAGATCCACGTCCAAATCTGCATCCAAATCGAGAAATACGGACCGGCTGGGCTCAAATCCAATGTCAGCTCCTCCATCTTCGCCTACCGATACTGCCCTGCCAATGACTCATGATCAGGCCAGAATTGCTGCCATGATGAAGGCCAATGCTGAGAGAGCCAAAAACAAAAATGGAGCTAATGCAGGTGCCGGCTCTGCTGTAACCGCAAAGTCTCAGACAAATGACAGGTCCCGTGAGCAACAGCTGCATAAGAGCCGCCCATGGTCCAGCCTCTATATCAATTCCCATAGAGCCTCTTTCTGGTCAGATGACAGCGATGATAAGAGCAGTGAGACAGGCTCACAGAGCAGCATCAGCATCTCTGGAGACCAGGGCACATTGGGCAGTAAGTCTGCAACCTCCTCCAGCTCCAGAACTGGTGCCAGCGCCATGGGTACAGGCATAGACCAGGACTCCAGCGCATCAGGCAAGGGCACAGACAAGAGCAAAAGCACCGACAGGAGCAAAGGCACAGACAGGAACAAAAGCGGTAAGCGTCATGACAGGCATGGTAATGACCGCAGTTCAGATCATGGCCGCAATGCTTCGTTTCACGACTACGACAGTCTTATGGAAGAGCTTAGTGCCCAGCTCGACGCTGAGCTGCAGGCCAAGACTCAGAAAAACGAGGCCGCAGCTGCCGCTGCCCCGGCTGCTGCCCCAGCCCCTGACTTGGCAGGCCGCAGCCCGGCAGCGTCATCCGGCACCAGCTCCACTGCTGCGCAGCAGCCTAAGAGCAGCTCTGCTGCAGCAGCGTCAGCCGCTGGCTCAGTACCGCAGGCCGGTTCATCGCCTTCATCAGCAGCCTCTGCCCCATCAGCTTCATCCGCAAAGGCAGCTGCCTCTGTCACAGCCGCAGTGTCAGCACCTGGGGCAGGCACTGGCTCAGGGGTATTGAGTTCCCCAGCCCATACCTCAGGCAGCTCTGTTGACAGTATGGAGGCTTTTATCAATGGTCTTATGTCTTCATCACAGGAGCTGCAAAGTGCTGAGGATGATGCCGGACGTTCTAAAGCCGATGAGGGTCGTGACTCACCATTGCCGGTGGGCAGCTGTGAGATTGAAAGTGCAGGCAGCAGCGCATCAGACAGTGCCACTGCCAGCACTGACGTCAACGAGACTGACCGCAACCAGAGTGCCCTCCAGCAAGGCTCTGCAGGTGCCTCAGCCAGCTCGGATAAATCCGGCAACTCAGGCACTGCGGCTTCGTGTGGCAACGCCAGCGCTGCCGACACGCATGCAGTACAGGATGCAACTGCCACGTCTGATGCCCCTGCCTCAGCTGTTGCTGCAGCCGGCACCTCCGGTAGTAAGGACAAGTCAGCCGGAGCGGGCAAGCATACAGGTTCACAACCATCCAGTGCCGCTGTAGCAGCAGTAGAAGCACTGAACGATAACAAGGCCGCCCTGGAGGCTGCCGGTGTGGACGCCACTTTACTGGTCGCTGCAACCGCCATGATTGCAGGTACTTCTCTGGAGGCTATTTCCGGTTCACATGCCAGGAGCCCAGATGGCAAGGCCGGCAAAGCCTCCGGCAACAGCAATGGTAATGGCAATAGCTCAGCTGCCGGAAAAGTCGCAGCTGGAGGTACATATAGTAGTAAGGGCTCTGCCACCGACTCAGGCTCAGTGCCAGGTGGTGCTGCAGCCAATGCTGCCGATGCTTCAGCCGCTGCCGCTGCCTCAGCCGCCGCAGCAGCCGATGCCGTCAAGGCTGCCATGGATTTATTCCAGGGAGTTCAGGACGGAACTGCTCCCAAGAACCCGTTACCGGCTGATGTTGCAGCCCAGCTCGCAGCTCTGGCATCAGCTGGGAACAATCCAGAAGGCTCTTTACCTCACTATGTATGTATTCCGCTTACCAGACTCAATGACTTCATGATGGAGCGTGGTCTGCCGGTACAGGGAGTTAATTTTGAGGAGTACTGGGCAAATAACAAGCTCGACTTCTTCTCTGACATACTTTATGAGCGTGAACCAGTCCCTCAAAGCGAAGAAGCCAATGCCATTGAAGAGAGCATTGCCCTGCGTCTGGAGGCCTTCTGGACTGTAACTACCTGTTACGAGCTCGAGGACTTCATGACCGAGTTTGACCAGAGTGCCACCATGTCATGCTATGAGTGGGGCATACTGCCATGCTATGCCACCATACCTATGTGCAATCTCGTTGGCCTCGATGAGCACTTCATAGGTGAGGACAACCGCATCAGGGAGGACAGGCTTGATGAGCTCAAGCAGCGTTGTCTGTGCTTCCGTGAGGAGTACATAGGCCGTCTCAAGACAGAATGTGGCCGCTCTTCATTTGCCAGCACCGGCATTGCCCTGAGTCATGAGTATCTCTTTATTGACTTCCTGCTCTGGGATCCTTTCCGCGTAATGGGAGCCGTGCACAAGGTCACCGAGGAAATGGAGCTGGTCGATGCCGGAATCCGCAGCTTCCACCCGTACAGCAACGAAATGGCTGCCGAAGACCTCAACTTCGAGTTCCCGTCAACCTGACCCCGGCACACAACCAGGCAGCCCGGCAGCCAGGCAACCGCCAAATCCATAGCCAAAGCAAAAGCCAAAGGCCGGCACTGCCCAGCCAGGCCCAGCCATGCCCACCAAGGGCAAGGCCACGGCAATACAAGCCTGCCGCCCGGCTGCGCCATACCGGGGCCGCTGCTGCCGCAGCTGCCACGTCACCACTGCCAGCTTAATGCTGCAACCCCGGAGGATCCCTGGCCAACGCCCCGTCACGGCAACAGTAAGGGGCTGTCACCGCCACAGCCACAGCTACAGACAGAGCCACAGGCATGGGTATGGGATCAGGCACTGACCTGAGCAGTGGCATGAGACGGGCTACAAATCAGGGGCTGGCATTGCCATGACCTGTGTCCTCCATGCTGACTCAGGGTGGTCAATGGCCGCCAATGGCTCAAAATGCCGTTGTGGCCATGGTAATGGCCATAGCCATTACCTGACATGACAAAATCACTAATCACCAGGGCCGGACCTGCCAGAAGCAGGCCCGGCCCTGTCATATCTGTTCACAGCAAAAGGACTTGATCCCAAACAGAGCATCACCTTGGTAATACGATGTACGCTTTACAAAGTAGTTTATAAATACTGTTGATGGCATAGCAAGGGATGGGTTGGCATGGCATGGCATGAGATGGTGTTGAATTGAGCTCACTGAGTTGAGTGGGGTGAATGGGGGGAATTATTTTGCCTGGTTGAAAAAGTTCAGGAGTTGAAACAGTGGTAAGAATCGCTGGTCGACCCGGGGAGTGATTGGGTTGAAAGCAGGCTTGAAATGAAATGGAATGAGATGTGGCGACTGAATGGGACAATGAGTCCTTGAAGCCTTGAATCGTTGAGTCGTAGAGCCAATTCAGCAATGAGCGAATGAATCAATGAGGCTATAACGGTACTTACGGAATGACTGCGTGAGGGGTTGAAAGCACGAATGGTTGCATGCATTGACTGAGTTTAAGAAATACACAACTGCAGAGAGGTATTAGCCTCTCTGGGGGGCTACGGACCGCAGTCAGGTGTTCAGGTGATGAATCTGGCTGGGATACATAGAGGCAGGGGGAATATGAGATGGACAGCTTTGCCCCTACATTCATCAGTAAGGCAAAACTCCTTTCTGCTGCACAGCTGCCCCTGCAGGGGCCAGCTGGGGCCTGAAGTTAAGCACCAGCTGTCATGGGGATGCATGAGGGTAGAAGCACGGAACGGTTCAGTACCGCTGAGTGTTAGCGGTAGTGCCGGTGCGGCAGCATGTATGGGACAGTTGCTCTATGCGCGTCTGGGAAAGTCTGGAAGCTTCGGCTCTCGTCAGGTGTGCCTGACTGATCCAGCATAGGCAGATACGGCACAGGCTGATACGGATCTGCGCTGGTACGGTACAGCTCGTTACGCTTCGGTTTGCACTCGTAGGGATTTGCTTTACTGTGAGGCGATTTAGTCCAGATAAGGCTGGTAAGCCTGAAAAGGCGGCCATGTGGCGGTGTTAGACTGCTGCATGAACCGGGAGATTGTAAGACAGTTGGGAAGTCATTATCAGGCTTGCAGATGCTTGAGCATGGGCAATAGCATCAACATTACCATGAAGAGGAGCATCATCATGACCATGAAGCTGCAGGTTCTTAATGCAGGGGCAGGTTGAGAGCAGAGACAAGGAGCCGGGCTTCGGGGAGTTCAGGTGCCAGGCAGCAGGATCAGTCATGGACTGGATCAGAGAAAGCGGGAATAAAGACAGGATCTGAAGTGGGCGGCCTTGCAGGTGCAAGGGCCATTTGAGAGGGGCATTAGAAATGCGGGGCCCATAAATTAAAAAAGCAGGACCCGAAGTTGCCTTCAGACGCTGCTTTAGAATACTGGACAATTATTTCCTGTAATAGTAACAGATCCGGTAATGCGTAACCGTAACATGGCTCACAATATCGCAATAAAGAAAGGCAAAATCACCCAATGATCCCGACTGGCAGGGCCTTTTGAGCTCCAAAAGTCCTGGTTTCCCGCCATAATTGAACAAAAGCTTGTTTTCAGGCTGTCCATCATCAGGAAGCTAAACCACCCATCCGCAGCATTGACCTCAAAAAGTCACATTCAAAAGTACCGTTTCATTTCTCGCTCTGCCTCAAAAAGTACCCATGCCTCACCGTAGCATCATGACAGGCAGAGGTATGAGCCAGACTTTATGCTGCTACACAGCAACGCAGCAACGCAGGAACACAGCTGCGCAGCCGCCGCAGGCCTGTTTGGCTACAGCCCATAAAGCAGATGACCATTGAATCAGGTCAGTCAGCACAGGTTGGGCGACATCAGTCACTGAAACTGAGAGGTTATGGCGGCCAAGGTCTGAACCATAGCAGTGATGGCAGTCAGCAAGCACTTCCCTTCAGCATTGATCCTTTTACATCATGGCTTCTGAGGAGATAGCCATCCCAGCCACGGCATTTATAGCCATGCTGGGGGAGCCAACTGCCAATGTCATGATCTTGATGACAGCAGTCCAAGCTCCTGGTCAGGGCTGGTAATGGCTGTGTAATCACAGGAGCCGTTATGGGGTGCGGCTTTGTGTGCATTGCTCTTGGACCAGTTTGACTTGTCATACAAGTTAAATCGAGCACGCATGCTCTGCTGAGTAGACAGAAATTTAGTCAAAAGGGATACCAATGGTATTGGTAAGAGGGTTTTGGGGGTTGTAAAGAGGGACGGGACGTAATTGGTCATGGTGATGCGAGGGCGTGGTGATGAAAATTTCTGAAGAAAAAATGACCGTGGAACATAGTAACTAGGATGGGGCTGCTGATCTGAATTTTTTGAGGATTGTTCCACGTTGCTGACACCATGCATGCAAAACAGGTGTGTGATTTTATTTGTCCTCATATAGATTAACGTCTTGCATATGAATTTTCTTTGCACAATAATGCGGGGGAAAATATCGCACCAGGGGCTGTTTGTATCTTGACGCCCCGGTGCTGCGGCGCTGTGCTGTTGCCGGGTCTATTACCCGGTCAGATATTGCACAGCTGCATTAACCCTGAGCACTGAATGAACCTCCGGTTCATCAGAGCAGATGGGGGCAATGCTGTGCAGTAAGCAAGCTGTTCTCTGGTTAGCATTGAGGGCAGCTTACTGGCCGTAACGTATATGATCTGTGCACTTCTTTTCAGAAACAGCCTGATCTCTTTAGCATGTGAGTATGCAGGCTGAAAACAGCCCTGTGCCGGGGCACTTTGTAAATCAGGAACACGGCACTTTCCGACAAATGTCATAAATGTTTATCCAGACCTTTTGACCTTGTGCCGTACAGTGGAGAGGACTGTGCTGCAACTTTCAGTACCTTATTCCACGGGCAAAAGCTGACACCATAGGCTTTTGCCTCAGGAAAGAAAGCAAAGAACTTCTTTCCTGTCAGGCTTAATCATTTCTTATCTCAGTCGAAGTCATCACCTTAATCAGACATAACAGTAAGATTCTACAGGACCATTGTGTCCTGCAGACAGAGCTTTTATGGCCACTGGCCACAAGGGCACTGCCCTCTTGCTGTACCCGTCAGAACATAGTTGTTTTCTTATCAGCGACTCAGGGCAATCTCATTGTCGTGGGGCTCTGTGCAGCTCAGCAGTGCAGCCTAAGGCAAGCAGGCTGTAACACGCTGCCTGCAGAAGGCAGCTGCATTAAGACTGATGCCCGACCAGGGCTGTCAGAGGCTTATGTCTCTGACCGCCACTGTCAGACAACAGCTCAAGATGCACTGACGAAAATTGTCAGAACTCTGATACCTCTGGTATCAGAGCTCTAAAGGCGAAAGTAAAGCATCTGTCAGGCACATTGTGCCCTTTCACCTGCCAGACAGTAAAAACCGTGGCCTCAAAACCACATTCAGGACAGCCTGGTCATGCCAATACCAGTATTGTCCTGATGATACTGTCATTACCCGCCTCGATTAGAGATATCTGCCCTTTGCATCAGCAGCAACAGCTGCAGTGATTCATGAAAGCCATATCAGTCACCAGGGTGGCAGTATGACTGTCCATAGATCGATTGCGCAGCCTTAACAGGTTGAGTCACGCAACTAAAAGGCAAAGTAAAGCAGAAATCAGCCAGCAGCAGCCACTCAGGCCTGACCGGCCTCAAAAGCCGGTCCAGCCTGAAGCCTGACAAAACAGACGAAAAACGCGCTCCACTACAGATGGAGCTGAACGAAAAACGCCTGCGGAACCTTTATCCTTGTGGTCCGCAGTGTCCAGACATCATCCCTGAGCAACAATCTGCCGCCATCACCTGCACGGCACCGTCATCATATATGCCGGTGTCAAACGGGTGATGCAGCTGACCTTATCTGCTCTGAGCGAAACATGTCTGGTCAAGAGTATAAACACACACAAAATGAAGTTATCTAATAACGCCATCAAATTCCTGATGTCACATTACCGTGCCATCTACAAGAACGCCTGGGTCAAGGGCCTCGCCACCGCCGCCCTGTTAACAGCAGGCCTGACTGCCGGCCAGGCAGCTAATGCTGCCGCATTGACCGACATGTCAACCGCTAAGGGTGACATTACTATCACAGGTGATGGCAAAGACTCTGGTACTGACAACAAGTGGGAGTCTTTAACTGTATCAGCTGATGATGCTATTCCAGCACCAAAGTTCAACGTTACTATTACTGGTGGCAAAGCTACAGCAAATAAGATTAATCCAAAATCCAAAGCTGCTACTTTAACTACCGATAAGGACCTCATCATTGCTTCATCTTCAGCAAATGATGTTGGTCTTACAGTTGCTGCTGCAAATAGCCAGACAATTTCAGCAACCTTTGGAAACGTCTTTGTAAACAAGGGTACTTTAAACGTCAATGAAAAGGGGTCTGGCTTTTCTGGATCCCTGTTGGCTGACACCATTACTGTTGGAAGTGGTGCTGAACTGGCCGCTGGCGATGCTTCAATCACTGTAGGTGCAAAGTCTGCTTTAGGCAAAGACCTCAAAGAGGGAGCTCTTTCCGGTTTAACCTCCATTACGGTTAATAAGGGTGGTGTACTCCAGACTGCTAAGCTTGAAAGCAGCGATCAGAATGATGTTGAGAACATTACTGTTAAGGCTGGTACTTTCAACATTAATGGTGGCGCATTTACCCTTAACTCTAAAGAAGATGGATCCAAGGGCGCAAAAGCTGCACTGAACCTGGTTAAAGGTCAGATGTCAGACGGCAGCATCACTGTTAACAAGGGCAGTGAGCTGACTGTTAGCTTCTATGACGCTGGCAAGAGTGTAAAGGACGAGGCTGGTAAGGAAGTAGCCCGCAGCTTTGATCTGACTTCTGGCAGCGTTACTGTTAAGGGTGCCTTAAAGGTATCTGGCCAGGGCGTTGTCTCAATGGCTGATGAGGTAGCATTTACAGGCGCTGATGATGCTACATTTACAGTTTCAGGTGCTGATGCTGGTAAGAACCTTACCCTTAAGGTTTCAGGCAATCAGCTGACTGAAATTGTTGGTGCATTAAAGCTTGATACCAAGAACGCAGTTCTCTCCATTACCGGCTCAGATACCCTTGATCTCGGCACTTTAACCTTTGCTAAGAGTGCTGCTACAAAGGGTAGCATTTATGCTCAGGCAGGTACTTCTGTTGAAGCCGAAAACGTTGCTGTTACCAGCAAGGTTGAGAATGCTGACTCTGTTGCTGTAACCGCTACTGGAAAGCTGACCCTTGGTAAGGCTGGTCTTGACTCTACCAACGGTGTTGGTTTCTCTGGCTTTACCGCTAAGAACGTAGAGTTCGTAGGCAAAGACGAGAATACTTCCTTTACCTTAAAGAAGGGCCTTACCCTTAAGAGCACCAAGGAAGTTACCCAGACCGACGGCACCAAGAAGACTGTTGCCGACTCCGGTACCATCATTGGTGATGTAAATGTAGATGAGGCCATGACCATTGATGCAGGTATCTACAGCACCAGCTCAAGCTTCGCTGTAAATGCCAAAGAGCTCAAGGTAACCTCCAATGGTGACGTAGCCTCAGAGCTGATCATCAGCGGCGGCAAGGTAACTTTCAAGGACGACAATGGCTCCAAGTTAACTGCTTCTGGCTCAAAGGCTCTTATCGACCTCAGCAATGCTACCGTTTCTAAGGCAACTGGTAAAAACAATCCAGAAATCAAGGCCAATGGCGGTACCATCAAGATGAAGTCAGCTGACATCACTGCAATCATTGCTGACGATGGCTCAACAAATTCAGGTGCCAAGCTCACTGTTACCGGTGCAAATGGCAAGCTCATCGCTGTTGGTGACGATACCATTACTCTGTCCAAGGATAAGCTTGTCGGTGCTGCTGGTGTAAAGGGAGGTATTGGTGTAGGTGAAAGCGGTACTTTCATTGCAAATGACCTCCTTATCACTGGTGCCGATCAGGCAGTAGAGGTAAACGCTAAGGGCAATGTTCAGGCTAATATCCTGAAGCTCAAGAGTGCCCAGGCAGAGACTTCAATCATTGGCTCTGGTAATTTCGTAGCTGTTTCTGAGCTTGCATCTACTAAGGCTGACGGTCAAACAGCATCCGCAGTAACTGTTTCCGGCGGCAAGTTAACTCTCGGTTCAGCCGACGGCGCTGCTGATGCTGCTGGCGTTTTAAGCTCAAGCCTAAAGATTGGAACCACTGGCGGTAAGTCTGGTGATCTGGTCGTAGCCGGCGGTAACTGGGCAGCTTCCTCTCAGGACGTTACCCTGGACAGCGGCAGCATCGTAATCGGTGGTCAGCTGGCCACTGGCGAGAAGGTTGCCGATGCCTTCACTGCTGCATCCCTGAACATAAAGAGCTTAAATACCAATGCCGGTACTTTAACTGTTGCTAAGAATGCAAAGCTTACAGCTGACGCACTGGTAAACAAGGAAGGCACAATTACTGTTCAGAACGGTGCCTCTGCCTCCTTCAAGACTCTTGATATGTCTACTGGCGCTGGTACCCTCAAGGTTTCCGGTTCTGTAAGCGTACAGGGCAAGGCCGCTCAGGCTCAGACTGCCGCTGCCCCTTCACAGCCTCAGCTACAGCCACAGCAGCCAGCTACTGCTGACAGCGTAAAGCTCCACCAGGGCGCCATCACCGTTACCAATAAGGGTGATCTGAGCTTTGGCAAGGACGCTGTTGCTGCTATTAAGGTAGGCGCAGCAGGCACTGCTCTGACTGTTGATTCCGGTAGCTTTGTTGATGGCTCCATCACCGTTGAAAAGGGTGGTGTCGTTAACATGGCCTTTGGTAAGGACGATGTCTTTACCTCTGAGAAGCTTGTTGCCCTGCGTAAGGTATTTGGCAAGTCCGGTACTGAGCTTGTTGACGGTGTAATCAACCTGGGTGAGGCCCAGATCTCTGGTGTATCTGACAAGATTACCAACGTTTCCGGCACCTCCAGCATCAAGTGGGATGACATCTCCGGTGTATCTGACGTCTTTGCTGACACCACCAATGAGCAGCTCAAGGACGTTGTAGTTACCAACGTTGATGATCAGTCTCAGATTCGTGGTAACTTCGGTTCCATCAAGGCCAATGCCGGTACCAATAAGGTATGCATGGCTGGTAATGCTACATTCAGCAATGCCATGGCAAATGGTGGCAACTTCGTATCCGATGGCACCAAGGCTTTAGGTGTTGAGGTTCAGTTCGGTCAGCTCGGTCTGAACGGTGCCGGTAATATCGGTAAGGTTGACCTCAAGGGCGAGACTTCCCTGCAGATTGCTGCTGGTGAGGCTGGCACTGTAAATGTAGCCGGTGACGTAAAGGGCGCTTCTGGCACCATGATCGTTACCAGCGGTAAGGCTGCTGTCAGCGGCAAGCTTGACACCAAGGCACTTACCACTGAGTCCGGTACTGCTGTATCCGCAGGTGAGCTCAAGCTGGGCGCCGGTGAGTCCGTAATTGGCGGTGATCTGTCCGTAACAAAGAATGCCACTTTAGCTGGCAAGACCTCCGTAGCTGGTGCTCTGAAGGTTGACGGCACTCTGCAGGCTTCTGGCGACTTCGCAGCTGCCGGTGATGTCACCGTTTCCGGCGCTTCCACCTTTGGTTCCAAGGCTGAGCTGGCTGGTAACAACACCATGGGTGATGTTACCTTCAACGGTGCAGCTGACCTGACTAAGGGCAAGACCACTGCTGCTGCCGTAACTCTGGGCCCTGCCGCTGGTGCCAGCCTTGAAATTACTCAGGGTGCTACCCTGGCAGCTACCGCTCTGACCGGTAAGTCCGGCGCCCAGATTACTGTTGGTACTGCCGGCACTCCAGCTGCTGATGGCGTTGCCGCTGTTCCTTCAACAGCCGGCTATCTCTTTGCCAAGACCGCTCAGTTAAAGGATGCTTCCATCGTTGCTGATCCAGACTTCGGTACTGCCAGCACTCTGGTTGCCATTGATACCTTTGCTCCAAAGATTGACGAGACTGTAGCCGGTACTGCCGGTAAGGTTGACGGTAATCTGTATGCCCTGCGCAATTCCGTAATTGCTCTGGGTACTGACAGTGCTGAGGTTATCAAGAACGACCTGCAGAAGTACTTCGATGCTGACGGTTCTCTGGATAAGGACGGCATGGGCGCTGTTGCCTACGTAGTCAAGTCCGTAACCATCGGTTCTGGCAACAAGGTTGTTGTTGACAAGACTGCTACCGACAAGACTCTGTCTGCCAAGCAGGCTGATTACGGCACCGCTGACCTGTACCTTGGTGATGGTTCAGTTCTGGCCGTTAAGGATCAGGCCCTGCTCAAGGCCGGCACTGCTGCCGTAACCTTTGAGAATGCCAATGCATCTGTTTCAGTAACTGACACTTCACGTGTTGTTATTGCCGGTAATGCTTTTGCCGCTCACAAGGGCATGAAGCTCTTTGGTTCTGCTGATGCAGCTGCCGGTAAGGTAAGCCTGAACAAGGACCTGCTCGTTGAGAGCGTAAACGGTCTGTACAACGGCGTTCTTAAGGCTGGTGAGGTACAGGGTCAGGAGCTGGTGCTCAACTTTGACTCCCGTGCCGCTCAGGCTCAGTTCGGTGCCGTTTCCGGCCCTGTATACCAGACTCTGATCACCTATGGTCAGCGTGCTCACAACCCGGCTGCCACTGAGGAAGCTGAGAAGGGCGTTCTGGTCGGCGATCAGGCCGTAGGCTTTGCTTTACAGAGTGGTAAGGTTGTCAAGGTTGACGGTGAAACCGCTGTTGAGGCTACCGACAAGGATCTTGAGGATGCTGGTCTGAAAGTAAATGGTCTGACCAACTACACCGTAGTTGGTGAGAACCTCTACTACACCGCTGATAACGGCATCCTTAACTACGCTACCGGCAATATCGGTGCTGCCATTGACGCTGAAGTAACTGCCCGTCTGGGTGACTTTGGCGGTATGGCTCAGACCGCTATCAAGGCCGGTGCTTCCAGCTATGAGGCCATTGCTGCCCGTATGGGCGTTGGTGCCGGTGCTGCTGTAACTGCCGCTGCTACCGAGGGTAACACCCTGTGGGTAACTCCAGTTTACAAGCAGGCTGACTCCGATGGCTTTGATGCTGACAACAAGACCTATGGCGCTGACATCAGCCTTTACGGCGTAGCCCTTGGTGCTGACTTCACTGTTATGCCAGGTGTTACCGTTGGTGGTATGTTCAACGTAGGTTCCGGTGATGCTGACGGTCAGGGTCTTGGCTCAGGCGTAAGCAACGACTTCGACTACTACGGCTTTGGTGGCTATGCTGCTTACCAGGCTGGTCCTCTGGCCGTAATTGGCGATGTAACCTGGACTTCTGTTGACAATGACGTAACTGGCAATACTGGTCTGGGTCAGCTGTCTGCCTCCATGAAGAGTGCTGCTCTGTCTGTTGGCGTAACCGGTCAGTACCAGATGGTTCTGGGCGGCACCAATGTTACCCCACACGCAGGCTTACGCTTCACCAACATTGATATTGATGACTACAGCGTTGCCAGCGCTGACGGCGTACAGGCCAATTACGCTGCTGACAAGCTCAACATGTTCTCTGTACCTGTTGGTGTAACCCTCGACAAGACCTACACCTTTGATGCCTGGACTGTTAAGCCAGCCTTTGACTTAACCTTAACCGGCAACTTTGGTGACACCGAGAACAAGGGTACTGTATCCTGGGCTGGTGTAAACAACCTGACCACCGAGCTGAACTCTCAGGTAATTGACAACTTCACCTACGGTGCTACCTTCGGCGTTTCCGCCACTAACGGCAGCCTCGGCATGGGTGTTGGTGTTGGTTACACCGGTTCTTCCAATACCGATGACTTTGGCGTAAATGCCAACGTTCGTTACACCTTCTAATTTACGGACTGTGAGCTGACCCTGTCAGCTCCAGAAGCAGGCAGCTGTGACTGCCACAGCGATAGCATTCACATCTGTGACTGTGTTGCGTGACATAATCCTGCTGCCTGCCCAGTCCGTAACTTTCCTCCCGTCATCAGGCAGGAGGATTAAGGTAATTCAGGCCGTCTCACTCATCCACAATGCATTAACTGCAGGATAAGGGAGACGGCCTTTTCATTTTCAATTTATGCCCGACGCGGGCTTTGTTTTTGATCTTAATATATACCTATGAAAGCTCTTTCTGAGGTTATTACAGTGTATTTAAGTTGTGTCGTAGTATCGCTTTATATTCAATATTGGAAAGTATATCTGCAGAACTTAAGAGAACCTGTGATGCAGCTGGCAACAGGTCATGTCCGTGTCTCTCTGCAGCAAACACAAAACTACGGCACCGGACATCATATCTTCTTACCTCACCAGGAAAAATCAATTCAATCCAATCCAACATGATCATGGCTGACCCGGGCTGATGTGACCTGCAAGGGCAAGTGAATCAGCTCTGATCTGACCTGCTGGCACCGTTACAGCCTGAATTTATCTCCATTCCATCTGAAATCCATCGTTATCTACAGCCCTTATCCATGTGCAGCCCAGTCTCTTTGTATTCCTGACTCTGTTACTGTATGTGTTTGCGTAATTATCATTTTTGCTCTGTAGCTCCATTTGTCCTGTTTGTTTGATTGAAGGAATGTACCAGACTCCTGCTCCGATTGAGTTTCTGATCATTGTGCTGTTTAAGCTCAGTGACTTGTTATGCTGGTCCTGACCCCTGACCCCTGACCCCTGACCCCTGACCCCTGGTCATGCTGTAACCGGGATCTCCGTACGCGTTGCTCAGTGAGTCTTAAGTGTCTAATGCACATTCACTCCTAATTTTGCGATTCTGCAGAGGCTTATAGCTTCATGAGCTCGGAAGTAGAGCAAGTCCTGCCCTTGCAATCATCCTTAGCGTGCTTTGTCATACCATTCCTTTCCTTGTCATGTCATGCCCTGTCATGCCATATCATGCTATGTCATGCCACGACATGCTTTCCTTTTCCATTTATATTTCATTGTGCTTTTCTATGTTCCTTTCTCTTTCCAAAGACTTATCAAAATTCCGAGCTCGTGACTGATTATCCTGGCTGACCAGTCTTAAACATGATATTTACGGCAGTACATATACATGTTGTCTAACGGTTCATGTCACTGGAGTCTTACTGTATTTGCTCGGGCGGTCAGCCATGGGGATGGCTGCTCTTGCAGGCAGGCATGGATGTGATGAAAGTCTGATATAGGGCACGTCATGGCTGGTTAAAGGTAATGTAGAACCAATAATGTACAAAATGTTTTGGACAGTGATTTGAGGCAATTGTATTTGGGGATTGCTGGCGTCGGATTTGGCAACTGAGAAACAACGAAAGGAGGCGGGGATATGCTTTGGCTGCAATGTTTGCAAAACAATAACTAAAACATTTTATAAATAAATTTATATCAGGTGAGCAGGCGGGGGCAGGTGGAGCTTGACAGCCTTTGCAGCATGGCAATTGTAGATATTCAGCGTGGCTTTTGTTCAACTGGATAATCTATGAAATGATATACAAAACTATTTAGATAGATTATGTATTGGAGTTATGGTTTAGGGAGGCTTTGGTTATCACCGGAAACGGCACCGGCAAAGGAAAGGAAAACAGTTTATGCCAGCCAGCAAGCAAGCATGCATCAGGCTCATGGTCTCAAGCGTAACAGAGGTCGGGGTATCTCAGGGCCTCATAGGGCATTTCTTTTCGAACATCTGACTTACTCACATTGTGCCAAACAGTGTCTGTTTTGAGCATATATTAATGCACGTAACTGTATACAGGTGACCGTGAAAGGGCCGCCACTATGGGGTGTTAGAGGTAAGAAGTGACATGTTTTTATGCATCTATTACGAAATAAAAAGCACGTATTTATTACAAGGTCATCAGAGGCCCTGGATCCGGGTAAAATGACGGCTTTATCTGACGTTAGCCTGATTGAAAGTCTCAGGGCGAGAACATGGTCCGTTGCATACCTTGAGATTATGGATTGCATAATAAGCATCAGATGATGCCAAGAGGTTAGTGTTATGGCAGTTTACGTCAATACAAACGTCAGTTCTCTTAATGGTCGCAGATATCTCAATAATGTCCAGAATCAGCTGACTACCACATACCAGAGACTCTCTTCAGGCCTGAGAATTAACAGTGCCAAAGACGATGCAGCTGGCTTACAGATCAGCAGCCGCCTGACAACTCAGATTAACGGCCTCAACCAGGGTAACCGCAACGCCTCTGACGGTATTGCCCTTGCCCAGACCATTGAGGGCGCCATGGACGAAATGACTGGCATGCTCCAGAAGATTCGTACCCTGGCTGTTCAGGCCAATAACGGCACCAACACCGCTGACGACCGCAAGGCTCTTCAGAAGGAAGCCACTGCTCTGGCAACCGAAATCACCCGTATTGCCCAGCAGACCAAGTTTGCTGGTGGCCAGATCCTGGACGGCGCCTACGGTGTAATGACAAAGGGTGGTGCTGCTGCTGGTGGTGCAAACTCAATTGGTAAGCTTACTCTTCAGGTTGGCGCTAACAAGGGCGACACTATCAGCTTTGAAGTCAATGCCATGAAGTTCTCCCAGATCGCAAAGGTCGGTGGACTTGATGATGCTGCTTTAAAGAAGTTCTGGTCCGCCAATAAGGGTATTGTCCTCACCGCTGCAGCTAATATTGCAGACGCAATCTCAGGCATGGACAAGATGATTGCTGCTGTAGATGCTGCCCGTGCAGGACTAGGTGCAATGCAGAACAGACTTGAGAGTTCAATCCGCAATCAGGCTAACGTTTCTGCCAACCAGGCTGATGCCCGCAGCAGAATTCGCGACGCAGACTTCGCCGAAGAGTCTGCAAACCTTTCCCAGCAGTCCATTATTCAGCAGGCTGCTACTTCCATGCTCATGCAGGCTAACACCCGTCCACAGCTGGGCCTGTCCCTCCTGGGCTAAACGATTACCGCTAATATTCTTATGGAGGCCAGCGAACTTAGGGGCCTCCATTTTAGCGGTCTGAATCTCTCTCCTATTGTCTTAATAAAGGTGACACTATGGCTGTGTACGTCAATACAAACGTCAGTTCACTTAACGGTCGCAGATATCTCAATAATGTCCAGAATCAGCTGACTACCACCTACCAGAGACTCTCTTCAGGCCTGAGAATTAACAGTGCCAAAGACGACGCCGCTGGCTTACAAATCAGCAGCCGCCTGACAACTCAGATTAACGGCCTCAACCAGGGTAACCGCAATGCCTCTGACGGTATTGCCTTTGCTCAGACTGCCGAAGGCGCCATGGACGAAATGACTGGAATGCTCCAGAAGATTCGTACTCTGGCAGTTCAGGCTCGCAACGGTACCAACACTCTGGATGATCGTAAGGCTCTTGGTAAAGAGGCTTCAGCTCTCGCTCAGGAAATTACCCGTATTGCGCAGCAGACCAAATTCGGCGGTTCTCTTATTCTTGATGGCGCCGGTACTAACTCAATCATGACTAAGGGCGGTACTGGTAACGCCACTAAGAATGAGATTGGTAAGCTTACACTTCAAGTGGGCGCCAACAAAGGCGATACAATCAGTTTCGAAGTAAATGCAATGAAGTTCTCACAGATTGCATCTGCAGGAAATGTTGCTAAAGCTGATTTAGAGGCTTTCTGGGTAAAAGCTACAAACAATGCTCCTGCCTCTATTACTTTTACCAAGGTAGATAACGTCGATAAGGCAATCACCGCTCTGGATGCAATGATTGGTGCAGTTGACGCAAGTCGTGCTGGACTAGGTGCGATACAGAACAGACTTGAATCTAGTGTGCGTAACCAGGCTAACGTTTCTGCCAACCAGGCTGATGCCCGTAGCAGAATTCGTGATGCAGACTTCGCCGAAGAGTCTGCCAACCTGTCCCAGCAGTCCATTATTCAGCAGGCTGCTGCCTCCATGCTCATGCAGGCTAACACCCGTCCACAGCTGGGTCTGTCCCTGTTAGGCTAACAGCCCTGTCTGGCAGCCTTAAAGACTGTCAGTTTCATCAGCTGTTTTGATAAAAAGCCCTCTGGTCTTTTCAGATCAGGGGGCTTTTTACTGCAAGCATTATGTTAAGTGCTTTACAAAATATTTAGTAAGTGCTTTAGTTGCATTTTCGGTTTCTGCAGGACCAGCCGCTCAAGGTCCTATACCTCTCCTCGTATCAACCCTCACTCCTGGCCCTCCTGCACTCACTAATCTGCGCGCATCAATAACATCCATCTCCTCTTCGGCCCAACTGTTCGTGCGATACACTTCCTCCAGCCTTGTCCCTTTGAATTGTTCATTTTTAACAGTCTTGAAGCACAGTCCCAACGACTAAAACCCTTCCTCTTCCGTGCCTTTCCTTGTCGCCAATTCCCACGAGCTTCTTTTCCCGTCTCATTCCACCAACCACGTCAATTCTGTCCGTCTTCATATCTTTAGTATTCACATTCATACTTAGCTCAAGATTTACCAGCTGTAACCCTTTGTAAAGCAAGACATCCTTTTTCTAATGCAAAAGCACTCGCACCACCCTCCCTTTCTCTCACGGCTGCATTCTCACCTCGGACCTGTCTTTTCAGACGTGCAATCGTGTTGCGTGCCTACTCGACTGACTTTCCGCTTGTCAGGAGGCAAGTCTGGCATCGAGCTTGTTTCAATGCATTTCTGCTTGTCTTTATGCATTTATGAATATCATAGATCCATACATACATCCGTCCATTCATTTATCCGTGGCTCCATCTCATCCGACTAACAGCCACCTGCTATTTGATGCTGACCTGTCATACAACTGGTTTTGTAATGTTTTGGTACATGGACAGGTGTTTCATTAGTATCTTTTGCTGCAATGTGGACTGATTAGGATGCTGAGGCTGTATTCAGCTTGCTCATAGGACCTTATACAATCGCCTCTGCAAAGCCTGTTACTCTCGCCACGTCTTCTACTTCGTCCAATGTATGTGCTGTCTTGATGCCTTTACACCCGTACCTGTGTGCTGGCAAGAGGCTGATGGTGCTTTTGTGATCAAGATGATCTTATAAGCATTGTCCGGTGTTATCTTCATGCGTCATGTGCTAGAATCCATCTCCACACTGTGTCTACGCTTCAGTGTTGGACATTTTTCTTTGCAGCCTCTTGTGAGTGCATGGTTATACCCGTCGCATCAATGATCCCCATGGCGTTCATACAGTACTCAGCTTTTGGTCCAGCCTGATTATTTTGAGCTGGTGCAGCTGGTCTGTTGATGCGTTCCTTTTGGGTTTATTGCCTGGTGAGCATGATTTTTCACTTGGATCGTATGGAAAAATGATAAAATCCAGAGGCTGTCATGAAAGACATTTCAGACAGCCCAAGATCCGCAGTTATGCCACGTCCCTGTGTGACATTAAGCTACTGCGGCTAATCAGACATAAGGAACATGTCTGTCAGTTCCTGAGCAGTACTTACTAAGATATCAGTCCCGGCTTGAGCCTTCTGGTCTCCTGCTATGGGTAAAATCACTGCTCAGGTACCTGTCCCTTTCACGGCAATGCATAAGCCCTGAAGGCGCAGACAGTTCAGACATCACCGACACAGATTAAGAATCTTTTATCTGTGTACCATGGCTTCATTCATGACAGACCATGGCATCTCATTTTCTTTTACCTGAGCATAAGGTATGCAGCCTGTGCTTAGTACCATTCACAAGCCGGCAGTACCCTGACAATTCAGGCTTCAGCTGATCTTTTACCACATCCCTTACCCCTTTACTTTAATTCTGCAGCAGCCCGACAGGCTGGTGTCCTTATCCTGTTGTTTTGGCCATACCCGGTAATAACACCCGGGAGTTCAAAACGGACCAGGCAGGCTCAATGCTTTGAGCTGTTAATTGCTCTGTTCTTCTGGCTTTTGACTATCGTAAGTAAGCACACGTTTTAGGGACCTGCACTGATGCCGAAAGCCGGCTTATAGGCACAGGGCATTTGTCTTGTTAAGGACGATGCAGAGCCAGGGCAGGGCAGGACAGGACATGACAGGACATGACAGTCAGGCTTTGGTTAGTGGCCTGCAGTTGGAGACGAGGAAAGCCAGGGCAGAGCAATACACGGCTGTACCTTGCAAGGCCGGGCCCTGCCGTAAGTTGCTGCGCCAGGCCCTGCCGTAAGTTGCTGCGCCAGGCCCTGCCGTAAGTTGCTGCGCCAGGCCCTGCCGTAACTTGCAGCCCAGTGTCATTGCAGATCTCACAAAGCAACAGGCTGCGTACTGTGCCCGGCAATGTCCCTGTGTACCGGGTAAAGCATTGCTCTGCTGTAACTTGCAAGCGATATCCGGCCAAATCCTTTGGGGCTGGGCCCTGCTGGTCCGGGCAATGTGATGCCGGGCTTGATTAAGCCTGGCTGGACTGCTGACTGGCTATTTGATGCACTGATGTAGCTGCTCACGGCAAGCCCTCGCCATGGCATTGGCCATGGCTCAGGCTCATGGCCATTGTACTGCCGATGCCGGGCAAGCCCATGGCAGCGCAAAGCAGGACTGGTCAATGGCCAGCTCAGCCATGTCTTTCCACGGGATGCACTGTGAGGCGTTGCCCAAAAGCCAGTGCCTTACAGGCATGCATCCCTGTTTTGCATCCAGCTCAAAGGCAATCTGCATCAGTTAACTGGTTTGACCTGCCTCAATTGCGCGGCAAGTTCTGCACTGCCTGCAGCTCATACCCTGCATTGTGGCAGGTTAGCCTCTGGGTACTGTAATCCCTGGCTCAGGTACCGTTACTGATTCTGGTGCTTTTGCCTGCTATGGGTGCGTGCGTATGCATGGAGCCTGATGGTAATCAAGTCGATGGGCCGTAGTACGGACCATGTGCTGAGCTGTACCCGGCTGGTGCTGTAAACGGATTTGGTGATGGGCTCTACCTGTTCTTGTGTTGAACTCCGATCAGTAGAGCTCAGGCAACTCAGTACGGCTTCTGGCAACTCAGTACAGATTCTGGCAGCTCAGTACGGTCTGGACAGATAAGGAAATGAAGGTGCCCGCAGTTGTGTGCAGCTGCCTGTCGGATCAGCCGGTACACCGTTCCTGCGGAGGGCTGACAACTACCCTTTGCTGTGTTCAGGATGGCTGTGGGCAGCTCCAGTGCGGGCCGTGTACCTGGTGCATGGTGTGAGGCCCCAGCGCTGTTGAGATAGGTCCTCATCTCTATGGATTACTGTTCTTGCCAAGTATACCCTGTAAGGTGCTTTGCACCTGCGGGCCAGGATTACTGCAAAACTGACTGCCCTGGGGTCAGATGTTTATTCTCAATGGGCTGCAGGAGTAGCTGTATGTACTCCTGGCAGCTTATGGCTCCCTGCTAAAGAGAGCCTGTCAGGCCTGAAGCTGACAGTAGCAGCTTCAGTCCTGTCAGGATTTGTCATTTTTAACTGCCAGCTTGCGGACATACAAACACCTTAAAAGCTGTCCTCAGGCATCAGCAGCTGTACAGCAAGCGTGAGGCTGGCCTTTTGCGCTGTAAGGCCTGTGGGCAGCTTAATGGCCCTGCGGCCTGCCCGGCCCTGCGGCATGTCTGGCCCTGTGGGCTTGCAGGCTGGGGCCATGTTTAATGTCCATGCCTCCCATAAAGGCAATGCCGGGCCTTGCTCGGGCCTGCCTCTGCTATCTTGCCCGGTCATGTCATTAGCCATGACCGGGCCTTGCGCTGTGTTGCTGCTCTTAAAGGATCTGTGGTTCTGTTATGCCCAGCTGCCATGTCAGCTATGAAAGGCTGACGCCATGCTGTGACCGGCATCTGCCGGTGGAAGCTGTCCACTGACAGCTGCATGGGCAGCACAGTCGTGCTGTGGCTCTGCTCTGTCCGGCTCTGCCCGGGTCTGTCCTGGATTCATGCCGGACAGTGGACTGTTCTGCCTTTGCCCATGCCTGAGGATAGTATGAGTCTGCCTGTGGCCTGTGCTCTGCTCTTTGAGCTGGGGCTGCAGGTCATCCGGTCGTGGGCTGCTGCTCTAATGCAATGCGCTGTGACCATGCTTGTGCCTGTGCTTTGTGTTAAAGGGCCCAGATGGGGCGCGTTGCTGTCGAACAGTCAGTGCGACTGTGCTGATGCAGTCAACCCAGCCCAGCCCTGCAGAGTCTGCCGGTAAGTACAGGATGCAGCCTTGCTCAGCTGTGAGCCCGTTAGACCTGGCAGTCAGCCCGGCTATAGCCTGAAGCTGTGCTCTGTGCCAGCCAGGATGACCATGACATTTGCTGTCGTCAGTAGAGCATGTGCTGCAGACCTTGTTCCGACCCGACCCGGGCCATGTTCCTGTCCCTGGTCATGTTTGCCGGGACTTCCGTACTGCATGGCAGGAGGCAGCTGTAGCCAGATGCCGCTGCTGATCGCTTAATGGATATGCTGCCTCCCTGGCAGACTGGTACTCATTCATACAGGCTTGCGCTGTGGCTGGCCTGGTGGCCTGGTTGCCGGGTTGTCTTGGAGCAGGGCGTCTTGCCGGGCTGAGTTCAGGGGATGATGCTGGCTGGCAGAGCCGCTGGATCTGTGCTGTGCTGTACTGCTCTGTGCATGGGCGGGCAGAGCGCTGTGGTCAATACATCAGGAGTACATTTATGGAATATGCAGATAACCATAACAATGGTCACGACTGGATGAAAGCAGCCAGCCCTGAGGGCTGTCCTGCTGATGTGGCCATGGCTGTTACTCTGCTGGCTTTCTGCACCGGCTATACTGACGCTGCATCTGTCAGCGCCATGGCAAGAGCCAACCATGACACCTTTGCCCGTATCTTTCCTGATTATCCCCTTAAAGATCTCTCCGAAGACATTATCCGCCGTGCCCTGATCTTCATTGGCAGGGAAAATTCCCCACGTCTTCTGGAAAAGTTCTTACTGCCTGTTATAGGCAATGCTCTGACCCGCTGTCCTGAGGACGATACCACTACCATCATAGCCCCGGCTGCCCATAGTGAAGACCTGCAGCCATTCCCGGCTCTGCCCATGCGAGCCGGTGGTGCTCTGGGCCATATTATGGTACCGGGATCAGCTCATGGCCGTGCTTCAATAAATTCAGCATACATTGCAGCAGCCCAGGCAGCTGCAGATGCAGGTACAGCCAGCTTAAGTGTACCTGGCATTCAGTCCGGCACTGCCATGGCAGCCTCCCTGCCGGTAGCTGGCTTACCTGCCGTTGCCAGCCTGTCCCCTGATGCCGGTACTGTGCCCTCGGGAGCTGCAGCCTGCGCTGCAGTCGGTGCCCAGCCAAATGTATCAGAGCCTGCAGCTGCCACTGCATATGCTCAGGGCACTGCTGCCAGTAGCCAGCCGGAGTCAGCTGCTGTAGCCGAAGCCGCAGCCAGCGTTGACGGACGTGCCGGCTGTGAGCATGGGGCCACTCTGTCTCATTTCCATACTCAGGACCATGCTGATGCACAGGTTCATACGCATACTTATGCAAATGGCAATGCCCATGCCGCAGCCTCAGGCTCTGGCCTAAAGACTGCCAGCGGATTATGGGATCAGCATGAGGACAGTATTCAGATTCAGTCCTATGGTCCTCTTATCCTCAATACTGAGCAAAGAGACAGTAATAATCACTCAGTAAACTCACCTGAATTTGCCACTCCATCACCTTCAGGCTTTGATCTGTACCATGATCAGCTTGATAACTGGGATAAGGGAGCCAGCTGTCCTGTGGGCTCGTATACAGGATCACAGGCCAGTGACCTCTGTTCCTCAGGAGCCGGGGATATCAAGGTACATGCCCGAAGCTGGGGCCTTGCTGACCGTCAGGGCAGCACTCTTGAGGAGCTTAGTGCTCTCCCGGCCACAGATCAGACCCCAGCCAGTTCCCCAGCTCAGGCCCCATTGAGCTCTCCTGCCCCTGCCTCAGCGGCTGATCACAATGCAGCCGGTTCAGCATACGGCCATGGTGCCACTTTGACTGCTTATGTTGCACCAGCTGAGGCTGGTAACACCGCCGCCACTGCAGCTGCCGAGGCCATAGCAGATGCGGCTGATAAAACTGGTGCCGCAATGGCTGCCGTGACCACATCATGTGCGACTGACAACACCGCCGCCGCTGCGACGGCTAAGGGCGTATCTGCTGCAGCAGACATCACTGGTGCTGCTGTGGCTGCAAGAGCCACAGCAGCTCAGGATGCCAAGGGCGCATCAGGTGCAGCCTCCGCTAATGGAGCTTCAGTTTCTGTCCGTGCTCAAGCTGCATATGCTGCCTCAGCAGCCAAGGCCGATGCTGCGTCTGATGCTTTAGGAGGGAGGGCCGATGCTGCGTCTGATGTTACACCTGAGTCTGAGGTCGCCTCTAAGGCATACAATACCGGTTCTTATACCTCTGTACCTGCGTCTGCATCAGCCTCTGTCTCTGATGATTCCTCTGTTGCCAAAGCTGCCACTAATGGGGCTGTTGCCACTGCTCATGCGGCTGCTGCAGCGCAGAATGAAGCCGCTGCTGCACAAAGTGCTGCAGCTGCAGTTGAGGCGGCAGCCAGCTCCAGTGCCAGGTGCAGGACCGGCTCCAGCTCCTCCAGTTATGTTGAGAGTGGTGATGAGAGCAGCTCTGATGATGAGTATGTAGACGGAAGAGACAGGGCTTTTAAGCCGGTACTGAGAAATATCATTACTGTCAGTGAGGACCGTACCTCAAAGGGACGAGAGCGTCATAACAGCTCTTCTGTCTATCTGCCTGCTGGTAAGGGACGTATGACTCTTGAGGAGCTGTCCATATCAGGCGCAGCTGCCTTAAATCAGCTTAGTGGACGTTCACGCAGCAGCAATGCATACAGCTCTTCTTTTGACAGCAGTCAGTCAGGTTCATCCCAGTGGCTTAACAGTTCACTAAGCGAACGCTTAAATACAGGCAGCTCCAGTGATAAAAGCATGTTCCCTGCAGTACGCTCAGCCTATACAGGAAGCAACGGCTATCGTGTCTCTGCAGCTGCAGCAATGTCAGTCCTGGCAGCTCTGCCCGGTCGTAAAGGCTCATGGAACGGTGTTACCGGAACCACAGCTGCAAATACTGCTCTGTCACCCAATAAGAACAGCCCACAGACCATAACCAGGACGGAAAGCTCAGCTGCAGCTCCCGACTCACCATCGGCAGCTGCGGCTACAGCTGTGACTATCGCTGCTAAAGCTGATGCCTGCGCATCTGATACCAGGAGCACTACAGTTGAGCACGGGGATGCCCGTGCCATGGCAGCTCAGTCCGTAGAGCAGCCTGCTCACTCGCAGGCAGCTGCCATGGGTGCCCCTTCAATGGAGCAGCGTCAGCACCTTGATACCACTGCCACAGCCACCTCAAACGTAGAGAAGCGTGAGCACCAGGATGCTACTGCCGCAGCTGCCCAGCCCATGGACCAGCGTAAGCACCAGGATGCTACTGCTGCAGCCGCTCATGCCGTGGAACTGCATGAGCACCAGGATGGTACTGCCGCAGCCGCCCATGCCATGGAGCTGCATGAGCACCAGGAAGGTATTGCCACAGCTGCCCATGCCGTGAAGCTGCATGAGCACCAGGAAGGTATTGCCACAGCTGCCTCATCCGTGGAGCTGCATGAGTACTCTGATGCCACTGGCACAGCTGCCTCATATGTGGAGCAGCGCAAGTCCCAGGATGCCGCTGCCATGGCTGCCCCATCAAGGCAGCAGCATCAGCAAAAGGAATCCAGTGCCATGGATGCGCTGGCCACTGAGGCACATCAGCATGAGACTGCATCTGCTGGCTATGATGCTTATGCTGACTCAGCATCATGCGCTGGCCTGTCCTCAGGCTCCTGCTCAGTTTCAGGAGCATCTTCAAGCTCAGGCCCGGATACAGGATCGGGCATAGACTTACGCTCACAGTCATGCATGGGCTCAGATATTGATGCTCTTACTGATGCAAAGCTTGGCTATGATTCTTCCTCTGCCACTGGCTCTCAGGGATCTGTTTGTCAGGATGCAGCTGCGACTGCAGCTTCCGATGCAGCATCCAATGCGTCTGGTAAGGGCTCTCCTGCCCATTGTGCAGTTGAGGCAATGTCCTTATTTGAGCCAGAGCCTGGAGCTGATCCTGAAGCAGCTTTTAAGGCAGTATCAACAGCCGCAGCCACAGTTAAAGCCGCAGGCACAGCTAAAGCTGCAGCTGCAGAAACATCAGCAGCCCCATCAGCACAATCAGCCCCAGCTACTGTTACAGCCTCAGGTTGCGCAGGTATCGCAAGCAATGCCGGATTAGAACCATTGTCCGGGGAAGAGGCCCTATTAAAGGGCCCTTGCGAGCCTGATTTGCAATCCAGGGGCAGGTCTGCAGCTGAGGTCACAGCCGCCTCTGACTATCGGCATGAGCAGGCTTCTCAGCTTGTGGATTTAGCTGCCTGTGATTCCGTTGCCCAGGCTGCTGCCTGTGCCAGAGGGCAGCAGGCTCACTGTTCCGGTAAGCTGCTGGCTGATGGCGGGGTTGCAGCTCAGGGAGCTGATGAAACTGGTCTGCAGGACTCTGACCTTAGTGACAGAGTATCTGACAGTAAAGCTGTAAGTGTCTGTGACTCAGGTGATAACTGTACTGTGCTTACTGAGGTATCAGGATATCTCAGTGCCGCCATATCACCTTTAAGTGAAGCCAATCATGGCACACTGATGGGATCTACAGCAATTTCATTAACTGCGGCTGTTACATCTGACCCGTCCTCCTGTGCACAGGATCAGGTCAGTACTGCAGCCCAGACAGCAGGCCGTAGCAATCAGGCTCAGGTCGCCGGGGACGGCACCGGCAGTGCCAGGGGCTCTGTACCGGCCTCCGGAGCTGCTGCAGCAAATGCTCTGGCAGACGCCGCTGCTTCAGTCGCAGATAGTGCAGCTCAGGTTGCCAGTGCAGGCGGCGCTGGAAGTGCAGGCCATGCAGCAGGAGCAGCCGGTATTGCTCCGGCAGTTGATGCAGGAGGAGCCGCAGGATCGGCCCCTGTAACTGCAGCCGACGCTGTGGCAGCACGCTCAGGACAGCTGTCAGGCACCACTGACAGTGCTCTTGTTAGCCATCAGGTATCTGAGACCTTCAGACAGCATTATCTGCGTAGGGTAATTAAAACCCTGTCTGAGGCTGATGAAGAATATGGAGCTGCCTGGGCAGAGCTGTGTGCAGCTGTGGGCGTACCGGCTCCTGCCATGGGAGCTGCCGCTACTGCAGCAGCAACTGCGGCAGCTCACGCCGCAGCTGAGGCCGCAGCTCATGCCGCCATGCAAGCCGCAGCCACTGCCGCCATGAAGGCTGCAGCGGCTGTTGCAGAGTCGCAGCTGCAGACCATGGGAGGCACGGCCACCAGGGGAGCAGGAGGACATGGAACAGCTCAAATCCCAGATGCTGCTAATCAGTTTTCGGAGACTTTCAGACAGAGGTATCTGCGTCAGACCATTAAAACCCTGGCAGCAGCTGATGAGGAGTATTCAGCTGCCTGGGACGAACTGTGTGAGAGTACTGCAGGTCTGCACAGGACCGGTCTGGCACCAGCTGCGGCTGCTGCTGCCGCCGCAGCCTGTACTGGCCGTATCACAGCCGAGCGCAGCGGCTTTAAGTCACCATGGCATGAGCTGGCCTTTTATGAGGGCAGCCGAGGTCTAGCCATGGGCTATTGCCTTGATGGCCTTGAGTGCTCAGACAGAAATGGCGCTACTGACCTTGTCCTGTCCTTTGACCTGCGTGGCTGTGTGGTAAGTGCTGCCGGTATGGCTAATCCCCGTATCTTTGTTGAGTCAGTGCTCTTTAACCATGCTGACTACTTTGTAGCCCTCAAGTCATCCCAGAAAGCAGCCTGTCAGACTGTAAGAGAGGTATGTGAGCGTACCTGGGGCATACCTGACTTCCAGTACACTTTCATTGACCCGGTCAGTGCACACAGAACTGTTCGTCTCTTTACTCTGGTACCAGGTTCAGCCTTTGCTGAGGACTTCTTGAAAAAGTGGCCCGGCCTTGCACCGGGATCTGCCCTGATGGTACGCACCTTAAGTGGTCCGGTTA
Source organism: Anaerobiospirillum sp. NML120449 (assembly GCF_023051105.1). Taxonomy (GTDB): domain Bacteria; phylum Pseudomonadota; class Gammaproteobacteria; order Enterobacterales; family Succinivibrionaceae; genus Anaerobiospirillum. The sequence continues at coordinate 4,296 of NZ_JALKIL010000005.1, read as the reverse complement.
ACTCCGATGGTGAGCTGGTAGAAGAGCGCTTCTTCCTGTCATCACTTACCTTTGACGGTTCAGACCGCAATGAGCTGCTCTCTGAGGTCATAAGCAATCACTACGACGGCCCACGCTCACGTTCCTGGCTTATGGATATTAACTTCTACCACTATGGAAGCCGCAGCTTTAATGCTGACTATCTTATTGGCACCACTTTGCTGGAGAAGACAGCTGAGAAAATTATGAATCACGCAGTAAGCCATGGTGGACATGTGGCACGTACCGGAAGCAGTTCAGCCGGAGGCCACACCGGCTCACGTGCATCAGGCAGCCGCAGCACCGGCCGTGGCACAGCCTCACGTGCCGGTGCGGCCAGCCGCACCGCCGTCAAGGCCAGCTTCAACCACCTTAACACTGCCCTGTCGAGCATTTACCAGTACCTCTCCCGCTGACGCCCATGCCCATGGCTTCCATACAGCAATGAAGCAAGCAAAGCCGTAATGCGGCCAGCACAGCAGCCCTGCAGCCATCACAGCCCACGTGCTGCCAGCAAAGCCATGAGGTCAGCAAAGCCGTAATGCGGCCAGCACAGCAGCCCTGCAGCCAGCACAACACCCGTGCGGCCAGGAGGAGCTATGTGGGCGAACAGAGCAGCAGCCCCACGCTCAAGGCTGTCATACAGCCATAAGCAGCAGCCGTGGGCCAGGATCATACTGCAGCCATCCCACACTCCATACTGCCATGCAGTCATGAGCTGCGTCCATGCTGCCATGACCAGACTGCAGCCTCCCCACAGTCCATACTGCCATGCAGTCAGGAACTGCGTCTATGCTGCCATGACTGGACTGCTGCCGTCCCTCGCCCCATACTGCCGTGCAGTCAGGAGCTGCGTCCCTGCAGCCAGTACAGCACCGCAGTGTTGCGGGATCATGCGGGCAAGGCTATAGCGCTGCAGGCACGAAAACTTGCGGCAGCACACCAGTGCGCGAATTTAATAATGAGAATGCGCCTGTGGGCCTGCCGTCAGGCATCTTGCTAAGTGACATATTGCCACGCAGATGATTGCCATGCGGCGTATTGATATGGTCAGAGCGAATGACGCAGCTAACTGATGCTGACATGCTGACATGCTGACATGCTGTCAGCTTTTGCTGTCAGCTTACAGCTATTACCTCTGTTCGCTGTTTCTGACATGCTATGAGCTGACAGTTGAAACTTGATGCAGTTAGCTGGTAAGGGTGAAGCCGGCGCCCGGCTTTCACAGAGAGCTGGCAGACAGCCGTCAGCATACCTGCCGGACAATATATGCCATGCGACATGCATGAGGACAGTCATGCTCAAGGACTGTGCGCTCGCACTCCGGGGGCTCGGCTTGTGGGCTGCTATGAGGTATGTCTTTAGCAGATCTGCATGGCGGCCGGTCATAAGTTCACTGTGCAGGGCTGATCGACTGTCGTACATTCTCATAGAGGGGATAAGGCGCAGCTCTAATGTCTGGCTCCATGTCTGAGGCGCTACCAGACTTATGGCCAGCTGATAAAGCATAATGTCTGCAGGGTAGGAAGACTTACAGCCTGCTGAGACAGCAGCCTGCCATTCGGGCAGCCAGACTGCCATCCTTCCATACAACCAGTGCCCGGCTGCAAACCATGCCGCCAGCCAGACATGCAACCAGCCATACAACCAGAGCGCGGCGCGAGCCATACATCCAGAGCCGGACTGAGGTCCTGTATGACGAAGATTCAGATTGAGTAATGTGAATTTCTTAATATATGCGTTAGCAGATAATCAACTCAACCTGCTATTAATACATCGATCAATACATCAGTCCAGCCATTGATTCGTTCATTCACGCACCAGTCATCAGCCATACCATCATCAGGCTATCAGTTCTGATGGCGGACTGGGATTCAGGTGACAGTGTATGACTGCAAGATGAACTCTTAAAAGGACTGGAGATCCGTACGTATCGGGCACGGCAGACTGTAATACGTTGAGCGTTTTTGAGGAACACGGCTGTCAGTCCGCTACATCGCTGAGCTGCGCAGCATCTCAAGTTTGGTACTGTCACATTCAATTCATACAGCTATCCACACATCAAATCCAGCCCACACCACCCCATTGCACCCAGTACCGGCGCACAGTAACCAGTTATGTCCAGTCCATTACACTCACCTCCGTTCGGTTAAGTCGTGCTACTGGGACCAGCCTGAGATGTATGTACGCTTTTATTGGACACGATGGATGTTAGAGCTGTGGGCAAATGGACATTGACAGTCATCTGGGCCATGCTGGCGGTATTGCCCTCGTCACTCCGTAGCCTGTGCCCTCATTATGATGATACAGAGCTGTGACTGATGGCGTGCCGGGCAATGAGGTCGATCTGTTGCCGCTGTCGTGTATGTCATAATGTGCGCGGCAGGGTGCGCGCTGCAGGATGTGCGCAACGGATGCTGAGCTGACTGGGGCTGTCACAGCCATAGTTCATATAACGTCGTGAGAGAGGATTTCAAACTCAATGGCATCGTCTGCATGTTTAAGCTGAGCTCGTAAATCAAGACCCATATAGTCATCTTCCTCACCCAGCTCATCTCCAGTAAGACGCAGATGCAAAATGACAAGCAGATAGCGGGTTATATCAGGGCTGTTGAGGTCAGCCCACAGCTCCTGCCATGCTTTGCCATTATGGTATTTACAGCGCAGTCTGCCTTCTTTGAGTTCGTAGTAATGAGATGAGCTGTCCATCCAGGTATAAGAGCATGACAGTGAGCCCACATAGTAATTACCGGTAAGAAAGCGCAGGTCAGGGAAAGAGTCCACCTCTGACATCAGGTCCGTGCTGTGAGGGTTAAGATAGTTATCCCAGATAATGCCCTCAGCAAGGTCCAGCATCTCATCAATGCGTCCTCTAACTGTAGCCGCATCCTCAGGAGTCACTTCATCACCAATGGTAATGCACGGCTGCATCCTGTCTTCAAAGGTAATATAGCTGTTCTCCCTGTTCTCGCGCTCAAATACCAGGCGTACCGGACGTACCCCTGAGGTAAGACGTATGCTCTGTACAGACTCACCATCTGCCAAAGCGTAATCATACTTGCATTCCATAAACTGTCCTGGTCTTTTATTCCCTGTCATCAGCCCTGCCAGACAAGGCAATCGATTTGCACCTGTCTCTGTAAATATAATTTCTAAAACACTATGTATACAGTATAACTGATGTGCCTTTTCAAACGTCAACTGTAAGTGACATGCTTCCTGCTCATGTCTAAACAGCTCATTTGGCGCTGTTTTGAAAAGCCCAGGCATGGCAGGTATTGCCTGTGACTGGTATGTTAGCATGAGGGATGAATAAAGGTATAGCCTGCTGATATATCTCAGGTTATCGTTATGTGTCATGCATCACAATGGCAGCCTTTTAGCAGCGACACTAATTTCACATCACATGACCTGAGTGCCCATGTTTTACAGGTATCCCTGCCCAGGTTTTTCAAGCCCCCTTACCCCCGACTGCCCGCTTCAATCATCCTGCATTATCTAAACCATAAACAGTATACATAAGGTTTGTAAAGCGATTACTGACAGTCAGGTCATAGGTACGGGTATTGGGATGGATATTGATATGGATAAGGATACGGATACGGATATGTATACGGGTACTGGTACAGGTATGGATACGCGTACAGGTATTGGTATGCGGCACAGTGATGGTGATCATTAGTTTGCAATCAAAGTATTCTGGGCATTCTGGCCTCAGAAAAATATCATGATGTTGCCTGTCAATTAATAATCTATAATACAATATGTAAAGCAATTATGCACAATTTGCCGCACAAATAGCCGTTCTCAAAAGGCATAAATTTCAAACCCGGTTACGCCATAAAATCGAGTTGCAGTTGAAGTGGGCCTGCCTCAAAACGAAAAAGGCGACTTCCGGATTATTCCAGAAGTCGCCTTTAATATTTTGTAAAGCATTAAACCTGTAGTGTGTTCATGCTTCAGAGTCATTCCTTACATATGAGCTTGCCTATCATGTGCAGGGAGTTGTCGTGGCATGAGCATGGTTTTGGATTAAATGCTTTGTAAATTCTTTTGAGTGTGCAAACGTATGCAACGCTCTTATAACAGTCTTTCTGAGTAAAGGTTGCCAGGAAATTGCGATGTGGCATCACCACCAGACGCCGGGGCAACTGCCCCGGCTACGGTGACAATGAATATCACAAACTGTTATTAGAATACGTAACGTACGTTAGCGTTAACACCGAACTCCTTGACGTTGGAGGCACCGGTGTAGTTAACACCCAGACCCATACCGAA
>NZ_JALKIL010000004.1 GCF_023051105.1 Anaerobiospirillum sp. NML120449 | reverse complement strand
GTAGAAAAGCCTTCTTTGCTTTTCGTTAAAGTCACCAGCCTCAAGCAGCTGATTAATAGAATCTTTGTTTAAAGTGACCTGAATCTGGTTTGCCATAAGGTTCCTCCGTTCAGGTCATTATACTTAAAAAATATAAATCATTTTAATTACCTACAGTTCCTTAGATGCCTTATTGATAAATATGAGGAAGACTGGGCACTGGGATGCGGGGCTATGTTGGGCAAACGCTATGGCAGCTGAGCGCTGGGATGCTGGGTTCTGAGGGAAAGTGCGATGTCAGCGGTGGGCGGGGTGCCTGGTTCTGTGGGCAAAGCGCGGTGTCAGCGGAGGGCTGGGGTGCCTGGTTATGTGAGCAAAGCGCGATGTCTGCGGAGGCAGGGTTGCCAGGCGCTGTGATCAAAGCGCGATGGCTGATGGGCGCTGTGATGCCATGTTATGTCGGGAGCGCGATAAAGGTTGACGCGCTGCTGCTGGCTGGTCAGGGTAATGGGAGGGCGGAGGTGACTTAGGTGGCGGAGGCGGGTTGGACCTGGTGATGCAGGTGCTGTGATGATGCTGCGAATAAAAAAGCCCCGGCCTGTTAAGGTCGGGGCTTTTTTGGATGGCTGCTCTGGCCGTCAGGCCAGGGCAGCACGGTGACATGCTTTAGGCACCAAAGTTATCGAAGAGGATGTTCTCGTCTTCAACACCGAGGCTGTGGAGCATATCAACACAGGACTTGGTCATCATTGGAGGGCCGCACATGTAGAACTCGCAGTCCTCTGGAGCCTTGTGGTTCTTCAGGTAGTTCTCATAGAGAACGTTGTGAATGAAGCCGGTAGCACCAGTCCAGTTATCCTCTGGCATAGGCTCGGAAAGGGCCAGGTGCCAGGTGAAGTTTGGATGATCCTTGGCCAGCTGGTCGAACTCGTCAACGTAGAAGGCTTCCTTCAAGGAACGGGCACCGTACCAGAAAGAAATGCGACGCTTGGAGTCAAGACGCTTTAACTGATCAAAGATGTGGGAGCGCATTGGGGCCATACCGGCACCACCACCGATGAATACCATCTCGTTGTCGGTCTCACGGGCGAAGAACTCACCAAATGGACCGGAAATGGTGACCTTGTCACCAGGCTTGAGGCTCCAGATGTAGGAAGACATGATGCCTGGCTTGATTTCCTTGAGCTGACGCAGAGGAGGGGTAGCAATACGCACGTTAAGCATAATGAGACCCTTCTCTTCAGGATAGTTGGCCATGGAGTAAGCACGGATGGATGGCTCATCAACCTTGGAAACCAGGTCGAACAGACCAAAGTGATCCCAGTCGGCACGGTACTGCTCAGGGATATCAAAGTCCTTGTAGTACACAGTGTGGGCAGGGGCCTCAATCTGAATGTAACCACCGGCGCGGAATGGAACTTCCTCACCCTCAGGTACACGCAGACGGAGCTCCTTAATGAAGGTAGCTACGTTATCGTTGGAGATAACTTCACATTCCCACTTCTTAACACCGAAGATCTCAGCTGGAAGCTCGATCTCGCAGTCACCCTTGAGGGTAACCTGACAGGCAAGACGCCAGCCTTCACGGATCTGACGCTTGGTGAAGTGAGAGAACTCGATAGGTAAGACGTCGCCGCCACCCTTGGTGACCTTGACCTTACACTGACCGCAGGCACCACGGCCGCCGCAGGCTGAGGAAACGAAGATACCCTTGTCGGATAAGTCATTTAACAGCTTGGTACCGGCCTGGCACTTAAAGCCTAAGGATTCATCACCATTTACACCAATGGTAATGTCTCCAGAATTAACTAAGAAGCGCTTGGCGATGAGGATCAGGGCAACTAATACAGCTACCAGGATCACAAACATCACAACGCCTGAAACGATTGTAAACATGCTTACTCCTTAGAGCGAAATGCCGGAGAAGGACATGAAGCCGATAGCCATCAGACCGGAGGTGATGAACACCAGGCTTAAGCCACGTACGCCTGCTGGAGCATCGGAGTACTTTAAGCGCTCACGGATAGCAGACAGCAGTACGATTGCGATTGCCCATGAGGCACCGGAACCAAAGCCGTATACCACAGACTCTGCGAAGTTGTACTCACGCTGAACCATGAAGGAAACACCTGCGAAGATAACGCAGTTTACAGTGATTAATGGCAGGAAGATACCAAGGGCACTGTAAAGTGATGGTACGAACTTGTCCAGGAACATTTCCAGAACCTGAACCAGAGCAGCAATAACACCGATGTAGGTAATGAAGCTTAAGAATGACAGGTCGAGACCTTCAACCAGTGCATTTGGCTTTAAGACGTAGGTGTTAACAAGGTTGTTTACTGGAACAGCAAGGATCTGCACCATGATAACGGCGGCGCCCAGACCTGCGGATGTAGTAACTTTCTTGGACACAGCCAGGAAGGTACACATACCCAGGAAGAAGGCCAGAGCCATGTTCTCGATGAAGATACTCTTAACGAGCAGAGAAAGATAATGTTCTACCATTGTTATTAACCCTCTCTGTGAGTCTCGTACTCAGGCTGCTCAACCAGGTCCTTACGGAAGGTCTTAACAACCCAGATTAACAGGCCTACCAGGAAGAAGCCGCATGGTGGCATGATGAGCAGACCGCATGGTACGTACCAGCCGCCGTTGTTTACAGTCTCGAATAAGGTAATGCCGAACCAGGAACCGGAACCGAATACCTCACGGACAGTGGCGATGATACATAAAACAAGCATGTAGCCCAGACCGTTACCAATACCGTCAACCATGGAGGTCATTGGAGGGTACTTCAGAGCGAAGCCTTCAGTACGACCCATAACGATACAGTTGGTAATAATCAGACCTACGTATACGGATAACTGCTTGGACAGGTCATAGGCAAAGGCCTTTAAGACCTGGTCAACCAGAATTACCAGGGAGGCAATAATGGTCATCTGAGCAATAATACGTACGGAACTTGGAATGTAGTTACGGGTGCAGGAAACTGCGAGATTGGCCAGAGCACAAACGCAGGTTACGGAAATACCCATAACGAATGCTGTCTTCATGGAAGAAGTAACAGCCAGGGAAGAACAGATACCCAGAACCTGAACCATTACCGGGTTATTGGCAATGAGCGGATCCAGAAGTACCTCTTTCCAAGTAGGAGTCTTTGCGTCACTCATTTAGAGCTCCCCCTTGCGAACATTTTCTAAGAAGGCCTTGTAGGCAACGTCGAACCAGTACTTGGTTGCGTTGTCAACACCACGTGCAGTCAGGGTAGCACCAGACAGGGAATCTACGTCGTAGTCCTTGCCCTCACCGTTGTGATCAGGGGTCTTGGTGATGTTGAAGCCACGGGTGCCGTCTTCACGGGTAATCTTCTTGTCTACCCATAAAGCCTGCCAGCGTGGGTTGTCAATCTCACCACCCAGACCTGGGGTCTCACCGTGGCTGTAGAAAGTTACGGCCTTCATGGTGTTGCCGTCGGTGTCAACAGCCAGGTAACCGTAAACGGTTGACCATAAAGCCTGACCGTAGAAAGGCAGAATGTAACGGACTACATTGCCAGCCTCATCCTTGGACAGATATACAGGCATTAACTTTGTGCGGGTACGGATACCGGCATAGTCAACGTCTGAAGGAATGGCGGTGTTGAACTCAGGGTTCTTGGCTAAAGACTGGAAGTTGTAGGCGTCAGCCTCGTTGTTAGGATCTTCAACGAACTTGCCGGTTTCGAGGTCAAGCAGCTTGGCCTCAATGTGAGTCTTGTAAGTTGCAGCAACAGAGCCCTTAATGTCAAAGCCGGAAACACGCAGGATATTTACCTGACGGTCATTGGCAATGGCGGCCTGCTGGAATGGACCTAATGCAACTACGGCACTGGAAACTACTACCGAGCATACTAAGCAGAAGCCGATAATAACAACGAAAGTGCCAAATACGGAGTCCTTATTGAGCTTAAGCACGGGCAAGTCTCCTCTTGATGTTGCGGTCGGTTGCTAAGTAGTCGAACAGCGGAGCCCAGCAGTTGGCAAACAGGATGGCGAGCATCATGCCTTCTGGGTAGGCTGGGTTAACGACACGGATAAGCACAACCATGACACCGATTAAGATACCGAATGCCCACTTGCCACCATTGGTGAAAGAAGAAGACACTGGGTCGGTAGCCATAAAGACGGTACCAAAGGCAAAGCCACCTAATACTACGTGCCAGATGAAGGTCATGGAGAACATGTAGTTGGTGTCAGAGCCGATAGCATTGAACAGGGAGGAGCAGATGAATGCGCCGACCAGAATGCCGACCATGATACGCCAGGAAGCAATACCCAGAATCAGGATGAAAGCAGCACCGAGCAGGATGCCCAGGGTGGAGCCTTCGCCCAAGGAGCCTGGGATGTTACCGAGGAATGCATCCATCCAGGTGATCTGCTCGCCCATGGTGTTGATCAGGGCAGCCTCACCACCTTCAGCCCACTGTGCCAGCGGAGTAGCACCGGTGAAGCCGTCAACTGGAACCCAGCAGGCGGTACCGGAAATGGAGGCAGGGTAGGCGAAGAAGAGGAATGCACGGCCGGTTAAGGCTGGGTTCATGAAGTTACGGCCGGTACCACCGAAGATTTCCTTACCGATCACAACGCCAAAGGAGATACCCAGGGCAGCCTGCCATAATGGAATGGAAGGTGGAACGATTAAGGCAAATAAGATGGAGGTAACGAAGAAGCCTTCACTGATCTCATGACCACGGACGATACAGAATAATACTTCCCAGAAAGAACCTACGGCGAATACGACGATGTAGATTGGCAGGAAGTAAACAAGACCGATAAGGAGCTTGCTGCATACGCCGGCATCAGCACCCAGAGAACCACCGAGCATCTGTACGATGGCGTAGTGGTAGTCAGAGCTGAACAGTGAGTAGCTGGCAGATGCGAGCTCGGCGCCGTTAGGCAGGCTGGCAAAAGCCATTACGGTCTGATCGCCAACGTTGTACCAGCCATAGATCATGGCAGGGAACACGGCGAAGAAGACAACGATCATGATGCGCTTGAGATCAAGGTAATCGCGCACGTGAGTGTTGCCGGTAGTTACATGACCGGAGGAATAAAGTAAGGTGAAAGTGCCTTCGTAGAGAGGGTACATCTTTTCGAGTACGCCACCCTTCTCAAACATTGGGGCAATTTTCTTAAAGAGACTTAACAACACGTATTAGCCCTCCAGCTCGATCTTGGTCAGGCTGCGACGGATGAGACGGCCGTAGTCGGTCTTGCCTGGGCAAACATAGGTGCACAGGGCAACGTCTTCCTCGGAAAGCTCGAGAATACCAAGAAGCTTGGCCTGATCGACGTCATTGATCTCAATGGAACGAAGTAACATGGTAGGCTCAATATCAAGAGGCATAACCTTCTCGAACTGACCGACCGGCACCATTGGACGGCTGCCGCCGTTGATTGAAGTATTGAAGATGTATTCGGATGGCTTGAACCATGAGGAGGCATAGGCATTGGAAGCAGAGTGACGCTTTAAGCCCAGGCCCAGCCAGCCCTTGAACAGGATGTCGTGCATCTTGCCTTCTTCAATGATTGATACCTGAGAGTGGTAACGACCAAGGTAGGCAAAAGCGCCGACAGCATTATTACCCCACAGTACGGAGCCGGAGATTACACGTACGCCATACTCGGAAGGAATGATCTCATTGGCAGAGAGCTCGGCAACGGAAGCACCCAGAATGGTCTTGACCAGACGTGGCTCCTTGGCGTTAGGACCGGCAATGGAGATAACGCGCTTGTTGTACAGCTCACCCTCAGTGAAGAGGTGACCAATGGCAATAACGTCCTGATAATTGATATGCCATACAGTCTTGTTCTCGGAAACCGGATCCAGGAAGTGGATATGGGTGCCGGCAAGACCAGCAGGGTGAGGACCTACGAAGATCTCTTCTGCAATTTCAGGAGCCTTGCATAAAGGAATGGACTTGTCGTCGTGGCAGACAAATACCTTTACGCCAAAACGGCTTAATACGGCCTGACCTGCGACAAAGGCATCAGCCTCGGCAGCAATCAGAGGACCTGCCTCAGGAGCCAGCGGGCTGGTGTCCATGGCGGTGATGAAGATGGAGTGTGGCAGGCTGTTGACATGAGGTACCTTGTCAAAAGGACGGGTACGGATGGCAGTCCACATGCCGGACTCAATCAGCTCACTCTTTACGTCTTCCAGTGACAGCTCGAGCAGCTTGTCAGCAGGAGTCTTCTTGAACTCGACACCCTTAACTGACTCGTCTACTTCGATAACGAGCGACTGGAATGCTCTACGCTCGCCGCGGTTGACTGCAACAACAGTACCAGAGGCTGGAGCGGTAAATCGTGTTCCAGGGTTTTTCTTGTCCTCGAACAGTACCTGGCCTTTTTTAACAGCTGAACCAACTTCAACAGCCATGGAAGGACGCAGACCAGGGTAGTCGCTGCCGATAATGCCGACATGCTTTACCACTGGACATGCGCCTATTGACTGCTCAGGTTGGCCGCTGATAGGCAGATCCAATCCTTTTTTGATGTTAATCATAGGCGGTTCCAATACAAAACATTAAGGAGTAAAACTCCACGTACTTCAGACTGACCTCTGTGCAGTGCCACAACGCTTATGGGTATCAGAACAGCTATAACCGCAGGTTTACACCGGGCCTTCCTGTACTGACATTCCACGGAACACCTCATCACTGAGGCGGCCGTGACGTGTCGGCGAGCAGGCACATTGCCTTACTTTTGTCAGATGTCATTGTTCATCAGCGCCGATACCTTGCAGGTACCGGGCCACGAGATGACAGCCGACGAAATCCGATGGGGTTCCCAAGAACACTCACTGTTACAAAAATCCTGTCAGCTACAATCACAAGCCCCATGTCAAAGCGCATAGCGCCATGCACTGCCAATCGCTGGCCCGAATTCTTATCTGAGGCGCTCACCGCACTTTACTTGTCATGCTTTGTCAGGTGGTCCCGGGTACCTCTGACATTCTGTGTCCAGAGCATCCACGGAGGCTTAAAGCCTGCGACCACACTTATGCCAGCCTGACAGGCGCACACGCTTTACATAAGATATGGGAACTGTCGATTGTTAGCACTAATAAGAAAAACTTAGGGCAAAATCTTTGAATCAGCCTGAGGGTCACAACAAATTACTAAGGGCTAATAAGTCCACTGGCGGGAATGTACTCCTTATCACTAAACCCATTAGTGTCTTAAGAAATTGTCGTGAATTGAGGTTGTCTCACCTGATCAGAATATTATGTTACGGCCTGAAATGAGACGCCCGTCACATGCTGATTTGTGAGAAATTTATGAGTGAAATCAGGTACCTGCACCGTTAATTCAGAGGCAGGCATCAAGCACCAAATTTTAACACAAAATGACGGTCGTATCTAAGTCAACAGCCGCGAGCTTACGCCTTTGTGACAAAGCTAAAAAAATCTGAACCACCTGCCATGACCCCTGGATGTTATCGATACTTTATAAACTTGCTTAACTAATTCCAATGTCACATTGATACAAGTCAAAATGCACTCTGATTCTCTGGACAAAATAACATCCAGATCAGATCACCAGTGGCATATATCTTTTATCTCTAGATACTATCAAAAGGCACTTTCAGGGCGCTCTCAAAGCCCGGTTTACCATTGCAGCCCAGGTATTTCACATCTCTGAATACTTCGGTCTTTCCCCAGGCTCATTAAGCACAAATGTTACTGTTACAAAACATGTAACATTAGTTTTCCTAATAATATAAAAGTTGTCAGACAATCTTTACTGACAAATTCAGATGTAAATTTGTCAAATCTGTGCCCCTTATTAAATCACGCGCGTCTATACACTCACATCTATGACATACAAGGATCCAGGACAAAATTACCCGGCCTCATAGCCCCCTTGCCGCCGCCTGATGCCATTCCCCCTGCAACCACGCCTTTGCCCCTGCTCCATGCCCTGCTCTGCTCACCATCATTTATGCCCTGCTCTACTAACCTGCAGGCATGGCTCCTGCCAGCCTGCATACATGGCCATGCCCCTGCTCAACGCCTGTCTGCAGCCCTGCCCAGCCCCTGCTCACCAGCATTCATGCCCTGCTCTACTAACCTGCAGGCATGGCTTCTGCCCGCCTGCATACATGGCCATGCCCCTGCTCTTTGTCATACTGCAGTCTATTAAGCCGGGGCACAAGGCGACTGTGAATGTATGCCAGGCACGGCAGTTTTGCGCAGGCTTACTGGCATGCATGCTGGCATGCATGCCAGGCTGCATGCAGCAACATTGAATAGACCGTCTGCAGATACCAAAACAGCGCATACCTCTCTTGAAGCATGCGCTGTTATATGACGCGGTTTCGGCCAGACCGCCGGGGCAGGCCGTCGACCATGGCTGGCTGGGCCAGGCATGGCAGCAGGAGCGTTTTGCCTTGGGCATCAGGCTGATTTCATGTCCGACTCGCTGCTGTTAAACGGTGCCACTTTAAGGAGCAGTACCATGCCTGGTACGGCCAGTACGGTACACAGTACAAAGAAGTCCTGCCAGCCCAGGTACTCTACCAGGTATCCGGTGATAGCGTTACAGAAGGTGCGGGGAATGGCCGAAAAGGAGGTCAGCAGCGCCAGCTGTGTAGCTGTATAGGCCGGGTTGGTCTCACGGGCCAGGAAGGCCACAAAGGCAGCTGTTCCCAGACCGCCACCGCCGTACTCACAGACCAGTACCAGTGAGAGCAGCCATACAGATGGTGTGCCCTGCTGACCAAGATGAGCCAGCAGCACAAAGCCCAGAATGGTAATCATCTGGATAAAGCCAAAGACCCACAGGGCGCGGTTAATGCCCAGCTTGAGCATAAAGACACCACCCAGCAGAGCGCCTGCTACAGTGGACCACAAACCTACATTTTTGGCCACTACGCCAATGGTGGTCAGGTTATAGCCAAGATCCATGTAAAAAGGAGTAGCCAGAGCAAGGGCCATGGAATCGCCAATTTTATACAGAAAGACAAAGCAGACGATAAAGATGGCGTATCCGATGCCACGACGGCCAATAAACTCGGAAAAAGGCTCAACAATGGCTGCCTTTAAGGTGCGTGGTGTATTACCGCAATCCTTTTCTTTGAGGAAGAGCGAAAGAACAAGACAGGGGAGCAGACAGGCGGCGGTAAATGAAAAGACGGTCTGCCAGGAGAAGAAGTCAGCCATGATAAGCGAGACACCACCTGGTATCAGTCCGGCTACTCGATAGGCATTGACGAAAATTGCATTACCAAGGCCCAGCTCATTGTCTGGCAGGAACTCACGACGGTAGGCATCAAGCACGATATCCTGAGTCGCTGAGGCAAAAGCCACGAGGGTAGCAAGAGCAGCTACCACCATGATGGAATCACGTGGATTTACAAAGCCCATGGCCGCGATTGATCCGATAAGGATCACCTGCGAGAGTATGATCCAGCCTCTGCGGCGCCCCATGGAGAAGATCTGATAGCGGTCTATAAAAGGCGCCCAGACAAATTTCCAGGTATAAGGAATCATCATCAGGGAAAAAGCGCCAATGACCTTGAGATCGAGGCCCTCTTTGCGCAGATAGGCGGCCAGCAGATTGATAAGCACAAACAGAGGCATGCCCGAGGCAAAGCCTGTGATCATGCAGATGCCCATTCGTTTGGAGAAAATCTCATGCAGCAGCGAGCGCTTACCGCCCAGGTCATCATCAAGAGCATCCTCTGATGCGCCTGCGCCTGCAGCGGATGCGGCAGCTGCGCCAGCTCCGGCTGCAACAGAGGCTGCTGCAGTTGCAGCAGCTGCAGATGCAGCAGCTGTATCTGTGGCTGCATTGTCTGGAGCGTCAGCACCAAAGTGGTACTGAGATGTGTCAGGGGATGACTGGGAAGTGCTGAGCTCAGGATATGGGGCTTGATCCTGATCAGGATTTTGTTGTGCTTGAGACATGGACGGCTCTCTGGGGTTAATGATGCACAGACAATAAGGCCGTACTGAAAGCCTCTGTTGCTCCCGGTACGGCCGTGAACTTAACTTATCTTAGTCGCGGAAGTTGTTAAACTGCAGCGGCTGGCCCAGATCACTGATTTTGGCCTTTACGGCAGCAATGGCAGCCTGCAGATCGTCGCGCTTCTTGCCCTGAACACGTACAGTGTCGTCATTCATCTTGGCGTCGACCTTGATCTTTTCATCCTTGATGATTTTGACAATCTTCTTGCCCAGTTCCTTGTCGATACCTACCTTGAAGACTACCTGCTGCAGTGACTTCTTGCCAGAGCGGGTAATTTCCTTGAACTCGGCACAGCCTGGCTCAATATTTCTCTTGATCAGCTTCTGGGTGAGGATATCGTCCATCTGCTGAATCTGGAACTCTTCATCAGCCTCGAGCTTTACTATGTTGTCAGCCTTGACCAGTTCAAATGAGGCCTCAACACCACGGAAATCAAAACGGGTCTGAAGCTCACGGTTGGCGTTATCAACTGCATTCTGCAGCTCGTCTTTCTTCAGCTCGGAAACAATATCAAATGATGGCATGTCATTCCCCTTTTACTTTGACTTGGGCAGTCAGTTTATCCTGACTGCAAAAGCATAATGTCTAAGGCCCTCAATAGCAAGAGCCGGGCACTGGGCCCGGCTCATAAATCAAAGTACGCTGGCGCTGCTGGCCTGTGAGAGATCTGTTATTACAAAGTAGCAAAGACCTCACTTACACGTGCCCTTACTGCAGTCTCATCAAGTCCCTGCTCGGCGAGCAGCTGATTGCGATCACCCTCCATGACAAAGTTGTCACGAAGGCCGATGTTCACCACACGGGCCTTTGGAGCTGATCCCGGCATGGCAGCGACCAGAGCACCTATATGCTCACCTATGCCGCCCAGAATTGCACCCTCTTCAAAAGTTACCAGCAGGTCGTAGCTTTGTGCCAGACGCTCGATAAGTTTTGTATTGACAGGCTTGATAAAGCGCATGTCCAGCAGGGTAATGTCCTGCTCACGGGCAAAGTTCTCAAGGGTTTCAGCCATTGGGCCATAGACCAGCAGAGCTATATTCTTCTTTGAACCCATGGCGTCAGCAGCGCAGGTGTGCCCTGGATTCATAACCTCTTCATTGAGCTCGAAAAGCTCATAATGACAGGAACTGGTACCGGTGCTGTCAAGATCGGCTCTGACACGTTTGAGGGCGTTGGCAGAAAGGTTTCTTACTCTGGCCTGACCTGCAGGAATAATGCGCTCCAGGCTCAGACGCTCGCTCTTTACCTCACCATTTCTGTCGCTCAGGAAGCTCTCGCCATTGGCACGTGGATAACGAATCACAGCCGGATGGGCGTAATCATAGGCTGTATTGAGCATGTAGTAGAGTTCATGACGGGTACTTGGGGCCATAATCATCAGATTAGGCACAGTACGGGTATAGGCAATGTCATAAGATCCATTGTGAGTAGGACCGTCAGAACCTACCAGACCACCACGGTCAAGGCAGAGAATCATTGGCAGATCCTGAATCGCCATGTCGTGAATCAGGCCGTCATAGGCGCGCTGCATAAATGAGCTGTAGATATTGACCACAGGTCGCATGCCGCCAGCTGCAAGACCAGAAGCAAAGACCATGGCGTGCTGCTCGGCAATGGCCACATCAAAGAACTGATGAGGATACAGACGGGCAAACTCAGCAAGACCGGAACCAAGGCGCATGGCCGGAGTAACAGCCATAAGCTTGCGATCGGCTACAGCCTTGTCGCACATCCAGCGGCCAAAGGCAGCTGAGTAAGAGCAATCTTCGCTGCTGGCGCCCCTGGTAATACCCTCTTCAGGATTAAAAGCAGGTACACCGTGATAGCAGATTGGATCCTTTTCAGCAGGCTCATAGCCCTTGCCCTTCTTGGTAACCACATGCAGGAAAGTCAGTCCTGACATTTCCTTTACATTCTGCAGAATGCTCTCCAGTCTGGTGACATCATGACCGTCTACCGGACCAATGTAGTTAAAGCCAAATTCCTCGAACATGGTGCCAGGCATAATCATGCCCTTTACGTGCTCCTGAGCACGCATGGCAAAGTCTTTTACCGCAGGCAGCGACTTTAAGATGCGCTTGCCACCCTCGACCATCTTGACGTAATGAGGGCTGGAAATGACATGAGAGAGACTCTGGGCAACCACACCCACGTTTTCAGAAATACTCATCTCATTGTCATTGAGGATAACTGTAAGATCTACGTCCTTGAAGGTACCGGCGTGATTCATGGCCTCAAAGGCACAGCCTCCTGACAGAGCGCCATCACCGATAATAGCAACGACCTTGCGACGCTGATCCTTTGGCTTGTTGCGTTCGGCAACAGCCATACCAAGGGCAGAACCAATTGAAGTGGAAGCGTGACCTGTAGATAGAAGATCGTAAGGGGTTTCATTACGCCAGATGAAGGCGTGCAGCCCATTGTACTTACGTATAGTAGCCAGCTCATTGCGATGGCCGGTAAGGATTTTGTGCGGATAGGCCTGATGACCTACGTCCCATACCAGTATGTCGTGAGGGGTATCGTAAACATAGTGCAGGGCAACGGTCAGCTCCACCACACCAAGACCGGAGGCCAGGTGACCGGCAGTTTTACTGATTGTATCGATAATGCAGGAGCGTACCTCGTCGCACAGCAGCGGCAGGTCATCACGGGACAGGGCCCTGACATCAGCGGCATCGTTAATACTGCCTAAAAGTTTGTAAATCTCTGATTCTTCCACAAACGTTCAGAACCACCGCCATGACGGACAGATCCCTGAAAATGCAACACAGCTTCGGTATTACCTCAGGACCTGCTCAATCAGGCTGATGGTATTCCCCTCATAAATTTCTTACAGCAAAAAACATTTTTTGTGGACTGATCCCGAGAAAGGTCAATCACAGCGCCACGGCAGACGACAGTCTGTCCCCGATAACTCACAGGGGCAGCACCATTATGCCGGTATAAACCTTATAGACAGCCTGGCAGCTGTCTGCTTTCATGTAAATTCTTTAGATCCTGCACGGGTAAAGCAATAACAACTCATATCATGGTGCATGCTTAATGATCCGGCGCCCGCCCCACAGGAGGCTTACGGGCACGTGCCCATCAGCAGTGACAGGCACACTGAGGGCTTTAAAATCCAGGCATCAGCATCGGCATCAGGCCACGCCACGCCACCTGCAAGCGGTTGTGGCGCTTCCGCTTCCGCCAGCGCAGCCTCAGCTGCGTGAGCAGCACATGCGTCAGTGATTAATGATGCAGATGCATATGAAGATGCAGGTATTCAGTAAGCATATGACTGCCATGGGCATTGACTGACTGCCTCAGTCATCATCTGACAGTCATGGGCATTGACTGACTGCCTCAGTCAGCATCTGACTGCCTCGGTCATCATCTGACAGCCGGAGGCAGTAACAGACTGCCTAAGTGCGCGTCTGAATGATGACTGCTGCTGCCAGCTGTCATCTGACAGCAGACTGATCAGTGATCTCGTGTGACACAGAAATGAGCAAACTGGCTGAGGATATCGGTATCAACAGACAGCTTTTTGAGTACGGCCTGAGCTTCATCAGCAAGCTGCTTTGCATAGGCACGGGCAGCATCAAGGCCCATCAGGGTGACATAGGTGCTCTTTTCCAGGGACTCATCAGAGCCGGCATTCTTGCCCATGACAGCAGTATCGCCTGCCACATCGAGCACATCGTCCCATACCTGGAAAGCCAGACCAACTTTGCGGCCATACTCGGTCAGACACTCAAACTCCCTGTTCATATGGTTGGACTCAACCAGACCCACAGCAGAGGCAATGGCATCAGACTGACGGTTCTCCCATGCTTCCTGATAGCGGCCGGCCATAAAGCCCAGCTGTACCGCACAGGTAATCAGAGCGCCGGTCTTAAGAGAATGAAGCTTTTCAAGCTGATCCTGAGGCAGCTTTTTGTGCTCAGAGGCCAGATCGATAGCCTGACCGCCACACATGCCCTCAAAACCTGAGGCACGGGCAAGACAGGCGCACATGCGTCCTTTAACATCAGGAGCCAGACGGCAGTTGCTGTCGGTCAGCAGGTCAAAGGCCAGGGCCTGAAGGGTATCACCGGCCAGCAGCGCAGCAGCTGCGCCGTATTTGGCATGCACAGTAGGATGACCACGACGCAGCATGTCGTTGTCCATCTCCGGCATGTCATCATGAATCAGGGAGTAGGAGTGAATACACTCAATGGCTGCAGCCACATAATCCAGATCCTCCCATGAAGCACCGCAGGCTCTGCCTGAAGCATAGACCAGCAGCGGACGGGCACGCTTGCCCCCCAGAAGCAGGGCATATTCCATGGCTTCCTTAAGCTCGGCCGGCTCTGCAGGAAGACGGGCCAGACGTGCTTTGAGGCAGGCATCAACCCGGTGCTGAACTTTGCCAAAATACTCTAATAAATCCATGTCATGCTCACTTATCCGCAGCGCCAGCCCAATGGCGCGCAGCTGTTGCGAAGAATTTGGGTGTTTCAGTTTCCTCTGAGAACAGACCATGCAGTCATTTCCGGTTAAAACCGGGGCTGCTGCCAGCCCGCCTGAGGCGGGCTGGCCATGGCGGCCATATGTTCCTGCCTTATTACAGGTGCAGGCATGGACAGACATGTTTCTGTCCCGAGAGATACCTTACTGTACTGGTGGCTGATTCTGCATGCCGTCAGTCTTGATGGCGCTCTCGTCCTCATTGAGCTGATTCATGGCCTGCATGGCCTGCTGACGGACCAGAGTAACCTTGCGGCTCATTTCGTTCATGCTCTTGCGGCACTCGATGGCCAGATTCATACCCTCAGAGTAGCGGGCAATGGCCTCATCGATGGAAAGACTGGTGTCATTGAGTGAAGATACCAGCTGCTCGAGCTGTCTTAAGTTCTCATCAAGACTTTTTAAACCATTCTCGTTAGCCATTTACTGACTCCTTGTGGATTAACTTATTGCAGGTCCGCACTGAAATGGTCAGAGCGACTGCACACAGATATATGCCCCTTCCCCAATACAGGGATAACAGCACAGCTGTGCGCCTGGTGCACTGTAAGCATCAGCCTTAAGCGGCCATTTCGACTCTTATTATGGCAGTTTAAGGGTGAGGCTTTCAGACAGGCTGAACAGTTTTTATCTGATGACAAAATTAAGCAGCTGTACTGTTAACACCTCAGGTGTCATTCAGTACAGCTGCATGTCAAAGGCATCATAAATAACCGCCGGGCAGGTGATGCCACTCCGGCCTGCATACAGTCATCAGTCTGCTGCAGGTACCCGCAACACCATCAGGTTGCAGGTACGGTTCAGTATTCCGGCCATACAGCTTACATGATGCTGATACCACTTGGGAAAGGCCAGATGCTGAATTTGTGACTACTCACGTAAAGCAGCACCAAATTTGGTCTTAACAGCCTCAAGAATTCTGGCTACTACGCCATCAACCTCGGCATCTTCCAGAGTGTGGTCGTTGTCGTGGAGGGTCACGCCCAGAGCTATGGAGCGCTTGTCGCCCAGAGACTCGTTTTCAAAGACGTCAAAGATGGTGACATCAGTTACCAGAGCGCCACCCTGTGCTCTGATCTCGCCAGTCAGGGCTGCAGCTGGAACAGTCTTGTCCAGAACAAAGGCAAAGTCACGACGTACGGATGGGAACTTGGAGATGTCCTTGCTCAGTGGGATTACACGGGTGCTCAGAGCACTGCGCTCAATCTCAAATACAGCTACAGGAATCTTGAAGCCCAGAGCCTTCTGAGCCTGTGGGTGGAGCATACCAACTACACCAACGCGACGGCCGTCCAGGAAGAGATCAGCGCCCTGACCTGGGTGGAGGAACGGGCACTGGGTTGGCTGCCAGCTGTAGTCAGAGGCACGGGCAGTCAGAGCCAGCAGAGCCTCTACATCACCCTTGATGTCGAAGAAGTCTACATGACGGCCCTTCTGATTCCAGCACTCAGCCTCAGCATCACCAATAGCAATACCGGCAATCATAGGCTCCTGACGAACGCCGTTTTCAGCATCCTTATCCTGAATGTAGCTCAGACCAAGCTCGAACAGACGGACACGCTTCTGCTGACGGTTAACATTGTAACGGGCAGCAAGAGCAAGACCGGCCAGCAGAGTGGTACGCATTGCTGACATTTCTACGGAAATTGGAGTGGACAGTACCAGAGGCTCCAGATCATTAAAGACACTAAGGGTCTTTGGATCGGTAAAGGAGTAGGTAATGGCCTCCTGGAAACCTGTCTGTACCAGACTGCTGCGCAGAGCACGGTCCTTGAGAACCTCTTCACGCTCGGCACTCATTAACATGTCAGCAACAGGCATCTTGTTAGGAATGCTGTTGTAACCGTAGATACGTGCTACTTCTTCAATCAGATCCTCTTCAATTTCAATATCAAAGCGGAATGATGGAGCAGTAGTAGCAAAGCCGCCCTCAATGGCTACAGGGTTTAAGCCCAGGGTCTTGAGAATGCGCTCAACTTCCTCAGGGGCAATGGTGCAGCCAAGGATTCTGTTCAGGCGCTCAAGACGCAGAGTGATCTGATGATCGTTCTTGAGACGGGCCTCATCAACACACTCAACTACAGGACCTGGCTGACCGCCGGCAATGGCAATCAGAAGCTCAGTGGCACGCTCCATGGCGCGCATCTGCAGCTTAGGATCTACGCCACGCTCAAAGCGGTGGGAGGCATCGGTCTTAAGACCGTAGTGACGGGCACGGCCCTTGATTGCCAGTGGTGAGAAGAAAGCAGCCTCAAGGAAGACATCACGGGTCTCATCGTTAATACCGGAGCTTTCACCACCAAAGATACCGGCAAGGCCCAGAGGTCCCTTGTGGTCGGCAATAATCAGGGTCTTGTCAGTAAGGGTAACTTCCTCACCTGAGAGCAGTACCAGCTTCTCACCCTCACGGGCAAAACGTACCACAATGCCCTCATGCAGACGGTTGAGGTCAAAGGAGTGCAGTGGCTGACCGAGCTCAATCATGACGTAATTGGTTACGTCTACGATTGGAGATACGGAGCGGATACCGCAGCGGCGCAGCTTCTCGACCATCCATACCGGGCTGTGAGCCTTCTGGTTAACACCACGGATCACACGGCCAAGGTAACGAGGGCAGGCCTCGGTGTCTTCAACTTTCACCGGGTAAGTGTCGTCAATGACGGCAGCAACTGGAGCACACTCCAGATCCTTGAACTCACCACGGGTCAGCACGGCAACTTCGCGTGCAATACCACGGATGCTCAGGCAGTCAGGACGGTTGGTGGTCAGATCAACGTCGATGGTGTGATCGTTTAACTGCAGATAATCGTGCAGATCGGTGCCTACAGGTGCATCCTCAGGCAGCTCGATAATGCCGTCGGACTCATCGGCCATACCAAGCTCCTTGTAGGAACACAGCATGCCGTGAGACTCAACACCACGCAGTTTGGCATCCTTGATGGTAATACCTGGCAGGTGAGCTCCTACCTTGGAGCAGGCTACCTTAAGACCGGCACGGCAGTTGGCAGCACCGCAGACAATCTGCAGCAGCTCGCCGGTACCGGCATCGATTTTGGTAACGTGCAGGTGGTCAGAGTCAGGATGATCCTCACACTCTACAACCCTGGCAACAACCACGCCGTCAAATTCGGCACAGACACCCTCACAGGTATCAACTTCTAAACCGGCCATGGTAATGGCATCGGACATTTCCTGAGCGCTTAAGGAGTTGGCAACCCACTCATCGACCCAGCTTTTAGTGAACTTCATAATATTTCCCCTAAGCGGCCCGTACTGGCAGTTCACATCAGTCTCTTACTGACCCACAGCTGCGCTGTGCTGCTGGTGAACACTGCTCTTAAACGGGGAGCTTAGCTATAAGTTATTGGTTATCTTAGCGGCCCCTGAGGGCCATACTGACCTGGACGCTGAAATCAGGCAAACTGCTTTAAGAAACGCAGATCGTTTTCAAAGAAGGCACGCAGATCCTTTACGCCGTAACGCAGCATGGTCAGACGCTCGATACCCATACCAAAAGCAAAGCCGTTATACTCTTCAGGATCGATGCCTACATTGCGCAGTACATTAGGGTGGACCATACCGCAGCCTAAAACTTCCAGCCACTTGCCGCCTTTGCGACGTACGTCTACTTCAGCTGATGGCTCAGTGAACGGGAAGTAGGATGGACGGAAACGAACCTCAAGCTCCTCTTCAAAGAACTTCTGCAGGAACTCGTAGATAGTGCCCTTAAGGTCAGCAAAGGAAACATTCCTGTCCACATACAGACCTTCGATCTGATGGAACATAGGGGTGTGGGTCATATCGTAGTCATTACGATATACACGGCCTGGAGAAATAATACGGATTGGAGGAGCCTTCTTCTCCATGGTGCGAATCTGTACAGAGGAGGTCTGTGAACGCAGCAGCAGGCCGTTAGGGAACATGAAGGTGTCATGACTGTCACGGGCCGGATGGTGTGGAGGCAGATTGAGGGCGTCGAAATTGTGGTAGTCGTCCTCAATTTCAGGACCGGAGGCTACCTCATAACCCATGGAGGCAAAGAGCTCGGTAAGACGCTCAACAGTGCGGGTTACAGGGTGTAAGGTACCGGTGTCGCGGTGACGGCCAGGCAGAGTAATATCAACCTTTTCGCTGGCAAGACGGGCATCCATGGCTGCCTTTTCCAGCTCGGCACGACGCTGCTCAATGGCGGCAACTACTTCCTGCTTGGCTTCGTTGATGATGGCACCGCGCTGTGGACGCTCAGAGGCATCAAGCTGGGCCAGTTCTTTCATAAACTCTGCAAACAGGCCTTTTTTGCCTAAATAATTGACTCGAACCGCATCCAGATCCTGAAGATTCTGGACACCCTGAGCGGCGGCTATGCCATCCTGCTTAGCCTGAACTAGCTTATCCATTAACAAAAACCGTTTAAATAACTGACAAAAGAACTTAAGTTTAAGCCTGGCCTCAGTGCAGCTGTGCTTTCTAAGGGCATGCTTAAACTCAAGCATTAGGTGCCCGTAACAGAGGCTGGTGTGCGACCAGAAAAGATCGCTTCAGGGGCCATAACGCCCCTGAATAAGCCATTGATTATCGCATATGTCCACGGGTTGCGCAAAAATGCCCCTCCCATGTGCCAAAGCCCTACCGGCCTCGGGCAGCTGCCAGTAAACAGCGCCCGCCCAGTCACCCCTTTCAGGCAAAACAGGCCTGCCGCCCCCCTGCCGCCCCCTGCCCCACGCAGGTTGCGCGCAGGTTGCGCGCCTGTCGCACGGCTGCAGCACACAGGTTGCGCGCAGGCTGCGCGCAGACTGTGCTGCTGCCGCGCCCTTTGCTGGTCAGGGCATAGTCCGTAAGCGCAAATTGCAACCCTCAGTACCGCTCGCCTGTGCTTATATCAGGCATAAAAAAACCCCGAATCGCTCAGATTCAGGGCTTTTTTGAATGACAAGGGCAGGAGTCATTGAGCGCAAGTGCGCTCATACAGATCTGCCTTGCCTGTGGAGGTGACAGGTACTGCCGCCTTGCAGTCTTAAACCTTAAGCAAGGGTTGCTGGCGGTCTGTCAGCTCTGGACTGCTATTCGTCCTTGAAAAGCATGCCGGTCTTAACCTGCTCTACTACGTCAAATGGTACCAGAGCCTCAAGGCAGGCAAGACCAAACTCGATGGACAGAGCTGGGCCCTTGCCGGTTACCAGCTTGTATTCCTTGTCGATGCAGGTATTGGTGTTGGTGTAGTGCTTGATGCTGTCACAGCAGCCAGGGTAGCCGGTAGCTCTGGCTTCACCTACCAGATCATGCTTTGCAAGCACAAAGCCTGGGGCAGCACAGATAGCGCCGATGTAACGGCCGGCAGCCTTCTGCTCCTTGAGCATGGTGATAAGAGGAGCACAGTCGGCGCAGTTTTTGGAGCCGTCCAGACCGCCTGGGATAACGATCATGTCGTAGACGTCATTGCACTCGGAGATGTGCTTGTCACAGACTATTTTCATGCCGTGTGACAGGGTGACTTCACGTGAGCCGTCTGCAGTAATTGCAGCACGGGTAACCTTTACACCACCGCGATCCAGAATAGAAGCGACACTGGTAGCCTCCATGTCTTCGGAGCCATTAGCAAAAGCAATTAAAGCGCTAACCATTATTAAAAACCTCGTAGTTTTGTCAGAACAAAAGCCTGATGATAGTCATGGAGTGACATTGTGAATCTGTGCATGTAAAAACGCAAAAACTCCGTGCTTTTTCTCTGATCCAGCTAGCAAAAACAGTACTTACAGGCGATAAATGCGGCTCCGTGCCCCACAGGTGTGCTCCTAAAAGGCACACTGTTTACTTCGTGGCCCTGCCCGGGCTGCGCTACAGCAGCACGCCCAGGCGGCGCCACGGCAGCGCGCCCCTTGCATGGCGCAAAGCGCCCTGCACGGTTCCAGGCTGACTGACGGTCCATTTCCTGATGCCGGAAACACAAAGGCCGCCCTGAAGACAGGACGGCCTTTGTGCCATGGTGCTGCAAGGCAGCACCTGATTATGCCTGGCGCGGCTAGAGGTTTAACTCCTGGGCCGGCTTGACCCTTGAGGCGCGCAGCGCTGGATAAAGTGAAGCTGCCAGACTCATCAGCACTGATGAGGCCAGAACAAAGGCCGCATCCCACACTGACAGCTGACATGGAATGAAGTTGATGAAATAGACATCCTGGTTGAGCAGGTCAAAGCCAAACCAGTCACGGAATGACTGGGTAAATGGAGTGAGCACCAGCGAGAGCAGCAGACCGGGAATAAACCCTATAAGAGCTCCCTGGCCACCAGAGAGCATGCCCATGATGGAGAAGGTACGCACAATATGACGCGGCTTCATGCCCATGGTCAGCAGGATGGCAATTTCACGGCGCTTTTCAGCAACCATCAGCAGAAGATTGGACACGATATTAAAACAGGCCACTGCCAGTACCAGGAACATGGCTATGTACATGATCTGACGTACCATTTGAATATCGTGATAGAGCTTGCCCTGGGAGCCCATCCAGGTTACCAGGAAAGCACTCTCTCTGATGCGGCCATTGGTAGCATTGAAAACAATGGTATTGGTCTGCTGATAGTCAACTGTCTTAATGTGAATGGAGTTGGGACCTGCAAGTCCTGTCATCTCCTTAAGATCAGCAAAGTTCATCAGTGCCACCGAGCTGTCCATCTGACCGCCGATGTGAATAATACCGGCAATCAGCACCTTGTGCTTGTCCGGATTTTTTAGCGTGCGGCTGACTGAAGCATCAGCTCCAGTATCGCTGTTATCAAGAGTAACCACGGCGACCACATCACCAGGACCTGCTCCCAGCTTGCGGGCAATACCGGCACCAATAATCATGCGCGGCAGACGCTGCTCCTCAGCATCGGGCATGGCAGTAAGATACCTGCCTGATCCCAGGGTATCACCATAGGCCTCAGAGCCTGCAGCGGCAGCACGTTGCTGAGCAATTGCATTTACCGCAGCATCATCAAGAGCCTGACTGCCAGCGCTGTTCCCGCCAGCAGCATCTGCAGCTGCAGCAGCCTGCCCGGTGGCGCCGCCAGCTGCGGCGCTGTCAGCACCTTCGGCTGAAAGAGCAGTGGCCAGCAGACCTTCATCCCCTGGAGCTGCCGGCAGGGCACAGCTGTCCTTAAGCTCAGGGAAGCGATTGCGGTCCAAACACTCAAGGCCGATGTTGATAAAGCGGGCAATATCGATAACCTTGCTTTCTCTAACCGGATCGATACCTGCAATTACCAGCGGTGCAAAGGCGCGGTTGGCTGAAATAATGGCTTTTTGCTCAATGGCCTGAGAGGTGGCCACAATGCCCTTATCTTCAAGGAGCAGCCTTTCAATTTCAGCGGCATTTTCAAAACTGGAGCGTGAGCTGTTGAGCTGAGCAGAAGGGATGATTGAGAGCACACGGTTCTCAAGCTCATACTCAAAGCCATTCATTACCGACAGACCGATAATGGCGGCAAACACACCAATGGCTATGCCACAGGTAGAAGCAAAGGAAATAAAGCGGGTAAGGCCTGCCTTGCGTCTTGAGCGGACAAAACGCAGTGCCATCTTAAACCCTAAATTATCTGCCACTTGAACCTCCGGCCATCCTGGCCATGTCTTACTGCCTGTTATTTAGCGACTGTCAGTCATTGTTACGGTCAAAAATCACAGCCTTGCATTCCTGCTGAGCAGCCCCTGCGCCCTTATCAGCCCTGTCAGCGCCGCAGCCTGCAGCTGCAGCGTCACTGCCAGCGGCTGCGGCGCCACTGCCGACCTCTTCGCGGCTTTCGCGTCGGGCGTCAGCCTGCTCACGCAGACGTGAACCTGTTGCATTGGATTCTTCCTGAGGAATGCGGTAACTGCCTACAGTGGTGCTGAATGCTGCGGCCTGAGAAGACTGTGAGCTCTCTGAATCATGGCGCGCAAGTTCAGCTGCACTGGCGCTGTCAGCACTCTGTGCATCTGCTCTGGCACCTGCTACTGCAGCCGTACCTGTACCTGCACTTTCAGTGCTGTCTGCCATACCTGATGCTGAGGCGCCGGCTGCTGCCGGGTTGGTGGAGATATTGTGCAGACGCTGCATGACCATGTCCTTGTAAGAGGTATGCAGATCAAGCTTATGACTGTCGAGCATGATGCTCTCTTCAGCTCTGAAGGTACCGCGTTCGATAATGCCACTGGTCATTTCAAAAACATTGTCGCAACGGGCAGCCAGTGAGGTGTCATGAGTAACCATGACCACGGCTGCTGACTCATCACGCACCAGCTCACGGAAGAGATCAAAAACCATGGCGGCATTGGTCTCATCAAGATTTCCTGTAGGCTCGTCAGCCAGAATCAGCTCAGGGGAGTAGGCAAGAGCACGGGCAATGGCCACACGCTGGCGCTCACCACCTGACATCTCTGCTGGCAGCTTGCCACCCTTGTCAGCAAGACCTACGCGCTCAAGCAGATAATCGGCTCTGCTGGCGGCCAGCTGGCGGGCAATGCCGTCAATAAGCAGCGGCATCATGATGTTTTCACGTGCTGTAAAGTCGCCCAGCAGATGATGGAACTGGTAGACAAAGCCCAGATGACGGTTGCGGAAAACAGCCTTGTCGCGGGCTGAAAGACTGATGATATCAGTATCGTAAAAGACGATTTCGCCCTTATCAGGTGAGTCCAGAGTGCCCAGAATATGAAGCAGGGTGCTCTTGCCTGAACCTGACTTGCCCACTATGGCAGTCATTTTTGAGGCTTCAATATCGAGGTCAACACCCTTTAACACAGGAGTTCTGATGGCACCTTCACTGTAGGCATGCTCGATACCACGACCCTTGAGTAAAATTTTATGCATCACTATTTCCTGAAAAAAACTCAGAACACCAAATCATGACCTGAGGGTCAGTTCCCCGTGCCGCCAGCACGGCATGCCTGGCGACAGGGCCGGCACTGCCATGGCAGGCCGCGCCGGCTGGCACCGCGCACAGCGCGCTGCGCTGCCCTCATTGAACCTCTGGCGGCTGCCTGGCCCTAGGATGAAGTCAGGGCGCGGGCCGGGTCAGAGCGGCTTGCGTACATGGCCGGATATATGGTGCACAGCAAGGAGACGCCCAGGCACAGGGCTACGATAATGGAGATATTGCCCGCATCAATGTAAACCGGCAGACGCTCGGACATAATGCTGATACCAATGACATTGAGCATATCCTGGGCATTAAGAGCCAGAGGTATGCCCAGCGCCAGACCGGCAATGGAGCCCACAATACTTGCAGACATGCCGACCAGCAGGAATACGGCCAGCAGGCGGCCATTGCTCATGCCCAGAGTTTTGAGAATGGCAATCTCACTGACACGGGAGCTGACCACCATGGTCAGGGAAGACAGAATGTTAAAGGCTGCAACCAGCACAATAAGACAGAGCATGATGGACATGGAAATTCGTTCAAGACCTACGGCCTTGAAGAAGTCGCCATAGCGGCTGCGCCAGTCTGTGTACTGATACTTGCCGTCCAGCTGGGAGGTCACGGCCTCAACCATGAAAGGATCACGCAGGAACAGACGGTAGTAATTCTCCTCGCCTTTAACGCGGAAGAACTTTCTGACATCGTCATAATGACCAATAACAATAGGAGACTGGGACTTGTCCAGAGAGTTGATAATATCAACCACAGAGAAATTGCGCTGTACCGGAGTCAGACCAAAAGGGGTATAGCGGGCATTGCGGGTGCTGATAAGACGGACCTTGCTGTTATCCACAAGATCCAGATTGAGCTCCAGTACGGTGCTGTAGTTGACGGCCAGCTGATAGCGGCCAGGGACAAATTCATACTGGGATCCGTAGTGATAGCCTGCCCTGTCGGTTTCAGGCATTTTGATACGGTACTGAAGATGATCAATATCATCGTGGGAAGAGGCGGCGCGGCGCGAGCTCAGACCTATTTCACCTGCATAGCCGTGGCTGATGTACAGAGAGTCTGTACGCTCACCCTGAAGGGTTACCATGGAAATGTTGCTGCCGTGCTGGAGCATGGCCTCGCCTTCAATAAAAGGGACCAGAGCATTAACGCCCCTGATATTGAGCAGATAGGGAATGTCACTGCTGTTGGCTCTGACCACCACATGAGGACAGTCACCAAGTATGCTTTCCTTGAGACGTTCCTGCAGGCCCTGCATGATGGAGCTGACCACTACCAGTGCACATACACCAATGGCTATGCCCAGAGTAGCAAGGGCAGCAACAAAGGTGGCAAAGCGCTGCTTCTTCGATCCTCTGATATAGCGCAGAGCGATGAAAAGCACTGAGTTGTTCAGCATAAACTCTATATCCTGTTAATTGCTCTGACCACAGACCGGCAGTGGCATGATGCTGTAATTACCAGACAGCTGATGACAGTACAGCATATGAGGACTTGCAGTCATATGCTGTTGTTACAAACATTGAAATGAACAAAAATAAAAACGGCTGTCTCACGGTCCGCCCCGCTCAGCCAGTCACGGCATAAGGCACACCATTCGCCCCGCCCAACCAGTCTCGGCATAAGGCACGGCTTCCGCCCCGCCCAGCCAGTCACGGCAT
The DNA here is from genome assembly GCF_023051105.1 of Anaerobiospirillum sp. NML120449. GTDB lineage: Bacteria > Pseudomonadota > Gammaproteobacteria > Enterobacterales > Succinivibrionaceae > Anaerobiospirillum. The sequence continues at coordinate 166,589 of NZ_JALKIL010000004.1, read as the reverse complement.
CAGTCCGGCACAGGGCAGGGAATCAGCCCCGGGGCAGAGTTAATACAGACGCATTAGCCACAGATATGCTCCTGCAGATTGCATAAGGCAGAAATGGCGAACGTAAGAAACTTATTATTCTATATCGACTGAGGCCGGTGCAGAACTTAAAATCCGGATTTTTTTCAGCTTTGCTTACTTCCAGGTACAAAATCGGCCAGAGCCTGGACAAATTCCGGATCCTGATGATTGCAAAAGACACTGTTGCGGGTATCAAGCGACTGAATCAGCCCCATTTCTGATCGGGTAAGCTCAAAATCAAAGATATTGATGTTTTCTTCCATGCGGTTGAGGTGACTGGACTTGGGAATGGCAATAATGCCGCTCTGAATTAAAAAACGCAAAGCCACCTGAGCCACACTTTTGTCATGACGTGCTCCTATTTTGGAAAGCACAGGATTGGCAAAGAAGTTGTTCATGCCCTCGGCAAATGGGCCCCATGATTCAAGCTGTACCTTAAAGCGGTCCAGATAGGGACGCAGGGCGGTCTGCTGCTGAAAGACATGAGTTTCCATCTGATTGATCTGCGGTTTGACGTCCACAAAGTTGCAAAGATCAACAAGGCGGTCAGCATAGAAGTTAGAGACGCCTATGGCGCGGCATTTACCCTGCTTGAGCGCCTTTTCAAGAGCTCTCCAGGTGCCGTAATAATCGCCAAAAGGCTGGTGAATGAGCATAAGGTCGATGTAGTCGGTGCCAAGGCGGCGCAGGCTGTCCTCAAGAGAGAGCATGGCCTTTTGCTCTCCGCTGTTGGAGACCCAGATTTTGGAGGTCAGAAAGATCTCATCACGGGGCACTTCAGAGGCCTTTACAGCTTTTCCTACCGACTCTTCATTGTTGTAGGCCTGGGCAGTATCAATCAGACGGTAGCCAACAGAAAGAGCATTGAGCACAACCTGCTCACATTCATTCTCATCGTGAAGCTGAAAAACACCAAAGCCCAGGGCCGGCATTTTAACGTTGTTGTTAAGAACGATGTTATGCATTGTTTCTCCCCGTTACTCATTACCCGTTGACCAAAAACAAAACAATCTCCGCCCGCCCCATCACGGCATCACCACCATATGCAGCTGATGTGCTGCAACAGGTGGCAGCTCCCCGGCCGGGCTGGTGCCCGAGGCTGCTGCACACACATGCACAGCGCTCTCTGGCCACATGGTACACAGCCGCATTGACCACTGGCCGTGCGGCACAAATCCTGAGTCATGAATTTATTGACTGAGTTGATAACCTGCTGCGTTTATCTGAAGGCACTGACGCAGCCTGTATGTACTTACCTTGGGGGCTGCCGGCAAAAAAGCAGCATACGCTGCTGCCCAACAGTGCCGGGCATGCCCTCTTGCCCGTCCAGCAAAGCACAGAAAGCCCGGCAAAGAAGTTCAACTGACTGTCGGGGGCTGAATACAACAGCAGCACAGGCCTCATATGCTGTATGCAGATCATGCTACGTACTGTTTTGTGGGTGTCCGCACTGACAGTCTGACCACAGAAATTGGGCCCGGCCCATACAATAAGGCCGGGCTCCCTGTGAGTATACGGGATCCCGGCCTTATTTTTCACTACAGGCGTCACTGTTGGACATACAGACAGGCGTCACAGTCATACTGTCTCAGCCCCTGGACATTGGTCTGCTCCTGCTCTGGGTATTTGTTTGCCCCTGGTCTGGGCCTGGGTCTGCTCATCGGCCAGGAGGACGACAGCGCTGCCGCCAGCAAGCGCTGCTGCGCAGACTCAGATGCTGACGCTGGCATGGCCAGTGGCCGTCATCAACTGTGCTCAGGGCGCCATACCTTGACGTTGTGATAGCCCTTTTCCTTGAGCTCACGTGCCTGCATCAGGCTCATCACGCCCTGATCGCAGTACAGGGCATAGGTCTTGATGTCATCGAGCTTTTCAAACTCTGAGGCCACTTTGTAAAAAGGAATGGTGATTACCGGATTGGCGAGATCCTTTAAAGGATTGCGATCGGCATCATCAGGTGAGCGCACGTCAATTACCACATCGCTGAAAGCAAGAGTGCTGACAGTTTCAACCTCGACCTCAAGGCGGCTGGTGTTTTCAGGGATTTCCTTGATTTCAAGCATGGAGGAACGCTCAAGAGCATCCTCAATCAGGCCGCTTTCCATCTTTGCCTCTTCCTCTTCGACGAAAGAGCGCTCCGGACAGACATTAGGGTGATCGGAAATAACACCACAGTACTCAGGCATGCTCTCGGCAAAGCCGGCAGTGCCGATTTCCCAGGCCTTGTCGACAATATCCTGCTTGTCCTCCATAACCAGAGGACGCAGGATCATGGTGTCAGAGACAGCATCAATGTGGCTTAAGTTGGTCACTGTCTGTGAGGACACCTGACCGACACTTTCACCTGTCACCAGGGCCTCAGCCTTGAGACGGGCAGCTACGGCAGAGGCCACACGCACCATCATGCGCTTGAGGATAACTCCGCGTACACCATGGTGAGTGCGCTCAAGAATCTGACCTACAATTTTTTCAAAAGGTACGGTGATAAAGCGCACCTTGTGAGAGGCAGCAAAGCGATCCCAGATAAAGTAGGCCTCACGCTTTACCCCCAGCTCATGGGCAGTACCACCCATGTTGAAGAATACGTAGTGGACCTTCATACCACGGTGAATGGCCTTGTAGGTGGAGACACCACTGTCAAAGCCGCCTGAAAGCAGACTCAGAGCCACGCCCTGAGTACCTACAGGATATCCGCCCAGACCCTGGTGACGGCTTGTGACCACATAGGCCAGATCCTGATCAATCTCAATGGTGATTTTGACATCAGGATTATCAAGGGACACACCGTTGTTGGGATACTTCTGACGGAACATGCCGCCAATCATGCGCTCGGCCTGCTGAGAGGTAAAAGAGTGGCTGCCACGACGACGGACGCGCACGGCAAAGGTTTTGCCCTCGATTTCAGGACCGTAAATAGGACCGGCTACAGCAAAGATGTCATCAAAGTTCTCAAAGCGGAACTCCTTGACCTCAAGGAAAGAGTGAATGCCAGGAATACGTGACAGCTCACGTACGGCCATGGCACGGGTCTTGTCAGAATCATCCTCACCCACATTAACTATGAGCTTGTCCCACTGAGGAAGAACCTTGATTGTAAAGCCATGATGACCGGCAACATTAAAGAGGTTCTGAGTCAGAACCTTGATAAGACGGTTACGTACCGGACGGCTTTTGATGGAGATTTCAGGAAAGAGTCGGAGAATGAACTTCATAATTACTGGCGCCATACCTGATCTGCAGCTCACAGGCAGCACCCACCTCCATTTAAAAACTGGTTAAACAAGTTCTTCTCACCTAAGAGAAGCGTCATTATGCGGGCATCAGCAATGCAGGGCAGAGCAGCCAGTGCCATGGGCAAGGCCCAGGACAGGCCCAGGGCACTTGCGCCCCGGGGCTGGACGGCCCCTGGCCTGGCCCATTTGCCATAAGCGGCTGCACAGGGTGAAAACTACAGAGCCCTCCGGCATGTTAACTGCCAGGAGGGCCCTGCATTGCTGATAAACATCGCCCTGGTTAAAAAACAGGTCGATAGTTTAGCACTTTTTAAGGAAAAAGAGATTGAGCTTTAGCCGTGACAGCCGCAGCCACCGTGGCCATGGCCGTGACCGCCGCCACAGCAGCCGCCGTGCTCTTCCTTCTCCTCAGCGCTGTCGTGGCAGCCGCAACCGCCGTGGCCGTGACCATGGCCGCCGCCACAGCACTCGTGCTCCTCTTCGTAAGGATCGTGGCAGCCGCAGCCACCGCCGTGACCGTGGCCATGACCGCCGCCGCAGCAACCGCCACCGCCGCCACAGCAGCCGCCGTGAGCCTCAGATGGGCATACACCGTTCTCATGAGCGTGGCCGTGAGCGATTTCCTCATCGGTAGCCTCACGTACGTCCTCAACAACGATCATGAAGTTTAAGGTCTTGCCGGCTAATGGGTGGTTACCGTCAACAACAACCTTGTCATCGTTGATTTCCTTGATAACTACCAGACGAGGACCGGCAGAGGTGTCGGCCTCAAAGGCATTACCAACCTGAATTGGGAAATCGCCGAACATGGAGCGGTCGATGCTCTGAACAAGGCCGTCCATGAACTCACCAAAAGCCTCCTCAGGCTTGAGCTTTAAAGTGAACTCATCACCTTTCTCATGACCTACCAGACCCTTGTCCATGCCTGGAACCAGGTATTCCTGGCCAATCAGGGCAACCACTGGCTGCTTGGGATCGGTACGGCCGACAACCTGGTCGGTCTCATCAGTAACTACATAAGAAACAGTAACAACGGTATTTTTAGCGATCTTCATCGTATATGCCTTGCTCACCTAAATCAAAAAAAGCCAGTTAAAGCTGACAGTGAGATTATACACCAGCGGGCAACTTCGGTTAGCCAGTTGCAACAGCCTTATCAGCTAAGTGGCCTGTTATGGTCATTCATACCGTGAGCACACTCCCGCACCTTACAGTCAAAATGGCGTATTTACGCGCTGTACAGATAAAAAAAGCCCGCACATAGGCGGGCTAATTTGCGATTTTGAATCAAAAATTGTATCAAGTGTCAGCCCTGAGAAGCATGCTGTCCTGCAACATGGCTGCCCGGCTGCGCCGCGCCGCACTGTGCGCCTTGCACATAAGTGCATAATGTACTTACTGGGCGGCCAGGCTTGACTGATCGGCAGCAGCGTTATCGTTGCTGGTAACGGCCTTGACCTCGGAGTTTAGAGTAGCAATACGCTCGGCAATAACAGTGTCCATGAAGCACTTTTCAGCAATTACACCCTTGCTGTCAAAGGCCATATACTCGCCACGGGAGCTGACGACGAATTTGGCGCATGGATCCTTGAGCTGCTTGCCTCTTGCGGTGAGGGTAATAGTAAAGTTGTCAGGACCGGCCACGATTTTGGCGTTGTAATAAGGTCTTACCTTATTGGAGAAAGTAAAACGGCAGTCCTTGAATCCGGCATTGATATCGCCACAGGAAGAAAGGAAAGCAGCACCGTCAGAAAGCTCTGACAGAGCCTGGCGACGTACGGCCATGGTGGCCTTGTCTACCTCAGGCTCACTGCCTGAAAAACCAAACAGAGACCAGGACTCATCCTGACCTGATGCCTGACCACCGGAACCCTGAGCAGCACCGTTACCGGCGCCACTGGCAGCAAGGTCGAGCTGACCTGCAATATTGTTACCGCCATTGTGCAGAGAACCTGCTGCAGAGCTGCCATTAGGAACACGATCAAAGGCTTCAAAAGTGCCTGTTGTCTGGTTTTTGCTGTCAGCAATTATTACTGCGCCACCCTGACTACCTGGATCATTTTTTGCACTGTCCTTGAGGCCCACGTGAGCTATCAGCGACAGGGCAAACATTGCCAGCATGCTGGCACGCAGATAGGAACGGGATCCGTCAGCGTTATACAGCGGACTGAATCCGTATTTGCGATACAGCTCTGCTCCTGACTCTGTCAAAGTTTTGATGTTCTGGGAGAGCAGCTGCTCGAACCTGGTGGACATATATGTTCATCCTGAATAAATCAAGCGCATCTGACCTGCGCTAATACTCCAAAGGCCAACAGACGGTGGCCAGTCCACAGATGTGCGTAAGCTCCCTGCTGCCTGAACGGCAGAGGCACATAGAGCATGACGTCTGAGGACCTGTCAGATTACCCCGTATCACAGACAGGGTGTGAGGCAGTGTGAGATGGAAGGTACTGTTATCAGCCACGAAATGGCTTGCAGTAAGCCATAATTACCTTTTTTAAGGACCAAAACAAAGAAATGGCGCCACATCTGCACGAGTTCAGTTACTAACTGAGGAAAATGCCTTATTTAATAAGTATAGTAAAGTATTTTAGCCTGGAAAACGTTATCACGCCATTGATTTTGCCTGATTACGTGCCTTATACACATCTAGGAAATTCCGCTCAGGCCTTTATTTATCTCAATTCAGATCTGAATTTTTTATCCAGAATAAAACAGCGCAAATTAAGCATACATCACGGAATTACTGTTAAGTGACAGTAATGGTGCATTACAAAAGACAAAGGGCAGTTCTTAAGAACTGCCCTTTGTCTTTTGTACGGCATCTTGCCTTGATGTTCTGTTGTTACTGAGCAGCTCTGCCAGGTGCACATCCATGCGCACTGCCAGCTAAAGCACAGGCTTAAACTGAGTCAGTGGCCGCATGCAATCCCGTTTCGGCAGTGGCCCTGGCAGCGCTATACGCTGCCGCTGCTGCAGCCGGAGCTGCTTACTCGGTAGCGGCGCTGTCAACCGACTCGCTGGCTGCCGGCTCACTGGCAGCCGGCTCACTGGCGGACGGCTCGCAGACGCTTTCCTTAACGTTATCCAGAGTGAAATCGAGCTCACCGTCAGCTGCACGCTTCCTGTTGATGTAAGGATAGGCGTACATCTGCATAATGCGCTTGTGCAGGTGCTCAGGGTAGCCCTGCAGACGGTTATTGAACTTGTTCCTGTCTTCAGCGCTGATGGAGGCAATCTCATCATCACCGCACAGACCAAGGCCGTGAGCGGCGAGCATTACGCTTGGATAGAACTCGTAGTTGAGGTAGATAAACCTGTCGATAAGGGCAGCCAGCTGGGACGGGGTCTCAAAACCGCCGCTGACAGGATCACCGGCCACTATGCATACGCGGCCCTTGTAATCGTTGATGCCCTTGATAATGCTCCTGATGTCCTCAAACTCGCTCTTCTGATACTTGCCATCGTTACGGGCACGCTCTTCGAGCTCATTGGCCTTGGCCACATCACCAGGATCGTACTCATAGGTAATGGAGACAGGGACAATGTTGAGACTGGACATGTACTCACCAAAGCTCTTTCCCTGTTTGCGGCCGTACATGTGCAGCATCTTGAGTACTGCCTCTTCGGTGCAGTCATTACCGTCCTTGGCACGACCTTCACGCTGGGCAATCCAGATGGAGTGGCCTTCCTTTAAGGACAGACCAATATAGTGAGACAGGTGGTTTACTTCCTTGAGACGCTCACGTGGCAGGGTAACGGAGCGCTTGACGATAAAGCTCTTGTTAAGACGCATCAGGGCAGTGGCAGCCGGCATCTTGAGCAGATTATCGCCAATGGCAATACGCACAGTCTGATTGTAATAGCTGTGGTAGGCAAAGTCGATGAAGCAAGGATCGAGTGAGATGTCGCGATGATTGGAGATAAAAAGATAGCCGCGATCAGGGTTGAGCTTTTCAAAGCCCCTGAAAGTTACGCCATCAGTGGTGTTGTCTATCATGCGGGTAACAGCTGCTGCTACCTGCATCTGGAAGTCCTCAATGGAGTTGATCTTCCTGACGGCATTTTTGATGTATGAACGTACCGGAATCTTCAGCAGAGGGCCAATAAACCTGCTCAGCTTTGGATAACGCAGTCTGACAATACCGTTTACCAGAGATTCATCGTTGGCAATGACAGCCAGCTCCTGTTGAGCTTCATCATCCCGGCAAGGACGGATGTCATCAAAAACTGCATCCTCGCTTGATTCAACCACTGCGTTCTGATCGAGGATCTGCTCACTCATCAGTAACTACTCCTGTAGGAAACACCATTCCTGCTGCAGTCCGGCCCGGCCCTGCTGTTACCGGTACGGCCTTATTAATAAGCAGGCGTTAAATATGACAGCTCAGGTTAATCATGGGGTGAGTCGTCAGCCCCGTTGTTTGAAGCATACAGACCTGCGTGCAGGTCTGAAAATGATACTTTACGTTCACCCGGACCTTCAGGCGCACATCAGCTGACCTGACACGTGCCAGGCAGGCACCTTGCAAGGACATGGCTGAAAATTTCCCTGTGCTTTGTACAGTAATTCTGCTGCCTGATCAATGCCATGCAGGCACAGTTCAGCGCTACCGCAGCAGTTGCAGTATGGCAATTGTACTGTCTGAAAAATTAGACAAAACCATATACAGGCCTGAAATCAGGCCGTTCTGACCGCGATAAAGGATGCAAGCTTAGGCAAATTTGCCTTAATTTGCAAGCTGTTAGCAGCCAAAGTGCGGGCCAGCCCGCATTAGATTATTCAAATAAGCCCTCACGCCCTTACTTTACCGTCCAAGGCAGCACAATGTACTTGGTAAGGTAAGCGCAGCAGACACTGCGCTCACACCGCTGCAGGCCACCAAACACGGTCCACCAGGCACGGTACACCAGGACCGGTACACCAGGACCGGTACACCAGGACCGGTCCACCAGACCCGTTGCTGGCGCCTGGCCATGCTGACCTGACGGCGCAGGAGCGTGCAGGGATCATACCCCCATATTAAATACAGCACCTTGACGGCAGCTGCCAGCGCCAAAGGCGCTGACCAGATGACATACAAGGTGCTGTATAAATGCGGCATTGCAGCTGTCAGCTCCCCTTGAGGTCAGTGCCTGTCCCGGGCACCTGGTGCCAGGGACAGCTGTCAGGGGAGAACAGGCTGCATGGTGCTGCTCTTTAGTAAATTGGGGAACTGTTGGCGCTGTACTCTTCAAAGCCATCGAACAGGTGAGGCTCGTCAACACGCAGCTTCTCAAGCATCTCGCGGGTTACCAGCACTACGCCACCTGCAGTACGGAAGAAGCGACGGGCATCAGTGGTCTCGTTCTCACCGATGATAAGGTTACGAGGCAGCTCACAGCCACGGTCAAGCACAACCTTGGTCAGGCGGCAGCCACGGTGAATAACACATGATGGCAGAATTACAGCTTCGTTGAGGCAGCAGTTGGAATGCACGCGGGAGTTGGAGAACAGTACGCTGTGGCACAGAGAAGAGCCGGAGATGATACAGCCGGCAGAACATACGGAGTTCATCACTACTGAAGAAGCACCGCTGATGTCCTGTACATACTTTGCTGGTGGCAGCTGATCCTGGTGGGTCCAGATAGGCCACTTGGTGTCGTAAACGTCCAGCTGAGGCTGTACGGATGCGACATCCATGTTAGCTTCCCAGTATGCATCGATAGTACCTACGTCACGCCAGTAGCAGATCTCCAGGTTACCCTGATTGCGGATGCATGACATGGAGAAGTCGTGGGCGTGAGCCTTGTGCTCCTTAACCAGCTTAGGAATGATGTCAAAGCCGAAGTCACGACGTGAGCCTTCAGTGCGGGCATCTTCATTGAGTACGTTGTAGAGGAACTCGGCGTTGAAGACGTAAATACCCATGGAGGCCAGAGACCTGTCAGGATCGTTTGGCATGCCAGGAGGATCAGCTGGCTTCTCGAGGAAGTCAGTGATCATATTGTTGTTGTCTACCTGCATGATGCCGTAGGCTGAAGCCTCAGAACGTGGAATGGCAATACAGGCCACGGTTACAGGGCAGCCACTCTTGATGTGGTCCATAACCATGGAGGTGTAGTCCATCTTGTAGATATGGTCAGCTGACAGAATCACAATGTACTTAGGCATGTGATTGCGGATGATGTCAATGTTCTGGTAGACAGCATCAGCAGTACCCTGGTACCAGTGCTCTTCGTCAACACGCTGCTGGGCAGGAAGAAGATCTACGAACTCATTGAACTGGCCGCGCAGGAAAGACCAGCCGGACTGGATGTGACGTAACAAGGAGTGGGACTTATACTGAGTGACTACACCAATACGGGTAATACCGGAGTTGACACAGTTGGACAGAGCAAAGTCGATAATTCTGAACTTACCACCAAAGAATACAGCTGGCTTGGCACGGCTGTCAGTAAGCATATGTAATCTGCTGCCACGACCACCAGCCAGAACTAAAGCTAAAGTCTGTTTAGCCACATCACGTGAGTTTTCCATCACTCGACCTCAATTATTAATCTGTAAGCTAGAAAAATAAACCAACATCGCACTGCCTGGAAAAGTTTCAGGTTCAGCTTCTTTTCAGGGTCGGTCTGGTGTGAGGATGTAATCCTTATTCCCTGCCTGTGACAGGTACATACAGCGCATCTTTACTGCGCACGTCCTTAACACCTTTTGTTGCCTGATGCTCAGGGCGGAGTCTGCCGCCTGAGCGGTTAAGGCCCTCAGCCTGAAATTTCACCGTGAACTTTTCCGGTCTTTTTATCTATCCCCTGACATTGGTCTGCACAGGCGCATGACACTGTCAGACTGTAAGAAGAAACTCATTATGCCTAGCTGAACACAGAGGCCTTACATTTTGACAGAGGTTAGGGCGGCCGTTTTGGCTGGATCCAGGAGCTGTTACTCTGGGATCCGTCAAAAAAATCTGTTCACCTTGTCTGAAATAGGGTCCGCTTGCACGGACCTTTCATGAAATCACTTATGTTTGAGCAAAACGCCATACATGGGCTGTAAATTCTGTCTGAGGCTGAAGTTAATGTGTTTGACTGCCGGCTGTGCCGGTATGGGACTCTCAGAGCAGCCGAGAACAGTAATCATGACACGGACATATTGCTGTGAATTTCATGAGTTTTATTAGTCGCTTATCTAACTTTAAGCAGACGATGTTCAAAAACTACAGTATCGATTGTGCACCAGACTTACCAAATAAGCTATCTCCTAAAGTTTCTTTTGTGAGAGCACTCAAATAATACTGTCAATTTAAGACACAGGCCCGATAATCCCAGTGATATGGGGATCGGTAAATTAAATGTGTGAGCTATAACACACTGAAAGTACCATTTTGCCGGTTCAAACTGTCACAGGCCCGCAAACGCACATCAGTTATGTCAGTTAATTAAGTACCTTAAGTATAGTACGATGCGCATCAAAACGTCATTTTTCATGCCTGTTATTGCCAAAATGTGCAATGTGCGTGCATTGCGCACATGCACAGCACCATGCCAGCTCCCTGTCGAGCCCTCCCTTTAAAATGCCTTTAATAAGCGCTTGACAGTCCTTTAATCCCCAAAGATGAACCTGTGAACACACATTAAGTCAAAACGGGCATTTTCACCCCAGGGCACGCGCTGCTGGGATCCCGAAAGCCCATAACCCGCCAGCCAGGATTCAGCGCACGGTCATACGCTGTATTAACCAGGCTGCACGCAGCCTCTGCCCAGCCCTGGGCCGGGCAGGCCCGGCCCAGCCCGTCACCTGACACACCTGCCCACCACCCGGGCAAAAGACCTGCCCATACCCGTCACTGCGCGCATTAAGACAGCAGCACGCAATGACCGCACGCCCCCAGGATCGCTTGCCAGCCAGCAGCTCTGGCAGCGCCCGCTCCCTTAGCCTGACAAAAATACGACGTCCCTGCCCAGCTGGTATACCAGTTGATTCCGAAAGTCATCCTGACATAAGCCATGCTGCAGAGTACCGGCCTTAATAGCCGCACTGCCCCTCAGCCTGCTTCAAGCAGGGCTGCCCGGCGGTAAAGCCGCAGGAGCTGGCCACGGAATCGGCCGCAACTTAGGATTGTCAGGTCAGAGTACCGGTATGGACAGCATGTGACTATGAAGGTCAGAGTACCGGGATGGGCAGCCTGTGACTATGAAAGTCAGAGCGGCTGTGTGACAGGGCAGCATGTTATATACTTTATGTTCAGACGGCTGCGATAAGCAGCCGCATTATCACTGCCCGAGGGCCTCGTGCCTGCCGGAGCTGTCTTAACCATCATTTAGGGAGTGCTTTATGCGCGTTGGCATTATTGGAGCAATGGACTCTGAAGTTTCACTGATTGCAGATGCAATCAGCCAGAAGGAGACTGTATCTGTAGGCGGCCGCGATTATATCTGCGGCAAGTACCATGATCATGAAATCATTCTGGTCAAATCAGGTATAGGCAAGGTCTGTGCAGCCACCGCTGCAGCTGCCCTGTGTGACCACTTCAAAGCTGATGCCGTCATCAACAGCGGCTGTGCCGGTGGTATTGGAGAGGGTCTTAAGATTGGTGACATCGTTCTGTCCACCGGTCTTGCCTATCACGATGTTGATCTTAAGATCTTTGGCTACAAGGTCGGTCAGCTGCCTTCTTACGAGCAGTACTTCAATGCTGATCATGCCCTGATTGCCAAGGCTGAGGCCGTAGCAGCACGTCTCAAGAAGGAGAGCAATTTTGCCCCTGATGTCTTTACCGGTGTAGTACTCACTGGTGATCAGTTCATCAGCCAGAAGCAGAAGTGCCTTGACATGAAAAATGACTTTCCTGAGGCTCAGGTAACCGAAATGGAAGGCGCTGCTGTAGGTCAGGTATGTACTGACTACAAGGTTCCTTTCCTGGTAATACGCTCTGTTTCTGATACCGCTCAGGGTGAAAGCCCGGAGGTCTTTGAGGAGTTTGTTCAGCTGGCCGCCGACAACAGCGCCCGCCTGCTGCTCTCCCTTATTGAGGCCCTGTAAATGAGGCCTGCCCGGGCCATGGACATATGCTCAGGTGCTAATGTACCAGCTACGACATTGCTGATACCTCCACTGCATCGCTGCAGAGCCCCATCTGCACTGCTGTACCAGCTACCCCAATGCTGTACCAGCAAATATCTCATGTCCAGGCCCCTGCTGTGCTGCTGGCACAGATCAGCGTAACCGCTCAGCTGCCTCTGCGGCCGCTGCACCTGGCTGCAGGCTCTTAAACTGCATCCTCAGAACTTCAGCCTGATGCCATAAAATCAGGCTTTAAATGCCATATGCATTATGGCCCTGGGTTAACTTTTCCGGTCACTTTTCTATGAGTCTGAATATAAGTCCCTCAACCCCTCTGAGTGCCGCCGATGCTGCTCATGCAGCTCAGGGCATTTTTGCATATGCCGGCGATCTGGTAATCAGCTTAAATCCCTTTGCTTCTGACAGCTCTGCAGACGGTGCTGCCAGCAGCACAGGCACGGCTGTTACTGTAATGGCCAATGATCAGCCTTCCATATTCGATCAGGAGTTTAAGCGCTTTGAACAAAAGCATGGCGCTCCTGCACAGCCTGCAGCTCCTGCACAGCCTGCAGCTCCGGCACAGTCTGCTCCTTCCTATCACAGCGAGCCCGCTCACCCAAAAGATGTCTATCCGTGGGATGATGCTGCACCACGTGAGCCTGCCCCATCTGAGGCCGTTCCGGCACGCACCGCTCATGGCAGCACCGGCTTTGGCTTTGACCAGCCGCTGATGGCAGGTGATGTGAATGTAGGCATTCTCTTCAGTGAGCCCTCTTTGATTCTGGCGCTGGCCATAATCATCGAAATGATTATCCCGCTGCCACGCAGCATACGCCTTTACGGTCTGCTGCCTGTGTTTACCGGCCTGTCACGCAAGGTAAACCGTCCTGGTCGCAGCGAAACCCAGCGCTCATTTGCAGGCTTCATGCTGCCGGTTATAATTTTGCTCACCCTGCTGTTCCTGGTATTTACCCTCGACGCTTTCTCAGGCTTTGACAGCATTATTTCTCTGGTAGTAATGATTCTGGTTCTGGAGCTCAAATTCCCTCAGGACCGCACCATTGATGTCTACCGCGCCCTGCACGAGGGTTTTAAGGAAAAGTCACGCGACCTGCTTTCCACCATGGTGTTACGAGAGACCGGCATGCTCTCTCCAATGGGCATTTCCAAGGCCGCCTGCGAGGCTGCCATCATGCGCATCTTCACCGGATGGTTTGCCGTAATTGTCTGGTATTTCATAGGCGGTATTGAGGCTGCTGTTCTGATGCAGACCATTAATATTATGAGCCATGCCTTTAACTACAAGCTGCGTGGCAATCATGCCTTTGGCAGCACTGTATATCGCATGCATCAGATTATGATCTTCATCCCTGCAGTAGTACTGATGGCTTTCCTGTTCTTTTCCAGAAATCCGGTTCGCCATCTGGCCGGTGCAGCTGAGGGCATGAAGACCTTTCCGGCTCCGGTAACAGGCATGGTACTCGGTGCTGTGGGTGCATCTCTCAATATTTCCCTGAGCGGTCCACGTTACTATCAGGGCGTTGTAATGCGCCTGCCAAAGCTCGGCGGCGAGCACGATCCCGATGAGCAGTCCATGCTCCACGCCATGCGCAAAATCAGAATGTGCGGCCTCCTGCTGCTGGTAGCCAGCATTCTCATTGGCCTTAACTTCTAAAGCCACCGCAGACCGGACAGGCCCATTCAGCGCCGGCTGAGCATGAGCTTCACCGCAGGGATGTTAATACCCTCCCTGCATTCAAAGAGCAGCCATGAACCGTAAGATTCGCCCTGTTTGCGCCAGTCCGCACCTCATGCAAAGATCATTGACCTGCATACGTGTTTAAGCCATGATCTGCGCCCTGTTTGCGCTGAGCCGCCCTGTATGCAAAGATCATTGACCTGAATCCGTGTTCAGGCCATGATCTGAGCCCGCAGCAATATGATTTATTTTTGTTTTTATACATCAGCTGACAGCTGATCCGGCTGTAGTTTCGGCTGTAGTTTCGGCTGTTTTTCTCTGATATTTTCATGTCCCGTTGCTCCGCCTTAATATGCCCTTCAGGAAGTATGAATCTGTCTGAAAACAGGGATAAGCAAAAGGCAGCCATGACAGAAACAGAACCTGCCACCAGGAGTTAACCGCACCATGTCATCTGCTAACAATGATTTTTCTTTTGAAGATCTGCTTATGGAGGAGGCTGTAAAGACCACTGACAATATTGATCTGGTCGGGCAGCTGGGCAAGGTCAGGAAGATGGAACAGGATAAGGTCGAACTGCCTGCAGCCACCATTGACAAGGAAACTTCCCGCATCAAGAAAGAAGCAGCTTCACGTGATACCAAAGAAGAAAGCATAGATTACTTTTCCTCTACCTACGTACCAGTAGTCGCTCCTAACGAAGTGCTCTCCTACCGCTCACCAGGCGCACAGCCTTTTCTGCTCAAGAAGCTCAAAAACGGCGAATACCGCGAAGCTGACTTTATTGACCTGCATGGCAAGACAGTTGAGGAGGCCTATGAATATACCCGCCGTTATGTGCTCATGGCCCGCAATGAAGGCTTTCGCTGCATCCTGATTATCCATGGCAAGAGCGAACGTCAACACGCCAAACGTCAGACCACACTTAAAAGCTATGTAGCGCACTGGCTGCGTCAGATGCCTGAGGTTCTGGCCTATCACTCCGCGCCTGAATGGAAAGGCGGCACCGGTGCCGTCATGGTCATTCTCAAAAAGGGAGACAAGGCCTCCATGGACAACAGAGAGCTGCACTCAGTGCGCACCCGCTGACCAGCCCTGCCCTGCATGCCTGGCGCTTCATGGTGCGCCGCATGCTGTGCAGCACAGCCAGTCCTTGCGGCCGTGATGATCGCAGGCCGACGGCCTGGGGAGCCTGATGGTCAGGCTTTGTTCGGGCCGAAAAAAAGCACATGTTCTTTGCAGAACATGTGCATTTTTTTGGGGGAAAATGACGCTGAAAATTATGCGGTGGCGTCAATTTTCATTCTGGTTTGAATCTGGGTCTGGGCATGCTTGATTTCTGAAAGCACATCCATGTTCTGACCACTGCCCTGGTAGGTTTCATACTGAATAATTTCACCGGCAAACTGACGGCGAACCTTCTCTTTCTTTAATGGTGCCAGTTCGGCATATACTTCAGGGGCAAGGTCACGCTTGAAAGGTACCAGCGGTTCCTGACGCAGGCACTCGGCTAAGAATACCTGTGACTGACCGACCTGAGTATCCTCATGGTCGTGAATCATGTCAGCAAAGTCCTGACCACGGGAAAAGTCATCGCTCTCGGCGTACTTGCGGATTTCCGGCAGCAGACAGAATTTGGTACGCAGGTCCTCAGGGGCCTGACCAATATCTGGACCACGGGTCCATGATGCATCGCAGACATCAGGTGAAAGCATGGCCAGCATGAGATTGAAATCGGTCTGGTCTCCCTCATGGAGGGATTCATTTAAACGCTGACCCAGCTGCAGTTCGTCTACCAGGTAAACGTCGCGTATGTCTTTTGAAATCATAATGAGGTCCTGCCTGACAGTTGACTGCAACCCGGCAGCGCAATGCCGGACTTAAAATGACGCGGCCCTCAAAAATTCCTAAGTCCAGGGCAACCATGCTGTGCATGGCATGCGCGTCCATACCTGTATAACGGTCACATGGACCATTTTCTTGAGGTACCTTGCAAAAAAAATTCGTCGATTTTTCCTCTGACAGCTCAAAATCCCATAAACAAGGGGGTCTTATCCGGTGCGGACAACACTGTCTTAATATCTGTGAAGAGGGAGAAATCAGGACTCAGCGGCAGTTTCAGCTGCCGCTGCTCAGGAGAGTAAGACCATAGAGGTATGGTCAAAACCGTAATGCATGGCAATGGAGTGCTGTCCATAGCGCTGTTGCAGCAGCGTTATTTCATGGACAGATTAATCATTACGGCTGGCCACAGTATGTTGCAGCATCTGCGGCCGGCGGTGTCGAGATCATGGCATACACCGCCTGATATTTATCCTTGTGCAAGTTTGTTGCCACACTTTGATTTCCATAAAAAAAGCGACCATGAGGTCGCTTTTTTCTCTGATTTACTGGCCGGTTACGGCCATTATTAACGGAGCATCAGATACTGGTAGCACGCCTGAGCGGCACCGGTATTTCAGCCCCGGCCTCATTCATGACACGGTCACGGATAGCAACCAGAGTCCTGAAGAAAGTAAAATCGTTCATCTCACGGGTCATGGCAGTAATGGACTGGGCTGCATAGGCCAGTGGATAGGCCATGGTGGTGTAGTTGATTACCGACTGCTGCTGGGCAAGAAACTCAGTCAGTTCATCAGAGTTGACGCTCACAGGATCGAGATTAACCACTGGATTCATCTCATTGTCAAAAGACAGGTAGATGCGGTCACTGCCTGCAGAACCAAGAGCTATGCGGGAAACATCAACATCTTTAAAGGTACAGGCCTCACCGAGGTCAAGGGCGTTGAAATCGCAGGCTGCCTCAAGACTTACACTGGCAAGAGATCGGTAGGTGTAAGGGGCAATCATCTGCAGGATGTCATCGGACTTCATCATGCCAGTACCCTCAAAAATGCCATAGCCATTTTCAAAATAGCTCTCACCTACCTCATTGAGACGATAGTCATTGATATCGGTGATAACTGAAGTGGCCTTAATTGACATGGTCTTAAACTCTTCGTTTATATCAACCGACCTGACCTTGTTGAGCATCAGCGGATGGAAAGAGCGTCGCACTGTATCGACACTGAACAAAGAGAAATCGTAAAGGCTGTACCCCATGCCCAGAAGACCGGTCCTGGTCTTGCCTGCAAGCTCTGAATTAGTTGCCATGGATGTGTACAGGGCCCAGTTAAAATCAGTTCTCAGGGAGGGATCAACAGGAATGTCAGCAAGCCCCTTGCGGGCTGCTATCTGCAGTCTGATTTGCTCTGTAATCTCAGGGGAGGTAACCTCACGGTCATTGCTGGTGATAACAATCTTCTCAAGATCGAAGGAGCCATTGCGGAAAACAACGAATGACATTTTCATCATGAGACGGAAGCCACGGCTGTCCAGGGCATTGGCGATTTTCTTCTTTTCCCTGCTGTTAAGCTCGGGCATAACCCAGTTAACGAGCTGCCTGTTTCTCAAGGCAACTTCATATTTTACTCTTGGGGTTCCATCTGCACCTGCAGGAACATTTGACCACTTGCCGTCACGGGTATATGAGCACATGCTCAGTACCTCACCCACGCTGCGACGATTATCATCAGGGAAATATCCATCCTTTACCTGATTGATATGATCACCGCCACAGGCGCTGATAACAGCAGCAAAAAGCAGGGCTACCAGGAAACCTGCGCGGCTCCAGGCCCTGGTCAGAAACTGACCGTCAACGCTAACCATTAACAATCTCCTTGTGCTTTACCGCCCGCATTGCCGGCAACTTTGATATGAAAGCTCTTATCTCAACAGTGCGGCCATCATTAAATGGGCGTAAGCAGGTTTGCCTTATATGCATGCAGTCTCACATGACTTACATGTCAGCAAGGAACGACAGACCTGACAGTCCTGCCGTCTATTAACTCATTATTTTCAACTACATTTGCGGCTCTGCCCTGTAATCAGCAGGCCGTAACCTGAATACCGCCTCACAGTCCCAGGCTGTGTCCCCCATGCCTGGGGCTCAAAGCGGTCAGGATCTTATACTGTTTGACTTGTGTCTGCGCCTTTTATCTTTTATAAAGCGTCTGCCCACAACAGACTATGGCTTTACAGAACGATGTCTGCACTAAAAGCAAAACCAGGCGTTGTCGGCACAGAACGATGCCGGTGTAAAACACCTCCGGCGCAAAACACCGCCTTTACAGATGCATTATGGATGCGGCTGAGCATATCAAAGGCAGCCTCTGCAAAAGTTATGTAGATAAAGCGCGCCGTGAAACGCATGCGGCTGAGCCATTGTGATAAAGGCCAGCTATTGAGGTTTTCCGGATGGTAACTTACCAGGGGCACAGGACCTCATGTCAACTGCCTGTATGTGCAGCAGGATACAGGCAGGAAAAGGATGACAGAACACTTTTAACTGTCTGGTCAGTGACACAGAAAATTTAATTTCATCCTTTCTGCAAACAAATTACCCCTGATTGCAACTGCTGACCGGGCAGCATTACGCGACATCATATTTATCGCGTTTTATACGTCAGTTAACGCTTTTACTTTCTGCTGTCAGAGGCATCATGTTTGTAAGCATTATTTAATTTTGTGCCGGGACAGCTCATATCATATCAGGTTCAATGCAAAAATATCATGAGGCCTGGAAAACAGGTACGGCACAGGGCTTATACATTGATAAAACCTGAAAGAGACTTTGCTTTGCAGGCCTTACAGACCAGGCAAAATGATATCTGTCACACCCTGCTTCAGTAAGTTTTACAGTCACAATGCATGTACGACAATTATCCTGTTACCAATATGTCCAGCCCTGCAGCTCACATCATTGTGGCCGCCATAAACAATACTCATGTGCCCGAAAAGCTCCAACATCGCTGATTAACAGCCGATGCCCAGGCATCCCAGGAGCATACTGATGCATGCTTATGTACCAGCTGCATGGCGCTCATTTCAGAGGCTGCTCTGAGTTCATGACGGTCTGCATATATGCCCACGCCTGGCGCTCATTTCAGAGACTGCTCTGAGTTCATGACAGTCTGCATATATGCCCACGCCTGGCGCTCATTTCAGAGGCTGCTCTGAGTTCATGACAGTCTGCATATATGCCCACGCCTGGCGCTCATTTCAGAGGCTGCTCTGAGTTCATGCCTGGCCGGAAAAAACAATGCAGGCAATTACCTGCTCAAAGCAGATAATTGCCTGCATGTGATTATATAGGATGCGCAGGGCCATACTGGGCCTGATGCCCTGGCTTGAAATCGTGCCAGGGCCATAGCTGTTCAATATGACGGGCTGAGTTTATGCCTGAATAAGACGCAGCATTCTGCGCAGTGGCTCGGCAGCGCCCCACAGGAGCTGATCGCCTACAGTGAAGGCTGACAGATACTCAGGGCCCATCATCATCTTACGGATACGGCCGATAGGTACGGTCAGAGTGCCGGAAACAAAGGCCGGGGTTAACTCCCTGAGTGTAATTTCCTTTTCGTTTGGAACTACCTTGACCCACTGATTGTGGGCAGCAATCAGAGATTCAATCTCGCTTACGCTGACGTCCTTCTTAAGCTTGATGGTAAGGGACTGACTGTGGCAGCGCATGGAGCTGATACGTACGCAGTTGCCGTCAACAGGAATGGTGCCTGTACCCAGGCCCAGAATCTTTTTGGTTTCGGCCATGCCCTTCCACTCTTCCTTGCTCTGACCATTTTCAAGCTGCTTGTCGATCCATGGCAGTACTGAGCCGGCCAGAGGAGCGCCAAAACACTCGGTCTCAAAGTCAGCGGCATTCATGGTCTGACGGACCTTCTTTTCGATGTCCAGAATGTTTGAGTGAGGGTCAGCAAGCTCGGCCTTCACGCTGTCGTGCAGCTGGCCCATCTGGATGAGCAGCTCACGCATGTTGCGGGCACCGGCGCCAGAGGCAGCCTGATAGGTCGATGAGGATACCCACTCGATGAGATCGGCCTTGAACAGACCGGCCATGGCCATAAGCATGAGGCTTACGGTGCAGTTACCGCCGACAAAGGTCTTAATGCCGCCATTTAAGGCACGGTCGATAACGTCCTGGTTAACAGGATCAAGAATGATGATGGCATCATCCTGCATGCGCAGGGCAGATGCAGCATCGATCCAGTAACCCTTGAAACCGGCCTGCTTTAAGGCAGGGTACATTTTGTTTGTGTAGTCACCGCCCTGACAGGTCAGGATGACATCCATTTCCTTTAAGGCGTCGACGCTGTAAGCATCAAGCAGTACGTCAGATTTGAGGTTTACGCAGGCAGGGGCTGGTTTACCAGCCTGAGAGGTAGTGAAAAAGAAGTTTTCAAATAAGTTGAAATCACCCTCGGTCTGCATTCTGTCCATTAAAACAGAACCGACCATACCACGCCATCCGACGAGACCTAACTTTAGCATTTGCTTGAAACCTCAAAATAAGGAAAATTCCGCAAGCTGTCGGCCCTGTCAGATAAGAGCGCGGGTCTTTTGTCAGGCACCGCCCGGATTAAAGCGGTGCTCAGCCTCGCACAGCGCAGCAGCAATGCCAGCTGTGCGGGCAGCCCGGCAGGGCTGACGAACGCAGCGCTTATGCACAGCGCGCATAAGCATCTGTGCACAGCTGTGGGCATATTATCCGGCTACCTGGCCTGCTGCTCTGCAGCAGGACATTTGTCGACAGAAAACTCACGGAAGAAACTTCTATCTGTTGCTTCTAATAATACAGTCACTTTTCGACCGGATACGATAATACTGCGAAGCAGAGGATTTTTGCACAGTTCAAGTGCATTTTGTTCGTACACATCAAGACGTGCTTCTTTTTGGTGCTCATCAAGGCCTGCAACAATTGCAGGATCCTTTTCAAAGTAGATCTTGAAGTCATTGGCACGGTCATCAATACGGACCATGGTGGTCTGCTCATCGATAACCAGTGGCAGGGAAGCCTTGAGGCTTTCAATGGTGTCTGCATTGCGATCCACCATGAAGTGGTTATAGGCCATATAGCCAATCAGACCGACAATAACCACGCCCATGAGCTTGATATTGCGCATAACCTTAAGCTTTGAGGCTTCCTGGGCCTCTTTCTGACGGGCCAGCAACTCCTGATACTTGCCATAGAAGCGGGCACCACCGGCCTCAATCTTGGCGTCATTGTCGCGCTGCTTGTCCAGAGCTTCCTGCTCCTCGGCACTGAGGTTATGCAGGCGGGAAATAGCACTTTCCTCAACAGTGAGATTATCTGTGCTCAGGCCCTGCTTTTCCATTTCCTTGCGGCGCTCTTCGAGCTTCTCCTGGGCAGCCTCCATATCAATCTGATTGAGGGCGGCTCTCATATGGGCAGGCAGGCTGAAGCGCTCATACTCTTCACCACGGGCACGTGCAGCACTTTCCATAGCCTTATGGAAGAAACGGTTACCCTGAGCAAGAGCACGGTTTTCCTCAGCGGTCATGTGAGGACGACCAGTAATGCTGGACACGTCATCGCCCATGCGAAATACCTGATTCTCCCCTGCGCCCTCACCTTGCGCCGCAGCAGCATCTGCTGCAGGGGCATCAGCTGCTGAGGCAGGGGCAGTCTCTGCAGCAGTTGCAGGCTCAGCTTGCGCACCAGCTGAACCAGCAGCGGCTGCATCAGAGGCTGCATCAGCGGCAGCTGTATCTGCAGCCGGCTCATGAATCGGGCTGTCAGTTGATGCTGCAGCTGCAGCTGCAGCAGGTTCCTGTGCTGGTTCTGCACTGTCGGATGCCGGCTGCTGCACAGCGGCCTGGCTGCCTGCCTTGTCTGTGCTGTCATTCGTGCTGCTCTGCTGATCCGCTACGGTATCAGGAGATGGAGCAACATCATCGAGCTTTTCAGTGTTGAGACTGTTAGAGTTATTCACAGTTAATTCTCCCAGGTCAAATCAGCAGAGTGATGGACAAAAACCTGGGCCATTTTACAGAAAAATAATTAGCTCAAACTAAGGTCTGACAGCTTTCACCTGATGGTACGGGTCGTATTCTGGTCACTGCAGTATGTGTGTACCTGCCCCAGGGCAAGACAGGTGCGCAGGCTCTATATCAACGTGGTCTAAAGAATAATCTTTTGCAGTTTTACCCGTACAAAAGCCAGTTACGCAGCTTTAGAAAATAGCGATTTTGACTATAATAGTAAGCCACTGTCAGACCTCGCAGACGGCTGAGTCGGCAGTGCCTTCAGAACGCGCAGACGGCTGAGTCGACAGTGCCTTCAGACCGCGCAGACGGACGAGCCGGCAGTGCTTTCAGGCCACATCGCCAGTGATAACAGCAGCCCTGCTGCCTGTTTCCGGCATAACGGTACTCAGTACGGTCAGGTTCTGAACACAGTTATGCTCCTGTTAGAGAAATCAGGCCCGTTCCTGCCATGATATGCCGCTGCAATAACATGCCTTAGCCATGACCTGCCACATGCAGGTGGCTTGCAAGTCCCAAAGACAGGCTCCTTTTGCAGTGAACGCACGGCTCTGATCCGTCCCGGAACTGCCTATGACTGCCGGCGTCGCCCCAGAAGCTCCCGGAATCGCCCCTGCGACCGTTCTTGCTCCTTTGCAATCGGCATCGCCCATGGCGACAGGTATCGCCCCTGCGACCGGTATCGTCCCTGGGGGTCGCGGTATCGCCAATGGCCGTCATAGCAAGGCCCGTTACCTGTTAATCATGATAAAAGGTCGTTGCTGCGTTCATACCCATATGCCAGGGATGTTCCCTGAGCGCCACCACAGAATTCTTTCCCGACCAGTTTTTTGAGCAAATCCGTGCCTGCAGGCACTGTTAATCACCTTGCTCGCAGGCTGAGTCAGCGCCGCACAACAGTATTGGATACATGCTGAAGCATCAGAATTGAGCTGTCAGCACTGTTCGTACCTGCTGCGGACCTTAAGGGCAAATGTGCAGCTGCCCTCAGTGTTCAAAATTCCAGTACCTGTAAGTAAGTTTCTGATGCAAAATCCAGCTTCATAACTGATACAGGCCAGGTACAGGGGCATTGATACCTGTAATGAAAGTCGCGGTACGCCGCAGTCATATCTTCTACAGGCAGAGTGCCTCTGAGAGCTGCCCCGTAAGTTCGTGGGGCTGAACACATCAAAAAGCTGCGCCTGGACAAACACTGTTTTATACAGTATCTGCAGTACTCACCCAAGGCTGAAATTCAGACCATGCTGTAAGCGCCAGCTCCTGCTGAAAGCGTCAGCTCCTGCAGCAAGCTTCAGCTCATGCTGTAAGCTTCAGCTCCTGCAGTAAGCCTCAGCTGCTGCCTGCAGCTGCCTCTGGCAGCATTTGCTGCCTGCTGGAGGAAGATTGCAGCACGTGCGGCCCCTTTGGCCGCATGGGCTTCATGAAGCTGGCAGGCGGAAGTCTGAGCCGGACAGCGCGGGGGAGTCTTCATCATATAGATAGGTTTTTAGACATGACGACAATTGCGGGCAAAGATGCTGCCTTAGAGGACACCTTAAGTCGCTTTAAAAAAGTAGCCAGTGAGCTCAAAATCGATCTGGTTGAAGAGCAGTGGCTCAACCCTCTTCCGGATTTATGGTCAGTACACCTTGCTGTAGCCAATTGTCCTGCCATTTTCTCCAACGGCAAGGGCTCTACCCGTGACGCTGCGCTGTGCTCGGCCTATGGCGAAATCTTTGAGCGTCTGGCTACTCACATGAGCTTTTCTGATTTCTATCTTGGTCAGGAAAATGCCGAAGCCCGTTTTGTTCACTTCCCTGATGAAAAGTGGACTCCGGTAAGTGAAGATGATGAGAAGAGCAATGCCATTCCCAATGACGTGCTCAACGTCAAGCTCCGCGAGCTCTATGGCAACAATGGCAGCCTGACTCTGGAAAATCTGGTTGATATCCAGAGCTGCTCCTTTGAGCGTGGCGTATGCTCCATTCCATTTACCAATGCCCGTAATGGCGAGATTGTCTACTTCCCGGTCAATCTGCTCGACAATCTCTATGCCTCCAATGGCATGAGCGCCGGTAATACCGAGTATGAGGCCCTGGTTCAGGGTCTGTCCGAGGTAATTGAGCGCTACGTCAAGGCCCGCATTATCCGTGAGGGTCTGTGCCTGCCTGAGGTTCCAGAGAAGATCATCGAGAAGTACCCACGCTCCTGGGCAAACTTCAAAGCCCTGCAGAGCGATGAGCTCAAGTGCATAGTCTATGACGCCTCCCTTGGTGGTCAGTATCCTGTAGTGTGCGTAGTACTCTTCAATCAGAGCAATGGCACCTGCGTAGCCTCATTTGGCTCCCACCCTATCTTTGAGGTGGCCCTGGACCGTACTATTACCGAGCTCATGCAGGGACGCACTTTCAGCGATCTTGACGGCTTTGATGAGCCAAGCTTCGATCTGGAGCAGACCAGCGGCATTATCAATATCGAAAGCCACTTCGTCGACAGCACCGGCCTGCTGCCAATGATGATGTTCAAGAAGCAGCCAATGTTCAAGTTCGTAGCCTGGGACTTTGACGGCTCCACCCACGATCAGTACAAGGCTCTGCGCTATATCATCGACAAGCTGGGCTTTGATATCTACATCCGTACCTATCAGAACCTGGGTGTGCCGGTATACCGCATCATTGTTCCTGGCATGTCCGAGATCTATCCATTTGATGATCTGATCTACAACAACACCAATGCCTACATTATTTTCCAGGAAGCTATCCTGGGCCTGCCAGGATCTGATGAAGATCCTCAGACCTACAAGGACTACCTTGATGAGCTGGAGAATGAGAACATCGACGATGACGCCCTGGTTCCTAAGATTTTAGGTCTGCTGCCGGATCGCGACAGCCCATGGTCCACTCTGCGCTTTGGTGAGCTCAAGTGTCTGATTGCCCTTGAGGCCAATGACTATGAGCGTGCCCTTGATTTTGCCCGCTGGACCGTCATGTTCAACCATACTGTTTTTGACCTGCCACGTTTGCGCTTCTACCAGTGCCTGACCAGGGTTCTGGAGTGCCGCCTCGACAGCAGCCTGAACTTTGATGATTATGCTGAGGCTCTGGAGCGCATTTACAGCAGCGCCACCTACAGCGATGTCATGGCTCACATCAACCATGAAAAGAAGTTTAATGGTCTGTGCGCCTCTGATCTGGATATGAAGAATTTCAAGCTTCACCAGGAAATGATCAAGGTTTACAAAAAGGTCAGACAGGCTCAGATTGCCCTTGGCTAAGTTCAGGACCTCTGTGCCGGCAGCCTGACTGTCACAAGCGCCGGGCTCAGGCCCGGTTGCCCGAGCCTGCAGACCAGCTCTGTCAGGCTCTTGTTTTATCTGCAGGCTCCGCTCCGCAAAGCCGGGCTCAGCCCTGCCCCATGGCCGTTCTGACTGCGGTCATGGCTCCCACAGCAAGTCAGCAGACAGCAGACCGCATGCAGGAGTGCTGCACGCGGCCTGCAGCAGTGCTGCACAGCTCCTTGCCTGTCGGCCTGTTAGGCACGTACCTCAAGTACTATGCTTTTTCGTTTTTCTGTCAGAAAGGATGATGCCATGTCACCAATCCACAGCTCTCAAGATACCTTAATGTCTTCCATGGTTAAGAAGGCCGGACGTACCCTCATTCCGGTATTCATGGGTGCAGCCCTGGCTGCCACCTTAAGCGGCTGTCAGACAACTGCTGATATACCGGCTGAGCAGACTGCCGCCCCTGGCTTCTGGCAGAGCCATCAGGGTCGCCTGATGAGCATTACCAGCATCAATATGCTGGGCCGCGTTATTATCGAGCAGCAGGGTGAGCGTCGTGCCGTGAACTTCTTCTACAGGGGTTCGGGCAATGACAGCTACGAGCTGCGACTGATTGCTGGCGGCGGCAAGCAGCTGGCTCTGCTCAAGGTTGAGCCGTCCCGCGCCGTACTTGATATGAAAGGCACTCAGCACACCGGCCGCTCAGCAGAAGAACTGCTGCTGCGTCATCTGAAGATTAAGCTGCCTGTGAACAATTTCCACAAGGTGCTGATGGGTATGTCACTTGGAGAGGACTCAAAGGTCAATGACTTTGGTCTTGTTACCCGGTCCACTCTGGGCGCTTACACCATTGACTACCTTGACTATGATTCCTATCAGAACATAGCCATTCCACGTCAGCTTCAGATCACCGGCAACGACATCACCGTTGACGTCACCATACGTGATATCCGCGACGTCCAGATTAAATACCCTGAGTAAGCTGCCCAGCAGCTGGACCAGCCTGGGGCCCAGCCATGGGACCGTCAATGGGCCCAGCCGTGGGAGCAGGCATGGGCCCAGCAAGGGGCCCTGCACGGAGCTGCCACGTGGCTGTCATGCTGCAGCCCCTGGTGCAGGCACTTATAGCTGCGCA
Organism: Anaerobiospirillum sp. NML120449; assembly: GCF_023051105.1. Classification (GTDB taxonomy): domain Bacteria; phylum Pseudomonadota; class Gammaproteobacteria; order Enterobacterales; family Succinivibrionaceae; genus Anaerobiospirillum. The sequence continues at coordinate 140,246 of NZ_JALKIL010000004.1, read as the reverse complement.
GCTGCCTGAAAAACGCTCAGGCATTGTCAAATTCAGTATTTTGTTATCCCGGGAGCATTTTCATGTTCAAGGTCCTGTCCCCTTGCAAGATCAATCTCTTTTTAAATATCACCGGTAAGAGAGCTGATGGTTTTCATAACCTGCAGTCGCTGTTCTGCATGCTCAATCACGGCGATGAGATGACTTTTGAGGTGGACAATGATGGACGCGGGGAGATAACCCTGGTCAACACCATGGGCATGAAGCCTGAGGAGAATCTGATTTACCGTGCAGTACGGGCCCTGCAGGAACACAGCGGCCGCAGATTCAGTGTCACAGTGGATGTTAAAAAGGTTCTGCCAATGGGCGGAGGTCTTGGCGGAGGCTCATCAAATGCTGCAACCACACTGCTGGTGGTAAATCATCTTGCAAAGCTCAATATTGATAACCAGACCCTGCAGAATATTGGAGCAGCCCTGGGCTCGGACGTGCCTTTCTTTGTGGGAGGACATCATGCCTATGTTGAAGGTCGTGGTGAGTATCTTCGCCCTCTGGAGCTTGATGAGCGCTGGTATCTGGTAGTTACCCCTGACTGCCATGTCAGCACCAGGGAAATCTTTACGGATCCCGGTCTTAAAGAGCACTTCAGCCCTGAGCGCACCTTCGAAGATGCAATGGACTGCATGTATAACAATGACTGTGAATGCACGGTCAGAAAAAAGTTCAGCGAAGTTGGACTAACACTGGACTACCTGGTAAAATATGGCCGTGCTGCCATGTCCGGTACCGGGGCATCATGTTATGTAGCCTTTGATACCAGGGAAGAGGCCCTTAAAGCCCATGAAGATCTGTGCAAAGTATGGGATCAGGACTTTTCTTTCCAGGCATTTGTGACTGAGTCCATCAACGTATCACCTGTCACTACAGCACTAATGAATTGTCAGGCCTGAGACCTTCAGCTTGGCTCCCGGGCAAGTACCCTCCCGGGCCGCTTACCTGAGCATAAGCCGCAGCGTCCGCTGCGCCTGCAACTTTCCTTCCCCCAGAGCGCCTCTGATACACAGTGATTTCAGTATCTGTCACCGAAAGTTCCTGATCTGCACTGCACCACTGTGCGGTCACGTCAAGCATACGGAACTGTCCGCTTTTACCTCACTTTACCGGGAAAACAAGGCCCTGTGGCCAGAACATTCCCCTTTTCCTTTTTTCAGCAATCAGACACACACAAGGACAGTCGCCCATAAATGGGCTGGCTGCCCGGACCATTGGTCTTAAAAGCGCAGCTCCTTGCAATGGCTTTGCCTTTGCCTGCGCACCTCTGCGTGCTGGCCACGCTGCGCGGTGGCGCGTGGCGTATGCACTGCTGCGCCATCCCTGGTCGCCAGTTTTGCTGCGCCATCCCTGCTGCGCAAGCGCTGCTGAGCCGGGCGGGAAACTGCAGGCGTCATTGCTGATGAAAAGGAATACCTGCGGAAAATTATTGGTTCTGCTTACATTGAGTGGGACGTCAGGACTTAAGAACTGAGCTGAAATGTCGATATCAGAGCTGGTTATTCTGGAATATTTCTGCCAGGGCACAAAGACAGTCTGCCTCAGGCAGTAAAAAGTCTGCTCTGTGGCAGACCTGCAGTTAAGGCTCCATACATGCTGCCGCCCATTGAAATCAGATTTTGAGCCCAGTCTGAGCACAGGATCTGTACGGGGCAGCATGACACTGCTTTTTTTCAGGATAAATCGCTCTAAACGCTGATTTTTATCTGATTAGTGGTAATATACAGCGTGCTTTGGAAGATGAGCATAATCAAGCTTCAATTTTTTACTTTTCAGGACACATAAATGGCTGATATGAAGTTGTTTGCCGGTAACGCTACCCCGGATCTGGCAAAGAAGATTGCATCCAGACTGTATACCCGCTTAGGCAATGCTACCGTTGATCGTTTCTCCGACGGCGAAATCCATGTACAGATTAATGAGAATGTTCGCGGTTGCGATATCTTCATTATTCAGTCCACCTGTGCACCAACCAATGACAATTTAATGGAGCTTATTGTCATGATTGATGCCATGCGCCGTGCCTCTGCCGGTCGTATTACCGCAGTAGTTCCTTACTTTGGTTATGCCCGTCAGGACCGTCGTCTGCGTTCTGCCCGTGTGCCTATTACCGCCAAGGTAGTTGCTGACTTCCTGTCCTCCGTAGGCGTTGACCGTGTCCTGACTGTTGACCTGCACGCTGAGCAGATCCAGGGCTTCTTCGATGTCCCTGTAGACAACTGCTTCTCCAGCCAGATTTTTGTTGATGACATGCTCCAGCAGAATCTGACCAACCCTGTAGTGGTTTCCCCTGACATGGGTGGTGTGGTTCGTGCCCGTGCTATCGCCAAGCTGTTAAACAACGCCGACATCGCCATCATCGACAAGCGTCGTCCTCAGCCAAACGTATCTGAGGTTATGCACTTAATCGGTGAAGTAAACGGCCGTGACTGTATCATCGTTGACGACATCATCGACACCGGCGGCACCCTGTGCAAGTGTGCTGACGCCCTCAAGGAGCGCGGTGCTCTGCACGTAATGGCCTATGCCACCCACCCTGTTCTGTCCGGCAAGGCTCTTGAGAACATCTCCAACTCCACTCTCGATGAGCTGGTAGTATCCGACTCCATTCCTGCAACTGAAGAGACCCGCAAGATTGAGAAGATCCGCTACCTGACCTTATCTCCAATGCTGGCCGAAGCCATTCGCCGTATCAGCAACGAAGAGTCCATTTCCGCCATGTTCCAGGCCCTCTAATCAGGCCTCCACTCATGGTTACGGCCCGCCTTATCAAGGCATGGCCACAGCAGGTCTGCCCCTGACAGGGCAGACCTGTTTTATTTTCAGCCCATAGCAAATAAAAGTACCGGCCCTGATGGCCCGGCCGCTCAGTCCGGACTGCCAGACATGCAGTCCTGTCGGCCGTGGCAGCCGGCCTCATGCCAGTCAGCGCGCAGCAGCCTGACCTCAGGTCCGGCACCACATCCCAGGCCGCAGGTCAGGCCGCCGCAGCCATGGCTGCTGCTGCGGCGGCGCTGACAGCTGCCCATGGTGGGCATTGACGCATACATACATTGATTATATTCAATGCGTACAAAGTTAAAAAAACCTGGTCTTGCCAGGTTTTTTTTGCGTAGAACACAAGGCTGTGCAGCGTGCGGCGCGCCCAGGCGCGCTGCTCTGGCACAGCAGGCAGCGCCTGTCAGCGCTGACCTGAGGTGACCTGCAGAGAGGTCATGAATTCGTTGGCCTGAATGATGGCATCCTCATAGGCTGCCCACAGACGGGCTGATGGCACCTTGAAAGTACGGGCATAGGCAAATACGCCCTCAAGGTTGTTGCTCTCCATGTCATCAAGACACTGTACGGTACGGCATACCAGAGAGTTCTTGTTGCTGATATGTCTGCTAATGGCTGTCAGATAGCGGTCAGCCATCAGCTCTTCCATACTCTTGAGCAGAATCTCAGGGAGCAGGGAGAAAGCACCGGTCTGGAAGCTGTAATGCCTGTCCTCAGCTGAAGCATTTGGCATACGGCGCACCACGTACTCGGTAAAGTAGCCGTGAATCAGTACGCGACGGTAGAGTTCATCAATAACATGCAGAGAGGCGCTCTGTACGCACTTGGTGTAGTGCTGGAGCAGGCCGTGCAGCAGAATCACCGTGAAGGAAGGAATTGGATCGTGCTCCAGCAGATATTTGTAAATATCGCTGAGGTTACCCAGAACACGCAGATCCACCTTCTTAAAGCGGTGAATGTGGTAGATGAGGATCTTGAGAATGGCTCGGTTCTCAGAAAGATACTTCTTGAAAACCGGATAGTTAATCTTTGGCTGGAAAAGCTCATGAGCCAGCGACATGATATCAGCCTGGAACGGCTCCAGCAGTGCAGGGGACTGCTTGAAGGTCATGGTCGAAGTACTCATTGGCGAAATAACCAGATCAGCACGGTAGCTCAAAGACATCTTGAGCAGAGTGGCTTCAGTGGTTCCGTAGGCAATGATCTTGAGCCATGGGGCCTTGACCTTGAGCTTCTGGAATACGGCCAGCTGCCATGCACCCTGATTGCCCATGTTGATCATCACATACTCGATATGCAGGATGCCCTTAAGCCAGCCGCGCTTCATGACGTCCATGAGGTCTACGGCAAAGCGGACACCAAAGCGCTTGACCTTGGACATAAAGTCCACTACCTGAACGCTTGGCTCCTGATAGGAAGGGATCTGCAGTACCAGTCGTGAGGCTACGCCTTTCTTGACCAGTGGAATGATGGCCGGGTTGACCGGCATCATGATCAGAGCCTTGGACTTGGCGCCCACAAAGTTGATGATGGAGCGCTTCATGAAGTAGTCATCAATAATCGATGCTACATGCTGAGGCAGCACACGGTCAGTTACGAACTTGTTGCCCGATGAGAAGCGCAGACGGTACATCTGTACTACACGGTGAGCATCGTAAACAGGGGTGCGGGAAATGATATGGCTGTGGTTGGCCTCGTTATTGGCCGAGGCAGCTGCAGCTGTGCCAGGTGCCTGCGGTGGACGGGCCTGCTGAGCCTGAGCCGGCATGCCCGGACGTGCGGCCTGTGGCACACCTGGTCTTGCGCCCTGAGGAACACCTGGTCTGGCGCCCTGTGGTACACCTGGTCTGGCCCCCTGAGGAACACCTGGTCTGGCGCCCTGAGGGACAGCCTGACCTGGGCGACCGCCCGCTGCTGCCATCTGTCGGGCACGGGCAGCCGCAGCAGCCTGCATGGCTGCTGGATTGGCGCGCGCCTGCTGAGCGGCTCGCTGCTGCATTACGGCTGTTGGGTTACCTGACATCTGCTCAAATAGCTCTTGTTCTGGCCTTAGGACAGAGCACGGCACTGGGCCTGCTCAAACGGTTCAGGAGGCGCTGCTGCACTCCTGGTCATCTGGGGGCACTACATATTAACGTACGTACAGGCAAAAACCTGAACTCTCCTGAGTAATGTCCCGCACCGCTTTTGCGATGCTGCTCTGAAAACGGCGCATTTGCGCCTTTTCCGGGCAATCCAGATGAATTATATAATATTGAGTTCTGATTCCGCCCTGATTTTATCCAAATCAGCGCAGACAGAGGTGCAATAACTTGCGGTACAGGTACCATCATGCAGCCAGGCACTGTTAGACCATGGTCTGCACAGACAGAGCTCCTGACTGTGTCAAATAATCAGCCCGCTTCAGGCATTACAGCATGTATCAGTCCCTGACGGGGACCGCAGATACCTTCACTTATAAGCCTTGTCAGGAGCATGCTTTGAGGTTAAATACCCTCAAGCATCGGTTCTGCCAGCCGCACAGCAGGGCACGGCAGCACCGGCCGGCTGCAGCTTAACACGCGCCAGGCTCCGGGCTGAAGAAGAAATTTGCAATTGCAGTGCCAGTCCTGATTCCCGGCTCATTTTCGTGCCAGTCAGCTGGGACAGCCACTTAAATGCGATAAACATCGGCCGGTTAAAAGGCTATGGTTTGAACCAATTCGGGGCACATGCTCATTTGAGCGTCAATTCAGGCGTCACCGTTATCTTAAATCAGCTGTTTTTTGACACCAGCCACAGTTTTTATGACTGAAACAGCCGACAGACAGCAACACCCTCCAGGCTGCCTTTGCTGTGCATGGCAGCAGTCGCTGAAGGACACGTAAATGCGAATACTCATCCGCAAAACGTTACCTGTGCATCGTTACTGCATGCTGACCTGACTATCTGCGACCAGCTGCCGGCAGAGCCCTGTAATCGTACCGAACATCATCAGGAACAGATATACGGCTACAGGCCCCACCCCTGCGCAGCAATACGCAAACTCAGGCTTGTCGGGCATTAAACCTGGTCCGGCCAAAACAGTTTAACCGGACTTACTGAGGGCCGCCTTATTTTCTGACGGTAGCAATGTTGAGGATCAGCAGAAGTTCATTGGTACGCATTACGGCCTTCTCATGGCTGATGAGCACAGAGGCTGGCGGAATGTGGTACTTCTGAATGAAGCTGAAAATGGAGCTGAGGTTGGTGTTCTCGATGGCAGAGATACAGTCAATGGCATCGGAAAGCACCTCAGAGGAATAAATGCGGTCGTAGATATCGGCATACTGATCATCTGCAATCACATCAACTTCCTCCTTGAGCAGGAAGAGATGGAGCAGGGAGAACATACCGGCCTGGAAGCCGAATCTCTCCAGATCAGGGTTGGCCATTACCTTGTTGAGGTACTCGCAGAAATAACCACGGATCAGAGCCTGCTTGAAGTACTCCTGGAGAATTTCCTGGGAGGAGATGGTAACAGACTTGACGTAGTACAGCATCATGGCACGGCCGGCCAGCACTGAGAACGAACGTCCCGGTGTGGTCTCCTGCAGATACTGGAAGAGATCATGCGAGCTCTGCACCTGACGTGGTGAGGCGTGACGGAAGCGGTACAGGAATACGGCCATGTCACGGCTCAGCGACTCATGAGTGTTGAGGAAGCGAGAGAAGACTGAATAGTCTGGCTCGTCGGCAAACAGCTGATGAATCAGTCCCAGAACCTCCTGCTGCATAGGCTTGAAGAACTCAGGGTCCTGATTGAAGCGCAGCTGAGGCATCCAGAAAGGTGCATCAAGATAATCAATCTGATGGTGGGAAAGATAACGATAGCCCTCGTTATTGACATCGTTATAACCCACGGTCTTGAGCCATGGGGCCTTGATCTTCAGGCGCTGGAATACGTGCAGCTGCTCCTTGACCTTGGCACTGAGATCGATCATCACATACTCAATGCTCAGGATGGCGCGGTTCCAGTCCTTCTTGAGCAGGAGCATCAGATCGATGGCAAAGCTCATACCACTGCGTCTGAGTCGGGTCAGAATGTGCAGGGCTGATGGGGTAACCGGCTGCTCAGGACAGATTCGCAGAACGACGCGGTTGACGGAGTAACGGTCAATATAATCAAGGAAATCGTAGGTAATAGGCATCATGACCATCACGTTAGGGCGACGGCCAATAAAGCAGGACACACCTCGTCGTATGAAGTAACCAAACAGTACGTGATAAACGTGCTCGCTCTTTAACGAGTTCACCTGGAAGAGTTTTCCGGCAGTGAACTTGAGCTCGTACATTGAAATATTGGAATTGGCATCAAATACTGGTGTGCGGGATACCAGATGGCATCTGTGAGAAGAACGCTTTAATTTTATTAAATGTTCAGGAGACAGGCCTGGATATTCTTTGGCCAGCTCTTCAAGAGTTTTTTCACTGTTATCAGGCAACAGCATTGAGTCCTTGGCCTTTGCATTCATGCGGGAGGCATGAGAACGGGTAGACTCATCTACTGGACCGCCCTGATCCTCAGCAAGAACACGGCTTGGACGTGTACCGCTGCTTGAGAAAATCCTGTTGTCTGCAGGCTCTGCTGATAATGAGGATGATTCAGAGTCGTCATTTTGAGCAGTAAACAGCGGAGTATAGGCGCTGATTACTGAACGGTCTCTGCGACCGCCACGAATAGCCAGACCGGCTGGAATATTGGCAGTTGTACCAAGGAAAGTATTGGAACGTGTAAATGGCTTGGCACCACTGTCGTTATGAACCTTTTCACCAGTCTTGGAAATAGCCATAAGGGCCTGGTGAGCTTCATTCCAGATCTGGGCACGCTGAGGGTTAGCACTCTTTACGGCACTTGCATTACGTGCCAGTTCATCAGCGCTGGTAGCAACCTTATGCTGAGGATAGAGAGTACGACTGGTACTCCAGGCCTTCTGAGCAGTGGAAGTGGTCTGTGTCAGGGTATTTTCCTCTGGAACAGCAAGACCTACCTGCTCATTCTTGCGCTGCTGCATCTGCTTCTTTTCCAGAGCCTTTCTCTGACGCTCGCGCTCAAAGCGCTCACGCTGCTCCTGGATCTGACGCTTGCGCATTTCCTGAATGCGCTGCTGATGAGTCATGTGCGAGTCAGCATCGTTTTCAGCCAGCTCCTGATTGCGCTGAGCAATACGGTTCTGGATGTAACGGTTGTCATTGGAAGACAGAGTGCTGCGTCTGCGGTGGGACAGAGTTGAATACTCATCCTGGAGATCCTCACCTACAGGATCACCGCCAACAAAATCACTGGTGCTGTTGCGACCGGAAAGCTCCTGAGTGGCCTCAAGAGTCTTCTGCTTGATATAGCTGTCGGAATAAATGCTGTCAGCAGGATAGAAAGACTGAGATGACGGGGCAGAATAATCCATGGTCGCAGCACGGTTGCCATTGCGGGAATTATCCCTGTCAAACATGGAGCTGCCGCCACCAAAAGTGGTGGAACGGGATCTGGCAGTAAGAGCAGCAGGATCCTGGTTGCCAGTTGAGATCTGCATCTTGGAGGCCAGCGGATCCATATCGATCTTTACTGTACCTTCACGCAGATTGACCTTGGCATCAGAAACTTCCTGATGCTGGGTAGCAACAATCACCTGCTCCTTAACTGATTTAACCAGTTCAGGATTAATACCATAGGCTTCCAGTCGGGCTTTGTCGACCTTGCCCTCTTCACCCAGATCGAAGCCCTGGTCGTACCATTCATCGCCATTGGAGCCGTTACCAGCCCAGCCCATGGAGGCTCTCCTGCCGCCACGCTGTGCAGAAAAGTTCTGTGAAGCTGAATTCTGGCCATCTGTATTATGGAAGTCAGACATAGAGCACCTAAATTAAACCTTCTCTCCCAGGTTGAAGCTTTGCTCAACACTGCGGTAAATAGCTGTAGTACTAAACACAAAAATGTGTACTGACAAGCTGCAAGGACTTATGCAGCACCCTGCTGCTCAGAAAAGTGACAGACCTGAAGGCCGGTCTCAGAAACTGTGCAGTGTGATTTAAGGCAGGCAAGTCCAGTCTTTTGCAGACTGAAGACTAACATTTCCGGCTTTATGAGAATGCTTTCCCCGATGCGGGGTCTGACAGGACCTGCACGTTTATGTGCCAGTCAATGCCGGAGTAAACCTGAGAATTAAATTTATGTCACGTTCCCACCAGGAACGGACAGCTGTTGCCGACGGGACCACAGCGCATCAGCAGGGGGATGTTTCGGGCTTTCTTACCTGTGCCCGCAACTGCGCCCATAATTGCGCTGACCTGCTAAAAGGCTAATGTCGAAACCTTATCATTTGTCGGCTTTATACTGTCTAATGCAACATTAATTCCAACTGAACAATTACTATCGGATACAGATCACAACATGGTCTTTCCAGGGCAGTGATACACGTAATTATGTCCTGTAGACGCCCGGATAATATTGAGCGATCTCACAATTCAGAATGATATTGATGAACATTTTCTCCAAAATCAGACCGGGTACTGAAATTCTTCCATCAAAACACTGCCCCCGCCGACGGTCAGCTGTTAAGCCCTTCAGACAACCTTGCATACCAGCTGACCTGCAGCCAGCAAACCAGCATGAGCTGGCTGGACCATCTCTCCCCACACCTGTCATAAGCTCAAACCATGAGCAGCTGAAAGCTCAGAGCAGCTGCATTGCTTTTGCAGGCGTAAGCCCTGTCAAACAGGCCAGGAATAATGCCCGTTACTCACAGCATGATGCGCAATATGTATGTAACTGTTTCACTGTGAAAGTTATCATTTTTCACAATCCCATGTCACCTGCCATCTAAGAGCTGTCTGTAAAATTGAGTTACAGCCCCCAATTTACCACCAGGATAACTCATACTGGTGCCCAACCCGCTCTACAAAAGCGCAGCCCCTGCCGCTGCCCGGTCCCTGCCTATGCCCTGCCCCTGTCCATGCTCATGCCCGCCCCGGTCCCTGCCCCTGTCCATACCCGGCCCCTGTCCATGCTCATGCCCAGCCCCGGTCCCCGCCCCATGCCCGGCTCCTGCCCTTTCCCCTTCTTTTACCTTTAGCGCACACGAGGCATGCCCAAAACAGCATCAGCACGCCTGGAATCCGTCAGGCTGCAGCGACTGCCATGCTGCAGCATCAGCTCGACTGAAGCATCCTCCCGTCTGCTGCGCCCGCTCATAAACAAAGCGGTCATTAACATCAGCTCCAGCTTAAGTTAATGACCGGTTACAGGGCTGTCACAATGCAGACGCCTACTGACATGGTCCCATAACTCCTGCTCAACTGCAGGCTTTCGTACCCTTTTTGACAATACGTTTGCTAATTCTGCCCAGTGGAGCAATTAACAGATAAATGACTTGGAGTTCCTGATACTGCCCGAGCTGGCAACATAATTACTGGTTCCGCGTCCTGTCTTATTGATTATTTTCAGCTTCGTCTCTATCCGCAGCCTCCTTTTGAGCTTCGCTCATGGCACGGTAGATGACCGGTGGGGAACCGTAGCTGACTGGTGTGTTGCTGTCGCGGCTCACCTGTGCGGTGCTGTCGTAGCTGCGGGCCGGGCCATTAATGGCCATATGATTTTTTACCTTGATCTCATTGCGTATTGAAGCAAGGCGGCGGTTGAGGGTTTTGCGCTCAGAGCCAAAAAGGAAGCTTTCATCAGAAAAGAGCAGTGACAGAGTGCGATTGTCATCGTGCACACCGTAGGTCACCTTGAGGTAGTTGTTATGATCACGGAACCAGTAGATCTCGCAGTTATAGCGGTCCTCAGACAGCTCCTTCATGGCGCTGCAGATTTCTTCGTAGAGCACAGCAACATCTCCCACAGCAGTCTCGTATGGGTCAAACCTGTCGTAGCGCATGCTCAGAAAGTTTATGAAATCTTCCTTGTCTACTGTAGGAGAGAGGCGGCTGTGGACAGTGATCGCACTCAGGGTGCCATTGTCACTGGCACGGGCCTCAATACGCTCAAAGCCGCCATAAGGAATGCAGCTGTTTCCAAAAACCGTCATGTAATAGCCTGCTGCAGAAATGTAGCAACCACTGCCAAAACTGTTGCGGCCGTTGACGCTGTTTACCCTGTCTATGTACTCCTTCCAGGCAGCCTCATACTCGCGGCCACTGACCCTGCCAATATATTGCTGACCAAAGCTGAAAGGCACCAGATCGCGGCGTATGTAACTGTTAAAGCGTTCGTAACGTTCAAAGCTGCGGGCATTAAGCACACCAATGTAGATACCACTCGAGCTGCTGCTCATATCCTGATCATCAAGCAGAATACCTGGAATGGCTGAAGCGCTGTCGTCACTGAGATCCTGCTCTGCCCCATAGGGTGTATTGAGCTCCCTGATACTCTGAGCCTGCTTTCTGATGCTGAAAGAATGGGCTGATGCTGCATGGGAGGTTGCCATGGCAGATACACCAGGAGCCCTTACTGACTGCACGTCGGAAAGCTGCTTTTCCTCAGCTATGGTATTGCCATAGTAAAAAGAGGAAGAACGGGCCCATATTTCATTTTCCTGAGATTCCCATGCCGGATTGAAGTTGCGGTTCATATCACGGGCATAGGCAATGCGCTGCTCACAGCCCCTGTTTTCCAGTTCACAGCTGATCTTGAGCAGATTGTGCATTACAAATGAGGTGTACAGGTAGATGTAGTGAGAGTCATCAGGAATATCAATGACATTGTCACCATCTACATCCTCCATGTAAGGACGTCCATCAACAAAGCGCGGCTTGTGACGAGTCGGATAGCCATCGACCATTTCCTGGGTATTGAGATTTTCATCATCGCCCTCAGGAGCACGAATGCGGTGATGATCAGGGAACAGACTGGCTCCTGCTCCTTTAACTTTGGCTATGGCTGCCCCTATGGTGGCAATAGGAATAGGGGCTCCCAAGTCGTCGTGACCTGGTCTGGTCTGCAGAGTGCTAAGAGCAAAAGGATCGCCAGATGAGGTGTAAGGCAGCACGGTTGACTGACCGGAGGTAGCGGCAGCTGCTACATCGCCGGCCAGGTAAGCGGCTACAGAACGGGCATCAGGGTAGAAGTAGAAGGTGTGCCCGTCAGAATGGACGTGATGAAGAGGGTTTAACCAGAATAACCTGTGATCAAGGCAGATGAATACAGGCAGAACTCCATAAGGAGTTACGATATTGGAACCACGGTGCTCGTGGATATAGGAGAAGAGCTCAGGAACATCATGGGCATGATGCTCAAAGATAACAGACTCTACAGGACGACGGCTGAGCGACATGGGGACAGTAGTGGACTCAGGGCCGGTACGCAGGGTGTCTAAGCTTAAAGTGGAGCCAAAACCGTTATCTACCAGCCACATCATGCTGTCGTCGGAAGCTCTGTCAGCAAGAGTGGAGCGGAGGTCTACGGCATCAGAGATAACGTTGCCATCATGTCCTGAAAACGTGTGCATCAAGGCTGCAGCAGGCTGTAAGATGCCAGGACAGAGCATGAAGACTGCAGCTGCAAACATGGCCCATAACTGACTGCAGCCAGTCACTGCTCGCCGCCATATGGCAGATGTCTGGTCGGACAATGGGCCATCGCGGCCTACAACCCAGTACTGCACTGAAGCCAGGCGGTCACAGGTTTTATTCTGCCCTGCTGCAGCCTTACCGGCAGCAGCCTTGCCTGCAGAGACCATGCATACGTCCTGACTGCGCTCCGGGCTCTTTGTACGGACAACAGGAGGCATGCAGGCGCGTGCAGCATTAAGGTCTTTACCTGCTGCGGCACGTACCCGTTTGACAGCGGGTCCGGAAGCATGATCTTCTGGTTCAAAGCTCATATCTGTCCGCCTCAAGCTCCATCAGTCAGCCGAAAATAAGAAGAAAAGACTGTACTGTTACAGCGATCTGCCAAGTTCTGTTTAACAGCCCCCTCAAAGAGTTCATACCATGGGCACGGACACTGGGACTGATGGCTGGTGCAATGCAAAAACATCGTTACAGATCAATACATAACATCATGCCACCAAGGCTGTCTGGTATACAGGTACAGGCTTATCTATCGAATTTTTTACAGATCATAGATATCAGTCTGGATCATAGCAAAGATAGAATCACAAAACAAAAACCAAACCTGCACAAATACAAATAAAGCCATGCATAACGGATCTGGAAACGCATGAATACTTCATTGAGCCCCTGATCCACAGAATTCTGGTCAAAACTAATATCACTTGCATACAGGTATTTCCCTCCGCGCTCTATATTTCAGCACCCGGCAGCCATGCCCAACATGCAGCATTCCACCGGTCAGCCGGCCCAGACTGGTCTTATCAGGCAGGATCGGTCTTATCCTGGCTGATCACTGCCTTTGAGTTCAATTACTCAGGGCTCTTGCAGACAAGACAGTTACCGGTTGGGCGTGGTAATGCAGGTATGCTGGTGCCAGGAACGGAACCGAACTGAACTGAAGATATGACTTCCATAGTTATTGTGCCGGGCTGAACGGATGCTTTTTAACGAGGCTATGCTCTGACGCAGTAATGTGCCTGTGCGATACGGACAATACGGACCATACGGACCATACGGACAGGATGAGCGAAGCTGTATTGAACCAGGAAGCGCTGGAGGAGCTGGATGAAGTGGAATTGAATGGGATGGGATGGGATGGGATGCAGTGAGACAGGAAAGATGTTATTAGCCTGGTGATGGTCAGGCCGGTGAGATGGGATTTGATGGAACGGGCTGGAGCCGGATGAAGCGGGATGGAGCCGGATGAAGCGGGATGGAGCCGGATGGGACTTAATGGGATGCGTGCAGCAGGCTTGAAATTTTGCAGGCTGTAAAAACAAAAAAAGCCTACTTGCTGACCATTCTCTGCGGTCTTGCAGTAAGCTTGAATTGGTGCCCAGGGCGGGACTCGAACCCGCACTCTCGCGAACTACCCCCTCAAAGTAGCGTGTCTACCAATTTCACCACCTGGGCTTAATCAGATTTTTGCTGAAACACTCTGTCGTTTCAACGGTGCTCATTATAAGGTTTTTTATTGTGATGTAAAGCATTTTTTAAAAAATTTTTAAGCTTTTTTGATGACCCTGATTTTTAAGCCAGAAACGACGCCTCCATCGGGCCTGACGCAAAGTTGACCGCCCTGAAAATGACCAGTTTTACCCCCGGGGGGCCTCAAAAACTTTTTGAAATTTCAGCTGCGACTGCTCTACCGGAAGAAATTTCTTTCCACTGCAAGGCAACTTTTTACTGCCAGAGCCGGTGCATCTTTAATTCAAGGTCTGCAATCGGTAATCAAAAGGACTGCCCAACGCTTCTGATTGACATGTTGCCTGAAAAGCAAACGGCCTCCGCTGCATCCCTCTCAGGGGTGTTTCGGAGGCCGTGGGTTATGGTGATGCAGGCTCTGCGTTGACCATGCTATGACTCAGGTACAACTCAGAGTATGGTGCGTTGCGCCTTGCCTGCTGTTAGTAGACGTAGCTCATCTCATTAGGGCGGATGAGGCTGCCCTTGTCACCGGTGAGCAGATAGTTGTAGATAGCATCGTAGAGAATGACGTTCTGCACGTACTTGCGGGTCTCCTCAAAAGGAATGGTCTCCACATACATGGCGGTGTCACGGAAGATGCCATCAGTGGACTTCCACTGAGGGATACGGCCAGGACCAGCATTGTAGGCAGCTGCAGCAAGAATGCGGTTATTGTCAAAGCGGTCGAGCATCCAGCGGGCATAGGTTGAGCCAAAGCGTACATTGGTCTCCGGATCAAGAAGATCACTGGCACCGGAGAATTTCCAGTTTTCTCTGCGGGCAATGTCCTTTGCTGTGCCAGGCATTACCTGCATCAGGCCCACGGCGCCGGCCCATGACTTGATGGAGTGGTTGAGCATGCTTTCCTGACGGGAGATACCGTAGAGGAAAGACAGAGGCACATTACTCTGTTTTGCATACTGCTCAAAGATGCCACGGAAAGCCAGAGGGAAACGGTAATCAAGGGCATTCCAGTTTTCCGAACTTATCACATAATCAATGGCATAGCGGAAATTGCCAGAGTTAAGCGCCCACTGAGCCATTACCATGGCTTCGTGCTCAGGAGAACGGCGGGCTATCTCACGCCACTCATAGATGGCATTATCATCATCAAGGGCATGCAGTTCCATGAAGCGGATAGCAGCCTTGTTGCTGGCAATATCCATTGGGTAAGAATAATCAGGAGAGATCCTGGCATAATTGAACGCGTAATCTTTCTTTAAGGTCTGAGCAGCATAGAAGCCAAAGAAGCTGCGGTCACGGGCTACCTCAGAGAGAATGGTATCAGCCTCGGCACTCTTGCCCAGCTCGTGGGCGGCACGGCCCTTCCAGTAGCGCCAGTTAACTGCATTGCGCAGATCCTCAGGCAGGTGGTCTATGAGAACATAGACATTCTGCCACTGGGCAAAGTAGATAGCACGGCGCAGACGCTGCTCCTTGAGCCTGGTGTTCCATGCAACAGCTGGCAGATTCCTGTCTACCCACTCTACGTCGGAAAGCTCAAAGGCGCGACCAAGGAAACTGGAAGCAAAGATCTGATAGATGTCTACCAGCTCGGCATTGGATGGCTTGTACTTTTTAATGAAGCGATCAAAATCGCTGCGTGCCTGCTCTGGCCACAGATTGGCGTAGCGCTTGAAAGCAAGCACAGCCGTACGGTGTTCCTGCTCACTGTTACCCTCAACCTTGCTGAACAGCTCTGATGGATTGCTGTAAAGAGCCATCTGTGCCTCAACACGCTTTCCAAAAGATGTGGTATTGAGCACCCTGGCAAGGCTCTCTGTTGTCTCCTGGTAGTAGCGCTGCACATAGGCGCTTTCATAGCGCTTGAGACGCAGGGCATCGGTTAGATAGCCCCTGGCATCCATCTGCACAATCAGCGCATTACAGGCAGCCGGTCTGTTACCCAGCTCCAGGTACATACGGGTAGCAAAGTGAACAGCATCGCCAGTTACACGGTTTAAAGGCCAGTTAGCCTCGTAGTAGCGGCAGATCTGGGACTTCTGATTATGACTTAAAGTTGTCAGTGCTGTTTCATCAAAAGGCTTGTCACCTACCAGACGGGAAAGACGCTGATAGTCCTTGTTTTCAGAGAGATAGCGGGCATAGCGATCCTTGAGCATCTCTGACAGTTCAGCCTGCTCATTACGCTCAATAAACTGCATGGCAGCTTCAAACTTCTCATCTCTGATGTTGTAGGCAAGATAGTAGTAGTTAAGCCAGATATTGAGAGGATAGCCCTTGAGCTGCTCGCGCTGGATTTCAAAACCAAGTGCCTCGTCGCCGCGCTTGAAAGCATTTTCAGCCTGGATGTAGGCATCGCGCATCTTGCTGATACGGGACTTTGGTACGGACTCAAAGAAGTCCATGGACATCTCTTTGGCGCCATCGCCCATGCTGGCTCTGAGCTTTTCGATCATGGAAGGATCGACAGTAGAGGCAATAGCGGTGCTGGCTGCAGCGCCGGCAGCAGCTGCGGCGGCAGTCTTGGCAGCAGCCTTTGCTGCACTGCTGGCTGGAGCTGTGGAGGCAGTGTTCTTTGGTGCTGCGCTCTTTGCAGCAGTCTTTTTAGCCGGGGCCTTTTTGGCAGCTGTTTTCTTTGCAGCAGACTTACTGGCTGCAGACTTGTTGGCTGAGCTCTTCTTTGCTGCAGTATTTTTTGATGAACTCTTCTTTGCTGCAGACTTACTGGCTGCAGACTTGTTGGCTGATGTGTTTTTGGCAGCAGATTTTTTGGAGGTGCTCTGAGAAGACTTCTGGGCTGAAGATGCAGCCACTGCCTCATCAAAAGGGATGCCGGCAGATACAAAAATAAGGCAGGCAAAACTCATTACCATGGCCTTGAACTTAAAGGCTAAAGACTTTCTCAGCATCTTCTATCCCTCTGCTGCGGCATCCTTGCCTGCAACAGTAATCCAACGAAAAAAAATCACGAACCCGGTCAGCCGGTAAATATTCGGCTCTGACTGCATGACCATTGCAACAAAGCTGGTCACGCCTCCCTGTCTGTGAAACTATATACTCTTACCGCCTGAATGCATAAGCTTTTGCAGCCTGAACCACAAATCATCACCATGTATTCCCGCTTATGACAAGGCAGAAATGCCATTGAGCTGTATATTCCATGGAACACAGGGTTACGGCTGTCGAAATTCAGTACTCTAACTTAGCACAATAACGCTTAATCTACCTGTCATTATCAGACCTGTATGCACTTTGCACCATAATAATAAGAGAAATCAGGCATATTTTCTCAACTGTAATTATGACCTGAAAACAGCGTTCAGGTTCCATAGATAAAATACAATACGGGAGCTGACTCCCGACTTTTGTACATCCACAGTCCCATACGCATCCCTTATATCAGACAGATACCCGGTAAGCGTACTCCCGGACCATCCCGCGTCAATTTATTTCCTGCGCGTCAGGACAGCCGCTCAATTTCCTGTTTTCATCCATTTTCCCTCCCCTTTTAATCCCGGCTCCTGTCCCTGTCCATGTATCCCTCCAAACTTATCGATCACTGCAGCCAGTCTGTCTGCCCTTGCATCCAGCCCCTGCATGCCTTTACAGCGCGCTGTGATGATGGCTGCGAGGGTCGGCGCGATTGAGGTGGTCTTATGGCACCGGTTTATGGGAGTGAGTAATGAAAATGGCCCGGCAGCTGCGCAGTGTACGCGGCTGTCGGGCCTGATTGTCAGAGCCGGAGCAAATGCGGCGGACCTTTAAGTATGTCCTCTGTTGTCAGCATCACCAGACCGCCCCTGTAAGGGCCGGGCTGGTCGCTGCTGCGGCTGCTCTGGTCAGCCCTTAGAGGAAAAAGATGTTGTAGTAGCCAACTACCAGAATTACGGCGATAACTACAGGCAGTACGTACTTGAAGTACCATAAGGTCCACTCAGGGATCTTAGGGCCGCTGCCGGTATTACACTCTTCACGGTAGCGCTTGAAGCCCATGCCGCTCTTTGCAGTGATAAAGAGCAGGAAGACCAGAGAGCCTATAGGCAGTACGTTGTTAGATACGATAAAGTCCTGCAGATCCATGATTACGGTCTGACCGCCCAGAGGGTGGAAGTCCT
This sequence comes from Anaerobiospirillum sp. NML120449, assembly GCF_023051105.1. Lineage (GTDB taxonomy): Bacteria > Pseudomonadota > Gammaproteobacteria > Enterobacterales > Succinivibrionaceae > Anaerobiospirillum. The sequence goes on along the minus strand of NZ_JALKIL010000004.1, from coordinate 122,325 downwards.
TGAGCACATTGAAGCCCAGGATACATGGAATTGACATCACCGTAATGATGGCAAAGTTGTAGATAACTGCCTTGACTCGCGAAATCGTAAAGAGGTCCATGGTCATCGAAATAATACTCTCGAAAACGGCAATCAGTGTCGACAGAGCCGCAAAGAGCATGAAAAGGAAGAACAGGGTACCCCAGAAGATACCAAACTCCATATTGGAGAATACTGTTGTCAGAGTTACGAACAGCAGACTTGGGCCGGCACCTGGCTCAATGTCAAAGCTGAAGCAGGCCGGGAAGATTACGAAGCCGGCCAGCAGAGCCACAGTGGTATCCAGGATACAGATTAAGATAGCCTCAGAGGTCAGAGAGTGGCGCTTGTCCATATAGGTTCCAAAAATTTCAATGGAACCCTGACCTACAGACAGAGTAAAGAATACCTGGCCCATGGCTGCCCACATGGCCTGCATAAAGCCATGCTTTTGCACACTGTCCCATGAAGGGTTGAGGTAGTAGGAAATACCCTCGGCAAAACCCGGCAGAGATACTGAGCGCACGGCCATAAAGATTAGCAGAGCAAAGAGCACCAGCATTAATGGCTTGGTAATTCGCTCAACACCCTTGACCACACCCAGAGCAACGATAGAGAAAGCAATAAAGGCTACCGACATCATGCAGGCAAACATGATATACGGACTGGCCAGCAGCTCCTCAAAGCGCATTCCGGCAGTCTGCTGAGTGGTACCTTCAGGGAAGAAACCTGTGGCAGTACGCAACATGTAGTACAGCAGCCATCCAGTAATAACGCCATAGAAGGACATCAGAATATAGCTGCCTGGAATCATCCAGAACTTGTTCCAGTGCCACCTGGAACCTGGCTGCTCAAGAATTTCAAAAGCACGGGCTACAGAGCGGCGGGAAGCACGGCCTACAGACAGCTCCAGAGTTAATAAAGGTACGCCCAGTAAGAGCAGGAAAAAGAGGTACATGAGTACGAAAATTGCGCCACCATACTGACCGGTGATGTAAGGGAAGCGCCATACGTTACCCAGACCAATTGCACATCCTGCAGCAATAAGCAGGAAGCCTAAGCGCGATGAGAACTGTTCGCGTTGAGACATAACAACTCCTTTGAAAACAGCATCAGCCAGAAATCAGCTGTTCCTTGCTGTTTAACAAGCTTCCTCGGGGGGGCAAAGTCCATGCCCCTGCGAAATACCGGGAACTGACCCGGAAAGTTTGAGCTACTCTCCACATCCGGACTACTAAACCGGAATGCGCGGAGAACAAATTCTGTGGTCACCTGCCCCTGCCACCTGCAGCTGCAGCACCTGGCTGCAGCGTGTGGAAATGGAGGCACAGTGTGATTATTTGCCGAAGACAGCCACATAGCCCTGTAAGAACAGAGCGAAGATAACTACAGGCAGTACATAGCGGTAGTAGTTACGGGCAGCACCTGGAATCTTAAGACCGATGCCGTGATTGGTTTCTTTGATGTAGTTATCAAAGCCCCAGCCTCGCTTTAAGGTTATGTAAAGCACGTAGCAGGTGGTACCAAAAGGCAGAATGTTATTGCTTAAGATAAAGTCGTAAGTATCAAGAATGGTGCTCTCACCACCCAGTGGATGGATGTCGGACAGATAGTTGTAGCCGTACATACATGGCAGGCCCAGCAGCAAAATGGTAATGCAGTTGTAAACAACAGCCTTGATACGGGAAATGCTGAAGACCTCAATGGAAATGGCAATGATGTTTTCAAACACGGCAATCAGGGTGGACAGAGCTGCAAAGAGCATGAAGAGGAAGAAGATACCACCCCATACTGCTCCATATTCCATATTGGAAAACACGGTTACCAGGGTAACGAAGATCAGACCTGGACCCTGACCAGGCTCAACGGCGTAGCTGAAACAGGCCGGGAAAATTACCAGACCGGCCAGCAGAGCAACGGTGGTATCAAGCAGGGTAATAGTCAGAGCCTCATAGCCCAGGGTGTAATTGCGGCTCATGTAGGAGCCGAAAATCTGAATGGAACCAACGCCCAGACCAAGGGTGAAGAAGGCCTGCCCCATGGCTGCGGACAATGCGTTTAAAATGCCCTCTTTCTGCATGTTTTCAAAGCTGGGCATCAGGTAGTAGGAAACGCCTTCAGCAAAACCTGGCAGGGTAAAGGAGCGTCCTGCAAGGAAGATGAGCAGACCAAAGAGCATGAGCATCATTGGCTTGGTAATGCGCTCAACACCACGTCTTAAACCAAAGGCACAGACGCTGAATGACAGCACCACAACGAATACTGTGCACATGAGCATGATGTTCGGTGAGGCCAGCAGATTGTTGAAAATGGCGCCGGCATCGGCCTGGGTAATGCCGGTTTCAACATTGCCCGAGCCCACCTTGAGCATGTAGTAAAGCATCCATCCTGTGACCAGCGAGTAGAAGGACATGAGGATGTAATTGCCAGGAATCATCCAGAACTTGTTGAGGTTCCATCTGGTTCCAGGGGTGAGTTCTTCAAAGGACTTGCCCAGACTTCTGCGGGAGGCACGACCTACGGAAAGCTCCATGGTCAGAAGCGGGATGCCAATGATGAAGAGGAACAGCAGATAAATAAGTACGAAAATGGCGCCGCCGTACTGACCGGTAATGTAAGGAAAGCGCCATACATTACCAAGACCAATGGCACAGCCTGCGGCAATAAGAAGGAAACCTAAACGTGATGAGAACTGTTCTCTGGCCATAATTTTTATAAATCCTGATGGCTGGGGGCTGCCTGACAGGGTAAAAACACATCTGTCAGTTCAGCCTGCAGCTGCAGCAGTGACAGCTTTCCGGCTCAGCACCAGCCTGTCTCCGGGCGCTCGCACTGGCGCGCATGAGAAGGCCTGCCTGGCACAGCTGCCGTTGCTGCAGCTGTCTGTCATTAACCTGTACCCGACATCAATGGCCTGCGCGGTTCACAGGTCAGGTTTTGCCAGTACTGAAAACGATAAAAAGGCTGTTATCTGCCTGACAGCAACAGCCCTTTTCAGGCCCTGCTGTTATTACTGGCAGAGCCTGAATCAACAGGTAATGACAGTTAATAACTACTATTTACTTGGAAAAGAATACGCTGTAGTAGCAGTTCATGATTAACAGGAAGATTACTACAGGGACAACGAAACGATAGTAGTTAACACCCCAGGACGGCATTTTGATGCCGTTGCCGGTGTTACACTCCTTAAGGAAGTTGTCATAACCCCAGCCGCCACGCCAGGTGATGAATGCAGCATATACCAGAGCACCAAATGGCAGAATGTTGTAGGAAATCAGGAAGTCTTCGAGATCAAGAATGGTGGACTCACCGCCCAGAGGGTGGATAAAGGAAAGCTGGTTAAAGCCAAAGACACATGGCAGAGCAATGACCAGAATCACGACGAAGTTACCCATTACGGCACGACGACGGGAAGTGGTGAACAGCTCCATGGTAATGGCAATGATGTTCTCGAACACGGCAATCAGAGTGGACAAGGCTGCAAAGAGCATGAACATGAAGAACATGCCGCCCCATACAGCTCCGTTTTCCATATGTGAGAATACGGAAACCAGGGTCACAAAGATAAGACCAGGGCCCTGACCAGGCTCTACGGCGTAGGTAAAACAGGCAGGGAAAATAACCAGACCGGAAAGTAAAGCTACAGTGGTGTCCAGAGCCAGGATGCTCAGGCCCTCAGAGGCAAGAGTCTGATGGGAGTTCATGTAAGTACCGAAGATCTGAATGGCACCGATACCGATGGACAGGGTAAAGAAAGCCTGAGCCATGGCAGCGGACAGTACCTCAATAACACGGGACATACCGCCATCAGTGATCTTGGAGAGATCAGGCTTTAAGTAGTACTCAACACCTGCTGCAAAACCATCAAGGGTGAAAGAGCGCAGAGCAAGGAAAATAAGCAGGCCGAAAAGGACAATCATCAGTGGCTTGGTAATACGCTCTACACCCTTGCGCAGACCCAGAGCACATACGCCAAAGGCGATTGCTACTACAGCCAGCATGTTCATGAGCATGTCTGATGGTGAGGAGAGCATTTCACCGAAAGCCTTACCGGCAACGGCTGCTTCAGTGTTGGTTCCAAACTCGCCGGTAAAGCCTTTTACGCAGTAGTAAAGCATCCATCCGGTAACCACACTGTAGAAAGACATCAGGATGTAGTTACCTGAAATCATCCAGTACTTGTTGTAATACCACTTGCCGCCCTTAGGGGAGAGCTCTTCAAAGGACAGAGCCAGGGAACGGCGTGAAGCACGACCCACAGCCAGTTCCATCATTAATAATGGAAGACCGAAAGCTACCAGGAAGAAGAGGTAAATGAGTACGAAGATTGCGCCGCCATACTGGCCCACAATATAAGGAAAGCGCCACACGTTACCAAGGCCGATTGCGCATCCAGCGGCAATTAAAAGGAAGCCTAAACGTGAGGAGAAATGTTCGCGGGTTGCCATAGCTGAGGTTACCTACCAAGACAAATCAGGCATCAGAAAAATTCATCGTCCAGGTGGCCACAGGGCCACTGTTCTGATGCATTAAGGCAGCCGCAGCCCGGAGAGGCAGTCGGCTGTAGCGGCTTAATGCCAGTCCTGAGACCTCAGTATGTAACAGATGCCGCTACTGCACACCAGGCTCATCGCCGGGGCATAATGCGCACAGAACAGTTGCAAAGATACAAGGCACAGGTAAGTATGGCTTCAAGCCGGAAGCTGAGGCCGCAATGGCGTCAGCCTGGTCAGGCTCTGCCCGGTATCGGACAGTCAGTAAACGTTTGATGACAGTGTTGAGTAATGCCTTAGATGACGCCACTGAGATGGCCTGATGTCATCCACTGTGGGGCACGAAACGTGCCGCTGGGCACGGCCCCGGGATGATCGGTAAGAACACTTAGCTGCTGCAGTTAAGCTCAGAGACGGAAGCTGATCGCTTGCAAAAGCGTAAAACAGGCCGGTCTGATAGCTGCAACCTATACTAAGTCTTCCTAGTTTGCACTATTTTTGCCCCTATTTCAGCACTTTTGATCCTGGCGCCTATTTGGTGCACAGTTTTCATGCAGCTGCCTGTAAAAGGATCAATTGCACAATGCTGATTAAAATGGCAAAAAAGCCACATATTTTGCCATAAATCCCCCTGTTTTGCTTAATTTCCTTGATCTGAGCCTCAAATATAAACTTCTGTAGATAACTTTCTTTGCACCACAATTGAACGCAATTAATACATACAGAGCACAGCACACTATGTGCACAGCTCACACCAGTGCACCACATATGATGCCTCCCGCCCTCCTGCCAGCGCTGACTGCACTGCACGCGCAGCCAGCGGCGCCTGCACGCCCGCGCGGCCAGCGGCGCCTGCACGCCCGCGCAGCCAGCGGTGCCTGCACGCCCGGAGGACCCATACCGCCGTGCGCTGCAGGCAAAATAAAAGGTCCATGAGTCAAATCTCATGGACCTTTTATTTTGATGGGGACTGATGCCGGTGGCATCAGTCCGGCAGGCTGTTAGACAGTCTCTTCTGAGGACTCGTCAGCAGCTGGCTGCTCTTCGGCCTGCTGCCCGGCAGCGGCCTCTTCCTGCTGACAGGCACGGATAGACAGACGAATACGGCCATTGGCCTCGTCAACACCAAGGACACGTACTCTTACGCTGTCACCAATGCGCAGGTAGTCAGCAACATTGTCAACGCGCTCATCAGCAATCTGAGATACATGAACCAGACCATCACGGCCAGGCAGAATGTTAACGAATGCGCCGAATTCGGTAATACGGACAACCTTACCTACATAGTCACGGCCTACCTCAACATCAGCGGTAAGCTCTTCAATGCGGGCAATGGCAGCCTTGGCATCAGCCTCGGAGGCAGCGGCAATACGTACGGTACCGTCATCGCTGAGGTCGATGGAGGTGTTGGTATCGGTCTGGATGGAGCGGATGTTGGAGCCGCCCTTGCCGATAACGTCCTTGACCTTCTCAGGGTTGATGTTGATAAGAACCATACGTGGAGCAAAAGGAGACAGAGTAGCCTCAGGCTCAGGCATGGCAGAGCTCATGATCTTGAGCAGGTGGATACGGGCAGCGTGAGCATCGGTCAGAGCCTGCTGCATAATCTCACGGGTAATACCGTCAGTCTTGATGTCCATCTGCAGAGCGGTAACACCTTCGGTGGTACCGGCTACCTTGAAGTCCATATCGCCAAGGTGATCCTCGTCGCCCATGATGTCGGTAAGAACAGCAACACGGTCGCCTTCCTTAACCAGACCCATGGCAATACCGGCTACGGCTGAGGAGCATGGAACACCGGCTGCAAACAGAGCAAGGGAACCGCCACAGACAGAGGCCATGGAAGAAGAGCCGTTGGACTCGGTGATCTCTGATACCAGACGGATGGTGTATGGGAACTTCTCTGCATCTGGCAGAACGGCGCGCAGAGCACGCTTGGCCAGACGGCCGTGACCGATTTCACGACGCTTTGGAGAACCGATAAGACCGGTCTCACCTACGCAGTATGGAGGGAAGTTGTAGTGAAGAATGAAGCGGTCAGTACGGGTACCGGTCATGTCCTCAAGGGTCTGAGCATCACGCTCGGAACCGAGGGTACAGGCGGCAATGGCCTGAGTCTCACCACGGGTGAACAGAGCAGAGCCGTGAACACGTGGCAGAATACCGGTAGCAACGGTAATAGGACGGATCATGCGCTGGGTACGGCCGTCGATACGCTTCTCACCGCTGAGGATACGCTCACGTACAGTGGTGCGCTCGAGCTCGAACAGGATGGTGGCAATCTTCTGGCCCATCTCTGCCCACTCTTCCTTCATGGCGGTAACCTTTGCAGTTACGTCCTCAGCAATGGCAGCAAGACGCTCCTGACGCTCAAGCTTGTCAACGATATAGAAAGCCTGACCAATGTCCTCACGGGCGAGGTTCTGTACGGTGGCGACCAGCTCTTCATCTTCAGCAGGCTTCTGCCAGTCCCATACAGGACGGTTGACCTGCTTTCTGAACTCTTCGATTTCACGGATAACAGTCTGCTGCTGCTCGTGGCCGTACATAACGGCGCCCAGCATTACGTCCTCAGGGAGGATCCTGGCCTCAGACTCAACCATGACCACTGCCTGGCTTGAACCGGCCACTACCAGATCAAGAGCAGACTCGGCCATTTCGGAGGTAATCGGGTTTAAGACATACTGACCGTTGATGAAGCCTACACGGGCAGCACCTAAAGGACCATTCCATGGCAGACCGGAGGTGGCCATGGCAGCGGAGGCGGCTATGATGGAGATAATGTCAGTTGGAACCTCAGGATTGGCTGACATTACGGTAACCACAACCTGAACCTCGTTGACGAAGCCATCAGGGAATAATGGACGTAATGGACGGTCAATTAAACGGGAAATAAGGGTTTCACCCTCAGAGGCACGACCTTCTCTTCTGAAGAAGGATACCGGAATCTTGCCGGCGGCGTAGGCGCGCTCCTGATAGTTGACGGTCAGAGGGAAAAAGTCACGTCCCTCGACGGCGTCCTTGCGCTTGCATACTACTGTGGCCAGTACGGTAGTGTCATCCATAGAGGCGAGCACAGCAGAGTCTGCCTGACGACCAATTGCACCTGTTTCCAAAGTAATGGTGTGGCGGCCATACTTAAAAGAGCGGGTGATAGGCTGTAAATTCATCAAAAAAATTCTCCAGTCCCAGAAAATTATGTCTTTATCAAAATTGCGCAGGCCAGGGAGGGTCAGAATGTCACTTCCGGGAGGCTGTTGTCATGGGGATCAACCCGATCCACTTCTGCATGACCGCCGCAGCCGGGAATTAAGGTTATCAGGCAAAGGGCGCACTCAGCTGCACCTGCCCATCCGGGGCAGATGGCTGCGGACTGCTTGTAAAACCGTTTCCAGTCCTGCTCTGACTTGCCTGGGATCAAGACCAGGCCCTTGATTACCTGACTGTACCCTGTGCCGGTCCTGGCGCAATCTTCAAAAATTCCTGCGCGCTTCCGCTTTCGTACGGAGCCCACTTGCGCTCGATACTGTGCCTGAAGCATGACAGCTTTACTCTCATGCCTCATGACTCACGCAGCACGTCATTACGCTGCTGAGCATGTCAATTTTTAGGGATTTTCAGTTGCTTACGACCAAACCTGCAAAGTTTAGCTAATCGATCCTACATTATAAGGAAAACGGCTGCTAAAGGCACATAACTTTTTAGAAACTGTGTAGCCTCTAACACAGTTTTAACCGCCATCTGCATGCAATCCCGGCCGCCCGTGCAGCCCTGTCTGCACAAACCCCGTCAATATGTTGTTCCGGTCCATATTCCCGGCTGCACCGCCCACGCAAGCGCCCTGCCCCTGGCCCCAGGAGCCCGGTGACCTGGGGCGCCAGGCCCTGAGCAGCAGCCGGGCAGCCTGCTGCCCCTGCTGGTGCCAGCCTGACTCCCTGCTGGTGCCAGCCTGACTCCCTGCTGGGCCAGCCTGACTCCCTGCTGGTGCCAGCCTGACTCCCTGCTGGGCCAGCCTGACTCCCTGCTGGGCCAGCCTGACTCCCTGCTGGGCCAGCCTGACTTTTGAGGGCCCATGAACGCAGAAAGCCCGCAGCACAACATGCTGCGGGCTTTCTTCCCAGGCCGCCTCCAAAGGGAGGCAGCCCCTGCTGAAAACAGCAGATATACGGACTAGCGACGGAGCTTTAAGCGCTCAACGATAGAAACGTAGCGGGAGTGGTCCTTGCCCTTTAAGTAGTCTAAGAGACGACGACGCTGGGCAACCATGCGGAGCAGGCCACGACGGGAGTGGTGGTCCTTCTTATTAGCCTGGAAGTGTGGCTGTAAGTCAGCGATACGATAGGTTAATAAGGCGATCTGAACCTCGGCAGAACCGGTGTCATTGGTACCACGGGAAAACTCGGCAACGATCTTAGCCTTTTGCTCTACGGATAAAGCCATTGTAATGCTCCTTTGTGAACAGGATACGCCCTTTCCGATCACAAACTCAGAAAGGGTAAAAATTAACTGAGGCGCAATTCTATCACACCAGGGCGATAAAGCAAGCGCTTTTATACGGCCTGAACAGCCTTTTTACGGGCCTTGAGGCCCAAAATCCAGATCCCCGTTCCCGCACTTAAGAACAGGTCGGGGACGGCTCTTTGAGCCACCTTAAAAACAGGCCAGGAAGCGCTCTGTCAGCCCCTCAAACGACAGACCGGCCAGCGCTGCACAGGCGGCGCGGCCGGTCATGTCATGCTTTGCTGCAGCCCAGCCCGGCGGCAGGCGCCGGAGCTGGTCACAGCAGTTACAGTCAGGCCTGAGAAATTCAGGCATGAGAAAGTCAGGCCTTTGCCTTCGGCTCAGCATCTGAGCTGCCAGGCAAGGCGGTAATATTTTCGTTAAGACGGAACTTGCCAATCACAGCTGACTGGTTTGTAGCCAGATCATTGAGCACGTGCATATTGGTCTGAAGCTCATGCATCTGCTCGTAGCTGTCCTCGGCAAGCTTTGAAATATGAGCAATGCTGGAGTTAATCTCAGAGGCAGAATTACTCTGCTGCTGACAGGACATTACGATCTGCTCGGACATGTCGGAAATAGTGGCGATAATGCCCATAATTTCCTCAATGGAGGAGTTGGCACGGGAGCTTTGCTGCAGGGAGTTGCTCATTTCGCTTTCGCAGGAGGCCATCACGGCTACGGAATTGGTTACGGCCTTTTCCAGCAGGTTGATGGTATTGCTTACCTCCTTGGTGGACTTGGCAGTACGGATAGCCAGCTCACGAATCTCGTCAGCTACGATGGCAAAGCCACGACCTGACTCACCGGCACGGGCCGACTCAATGGTAGCGTTGAGCGACAGCAGATTGGTCTGATCAGCAATGTCAGCAATGGTCTGCACAATGGCCTCAATCTGATTACTCATCATGTGAATCTTGTTGATGGCCTCAGAGGAAGCACGCAGACGGTCAGAAAGGGTGTGGGTGGTGGTGATATTGTCCTGCATGGTGCAGCGGCAGGTATCAGAGGCCACCTCGGCGCTCTTAACCTCTTCGAGGGTAGAACGGGCAAATTCGGTTACCTTCTCAACGGCTACTTCCATCTCAGAGGTGGCACTGGCTACGCTCTGTGCAGTGTTACGCTGAATGGAAATGGCTTCATTGGTAGCATCAATGGAGCGCATATTGGTGTTAACAAGGCCGTAGAGCTTGTCTACGTCATTCTTAACCACAGTCAGGGTGCCATTGGTGTTATCCACCACGTAATCTACCAGCTTGCCAATAGAGCCGATCTCATCGCTGGCCTCAAGCTGAACCTTGTCACGCAGGTCGCCCTGAGCCATGGCCATCAGGCGGCGCAGCAGTACACCGGTATCACGGCGCAGAGAATGACGGATTGTGATATTGGTGAGGATAATGACGCACAGGGCAATACCCAGACCAAGGAACAGGCTGTACTTAACCCAGTGAATCATCGTATCTATGACTGACTGCTCAGCAATGCTGCGGTTGTTCAGATAGGTAAGCAGGTTACGCAGCTGGAACAGGGCCGGCATACTGCAGGTTGAGGTCTGCTCATAGGCAAGACGGGCTGCAGCTTCAGGATCACTCTGGAAAGTACGGGTAATATTCTGGGTGCTGCTTACCAGGCTGTCGACGAGAGCTTTAGTACGGGAAAAGTACTTGTTCTGCAGAGTATCCTTGACCTGGTCATCACTTACCATTTCAATCATGGCACTGAGCGCTCTGGTATTGGACTCAACAGCGCTGACAGCTCCGGTGATTTCATTGAGCAGCTCGGTGGTGCTGCCGTCATTACGGGTCAGACGGGCTATGGCATTTTCCAGGGTCAGAATATCATTGCCCAGCAGGTTGGCCTTGCTCACCACGGTACGCACGCCTGAGCGTGACAGTGAGTCATTAACCTGACTGGTCATGAAGGTGACCACCAGAGTAGCAACAAGGAAGAGGAAAAAGGTAATACCCACGCACATGTACAGACGGTGAATGATGGACATACCGCCAAAGCGCATGGTAAACAGGGCAAGGAAAAACGGCAGGTGAGGGCGGGCCAGATTCACCTTGGTCTTTTTGGCAAACTCGATATCAGATAAAGCATCGTTTTCAGAGCTTTCTTTGTTTTGTTCTGAGTACATAAAAAAACCCTTTCCGCTTAAGTCCAGGTACGGGCAGCTGGTGAATGGGGACGGCGTCTTTAGACCGTGGGGAACCTGCAGGCGGGCTGCAGCATGAAATCTGTTGTGGGTTTAAGGCCAGAAAAAACAGCAGTCAAAATATCGTTATGGCGGGCATTAAAAGTACTGAATCCCGCATCGATGCTGTGTTTCAGGATAGCAGACATGGGCACATACAGGACATCATTCCTGCTGTCCTTATAAGTTAAGACCTGCTCCCAATGCTGCTTAATTTCGCATAGACGCTCTCGGACCGGTTAAGAGCATATATTCGTAGTGAACTGGCACAATGGGCTGCTAAAGATACAGCAAAAAGCGTGCTTATTTTGCAAAAAGTCTTTTCGCAAAAAGACCGGATATGGCGCAAGTCCCAGTGTGCATGGCCCTGACGAATCTAAACGACTGAAATAATCAGTAATTTCAGACGTTGTATCTTAGCATTTTTTGGTTTATGTGCCATCAATATCTCCAAAACATTACAGCGTATTATGTCAGTGTGATTTTCATCGCACCAGTTTCGAAGACAGTTATCAATTTATTGCAAACAGGTTGTTTATGGGGTTTCAGGTTTGAACTGAAGCTCCAGTGGATAACTTATAAACACCATAACCAGGCCTCAAAAACCGCATAAATAAACCGGTTTTTAAGATAACGCAATGAAAATCACAAGAGCTTAATACGCCGCACCAAAACAGTCACTGAGTCACAAAATATAAACAGTCAGTATCTTGCCACACTGCCGGTCTCCTCACTGACAATCTCCTCACTGCCCTCCACCCCTCACCCCACCCTGCACTCCCCTGCATACAGCTCTGAACTCAGGGGATTGCATGCTGCATCACCCCGGCTCCACTCAAGGACAAGGAGTCCCGAGTCTGCACCTGGGTGCAGCACAGGCCGCAGCCGGCATCAGGGTGCAGCATAGGACGCAGCCGGCACCTGGGTGCATGACAGGCCGCTGCTGGCACCATGGTGCAGCTGGGAGCTGCTGACTGCAGGGAGTGCTTATGCTGAGCGGTGTGGCATTTTGCCTTGAATACAGGGGTAATGATATGATGTGCTGATTTTCTGCACGGGCTGAGACAAGTCCTTACGCAAAACATCAAACAGGCCAGTGGCCGGACCGACTGACCCAGCCCTGCCTGCATTTCAGCTTATGGCAGAACACAATCTTCATCTGATGCCTGCGGCATTGTAAGTCCGCCCGGACAGGATGCATGTATCCTCAGAGCTGTCAGCTTTACCCGGAGCCGTCAGATGACAATCTCATAAGAGAGTTATTATGGCTGGTAAGAAAAAGAACAGCGGTGGCGCAGAAATCGCCGTCAACCGCCGTGCAAAACACGATTATTTTATCGAGGAGCGCTATGAGGCCGGCCTGTCATTACAGGGCTGGGAGGTCAAATCCCTGCGCTCAGGCAAGGCCAATATTTCAGAGGCCTATGTCATGGTCAAGGACGGTCAGCTGCTGCTTATCGGCGCTACCATAAATCCACTCAAGACCTCATGTGCTTTCGTGGTCTGTGACCCTACCCGTACCCGCACCCTGCTGATGAACCGCCGTGAGATTAACAAGCTCATGGGCCAGTCCCAGCGTCAGGGCTATACCATCATGCCGCTGCGCCTGTACTGGAAAGGTTCCTGGGCCAAGCTGGAAATCGGTCTTGCCCGAGGCAAGCAGGAACATGACAAGCGCGATACCATCAAAGAGCGCCAGTGGCAGCGTGAAAAGGCCCGCGTAATGAAGAAGTCCTCATAGACTTTTACTGAACTTAAACCCAAAAAAAATCCCGGATCGGCATCAGCTGATCCGGGATTTTTTTATTTGAGACTGACAGCCCTGAACCAAAGCTCAGGGCCGCCTGGCCAGAGCATGGTCGCATGACTGGCGCGTGGGGCGCTGTTAGTCCATTGTCTCCATTTCTTCCTCGCGGCGCTCAATCTTCTTAGGGATTAAGTGCCTGCGCTCAATCTTTAAGAGCAGAGCCCAGGTTGAGGCAACGTATACGGAGGAGATGGTACCGAAAACAATACCTACGGTAAGAGCCAGAGAGAAACCGAAAATCATGTCACCGCCGAAGATGAGCAGTGCCAGAACGGTAATCAGAGTGGTACCGGAGGTAATGATGGTACGGGACAGAGTCTGAGTCAGGGAGACGTCAAACAGACCGTCCATATCAAGGTCATGGGCAAGGCGGCTGGCGTTTTCACGAATACGGTCAAACACAACGATCTTGTCGTTAAGCGAATAACCAAGCACAGTGAGCACAGCAGCCAGTACAGTCAGGTCATACTCAATCTGCCAGAAAGAGAAGACACCGAGTACTACCACCACGTCATAGGCAAGTGAAATAACTGCACCAGTAGCCATTCTCCACTCAAAGCGGAATGCAATATAGACCAGAATGGCGATCAGGGAGACCACGATGGCCACAATGCCGCTTTCTACCAGCTCAGCACCAACTGAAGGACCAACATACTCAGAACGGGTGATGCTGGACTTTGGATCGAGCTTGAAAGAGGCTTCCTGAATCTTGGTGGTTACATACTGCTGATTGAGGTCATCCTTTGGAGCTACACGGATCATGACGTCACGGGTAGAGCCGAAGTGCTGAACCACACCCTCAATGCCCTCGTCGGCATAAGCCTTACGGACCTTGTCCAGATCCATGGCATTGCTGTAGTGGGTTTCAACTACGATACCGCCGGTAAAATCAAGACCCCAGTTAAGACCCTTCATGGCCATGGAAACAATGGAGGCGATCACCAGACCGAGGCAGATGAGCTCCACTGTTCCCTTGATCTTCATAAAAGGGATAACAGTTGTATCCTTAATGAACTGTAACATTACATCACTCCCTTAGATGCTCAGCTTCTTGAGGTTTGGTCTGCCGCCCCAGATGATATTTACCACGGCACGACATGCGGTCACGGAGGTAAACATTGAGGATGCAAGGCCAATCATTAACACCAGAGCAAAGCCCTTTACGGCACCGGTACCCACCATAAAGAGGATAAATGCGGTGATAAAGGAGGTAATGTTGGAGTCAGCAATGGTTGAGAAAGCTCGGCTGTAGCCCTCGTTGATGGCTACCTGGACAGATCGTCCATTGCGCAGTTCTTCTCGTATGCGCTCGTAAATAAGCACGTTTGCGTCCACCGCCATACCGATGGTCAGCACGATACCGGCCATACCTGGCAGAGTCATGGTTGCACCAGGCACCATGGACATGACACCTACCACCATTACCAGGTTAAACAGCAGAGCCAGATTTGCTACAAAACCAAAGGCCTTGTAGTAAATGATCATGAACACGCCCAGGGCAGTGAAGCCGTAAAGCATGGCGCGCAAGCTGTTGTCGATGTTTTCCTGACCAAGGGATGGACCAATGGTACGCTCTTCGACGATCTGGATAGGGGCAATCAGAGCACCGGCACGTAATAACAGGGCCAGATTGTGAGCCTCACGTGCTGAATCAATACCGGTAATACGGAAGTTGGCGCCCAGACGGGACTGAATGGTGGCTACGTTAATAACCTGCTCAACCTTCTTGAACTTTGGCTTGTAACCTGGCTGACCAATCTTTGGAGCATCAGGGTCAGTGTTCTCCACTACCTTGAACTCGATAAAGTTGGTGGCCATGGCCTTGCCCACATTGTCCTTGGTGAACTCGGACATGATGGAGCCGCCACGGGCATCAAGAGAGATGTTTACCTGAGGACGGCCGTTTTCATCAGTTGAAGAAGAGGCATCAACGATGTGGTCACCGGTCAGAATTACTCTCTTTTCCAGGATTACAGGGTAGCCGTTACGATCCTGATGCAGCTCAGTGCCAGGCGGGATACGGCCCTGCATGGCAGCATTAACATCAGCATTGGAGTTGACAAGACGGAATTCGAGGGTTGCAGTAGCACCAAGAATTTCCTTGGCACGGGCAGTGTCCTGAACACCTGGCAGCTCAACAACCACGCGCTCAGCACCCTGACGCTGAATCAGAGGCTCAGCAACACCAAGCTCGTTAACACGATTACGTAAGATGTTGATGTTCTGATCAACAGCAGCGGTTCTGATCTGGGAAAGGCGGGCTTCGGTCATGCCGGCACGGATAAAGTAGCTGCCGTCACGCTCGGAGTTCTGGAAGATAAAATCGCGGTGATTCTTCTTTAAGAGGTCGGCTGCAGCATCGCGGCTCTGAGCGTCACGGAAAGTGATCAGCACATCGTTGCCGTCTGCACGGGCACCGGAAAGACGGATATTGTTCTGTCGCAGCTCATTACGGAGATCAGAAACCAGCTGGGTTCTCATCTTCTTCATGGCTTCATCCATGTCAACTTCCATGAGGAAGTGCACGCCGCCACGAAGGTCAAGACCAAGCTTTAGCGGATTCATACCCAGATTGCGCATGAACTCCGGTGTGGCAGGAGCCAGATTTAAGGCAGTAATATAGCGGTCACCCAGGTAGGACTGAACCAGGTCCTTGGCCATAATCTGGGTATCAGTATCAGTAAAGCGGATCAGCATCTGGCCCTGTTCATCAAGCTCGGAAATACCCTTGATGTTCTTGGTCTTAAGCAGGTTCTCTACCTCGGCTGCTACTTCCTGAGAAACAGGATTACCGTTGGTGCCAGAGACCTGCAGGGCAGGATCCTCACCATACAGATTAGGTATGGCGTAAAAGAAACCTATGGCAATGGTGGCAAAAACCAGCAGGTTCTTCCACCAGGGAAATTTATTTATCACAATTCATCTCAAAAAGCTGGCATCAAGGCTGCCATGACTCCAGCGGCCACAGCTCGGCAGTCGTTCTGCAGCAGGTACAGCACACTGTGCCGTTCCTGGCCTTGATTGATTAATCTGGCCGGAGCACTGTCTCTGGCCATGCTGGCAGCTGACAGAAAAGACAGGAATGAAACTGCACGGACCACAGGTCCGGCCTGACCGCCTGATACTGTCAGCTCAGCCCTGAATAACACTGTTATCAGGGCAAAGGCGTCCCTTTTCTGAAGGCCTGAGCGCTGTCAGTTCAAGGACGTCTCCGGAACGGGGCTGCAGGTGCAGCTGCATATATAAGATATACAGCGCGTCTTACTGAGCGATCCGCCCGGACTTTCAAGCCTGCACTTAAATGCTCTCGAGGGTGCCCTTAGGTAATACGGCAACGATGTAGTTGCGGCGCATCTGTAAGACTACGTCCTTACCTACACCAACCATGACGTATTCCTTGTTCTCAGGAAGCTTGACTACCTTACCAGCGATACCACCATTGGTTAAAACCTCATCACCGACAGCAAGACCGTCGAGCAGGTTCTGCATCTCCTTGCGCTTTTTGTTGTTTGGACGCATTACAAAGAAGTAAACAGCGACCATACAGACCACAAGAATAATGAGCATGCTCATATCGCCGCCTGGAGCTGGAGCGCCCTCAGCAGCATGAGCAACTGAAATGATGTTCATGATGTTACCTTTGATACAAAGTGGTGAAAAATACAGTGTGAATAGTCATTTCCTGAAGAAACGCTTCCCGCAAGCACCGACCTGCAGCATGTAGACTGCCTGCTGCCGTTGCTGACGGGCATTTACCCGCAAAAGAGTATTCGGACTCTATCCAGCCCTAAATCTGTCCGGCATCCGCCCCGCCTGCTTTAATGTAAAGCAGCGTCTCCAGATGCCCTGTGCCCTATAACCCCACTCCCTTGAGCTGTTAACCAGACTGTAAAGTCACAGACTGTATCAGGTCAGAAAAAGGGATAAACTCACCACACTTTTGCGTACAGAACCACAAGAGCTGCAACCGTATCCGGCTATGCGCTCCCGGGTCAGCATGCACTGCAGTAATGAGTATGTTATGCAGGCAGAAACCGGCTTTTATACCGGCAAATCAGCTGATGATCCGCACGGCTAAAAGGTACAAATAAGCTTTCTATTTTGACTGAGGTACTGTTATTGTCAAGCCCTGATTTTACCAGGCCAGGCAAGCCAGTCGCAGGCCGCCTGCGCAGGCCACTTATACCGTAAAAATCATATGCCTGGCCCGCGCGCCCATCCCCTGTCCCGGCAAGTCAGCCAAGGGCACTGCTGGTCCCCGGCCTGCAGCCTGGCGCGCTGCCGAGTCATTCAGCCCGGCCCGGGCACGCTGCAAGGCTGAGCCTGCAGCACGGCTGCGCCCTTGCAGCAGGAGGCAGCCGGAGGCAGGCTCAGGCATGGTTATACAGGGGGACACAGTATCATAGCTGTCAAGTATTAGCGTACCCACAGTAAGCATGAATGTGCATAAAAATCATTAAACTGAGCTGTTCATAAATATGTGATCGCGATTGAAAAGACAGCAAAAGTCATGCTTTGACAGTAATATAACCAAATGCCCTCATGCTAATATGACCAGACCTCGAAACAGTGCATCTTACTGCCTGTATATCGAAGTTTAAGAATAAAAACGCTGTTGAATCAGCTGACATGGATGAAACACTATGAAGACAGTTGCCGTCCTGGCTCTGGCAGCAGCCGGATTATGGGGTACAGCTCAGGCCGAGCCTGACAACAGAATTGACATTATGGAAAACAGCTTTTCTGTTTTTGAAAACCAGAAACAGTGTATTCAGGGCATGCATGTTCTGCGTCATGCAGCATATGAAACTGCTTCCCTTCCTGAATCAACCTGGAAGCTGGTGGATGTAGAGGACATAGAGACCAGAGTCAAAAACCGCTACGCTTTATTTAAGGCCATGTATGCTTCCTACAAACTCAAAGGAGCGGCGCTGGACCAGTACGGCTGGGACGATACCAGTTTTGCCTTATACCTTGATATGCTGAGCAATATCTGCTCAGACTCCAGGGCTGACAATCCGGAAATAATGAGCGAAATGACCGAAAAGCTTATAGAGAAGTGCTATACCGTTTTCAATGAATTCCCATATGATGAAGAGGCAGAGTTCGAGCTCATCGATGAGGTTGGACTGCCACAGGACAGCAGCTGGGATGGCTTTACATTCAGCCTTGAAAGCGGGCAAACCCACGTTCTCAACAGCGACGGAACTGTCAGAACAAAATGAGAGCTCGATGCAGCGGCAGCAGCCAAAGCTCCACTGGCCAAAACCACAGCAGCTGAACACACATCAGATAACGATGCTGCAGGTAAGGCCACATCAGGTGACGCTGCAGCAGGTAAGGCCATATCAGGTGATGCTGCTGCAGGTAAGGCCACATCAGGTGACGCTGCAGGAGCTGTCAGCTGATATATTTGGCTGATAAAAAACGTATTCAATCCAATATTGGGAGATGCCCTTGAAGTTAATCTCAACCCTGATGCTTGCCGCCTCCATTTTCAGCGGCAGCGCTGCCCTTGCTGCAGACAGAGCCGAAACTATCGAAGCCCTGCCAGGTCGTTTTGCCAGTCAGACCCAGTGTATTCAGGGCATTCATGTATTACGTTATGCCGGCACTGTTTACAACAGCCTGCCAGAGACCGGCCGTCTTCTCATTAATAACCTTGATGAAAAGAACCGTACATTCAACCGTATGGCCATTCTCGATCAGACCTGGGATCTGCTAAACCGCAGCACCGACCTGCGCAAATACGGCTGGAACCAGGAAAACCTGGTAATGTACCTGAGCATACTGCACACCATGGAGCAGCAGAACCCTGAAAACCCTGATTATGTACTGGATCTGACCAGTGCCCTGCTCAACAAGTGCTATACCACATTCAACGAGTTCCCTCAGGATGCTGAACAAGAGTTTGAGCTGATTGACGAAGTAGCCCTGCCTCAGGATATAGGCTGGGACAGCTTCAGGCTGCGCGTTAACAACAAGCCTCTTACTCTGGACTTCGACGGCAATCCTGTAGAGAAATAGGCCTGACAGTCACACTCAGCCCCTCACCGTTCCCGTCACCTGGCGCCATAATCCGGCGCCACCACCTGATCAGGGACGGCACCGGTTGAGTGGACATGCCGTCAGGGAGCTGCCTGCCCGGCCTGGAGCCATTGGCCAGGCCGGGTGCAGCTGGCTTATGCCAGTGCATGACTGCCCTGCCAGGCTTAACCTGGCTTCAGTCCGGACCATAAAAAATGCCTGCTGCTGAGCGTTGCTCAGAGCAGGCATTTTTATTCGTGCAGCCATGCACAGGCCACAGTGATGTTGGTGTTACTCTACGCTGATGCGGGCACCCAGTCCCTGGGCCTTGTAATATTCCTCGGCAAACTGCTCAAGGCGGCCTTCAGAAATAGCCTCACGAATCTGAGCCATGAAGTTCTCGTAGTAATGGAGATTGTGAATGGTGTTGAGGTGAGCGCCCAGAATCTCATTACACTTGTCCAGATGGTGCAGATAGGCCTTGGAGAAGTTGCGGCAGGTGTAGCAGCTGCAATTTGGATCAAGAGGCGAGGTATCCATCTTGTACTTGGCATTACGGATCTTGACCACACCCTGAGAGGTAAAGAGGTGACCGTTACGGGCATTGCGTGACGGCATAACACAGTCAAACATGTCCACGCCATTGAGTACACCCTCAAGAATATCTTCAGGACGGCCTACGCCCATCAGATAACGTGGCTTTTCCTGAGGCATGATTGGAGTAATGTGAGCAAGAGCTTTGTACATGACATCCTTTGGTTCACCCACAGCAAGGCCGCCGATGGCGTAGCCGTCAAAGCCAATGTCAGTAAGTCCCTTTAATGAGGCCTCACGCAGCCCCTGATCAGTGCCGCCCTGGATAATACCAAAGAGAGCGTTTTTGTTGCCCAGTCGGTCAAACTCGTCGCGGCAGCGCTTTGCCCAGCGTAATGACAGCTCCATGGCCTCACGCATGCGCTTGTGGTCAGCAGGCAGCTCAATACACTCATCAAACTGCATGACAATATCAGAGCCCAGATCGTACTGAACCTGCATGGAAACTTCAGGAGAGAGGAACAGCTTTGATCCGTTGATTGGATGCTGAAACTTTACACCCTCCTCAGTAACCTTTCTGATA
Source organism: Anaerobiospirillum sp. NML120449 (assembly GCF_023051105.1). GTDB lineage: Bacteria > Pseudomonadota > Gammaproteobacteria > Enterobacterales > Succinivibrionaceae > Anaerobiospirillum. Next base: position 102,169 of record NZ_JALKIL010000004.1, on the reverse strand, counting down.
CCTGCAAGAGAGAAAACCTGGAAGCCGCCTGAGTCAGTAAGAATAGGCTTGTCCCAGTGCATGAAGTCATGCAGGTCGCCATGAGCTTTGATTACCTCAGTGCCAGGGCGAAGCCACAGGTGGAAGGTGTTACCAAGCACAATGTCAGCTCCCAGCTCACTTACCTGCTCCGGACGTACACCTTTGACTGTGCCCAGGGTGCCTACAGGCATAAAGGCTGGAGTACGGACAATGCCACGGGCAAAATGAAGCTCACCACGGCGTGCCTTGCCATCGGCAGCTAAAATCTTAAATTCCATGCAAAAACACTCAAAATCGTTAAAAACCGGGCAAAAATGGCTCAATTATGACCCAAAACCAGCAAAAAGCCTCGATCCCGGAAAAATTCAGTGGCCGCCACACCTGAAGCCCCTGCAGCCAGAGCTGCAGGCACGCAGGGGGCCTTGCGACTTAAATCATGCGTCCTAAATCATGCGTCCTGTCCCTGTACAGAGCAGACAGCACTGTCGACATCACCGTCAGCTGACGGCGGCAGATCCACTGGTCCCGTACGCTTCTGGATAAACATGCAGTCGCCGTAACTGAAGAACTTGTACTTGCTCTGCACTGCGTGACGGTAGGCATTCATGGTATTTGCGTAGCCGGCAAAAGCACAGACCAGCATAATCAGAGTGGACTCTGGCAGGTGGAAATTGGTGATAAGACAGTCCACCACCTTGTACTGGTATCCCGGGTAGATAAAGATGGAGGTATCGTCATTAAAAGGAGCAATCTCCTCATCGAGGCCCATCTTCAATGCATTGTTGGCAGCACTTTCAAGGGAGCGTACAGCTGTGGTTCCTACAGCAATGACACGGCCACCGTTTTTGTGAGTACTGATGACCTTGTCGGCCACCTCACGGGACAGCTGGACATACTCGGCATGCATATGATGTCTGAGAATATCGTCCTCACGTACTGGCTGGAATGTTCCGGCGCCAACATGCAAAGTGACAAAGGCCATATCGACACCAAAGACCCTGAGATCCTCAAGCTGCTCATTGTCAAAGTGCAGTCCGGCTGTAGGGGCGGCCACGGCACCTGGCTCACGTGAGTAAACTGTCTGATAGCGTTCACGGTCCATAGTCTCATCAGGACGCTCAATATATGGAGGCAGAGGAATATGTCCAATGTCATTAAGAATGGACAGAATTTCCTGGTTATCCTGGCAGGTAACGTGGAAAAGTGCTCCCTGACGGCCTGAAATGGTCAGACGGTAGCGCTGAGGATCATCCTCAGTACCGACAAAGACAGTGCTGCCTGGCTTTGGGGATTTGGAGGCTTTGATATGGGCAAGAGCCTGCTGAGGATTGAGGATACGTTCAATAAGAAATTCGCACTTGCCACCAGTGTCCTTATGGCCATACATTCGGGCCGGAATCACACGGGTGTCGTTAAAGACCAGCAGATCACCAGGTCTGAGAAACTGCTTGAGCTCTATGAATATTTTGTCCTCAAGCTTTCCACTGTTGCCGTCAAGACAGAGCATACGACAGGCCGTACGCTGCTCAGACGGAAAGTCAGCAATGAGCTCGTGAGGTAAGTCGAAATTAAAATCACTGCGTAACAATGTTGTCACCCTTCCACAGTCAAATGATCTCGCATTTCCAGAAAAAGCCCGTCCCGGAGCACTCGCGTTGCAGTCCATACCTTTAGCGCTGTGCCTTTATATAAAGGAGCAGCTACCGGCGTACCCTGCCCGTTATCTCCAGTCGTTACCCTGATCTGAAAATCCTGCGATCCAAGCTCTTTGCCACACCGAAAGCCCTCAGCTCCAGCCTCAGTCCCCACGCCGTCTGCGGTCCCGGCATGCTGACACCTCAGCTGCCTCACCCCGCAGGTTCCATGAAGCCGTACCTGTAGCGGAAAACTTCCAAGAGCCGCCTCTGTCTGAAACTCCCGTAAGACCACGCAGCCTCCAGGCCATAACCCATTCCATGGCCCATGCACGGTTCTATGCACGGTTCCAAGCCCGTGCACTGCCACGGGCACTGACCCTGCCATTCCCTGCTGCACTCGAGGCACTGCTCGATGCTTGCAGCATGCTGCAGGCGCATTGAGGTCTCACCGAAAAATCAACCAAACTGCTTATTTTAGCATGTTTGCCTCTGCCTCAGCAGCCGTGCAGTTAGCCCTGCTCACTGCAGCAGTCCAGTCCACGCTGCAGCAACCGCCACAGTCTGAGCCTGCCGGGCAGACATTTCTCCCCTGCAAACCTACAGAAAAAGCATGCTGAAATTGAGACAGTCAGAGAGTGTTGATGGATGGATGGATGGATGGATGGATGGATGAATGGATGACAGGTGGATTGATTGATGGATGGATGGATGGATTGGTGGATGGGTAGATTGATGGATGTATTGGTGGATTGGTGGATGGATGGATGATGGCGGTCACTTATAGACATTCATTTATGTTACAGATGTTATAACATTGCTCCTTTCGGGGTGATGGTCATAATGACATGCAGGCATGATGTTGAAGTGGCATATCTGGTCGACCAAAAGTACCCGTAATTTCGTGATCATGCGCCTGTTACCTGCATTATTTAATATCTTTATTAAATTAATTTAACTAATTAAAGAACAGCCATGAGTATGTGAAGTGAGGCATGTTTATGCACAATTGCCTCATGAGTATAGTCCCGGTAACAACAGCGCAGGTTACAGGACCAGGCTGCATTATCACTATGGTTTATGATACCCTTATTCCCCGTCTGAACGGCTTGTTTATGGCATTAACGCTCTTAAATCTAGCCGACTTGGTTCTTATCTAGCAGACCTGGCTGATACGGGCATGAATGATATTTTGTGTGCTTGCTCTAAAAGTACGTTCAAAAGTGTTGCTACTTGTAAAAGTAAGTTGCATCATGTTCAGATAAATCATCTTGCCAGCTGCATAACACTCAGTGTTGCCGAGTCAATGACTGTGGTAAGAAATAAGTAATCTTTATTTAACAGGAAAAAGCCATGCTGATAGGTATTCCAAAAGAGAGCTTGAAAGGCGAAACAAGAGTGGCCGCCACTCCTGATACCGTAACCAAGCTCATCAAGTTGGGCTTTGAGGTTGCAATCCAGACCAATGCCGGCGCCGATGCCAGCTTTGACGACGCTTCCTATAGCGCAGCGGGTGCAAAAGTTTTACGTGGTCGTGACGTTTGGCAAAGCGACATTATCTTCAAGGTTAACGCTCCAAGCGATGAAGAGATCAAGTTATTAAAGGAAGGTCAGACCTTAGTAAGCTTCATCCGTCCAGCTCAGAATCCTGATCTGGTAGCCAAGCTTAACGAGAAGAAGGTCAACGTACTGGCCATGGACATGGTGCCACGTATTTCACGTGCCCAGGCCATGGACGCCTTATCCTCCATCGCCAACATCTCCGGTTACCGTGCCGTTATCGAAGCCGCTCACAACTTCGGCCGCTTCTTCACCGGTCAGGTAACTGCTGCAGGTAAGGTTCCTCCAGCAAAGGTTCTGGTTATTGGTGCAGGTGTAGCCGGTCTGGCTGCCATCGGTGCTGCCAACTCTCTGGGCGCTATCGTACGTGCTTTCGATACCCGTCTTGAAGTAGCTGATCAGATCAAGTCCATGGGCGGTGAGTTCTTAAAGCTCAACTTCGCCAATGAGGACGGCGGTTCTTCTGACGGCTATGCCAAGGTAATGTCTGATGAGTTCATCAAGGCCGAAATGGAGCTCTTTGCTGCTCAGGCCAAGGAAGTTGACATCATCATCACTACCGCTGCCATTCCAGGCAAGCCAGCTCCACGCTTAATCTCCAAGGAGATGGTAGCCAGCATGAAGCCTGGTTCTGTTATCGTTGACCTGGCTGCAGGTACCGGCGGTAACTGTGAGCTGACTGTTGAAGGCAAAGTAACCACCACCGAGAACGGCGTAAAGATCATCGGCTACTCCGATCTGGCCTGCCGTCTGCCAGCTCAGTCCTCTCAGCTGTACTCCACCAATCTGGTCAACCTGGCCAAGATTCTGTGCAAGAACAAGGATGGCAACATCGATATCGATTTCGAAGACGTCATCCTGCGTAACATGTCTGTTACCAAGGGCGGTGAAGTTACCTTCCCACCTCCAAAGATCAGCGTTTCTGCCGCTCCAGCTGCTCCAGCTGCTGAGGCTGCTCCACCTAAGGTTGAACAGCGCCAGGTATCCGGCACCTTCAAGGCTTCCATGGCAGCTCTGGTTGTCATTGCCTTTGCCCTTATCGGTATTTTCGCTCCGGAGAAGTTCTTACCACACTTCACCGTATTCGTACTTTCATGTGTAGTTGGTTACTACGTCGTTTGGAACGTAACCCACTCCTTACATACACCGCTTATGGCTGTTACTAACGCCATTTCCGGTATTATCGTTGTTGGTGCCTTGCTCCAGATCAGCTCTGGCAGCTTCATCATTGGCCTGTTCGCATTCGTCGGCGTTCTCATTGCCTCCATCAACATCTTTGGTGGCTTTGCTGTAACACGTCGCATGCTCTCAATGTTCAAGAAACAGCAGTAAGGATCAGGAGATATTAAGAAATGGTAGCAGGTCCTATACACATGGCCTATATTCTGGCCGCACTGCTCTTTATTATGGCCCTTGCCGGCCTCTCCAAGCAGGAAACTGCCAAGTACGGTGCCTTATCAGGCATGATTGGTATGGCTATCGCTCTGTTAGCCACCTTTGCTCAGGTTGAAAGCGGCTTCGGCTTCCTGTTAATCATCGTAGCCATGGGCGTTGGCGCCGCCATCGGTCTGTATGTAGCCCGTCGCGTAGCCATGACCCAGATGCCTGAAATGATTGCTTTCATGCACTCATTCGTAGGTCTGGCCGCCGTACTGGTTGGCTTCAACTCCTACCTGGAGATCGGTGCCGTTGCTCCTGAGAGCGTAACCATCCCACTGGATGCCTCCCAGGCTACTATCGTTGCCCTGATGGATGCCGCCTCTCAGGCTGCTGCCAGCGCCGGTGGCGACCACGGCATGACTGCCGGTGAGATGAACACTCACCTGGTTGAGATCTTCCTGGGCATCTTCATCGGTGCTGTAACCTTCACCGGTTCCATCGTTGCCTACGGCAAGCTCAATGGCACTTACAAGCTGGCTGTCTTCAAGTCCGCTCCTTTAATGCTGCCTGGCGGTCACTTCCTGAACCTGGGTGCACTGGTTTTATCCCTCCTGCTCTTAATCTGGTTCATGGCTGCTGACGTACCACCAGTTCTGCCATTAATTCTGATGACCATTATCGCCTGCGCCTTCGGCGTGCACCTCGTTGCCGCCATTGGTGGTGCCGATATGCCGGTTGTTATTTCCATGCTGAACTCCTACTCCGGCTGGGCTGCTGCCGCCTCTGGCTTCATGCTCTCCAACGACCTCTTAATCGTTACCGGTGCATTAGTAGGTTCCTCAGGTGCCATTCTGTCTTACATCATGTGTAAGGCCATGAACCGCTCCTTCATCTCTGTTATCGCCGGTGGCTTCGGTAACGAAGGCGCTGCCGCTTCAGACGACGAGGAAGTTGGTGAGTACCGTGAGTTAAAGGCTGGTGAAGTTGCTGAGCTGTTAAAGAACTCTTCTTCTGTTATCATCGCCCCAGGCTATGGTATGGCTGTATCTCAGGCCCAGGCTGCTGTTGCTCAGTTAACTGAGAAGTTACAGGCCCGTGGCACCACTGTTCGCTTCGCCATTCACCCTGTTGCCGGTCGTTTACCTGGCCACATGAACGTGTTACTGGCTGAGGCCAAGGTTCCATACGACATCGTATTTGAGATGGACGAGATTAACGATGACTTCGAAGAGACCGATACCGTACTGGTTATTGGTGCTAACGATACCGTTAACCCTGCCGCTCTTGAGAATCCAAACAGCCCAATCGCTGGCATGCCAGTTCTTGAGGTCTGGAAGGCTCGCAACGTAGTTGTATTCAAGCGTTCCATGAATGCCGGTTACGCTGGTGTTCAGAACCCATTATTCTTCAAGGAAAATTCTTTCATGTGCTTCGGCGATGCCAAGAAGACCGTTGAAGATATCGTTGCCAACGTTTAACAGTTTCTGTTAACAGGTAACGGCGGCATGCTCCGCAAGGAGCATGTCCCAAAAGAAAAGGGCCGGATGTTTATGACATCCGGCCCTTTTCATTTGTGTCTTTCACAGCACTGCCCCTGCTGGCCGCCCCTGCGGCTGTGCATCCAGGTCAGGCGCCCGGGCAGCTGGCGCAGTCGCTGCGGCCCGCTGCAGCGGCGCTGTTGTATGGTGCTGCAGTGCAGCACAGGCAGCGGCAGCACACCAGAGATGCCTTGCAGAGCCGCTGGGCAGAGCGCGGTCTTTGCCCTGCTCTTATAACTGAGATTTCTTAAGACTTATCCACAGTACAGGGGTGTGACCGGCAAGGCACTTGCCAGTAGCATTGGTCACTCTGTCGATATCGCCTGAGCTGCGTATCACAATCATGGAGGTGATGCTGGACTTAAGGCGGTTGGACAGAATGCGTGGATCGGTGATGATAACAGGATCGCCCTTTTTGACGGCATCGCCGATATTTACCTTGGTGGTAAAACCATCGCCCTTGAGTTCCATAGACTCAACACCGAAGGTCACATACACCTCGATACCATCATCGCGGCGTACTGAAAAAGCATTCCTGGTAGGCAGAAGACGGGCGATTACACCGTCACATGGGGCCACAATGGTCTCACTTTCCGGAACTACGGCTACGCCCTCTCCCATTACCTTTTCTGAGATAACAATATCTGGCACTTCCTCCAGAGGCAGAAGGGTGCCGGTAACTGGAGCTGCCAGAGTAACATCGGCCTTGATGTCCTCTACAGGTGTTTCACTGGCTGACTGGCTGGCTTTTTTAAACAGCTGAGAAAGAAAGCCCATAAATCCATCCTTATCATTATTCCGGTGAGTTGATGACGCTCACTACTTTTTCTCTGTCAGATCATGATAACAGCAAATCAGCCTGCCCATAATCCTTTTTCTGGTATGGATGCCAGCACACACCGCAGCTGCCTGTCAGGCAGCAGGCCCCAGGCCTGCTGCCGCTTCACCTCCGTCCATTTCCTGCAGCATCTCCCATGCCCGCAGCCTCTGCAGATGCGCACCATGGTACCCGGCCATGGCGCAGCAAAACAAAGCCCTGAAGCTGCAGACCATATTGTCAGCATGCTTCAGGGCTTATGGAAACGACCTGCCGGTCGCCCGGCACTGCCAATGGGCATGTCAGGACGCCTGCGGCGTACCTGGCCGGTCGCCGGGACCTTGCAGGCCATGGCCATGGCTGCGGGTACGAGCTACAGGGTCAGCTTTTCGTTGAAAAGAATCTGCAGGTCGCGCGCTGAGGCCAGATCCATGATGCGATCAAAGAGCTCAGGGTCGTAATGAGGCTTGAGGCCCTTGTCGAGCAGACGCTGGATTTCCTTACGTATCCTGATAATGGAGGCTGAGTCTGTGGTGATATAGCTTACGCCCAGCGACAGGAAGAAAGGCATAAGCTCAGTACGCATGGCAAAGCGACCGGCCAGACCAACCTTTACCCCCTCGGCATTGGCAGCCTTACAGGCAATGGCAATCATCTTGGACAGAGCCGGGGTAAAGTATTCCTCTGGCGGGCGTGGAGCTGCGGCGTACTCGGCAAGCGAACTGGTGCCTATCATGAACATGTCACCATAGGAGGCAAAGCCACGGGCTGAGAGCACGGCAGCCGGAGTCTCAATCATCAGCCCCACCTTGCAGCGGCCAATATCTCTTTTTTCGGAGCGCAGCTCGGCTCGGGCCTGAGAGAGCAGTTCATTTAATGAGCGGGCTTCGCTGATGCGGGTAATAAGAGGGAAGACAATATTAATCTCACGTCCTGCTGAAGCCAGCAGCATGGCGCGCAGCTCATTTTTCAACAGACGGGACCCTACCTGAGCGCCGTACTTGCGCAGCGGTCCGGTCACGTCCATATCAAGGGTAAACAGCGGACGCTTGTCGCCTGCAAAGTCAAAGGTACGGGCAGTCAGAGGAGCATCAGCAGGTATTCTGTCAAAGACTGACTTGAAAGCAGTCACCATCTCCTCAACTGTAGGCTCATGATGGAAGTTGAGGAAAAGGAACTCAGAGCGCAGCAGACCAAGGCCATGATTGAAATGCTGAGCCAGTCGGGCAATATCACCTACTGCGCCCATGGAACCGGCAACAGTTACGGAAAGATTGTCAGTACTGCCATCGTCTTCCTCAGCAAAACGATCCTGCTGGGCAATGATGGCGCTGGCTGTGTCTTTAGGTGGCTCAATGAGAATGGAGCCACGGTTGGCATCTACCAGAACAAGCTCGCCACTTTTAATGGTCATGGCTCCCTTAACGCCATAGACGGCTGGAATGCCCAGATCACGCAGCACTGTGCCCAGATGGCCTGAGGCCTCACCGGCCTCCAGAATTACAGCCCTTACCATGTCGGTACGCAGCGACAGAAACTCAGCCGGAGACAGGTCACGGGCAATTACCACGGCTGGCTCAGGCAGATCAGGCATGTCTACTGCCTGCTCCTTTGGTGCGGCAATGGTGGAAATAAAGTCACGCATCAGCGACTTGATTTCACGGGCACCAAGCTGCATCTCCCAGTCATCTTCGTAATCATCACGGGCACGCTGTTTCTGAGCGGCCTTATCAAGGGAGCTGTCATCAGTTACGCCTGAGAGCGAGGTGCCGTGCTCCTCTTCATGCTGACGTACGGCGTCCTCAGCAGGCTGGGTAAAACGGATAATCTTGGGAATCAGAATCTCATTGGCCGCATCAAGAGCAGTACGGCCATCGAAAATCAGGCCGTCGATATCCTTGATGTTATTGCTGTTGGTTATATAGGAAGCAACGGCGCCAAAGAGATCACGCACACGGTCAGGCACTGTGCCGGATGCTGCATTATTGAGCTTGTTGGCAAAATCGCGGCTGGCCTTGCGGTATTTGAGACTCTCCTCACTGGCACTGAATGTGGCCACCACATCTAATGTCTCTTCCCTGGTATCAGGCACAATGACGAAGGCCCGTCCCTGACTGATGCCTTCAGATACCGTAACTCCTGACATGGTATACATTTGAACAGCTCCAATGTGTTGAGTGCAGTTTATCTGCGCTGTAAGCGCCACAGCCATATGCTCTGCAGGCAGTTGCAGGCCACCTGGCCTGCAGCCATTGATAACAGCGGACAGCTAAGATAAATAAGGTGATGCAGCCCATGGCAGGTGTGCGCTGAATACGCCATAAGGGGCGTATAAACGGGCTGAAGATAGTTAGACCATATTACTTGAGACAGGGGCAGTTAGCCATATCAGTACGCCCAAATTTGAGCTGACCTGCACGATGCCACTAAGCACAGGCTCTCTGTCATCTTGCAGGGCAGTCTAATCACTCTCAGCCCACAGGGCCACAGGGCGACAGCCGTCGCCGGGCCCGGTCACGCCAGCAGGCCCGACCGGTCAGCCAGGACATGTAGCGTGGCTGTGGCAGTGGCTGTGGCCGGGGCTGCGGTCAGCGCTTAGCGACCGGTGTTATCCATGGCGGCATCGAGGGTGAAGCGACTCTGGATATCCACATAGTAGCGGGTACCTGCGCAAACGGCTGCTGGTGGAATCAGCAGGTTGAGGAATGGAATGGTCATGGCAAGGGAGATGATGGCTCCGAGGAAGAAGGTGGTCATACGCTGCTGGGCCAGCTCCTTGCGCATCTGAGCAAAAGGAATCTTGTGATTGTCGTAGGCATAGTCCACGTACTGGACGCACATCATCCATGCTGCCAGCAGGAACCAGCAGATTGGAGCAATGATGTTGAGTACAGGGACAAAGGAAATGATCAGGCATACCAGCACACGTGGCAGATAAAAGCCCAGCTTTTGTAATTCGCGCTTGATAATACGTGGTACATCCTTGACTATTGCGCCAAGGCCCTCATCAGCACCGGCAGCAAATGGAGCACCGCGAATTACGCCTTCGGCCTTTTCAGCCAGCATGCCGTAGAAAGGTGAGGCAATAATGGTAGCCACAGTAGAGAAGATATAAACAAAGATAAAGCCCATGGTGGCAGCAAGGAGCACCCATAACAGATAGCTCAGGAAGCTCAGCCACTGAGGAAGCATGCCCAGATACTCCTGGAGCACTGAGTGAATCATCTGTACGGCAAAATAGCCACCGGCCATGAGGACAATAAAATTGATGATGATAGGAATAATTACAAAGAGACGGCACTCTTTGGAAAGAGCCAGCTTCATGCCCGAACCAAGGTAGCTCACTACTGAAAAAGGATTAATTTCCTGATTGGCTCTGTCTTTAATCATAAAAGTCCCCTGTTTGTTGTGCCCTTAATGACACTGCTGGAGGTGGGAAAAGCCCGGCTCCATGCTGATACAGCTCTGCAGCGTCTGTCATGGTTTCATGGCCTGTGCCGCCCTGGTTTCCGGGTAAAGATATTGTAACTGTGAATGATAGCCTGAATTATTAAGCTCTGACTTAGGCATACGGCTTTGCAATTCACAAAATGACCATTTTTCAGGACAACCTCTCCATCTGCATCAGCCGCCAGGACCAGCCTGTCTCCTGCCATTCACCATGCCTGCAGGACCAGCCTGTCTACTGCCATTCACGCTGCCTGCAGCGCGCGCACAGATGCCCCTGCGTAGACACTGTGCCCTGTCATTGCGATAAATGGCCGACTCCACGAGCTTTTTCCCAGTACAGCCGCCGGCGCACTGAGCATGAGCACGTTGGCAGAGGCTCTGCCCGGCTGTCTGACATGTGCCGCCTGGCAGGTCACAGTGATGCGCATCCAGCTCAGGCATAATCATAATGCATATGACGCATCAAAGGGCGGCCGCATGGGCCTGAGCGGCAATTATGACTAATTCTATCCTAAGTAAGATTCCTTAATTTTCAGTATAATTGTGGGTTAACCCGCGCTGAACGTCATGTTCTGAGCAGGATCCTTATTCATCTGCGAACGTGTGACCTCAGATATTCAGTCACTGCAGCTGAAAACTGTATGCAATGAATCCTGACCGGCGTGGCATGTCAGGTTATTTATATGCCTGTCATTGAGAGCCAGATTTTACCCAGGGGTGTTTAATGTCCTCCTTTACCGAACCCAGTTCCATTGTTTTAATTGTTGGTGCAGTCTGCATTTTCATCTTTATTATTCATGGTCTGTGGTTTTCCGGAAAGCCTCAGAACCGCAAGCTCAAAAAGGATAATCAGCGCGATCAGGAGCTGAGCAAGTCCAGCAATGTGGGCAAGGTACGTATTGTTTCCACCACAGTTGAAGATAGCGCAGGTGATAGTGAGGTTGATCTCAACATTGGCAAAATCAACAAGAGCAGTGCTGCTCCGGCTCAGAGCAGCAATGTGCGCCATATGTCTTTACCTGAGGGCTTTGACGACGGCTACCGTACCCTGGAAAATGCCGCATCCATCAGCGTCAATCAAAAGAGCCGTGCCCCGGCCAGTGCTGATGAGCTTGCTTTCAACCAGATGAACCGCAACCAGCTGCCACAGGGCGGCAACAGCAGTAACTGGAGCATGCAGGCTCAGGGTCAGGCTCAGAGCAGCTATGGAGCCCAGGGACACAATGCCTTTGGTCAGCAAAACCAGCAGCAGGCCTCAAGAGCCCCGCTTTCTGTTTATGAACTTATAGTCTCAGCCGGCCCTGACCGCGTCTTTTCTGGCAATGACATTGAGGCTATCTGCAATCAGTACGGCTTCATTCAGGGCTTCATCAAGGACAATCTCAAGATCTACTTTGTTTACGAGAATGCAGCTACCAAGGAAAATGAAGTTTTCCGTATCTGCTCAATGGAGGCTCCTTACTACTTCCCTGAGAACATGCAGGATTACAAGACCTCCGCTATTGCTCTTTACATGAGTCTGCCTGAAAGAGGCAAAGCCTTTGCCTACTTCAAGGCTCTGCGCATGGCTACCGAAATCTTCATCTCCCAGCTGGGCGGACAGATTCAGGACCAGCACCGCAATCCACTCAATGCTGAGCAGCTTGATGCCATTGCGGCCGAACTGCAGAACTACGACAGCGGCATTCACAACAACTGATTACAGGCGGCTGCCGCGCTGTCTTACAGAAAAAAGCACTGCCCTGATGGCAGTGCTTTTTTCATATGTAAACGGCAGGGCCTGCCTTGCGGCCCTGCCCTGCCCCTTTGCTGTCATGGCGACAAGCTGCGCCACAACGACAAGCCCCGCTACGGCCGGGCAACCGGCCGGGCAGCCGGCCGGGCAGCACAGCTGCCGCAGGGCTGTGATGCTGTGCATTTGCGGATAATCATATTCATCAGACAGTATGCCCCCATTCGGGCACTTGAGTTTGCAGCTGCAAACATATAGCCTTAGTGCATTGAGTCAGGCCCTGTGAGGCTTAATATTTTCAGATTAGAGGGACAGACATGACCGACCTTTTATCAGTCATTGAAAATATGCCGGAAGATACCAGCCGCGAGCATTACCGCAAGCTTATTGATCAGCTCAACCGCTATGCCCGTGCCTATTACTATCTGGACAGCCCGGAAGTACCTGATGCCGAATATGACCGCCTCTATCACGAGCTTGAGGCCATTGAGAACGCAACAGGCTATAAGGATCCTGATGCCCCTACCCGCCGTGTAGGTGATGCCGTATCCAATGACTTTGCCCCTGTGGCTCACCGCATACGTCTGATGAGTCTGCGCGATATCTTCAATGACAACGAGCTCAGTGACTTCAATGATCGCATGTTTGAAGCTGAGGGCCATGAGGTCGAGTACTGCTGTGAGCCCAAGCTTGACGGCCTTGCTGTCAGCCTTATTTACGAAAAGGGCGTTCTGGTAAGAGCGGCCACCCGTGGCGACGGCTCCACAGGTGAGGACATTACAGCCAATGTAAAAACCATTAAGAGCATCCCTCTGACCCTGCATCTGGCAAGTCAGACCGGCAGTGCCAAAGCTGCTGTCGATACTGCCTTCCAGGCTGAGCGTATCCCTGATTACCTTGATGTTCGTGGTGAGGTCATCATGCCACGCGACGGCTTTGCCCGCTGGAATGAAAATGCCCGCGCCAACGGCCAGAAGCCATTTGCCAATCCGCGCAATGCCGCTGCCGGCTCTCTGCGTCAGCAGGACTCCCGCATTACTGCTACCCGCCCTCTGGATTTCTACGCCTACTACATAGGTGAGTGCATTATCGATGCTGACAGCAGCGCTGAAAATGCTGTTGAAGGCACATCCTCAGGACTGCCTGATACCCAGTTTGGCCGTCTGCAGTACCTAAAGAGCCTGGGACTGCCAGTAAATGAACTGGTCGAGGTATTAAACGGTATTGAAGGCCTGCGCACTTTCTATGAGAAAACAGGCAAAACCCGCCCTGATCTCAACTACGATATTGACGGCGTAGTACTCAAGATCAATGACATTGCCACTCAGATTGAATTTGGCGCCACCTCCAAGGCCCCACGCTGGGCTGTAGCCTACAAATTCCCTCCTGAAGAAGAAATGACCCGCCTGCTGGCCGTGGACTTCCAGGTAGGACGCACCGGTGCCATTACTCCTGTTGCCCGTCTCCAGCCTGTCTATGTAGGCGGTACCACCATTTCCAACTGCACCCTGCATAACGAAGAGGAAATTCGCCGTCTTGATATCAAGGTAGGTGACATGGTCATTGTGCGCCGCGCCGGTGACGTTATTCCTCAGATTGCAGGCGTGGTCAAGGACAGACGTGAGGGCGCCGAGCTCTCTGAGGTTGTCTTCCCTGCATCCTGTCCTGAATGCGGTTCTGCACTTGAGCGTGTTGGTGATGAGGCCGTATGGCGCTGCACCGGCGGTCTGTTCTGTCCCAAGCAGCTCAGTCAGGCAATTGAGCACTTTGCCGAGCGCGAGGCCATGGATATTGATGGTCTGGGCGGCCGCATTGTTGAGGGCATGATCAATCAGGGCATGATCAAAAATGTAGCTGATCTCTATGTTCTTGATGAAGAAACGCTTTCCAAAATGACCATCGAGACTCCGGCTACTGACACTGAGCCAGCAAAGCAGCGTCTGCTGGGCAAGGCTACTGCCAAACGTATCGTGACTAACATTCAGGAGTCACGCAAGCGTCCATTAAACCGCTTTGTTTATGCTCTGGGCATTCGTGAGGTAGGCAGCTCCACAGCCAGACTGCTGGCCTCCTACTTCCGTACTGTCCAGGAACTGATGCAGGCTACCCCTGAGCAGCTTACTGCCATTCCTAACATTGGCAATGTTGCAGCCCGCCACATCATCGACTTCTTTGCCGAAGAGCACAACCGTACTGTCATTGACCGTCTGCTCAATGAAGCTGCCCTTGAACTTCAAGAGTGCCCTCAGGTCAGCGAAATGAATACCGATGATCTGCCTTATGCCGGTAAGACCTTTGTACTCACCGGTACTCTTGAGAAGCTCAAGCGCAATGAAGCCAAGGAGCTGCTGGAGAAACTTGGTGCCCGGGTATCAGGATCAGTGTCAAAGAAAGTGTTTGCCGTAGTAGCCGGTGAAGCCGCCGGTTCCAAGCTCACCAAGGCCAATGAGCTGGGTGTGACCGTCTACTCTGAGGACGATCTAATCGCACTGCTGGCTGAGCACGGCATCACTGTCTAATCTGCTGCCCACAGCTCTCCTGGTGCCGCACGGAGCCTGCAGCGAGCCTCCAGCAGGCATGCTGCAGCCATGCGGCCCCGGAGAACCATGGGAACTGCACCTTATTTTTCCTGCCCTGCTGGCACTGCTGAAGCTTGCAAGGACAGAGCTGCTGCAAAGCAGCCTGTGCCATTGATCTGTCACTGCAGGCGCAAGCATGGCCACGGTCAGCCTGAAATCAGGCCGGACCTGAACATGCCCATACTGGTCAATCATGCAATTTCATCAGTTACGCTATTTCATTTCTCTGGTAGACAGGCACAGCTTTACTGAGGCGGCCCGGGAATGCTTTATTACCCAGTCAGCTCTGTCCCAGCAGATTAAAAATCTGGAGCAGGAGCTTGAAGTGGTTCTGGTAACCAGAAAGGGACGACACTTCAGCGTAACCCCTGCAGGCATGCTTCTGTACGAGCGTGCCGTAAAGCTTACTGCCCAGGTGGAAAGCCTTGCCGGACAGGTACAGCGCGTCCACCGCAACTCAGGCTCCACCTTACGCCTTGGTCTGCTCTCCTCCATGGACTGCTCTGACCTGCCCGAGCGCCTCATGGAGCAGGTAACCAACCGTACCGGCTTTGAACTGTCGCTGCAGTACGGCAGTCATGATGAGCTCTATGAGCTTTTTGGCTCAGGCGCTCTCAATGCCTTTATATCATGGGAAAGCCGCCTCAATGCTTCAGACTCCTTTACCAAGGCCCGTCTGTTTGCAGCTAAAACCTATGTGGAAATTCCCCGCAGCATTGAAATGCCTTCCCGTCCGGGCAGCAAGCTCAAGGTAGAGGCCGTCCGGCTCGGCGATTTTAAAATCGCCATGGTCTGCGATGAGGAACATCTGCCTGACGAGCAGTATGCAGTGAGCAACATGCTGGGCATAGACCTCAACTCATGCATCAGCGTACCGTCAGTGCATGAGGGCCGCCGGATCATTCAGCAGCATGGCCGATGCGCCATGATTGTCGATCGCAGTCTGATGCGAGGTGATGCCAGCACCTATCACAAGGTGCACCGCTATGAAATAGTAAGCGAGGGCAAGGCCATCAAACGGCCTCTGTGCTGCTATGCCCGCCGCAACCTCAACCCTGAGGATCTCAATGAGCTGTGCACCATTGTCATGGAGCTGGCTCAAAAGCGCGCCACCGGCGAAGATCTGCGTCCGGAAATCATTACTGTCGACAACCAGAACCAGGCAAACACCACAGCAAGGCCCGACTTCAGCCGCCGCCAGTTCCCAATCTGACCCGCCCAGCCGCCCCGCGCCTTACATGGCCGCAAAAAAGCCCGCAACTGAACCTCAGCTGCGGGCTTTTGTGTTTGTACATCAAGGCCGGGCCTGCATCGGCTGCGGCCAGGGCCAGAATCTCATCATTGCAACCCCGGGACTGGTCCGGCACGGACCAGCCCCGGCGGCGCGTTCAGCCCCTGAGAACCTGCACGAAATCACGGGGCAGAACAATATTGTCCACCTCAAGGGCGCGCGCAAAGAGCGGGGCTATCTGACTCACGGCAAAGCCGGCAATGCCGCATCCAATACGGGTGACCAGAAAGCACAGATCAGGATGATCACGGGCATAGTCGATAAACTCATCGACATAAGGGGCAATGGCATCAGGGCCGCCATGCATGGTAGGTATGGCATAGCACTGACCCTGCATGCCCACACCATGGCCCATTACGGCGCCAAACTTCCTGCAGGCAATGTATGCAGCTCCCCCACCGTGCATGCCCTGCAGATTGGAGCCAAAAACAAATATCTCGCCCGGAGCCAGCTCCGAAATCATATCAGGTGTGTACTCATAACGCTTCATATTAATCCCCCTTATCCCATCCCATCCCATCCCATCCCAATTCCTGACCGCCCTGACTTCAGACGTACAGGCCAGCCGCCGCAGGCATCTGCGCTGCACAGCTGCACCGGGCTGCCGCCTGGTGAAGGCCGCCAGATCCATGCAGCTGGTGCAGCGCGGCGGCGCTGCGGACCGGAACGGTCCGGATGGCTGTCAGAAACGGTTCTGTCTGGCAGGTTGAAAAAAGGTCCGGAGGCTGAAGCCCACGGACCTTTTTAAAGTATCAGAAAATTTAAAGACTGCTGAATTGTGGAGATATCAGTGATACCAGCGCCGGTTGCTAAATCGGCACTGTGGTGATACCAGCGCCGGTTGCTAAATCAGCACTGTAGTGCTGTCAGCGCTGATTGCAATATCAGTTGACATTGCTGCCCTTGGCGTGGTCAACATTGACACTGGTCAGCTCATAACCAGGAGAGGAGATGAAGACCTTGTGACCAATAGCCTTTTCAAACTGCCAGGCATTTTCTGATGGAACCAGCAGACCATGGTTCTTGGAGCTGATAAGTGAGTCGGTTAAATATCCGGCATTGAGGTGCTTTAAGACCTTGATGTCGACACCGGACATACGGGCAGCTTCAGTCATGCTGGCTACGCGGCCGGCAACCTGAACGCGTCTGAAAGCTACGCGGTTATCGACGGCTGGGTGCTCTACACCAAACTTCTCAGGATTCTGGAGAATTGCAGCATAGGCCTTAAAACGCTTTAAGTAGGTACGGCCGCCTTTGGTGAGCTTGATGGTTTCGGCAGTAATGTTCTTAACACCATTGGCTCTGGCACGACGAATCAGCTTCTTTACGCCAAACTCGCCCTGATTGTAGGCCACCAGGGCCAGATCCCAGTTATTGCCCAGCTGCCTGTACAGGTGCTCAAGGTAGGTCAGGGAGGCCCGGGTTGAGGCTACGAAATCATAGAACTCATCATACTTGTCATTAACGGAAAGACCGAAGCTCTTACCGGTACGACGGGTAAACTGCCATGGACCATGGGCATTGGCATGTGAACGGGCACGGTTCTTAAAGCCGCTCTCTACCAGAGGTACGGCCGCCAGTTCAGCAGGCAGGTTACGGGCCTTGAGCTCGGAGAGCAGGTAGTGCATGAAAACCTTGCCACGTCCCATGTGAGATTCAAAGGAGCGGGCCAGAATGCGGGCTTCCTTGCGCTCGGCATCATTGAGATCAATCTTCATGGTGAAACGGCTGCTGTCAAAAAGATCGCTCTTCCACAGGGAGCCGTATTCCTTTGAGGAATTGTAGTAAGGATCTTCAAGTACCACAGCAGCAGCAGTCATGTCTGCGCTCTTGCTGTGTTCAGAGCTGTTGTCGGAGCTCTTTTCAGATGAGGAGCTGTCAGAATTGTGGTCTGCAGAACCGGACATGCTCTGGACATCCGGTGTTTTTTCGACCATGGTCTCTACGGCTGCATTGTTATTACGATCGCTGGAGCAGCCAGAAATGATGAGTAAAGAAAATAAGGAGCTTAATAAGACGGTAAAACTCTTATGAATCATTCCACTTCGCCTGGCATAAATGCCAATTGTTAAACACGCAGAAGGCGCTCAAAACCGAAGATACTGAAGACGTATTACATCCATTGATGCACTGACGCATGCAGAACTGGTCCCCGGCCGGCGTGAGCAACAGAACTCATTGCCGTGAGGCCTGGCGGTCAGCTGCACTTTCCAGAAATGATCAGCCCGCACCGGGCTGCAAGTTTCACCTTTCTGAAGCAGCGGCTAACGCACTGTCGTGCCCGTCACCTGTACGCAGTGAACGTACAGACCAGCCCTGCAGCACAGGGCAGACAGCGCACAACGCAAAAGGCTTGTAAACACAATTTGCGGTGAACAGGCGATTAACGCTAGGCATCAGTTCCTGTTCTCAGCTGGAATATTTTGTGATCTTACTCAAGCTTTTGAACATAAATCGGAAAAATTTTCCGACAGTCGGAAACTTTTACCTGACACTTAACTCTAAAAGTACAGGACTTCTGGAAATAAAACTGACCAGTGCTCCGTAAGCTGCTTGACGATGTCGGCAAAACAGATGACACAGCATTACCGGAGCTATGCATTCAAACCATTTGTGTGATAATTATGCAGCCGCAAAGGCGCATACAAATGGCTAATTGTCCAGAAAAACTCTCTCAATCTCGACAGGCCTCATGGCCAGGTCAGATTCATATAAGGGCAAGCGTTCTGCCTGCCTCATTTCCCTTGTTACCCTTCCTGAGAATGACTCGACAACTGAGCCTACCTGCGCCAGCTGTCAGCACTGTCATGCCCCTTGCCCGTTGCTAAGGCCGGGAATCATCCTTCTGTAATGCCCTTTTGTTTCTGGAAGCTGCACTGCGGGCCAGCTCGTCGCAGCGCTCGTTTTCGCTGTGACCGCTGTGTCCCTTTACCCAGTGCCACGTGATTTCATGCTCCGCGCTTAAAGAGTCAAGCTGCTTCCACAGATCAGCGTTTTTAACCGCCTCACCTGTTCTGGTAATCCAGCCATTTCTCTTCCATCCCCTGATCCATGACTCAATGCCGTTTTTGACGTACATGCTGTCAGTGGTCATATGGATGTGGCAGCGCTCTACAAGAATCTGCAGGGCAGCAATAACGGCCATTAATTCCATACGGTTGTTAGTCGTATTGACATAGCCGTTTGACAGTTCCTTGATGTGCTCCCTGTATTTCAGGACTGCACCATATCCACCCGGGCCGGGATTGCCCAGACAGGAACCGTCGGTATAAATGTAGATTTCCTTCATCTCAAACGCCGTATTTGTGGTAACTGTAAGTCTGTGCCTGCAGCATGAGACCTGCGAACAGGAACAGCAAGGTACAGCGCAACAGCGTCTTTGACAAGACCTGAAGGTGCCTTAACATCCTGTCCTGATTCCTCATTGACGCAGCTGTTACCACATCAGTGATGGACTTTGGCCAGACGATGCTAAAGGCACACACATTATAACAATTAAGCAATGCAGCTCACGCCGTAACACATTTACAATGCTTACAAATATGCAACTATGAATCTTGCTTAATGGCACGTAAATATCGCATTTTTGTAAGGCCGGGCACTTGTATATCAGTAATATCTATACAAGATACATAATCCCCGTTCTGACGGCGACCTCGGGCTGCCATGCCGGCACAGAGACATGATTTTATGCGCAATCTGAGGACAAAACACCCCCAAACGATAAATCTTCGTCATAAATCTCCCGGCAAAAAGAGCGTATTTACGGGATTTTTGATTTACCCACTGCACCAGGCAGGTCACCTGGAGCCCCTTTTAACCCCTCTCTGGTATACAAGAGTGAATATGGATAAGCGGCGGTTCTATGCAGCCTGACTTAAACACCTTAATTTATAAACTTACTTAACTAATACCCGCAAAAGCAAAACATATAGATATTTGCGGATCTTTATTTCACAGGCAAACACAAAAAGCTGATAAACAGGCCATTTGTCTCATGCAAAAGTCACTTTTTCGCATCAATTTGATAAATTTTCTTTAACCTGGCCATGTCAGCATACAAGTTACCCCCCTTTTACCCTCATATACAACCGTATTGAATGTAATTTTTGCAAAACCAGGCAAACAGACCACCCGAACAGCCCTCCCGAACAGCCCAATCCGCCCCAAACTGCACTCAAAGCTCCCCTGCCACGCAGCCAGCCGGGCACGCGCCCCATGCATGCAGACCGCACGGCCCCAGAGCAGCTGCCCACGCTCCCCCTGCCACCAGAGCACACACATGCAGCCGTCCACATAAAGCCCCTGAGCGCACGGGCGCCGGAGCCGACCCAGCACAGCCATGGCCTCAGTGGCCTAGCCTTGTATGGCAAAGACAGCCAGTCAGGTCAGGCCGGGCAGTACATGGCCTGCCCCTGCCTGACCATGCCCATGCCCATTCCTGCCACATCCCTGCAGGGAGAGAGAGTTGCAAAAATGGCGGAGTGGAGCCCGGTATTTTTCACAATGTCCCTGCAATGGGTTAATATTTGTGCATTGATTGCTGAGGCGGCAGTACGCTCCGCCCCGTATACCTGCTGACAAGTCATCAGCTGAGTGTCATGAGGGGCCGGAGGGATACGCTTCAGGGAACGTGGACCTTATTTTCAGGAAAGGCAGATGTTAAGACAGGTAGCACTGGATACCGAAACTACAGGCAAGTCTGATGACGGCACTCCAGGCGATCACAGAATTATTGAAATTGGCTGTGTGGAAATCATAGACCGCCGCATTACCGGTCGCGAACTGCAGGTCTACATCAATCCTGAAAGACCGGTAGATGAGGGCGCTACCAGGGTTCACGGCATGACCTGGGACGACCTCAAGGACAAGCCGCTGTTTCGTGATATTGCCCCTGAGCTTATCGACTTTATCCGTGGCTCGGAGCTGCTCATTCACAATGCCAAGTTCGATACCTCCTTCCTGGATCGCGAATTTGCCCTGATGGGACTGAATGAGACCACAGCCTCCATGGCCTCGGTTACCGATACTGTGGCTCTGGCCCTGCGCCTGCACCGTGGTATTCAGGTAAATCTCGATAACCTCTGTAACAAATTTGGCGTCAGCAACAAGCACCGTGTTCAGCACGGCGCTCTGCTGGACGCCCAGCTTCTGGCTGAGGTTTATCTGGCCATGACCGGTGGCCAGACAGGCTTTAATCTGGCCATGGAAAGCAATGCCATGGAGGGATCACGCTGGCGCCGTCCTGAGGGCTTTTGCTTCAAGGTCATGCCTGTTGAGGTCTCACGTCATGCCGTACATGTCGATACCATGATTGACCTTGCTCAGGGCTGTAAAACAGCCGTGGTTAACGAGCAGCAGATGGCTGGCAGCAACTGGAGCCGTGAATACGACATGCCTTATCTGGAAAAGGGTAAGGAAGAGAGCAAGGGCGATTACAAAAAGCGACTCAAGGAGCAAAAGAGCGAGATTATCTCCCGCCTGCTCTCACAGGCTGAGCTTGATGCCCTGGCCCGCGCCAAAGAGGTTGACGGCGCTGCCTATAAAGAATGGGAAGACCGTGTAATGGGCCGTACCCCTGTTTAACTCAGGCACCGCTCACCGACAGTCCCGGCCCGGGCCCATCGGCCCTGCGTGCCGACCAGGCCTGCCGACCGGGTCTGCTGACCATATCCCTGCCGGCCGGTCCTGCTGACCGTGTTTCTGCCGACCGTGCCCGCCGACTGGCCTGCGGCCGGTCCTGCAGCAGGCGGCCCGGGGGCTGCCTGAGCGCAGTGCTCTGTCCGGGCCGGTTCTTGCTCTGCCGGACCTGTTTATGATTAGTGATTGAGGATGTTCTATGGATAAGCTTTCTTTTAACGTCATGGATGATCTCAAAGAGTCCCAGGCTGTGCTCTCAGGCTTCATCGAAGCCCCTGATACCAGAGAGCTTATTGAAAAGGGCATTGAGATGATGGTTGATTCCATACGTGCAGGTGGCAAAATCATCAGCGCCGGCAACGGCGGCAGCATGTGCGATGCCATGCACTTTGCCGAGGAGCTCACCGGACGTTATCGCCTCAACCGCCCGGCCCTGCCAGCCATTTCCATTTGCGACCCATGCCATATCACCTGTGTGGGCAATGACTACGGTTTTGATTATGTCTTCTCACGCTTTCTTGAGGGTGCCGGTTTTAAAAATGACGTTTTCCTTGGTATTTCCACCTCAGGAAACTCCAGAAACATTATTGAAGCCTGCCGCGTCTGCCGTGAAAAAGGCATTAAGAGCATCTGCCTGCTGGGCAAGGATGGCGGACAGCTCAAGGATCTGTGTGATCTTGCAATCATAGTCCCTCACGAGGGCTATGCTGACCGCGTGCAGGAAATCCACACCATGATTATCCATATCTTCATCAGGGGCATGGAAAACCTGCTCACTGACAGGCGTTCCTGAGTTCTCACCACACGGCGCCCGATGCTCGGCGCACACGCCACACGACACTCGATGCACGGCGCCTGATGCACGCCGGGCCTTATAGACCGCTGGCGTCCTCCCCTGGCAATTAACCACAGGCCCCGACCCGGCAAAAGCTGAGTCGGGGCCTGTTGCATCTGAACCTGCCCACGACAGGCAGGCTGCAGGCTTTAACAAGAACGCATGACGCAGCGCCCTGCGCTCCGGCGTGTATGGCACCGGAGGCGGCGCGCTGCGTGGCACGGGCACGCTGCGTGCCTGTTACCGGGTGCGTGCACACTGGTTACGTACCGGGCCGCAGTGCTTACTTATGAAAACGATTGCTAAAATGAGACATCAATCTCATTATGGCATTAGCACAGTCCTGTGCAGGCACGCCCCCTGTCAATTTGTCCTATAATTTCACAGTGTCCTTGTCCCTGCCGTTGCTGCTGTCCGCTCCAGAGGAAGCTTGCTGCTCAGACTGAGGTCAGGACAGTGTGAATTGTCATTGAGGATTGAGTTATGAGATTAAAGTCTGTTATTGCTGCCCTGATCGGCTCAGGTGTTATCGTGGCTTCTTCAGCCATGGCTGCTCAGACCCAGATCAAGGTCTGGTGCTGGGATGACCACTTCAATGTACCGGCTGCCCGCATGGCTGCCGAGCGCTATGAAGCACAGCACCCTGACGTCAAGGTCAAGGTTGAGTCCATCGGTCAGCCAGACATCATTCAGAAACTCAATGCCTCCCTTGGTGCCAAGAACACCCGCACTCTGCCAGATGTAGTGCTGATGGAAGACTATCGTGTTCAGAACTTCCTTATCGGATATGACGGCTTTATGAAGCCACTTGACGGCAAGGTTGATGTCTCAAACTTCGTAGACTACAAGACTGCCGCTTCAAGCTATGATGGCAAGCACTATGGCGTACCATTTGACTCAGGTGTAACTGCCACTTTCCTGCGTATCGACCTCTTTGAGAAGGCCGGCTACAAGCTTGAGGATCTTCAGGACATTACCTGGGACAAGCTCATTGAAATGGGCAAAAAGGTAAAGGAAAAGACCGGAACCTACCTGTTTGCCTATGACCCTAGCGATCTCGGCATTGTCCGTGTCATGATGCAGTCAGCAGGCTCCTGGTACACCACTCCTGATGGCAAGAAGGTAAATCTTGAGAACAATGCCGCTTTCCGCGAGGCTCTGACCATTCTCAAGAAGATGCAGGATGAGGATCTGGTTACCTACTACAACGGCTGGAACCAGCTGCTGGCCACTTTCCAGCAGGGCGCTGTATCCACTGTTATTCAGGGCTGCTGGATTACCCCTTCCATCGAGGCCAGCAAGGATCAGGCTGGCAAGTGGCGTGTTGCCCCTCTGCCAAAGCTCAGCACTGTGGAAAATGCCACCCACTACTCCAATCTGGGCGGTTCCCAGTGGTATGTTAACAGCTACTCCAAGAAAGCCGACATTGCCATGGACTTCTTAAAGGAAACCATGGCCGGTAACGAGGAGCTGCTCAATGATCTGGTACCACGCATTTCCCTGGTAAATGCCCTCAAGGACACCTCAAAGATCACCAATTACGACAAGGCCAATGAATTCTTTGGCGGCCAGAAGATCTACAACATGTTCGCCGAATGGAACAATCAAATTCCTGCCGTAAACTATGGCCCTCACACCTATGCCATTGAGTCTATCTGCACCGAGGCCCTTCAGCGCGTCCTGGGTGGCGATGACATCGATGCTGTACTCAAGGATGCCCAGGTAAACGCAGAAATGCAGATTGGCCTGTAATTATCAGCCCTGCGCCAGGTTCATTCAGGCACCTTGCTCATGGCGGCTGCAGCTGCAGCCGCTCATGAGCCGCCACGGGGACAGCCCGGTCGCATAAAACGCACTCAGGGCGCCCAGGGCAAAGAAGGCTGCGGGCTTGCAGCCCGCGCCCTTTAACGAAAAAGACCAGTACTTCCCTGGGGAGGTACTGGTCTTTTTCTTTGTCAGCTGTGCATGAGCAGTAACTGTAAGTCATGACCGTGCATGCAGCCTGGCTGCCGGACCGGGCATAGGGCCTCAGGGCATTCAGGTTTTTTTAAAAAGCCCTGTTCCCCTTATATATTCACATGCCACAATATATCTTTATTGTCGGCACCAGGCTGTTAAAAACTTTTGACCTCTGTTACTGGCTGCTCTTTTTACCTTTCCTGATTACCAGCTCAACACCGCCGCCGCCAAGGCGCACTTCCTCATAGCCTTTGAATACGGCAATTACCAGCGTAAAACCAATGGCAGAGATGGCTGCAATGGCTGCTGCGGTCAGGGCGGCACCCAGCGTTCCCATGGCGGTACCGGCTGCTCCCAGGGTAACACCACCGGTAAATGGCGCAAAGAGCGCAGCACCGCTTAAACCAAGAGCCAGCAAATTAAGAGATCCGGCGCCTATGGATCGCAGTCCCTTAAATGCAGTACGCAGCTTGCGGGCAAGATCCCCCTTTACCAGAATACGCTCAGCACCGCTGCGCCTGGCCTCATCAAGCTCCTCAGGGGTATAGACCACCACGGGATAAAAGACAGTATTTACCTCACTGCCCTGTCCTCTGGCGCTCTCACCTGCTGCCACAGCATCCGATGCTGCAGCAGTCACAGCCCCGGCTCCGGCCATGGCAGCAGATCCGTCACCGGCCATGGCTGCTGCCCCTGCAACTGCCCCATCACTACCATTTTCAACTCGCTGCAGCAAATCACTGGCAACAAGCTCAGTTTTCCTGGCCGGGGTCTTGATGGTCAGCAGCAGCTCATCTGAGTCATCAGCGTCCTCTGTCTCGTCAAAGTCATCTGCCTCTGGCGCAGCTGCTGTGGCCATGGCAGCTTCAGCAGGCGTGGCTGCAGAGGCCGCTGCGACAGCTGCAGCTGCTGCTGCCATGGCTTTGCGCCTGCGGTACTCATCGCTGTCCATAAAGACGGTATTAAGACGCATGTGGGCACTGGCAGCCGCTGAAAGCTCAGGCTCTGCAGCTTCAGCAACTGAATTTTCCCCGGTTGCCTGACGCTCAGTGAGCAGGCCATTAAGACGCTCACGGGCAATCCTGCCCGAGCCGTACGACTCAGCAGCTGCGGCTGCGCCTGCAGCTGCAGCAGCGCCAGCTGCCCCGTCGGCGCCGGTACCAGCTTCCCGGGCACCGTCCTCTGCAGCTGCGCCTGCGGCAGGAACTGAGTCCTCAGGGGACAGGCCACTGTCCTGATGGCCCCAAAGGCCTCTCAGGCGGTCACGGGCTGTTGATGCAGTTGCGACCTCCTGAGGCTGCGCTGCAGTCTTGTCACTTTCCTTGGGCTCAGAGCCTTTACGCCAGCGGGAAATCTTCACTTAACACGCTCCCCAGATATCTGTGCTGTCAAAACATAAACCACACTTCATAATATGCCCCCAAGCTTATCACTTTCCTGGCATTAAATGCCGTAAATTAGCTCATGGTCATTTAATATGTCCACATGCAGCCGCCCCGGCCAGGGTTGTGCCTGGTACGCCCAAGCCTGCATGCCGCGCTGCGACCACGACGCACAACGAGCATGACGCGCAGCGAGCACGGCGCACAGCGAGCATGGCGCGCTGCGACCACGCCGCGCAATGAGACGGATAAATGGCAGGCATGCAGGCTGGGCGCTGCTGAGCAAATAAAAACCCAGCATCAGGCTGTGGTGCCATGAGCGGGGAGGGGCCGTGCGCATGAAGATAAGAGCAGAGCGCGGTATGAGACTGGATATTTGGACAGCTGGTGGCAGCCGGGCACCGGGTGGGCGAGCTGCCGCATGGGGCGTCAGATACGCTCGTCTGATGACTGCTTTTTGCTGTCGGCTTTTTCCCTGTTCAGATTGCGACGGCGCACCGGCATATCATCAGCAGACTCTGAGCTTTCACTGATGGAACGCAGGCGCAGGGTCTGAGCAGCCGGGTCAAATTTAACAGGCTGGTAGAGCCTGCGGATACGGTTAATCATGCGTACGGAAATATTGGCAAAGCTCAGATAAATAAGGGGCAGACTGAACAGAGCCAGCAGACCGGCGCAGACCACTGAACCAGGGAGCATCAGGGCCGGATAGTAGATGGAGGCAAAAAGGCAGATAAAAAGCAGAATAAGGCTGACACTAAGGCGCTTGAAGCTCTTGCAGCCATAGTAAACACCTGAGGCCAGAGAGCCCTGAACAATGATTTCCGGCTCCTCTTCATAAACGGCCATTATCAGCTCGGTACCATTGGTAACCTGTCTGGCGCTGTATGACATACCCCTTCTTCTCCTTGTAGCTGCTGCAGCGGCACCTGCACTCCATGGTCAGGCATCTGCAGCTTACTGTGCGCCCTTACCGCACTGTCCCTGATATTTCTGCATGTGAAAATAATGCTAACCCCATTATACACGGCGCCGCGACCGGGGAAATCAGGACTGATCAAGCCTGGGCAGGCTGCCCGCCCATGGCCGGCCCCGGCAATGGACCAGCAATGGACCAGAGCATGGTCTGGAGCTGGGGGCTGCTCAGCACCGGAGCTGCCCGGCGCTGTCTGTGCCCTCATTGCAGGAGCGGACATGGACGCGTGGGTCAGGATGGCCGTGCGCTAATGGGCAGCGGGCTGTTCCTGCCAGGCTGCGGCCATGAAAAAAGGCACAGAGACTGAGCCCTGTGCCTTTTTTCATTAAGCCCTGCATTGGGCAAGGCGGCGCTGGATTATTAGTCCTGCATGTTGAGAATGGTTACCTGAGCGGCATCGGCAGCTGGGCGCTTCTCGATGGAGCCGGCAATCCAGGCCTTCTCGCCTGCAGCGGTCAGAATCTCAACAGCCTTCTGGGCGTCAGCGGCATCCAGAGCGACAAACATGCCTACGCCGCAGTTGAAGGTGCGATACATTTCGTAGGTTGATACATTGCCTTTGGTCTTGAGGAACTCAAAGATCTCCGGCCACTGCCAGGTAGCCGCATCAATGGTGGCTACGGCATCTTCAGGCAGCACGCGTGGGATATTCTCCCAGAAGCCGCCGCCGGTGATGTGGGCCATGGCGTGCACATCAACCTTGCTGATGAGCTCAAGCAGCGGCTTGACGAAAATGCGGGTAGGCTCCATTACGGCATCAGCAACGGTCTTGCCTGATGGCAGGGTATCCTGCTCAGGGTTAACACCGGCATGCTTGAAGATGTGACGGATCAGGGAGTAGCCATTGGAATGAGGGCCGCTGGAGGCGATGGCAACGAGGGTGTCACCGGCCTTGACTTTGGAGCCGTCAATAATCCTGGAAGCCTCAACCACACCAACACTGAAGCCGGCCAGATCGTAATCACCGGTCTCGTACATGCCAGGCATTTCAGCAGTCTCACCGCCTACCAGGGCACAGCCGGCCATTTCACAGCCTTTGGCAATGCCGGTAACTACGGAAGCAGCTACGTCAACATCGAGCTTGCCGGTTGCATAGTAGTCGAGGAATAACAGAGGCTCAGCGCCCTGTACGATTAAGTCGTTTACGCACATGGCAACCAGATCCTGGCCCACGGTGTTGTGGCGCTTGAGATCAATGGCCAGGCGCAGCTTGGTGCCAACACCATCAGTGCCGGAAACCAGAACAGGCTCTGTGTAACCCTTAGGAATACGGGTTAAGGCGCCAAAACCACCCAGACCGCCGATAACCTCAGGGCGGGAAGTGCGCTTGACAGGGCCCTTGATACGCTCAACTAACTCTTCACCGGCATCGATATCAACACCAGCGTCTTTGTAGGTTAAATTGGTAGCCATGTATTATTGCCTCAGTATGCAACATGAAAAAATGAATGGCCAATTATACAGCAAAAGCATCGATTCTTGAGAAAAAGCGGCAAAGTTATCGGCTTTTTAACCCTTTATGACTGCATTTCTGCCACCATGGAGCCATGCCCCTGGTCACATCTGACAGCCCCCTGGTGTCAGGACCACGGTCACAGCTGACAGCCCCCGGGTGTCAGGTCCACGGTCACAGCTGACAGCGGCCTGTCACCCTGCCCGGGCGCTTAGTCGCCAGTACCAGAACCCCCGATCGCTTCTGGCAGGTACCATGAGGCAGGCCGGGCCGGCTCCTGCCTGAGCTCCAGATGCCCGGGTGTCGGCCATCCGGCACCTGAGATTGCACGTGGGCCGTTTTGGGCCTGTCGTTATGGGAGTGACAGCTGCAGGGCGAGCATGTGCTTTTTTGGAGCAGCTCAGGGCCGGGCGCGCCTGTTTACTGACAGCTGCGGGCTTTGTATTCCTGCCCTTTCCTGTGCCTGTGCTATGATGCAATGCATTATCATGAGCCTGCAGTGGGGGTTTGGGCAAACTGGCATGTTTCCGGCATGCCCTGTCAGATGCACTGTCGAAACCTGCTGTTATGGAGCGCAGCATGCTCATGCATGCATTCATGCATGCAGGCGCAGCTGCCCCGTACATCACAGGCCCCAGAGTACTGCCTGGGTGCCGGCTCAGGTGCTCAGGTGCTCAGGCGCCGGTGGATGTGTCTTACTGCCTGCAGCGGGCAGTCTTTTTGACCATTACAGTTTCAATCATGCTCATGGAGCACAGGATTTCTGCAAAGGACGCAAACATGCTTAATCACAGGCTATCGCTTCTGGCCGCTTCGCTGGCTATGGTGCTGGGTTCATCCTCTGCCATGGCCGCCCAGGAAAATACCGCACCGGCCGCTCCTGCAGCAGCTGAACTGCGCGCCGCTCCGGCCCGCCCTGCTGCTCCAGCTGCTGCCCCGGCAGGCGCTGTTGCCAAGGCTGCTGCAGCTGCACCGGCTGCACGTGCAGGTGGTGTCGCTGCTCCTGCAGCACGTGCTGGTGGCCCGGCTGCCAGCGTCGTGGGCGCTTTTTCCCCTGAGAAAATCAGTGCCGGTGCTGCCGCTGCCGTAGGTGCCCCAGCACCTAAGCGTCCTGCCTTTACCTTTGAAAACCAGAGCTCAGGTAACAAGCGCCTTGATCTGGGCGGTCATCACGGTCTTGGCACCGGTGAGGGCACCACCATTGGTGTGCTCGACGGTAATGCCGAGCGCGTGCAGGAGGTGAGCGTGCCTGTACTGACCACCTTTGACAATGCTGTCAT
The DNA here is from genome assembly GCF_023051105.1 of Anaerobiospirillum sp. NML120449. Classification (GTDB taxonomy): domain Bacteria; phylum Pseudomonadota; class Gammaproteobacteria; order Enterobacterales; family Succinivibrionaceae; genus Anaerobiospirillum. The sequence continues at coordinate 72,642 of NZ_JALKIL010000004.1, read as the reverse complement.
GGACGGCTTTAAGAGCCTTGAAAGCGGTATTACCCTGGGCCTTGGCAAAAGCTCCAAACTGACCATCAATGATGTGGCCCCGGCTCTGCGCAGCTTTACCTCTGATGCCGATGGCAATCTGGTCCTGCGCTTTTCCATTCCCATGGCTGAAAGCATTCTCAAAAAGGAAGGTGCCTCCTCCTGGAAGGGCCTGTCCAATCCTGTGCTGGTGTGGATGGCCGGTCTTGACGGCAGCGCCAATATGAGCCTGGTGTCCGGTCAGAATCTGACCAGCTTTGCCCAGTCCATCATGGCTGCCACCTCAGATTACAAATACCGTCTTATCTTCCCTATTCTTGATCTGCAGGAAATAAAGGACATCAAGGTGGCCACTGTGCTTGATCAGGACATTGAGGCTCTGACCAGAGCCTCTGAGCGTTACGGTGCGGATTATTTCATTGCCGGATCCTTTACCTCAGTGCCAGAGGAGAGCAATGTTACTTTCAAGTGGAATCTGTACAACCGTGACGGCCAGCAGGTATCAAGCTCCTCGGTAACCGGTCTTATGGATGAGGTTTCCTCTCTGGGCGCCGGTGATATTGCCCGTGCTCTTATGACCTGGCAGGCAAATCAGGATCAGATGATGACTCCTGCTGCCATGAAGGCCAGCAATGTTGATATCGATATGCTCGGCCCTGGCGAGGGCTTTGTGCGCATGAGCATCAGCAATGTCAAATCCCTGCAAGACGTCCAGTCTGTGCGCCAGATTATGGTGTCCTACGGCTTTGACGGCGATATCCGCATTATCGGCTTTGACAACGGTCAGCTGGTACTTGAGGTTTCCACCAACTCCAAGGCCGAAAATCTTGCGGCCACCATGCGTCATGCCGGCGAGTTCCAGTACCTCTCCCCATGGAACTTCAGCTTTGTGGAGAATGCCTACATCCGCCCGGCCATGATTGAGCGTATCGGTCCTGCCAGCAAGAACCGTCCTGACTCACGTATCAACCCTGCCAACGTGGCTCCGGCCCATGTGGTCAAAATTCGTGATGCCCGTGACGTAGGTCAGGGCAACGGCCTGCCAAACCGCAACGCCCCTGCCATTCAGGGCGCCGCCCTCTAGGGCCGGTGCTGCTCACGGCTCCGGCTCAGAGCTCAGGGCAGCATTATCCGCTCTGTAAATACAAAAGCCCCGTAAGCTGATGCTCACGGGGCTTTTGTGTCTGTGGGCGCAGTGCCTGAGCCATAGCTGCAGGCAGCGCCACAGCTCTGCGACGGCGCGGCTGCCGGGCCTTACTACTGACTTAGCAGGGCCTCGTCAAAGGAGCGCTGCATGGAGATTTCAGCTACGCGCGCCTTGATGCGCTCGCGGGTGAGCTCCTGGGTACACTCGCGCAGGGCCTGACCATAAATGCCAATGGATTGCTGGTAGGCGGCGCTTTGGGCATAGATTTCACCCCTGGTCTGCAGGGCCTCGCATTTGTCCTTGAGCTCACGCTGGGTCTTCTCAAGCAGGCTCAGGGCCAGCAAATCATCAGGACGCAGGCGCAGGTAATTGTTAAGCACGCTGCGCGCCCGGGTCAGCTGTCTGTTTTCAATCAGGGCTGAGGCCAGATTGGCCACTATGACCTGATTGCGCGGCATGACGCGGTAACGGGCCTGCAGGCGCTCAATGGCCTGAGCCTCATGACCGCGCTTAAGGTCAATATCAGTTTTGAGATCGAGCACGAAAAGGCTGGTGTTTTTGTTAACCGGCAGCCTGTCCAGATACGAAAGAGCAGACTCGTAATTTTCAAGCTCATATTCGGTCAGGGCCAGAGCATAGTTGACATAGGCTTTCGGACGCTTGTCGACATTGGCCTTGATGACCTCACGGAGCTTCTGAAAATCAGCCTTGTCCTTATGACCTGAGAAGCGCACGGCAATGCGGGCCTGAGCCATGAAATAGTCAGCATTGGAGGAATTTTCACGGCGGCCATAAATCTGAGCACGGTTCTGAGCCTCGGCTACACGTATGTCAGAGAGCGGGTGGTCGATAAGCAGAGTAAAGGCCGGATTGATATTGCCCTGCTGGGCCAGCAGGCGCTTGAACATGTCCACAGCGCCATAGGGATTCATACCTGATTTATAAAGCAGGGCTATGCCCAGGCGATCGGCCTCATACTCATTGTCGCGGGTAAAGTTAATACGGCTTTGCATCTGCGCGCCCATGGTGGTGGACAGAGCGGCCATACCAAGAGCCGGATTTAAAATGGACATGACAATGGAGCCAATCATACCGGCCATGGACAGCTGACTGGTTACGGTCATGCTCTCGACAAATCGGGCAATGTGGCGCTGGGTGACATGGGAAATTTCGTGGGCAATAACCGAGGCAAATTCATCTTCGGTCATGGCATAGTTGAAAAGGCCGGTATTGATAGCCACCTTGCCGCCCAGAAAGGCCGAGGCATTGAGGCTGGGATCATTGACCACAAAGAAGGTAAAGGGAAAGTTCACATGATCGGCATGGGCAAGCAATCTGTTGCCCAAGGTAGTGACATATTCACTGAGCACCGGATCATCGAGCACATTGAGCTGTGAGCGGGCCGTGCGCATGAAAAACTCACCTATGGCCATTTCCTTTTGCACGGTAATACCCTGCACACCGGCTGTACCGATCTGAGGAATGAGAATGCTGTCATCCGGAGCGGCAGCAGCAGCTGGTATTGTCAGTACTGCTGCTGCAAGCGCGCCTGCAGCCAGTCTTTTAAGAGCACGGCCTGTTTTTGATGCTGTCCGTTTAATCATCATCTATCTCCAGCTGACTGCGGTATGGGCACACGCCCCGGCGCCTGAACACACGCCCCGGCGCCTGACCTGATGCCTGGCATAGCAGGGCCCGGCAGGGCGGGGCGCCCTTTATGGTAAAACTCTAGCATATGCAGCAAGGATTAGCGTGAGGTTAGCCTGTGCAGCCGTAAATTGCACCTTTGCAGTACGATGCGCGCCAGGCCATGGCGCCGGCCATGGCCTCAGTCCCGGCCCCAGGCGGCCGCTGGTGCAGGCCCGGCCGGTTGCCGGGCTGCCCCCGGAGGACACTGGTGCCGGCCTGGTGTGGCTGCCTGTGTCTGTGCTGTGGCGGGGCCCGTGGTGATGGTTAATTTATCTTCACTTTGGGAGGCTGGTATCTGTTAATCACGAGACGGCTGATATAGACTAACATCTGTAATTGAGAAAAAATTCCGTTCCGGGAAAAGAGTGCGGCCGGCACGCCGTTTATCAGTGCGCATAACTGCACTGAGCTGTTTTTCCCAGTGCCACAAAAGGCTCCACCCCCAACATGTTCACTCTGCTCAGGCGCTGGTATGAGCGCCACTTCTCCCAGCCTGGCACCATTGAGTTTGCTCTGGTGCTCACCGGCTCCTTTATCATCGTCTACTACTTCATGTGGCTGGTAGGCCCTATTGTCGTAGCCCTTTGTCTTGCCTTCTGCCTTGACTGGCCTGTCGAGTACATGAAGCGCCGCTTTGCCATTTCCCGCAAGATAGGCGCCACCATAGTCATGTTTGTATTCAGCTCTCTGCTGGTATCAGCCACCTTGCTGCTGGTGCCAAATGTCATCAAACAGGGCGCCGAATTTTACAATTCCGTAGTTTCTTTCAGTACTGACGACTCCTCTGCAGACAAACTGCCCCAGTCTCCCCCTGAAAGTCTGAGCGGCGGCGCTCAGGCAGGTCAGGATGACGCTGCCAGTGGTGCTGGCGCCGGTGGTGCTGGCGCTCACAGCCCTCAGGGGCTCAGCCTCGATGGCTCCGCCCTTAAGGACTCATCGGCTTCAAATGAGGCCGGCATCAGCGCAGCTGCCGGTTACCGCAGCGGCTCCAGCGCCCTTGGCTCAGCCGCCGAGGCCTTTGCCCATGTAGCCACAGCAGGAGGTGCGGGCACTGTAACAGGGAAAAGGGCTGCTGCCAGTGGGGCAGCCGGTGGCGATGCTGCCAGTGGGGCAGCCGGTGACGCCGCTGCCGGTGGCGCAACTGGTGCCGGTGCCGGCGACGGCACCCCGGGCTCAGGCAGCGTGCTCAGCGATGGCTCTGACCGTAATCTGTCTCCTGAGGGTGTCCAGGCACTGTCAGAGCAGAACGGCTCAAGCGCCGGTGCCGGAGCTGGAGCCGGTGTGGGCGCTGAGGCTGCCCTTGATGGCCCGGCCATGTTCAGTGCCCGTGATCATGGCCGCAAGAACGAGACTACCATTGTCTATATCACTGGACCTGGTGCCGAGGGTCATGGGGCTGATCCCCAGAGCAAGGAAAAAATGGCTCAGGCCGTAGCCAGTGCTGCTCTTGCAGCAGCTGAAATTGAGCTGGCCCGCCGTGATGGCAGCAAGGGTATGCCGGGATCTGATCATGGTGAGGTCAGTGCCGTCAGTCACAATGGCGATAACGACAGCTATCAGATTACCCTCATCAACGGATCAGGTGAGCAATTTAATTTCAGCAGCAATGAAAACGAATTTACCCTCTCTGTAACTGACTTTGATGCCCGTCTTGCCAAGGAGCTGCATGATGTGGTGCTCAATCTGCCTGATCCCCTGCCAGGCATGCTCACTCAGAGCCTGATTGAAGAGAGCGTACGCAATGCCCGCATGGCTGCCACCAACAAAATGGCTGATCTGATGCGCACCCAGCTTATGCCATCAGTGGTCAATGCCTTTACCTGGCTGGTCTATGCCATTATTGTCCCTATCTTCACCTTCCTTATGCTCTATAACAAAGAGCAGCTGCAGATCAGGGCCCTGACCTTCATTCTGCCTAACAACCAGGTGCTGATGCGCAAGTTCTGGCCGAGCATACACCGTCAGATAGGTGGATATATCAGAGGCAAGCTCCTGCACATCATCATCATTGCCATTGCCAACACGCTGGCTTTCATGCTGCTTGATGTTAACTATGCTCTGCTCCTTGGGGTTGGCGTAGGTCTGTCTGTGGTTATTCCTTATGTAGGAGCGGTGATCATTGCCATTCCTGTGGTCATGGTAGCTATCTTCCAGTTTGGCTTCAGCACCGATCTAATCTGGGTTCTGGTCGTATATACAGTCATTCAGCTGCTCGACAGCAATGTGCTTACCCCCATGCTCTTCTCCAAAGCCATGAATCTCGATGCCTTCTCCATTCTGGCTGCCATTTTGATATTTGGTAATCTCTGGGGCTTCTGGGGCGTGTTCTTTGCCATTCCTCTGGCCACCTTTATCAAAACCCTCATTGTCAAGTGGCCAAATGCCGAGCCCGTCAACCACAAGGGTGAACGCATCTGACCTGATACCGGCCAGAGTGCATACTGTGCTCTCTGGCCTTACGGGCATCAAAAAAGGCCGTCCTGTAAGGGACGGCCTTTTTGTTGCCATGGCAGCTGTGCTGCTGCAGCGCCACGGGCAGTATGGCTGCGCCGTGCGCTGCCGCGCGAGGCGCCTTGCGCGTGGCGCGTGGCACCATCAGTACATGAGGGTGTAGAGCCTGCGGCGGTAGAGGCTCTGATTTGGATCACCATCCATGGTAGCCAGGATATCAAGGAAGGTCTTCTTGACGTCCTCATTGCCCAGATCCTTTTTCAGGAAGGCAAATAAAATGGACAGGGCCTCTTCCTTCTTGCCGGCAGCTGACAGAGCCACGGCATAGGCCACAGTATTTTCAGCTGACTGATCCTGCTCATACTTTTCCTTGAGCTCGACCATCTCAGGGCTGTTCTGAGCCTGCTCGGCAAGGTCCAGAGCGGACATGAGCTGCTGATACTCAGGGCTTTGCTTTTCCTCACGGCCAAGGTTATCAAGAAGCTCGTGGGCCTTTGCAGTGTTTAAGGCGGCAATGAGCAGACGGGCGTAGATAAAGCGCCAGCTCAGATTGCTCTCATCAAGAGCAAAAGCCTCAGCTGCTTTGGCTACGGCATTGTTGAGATCACCCTCAGCCTCAGAGGCCAGAGCAGCGCGCATGAGCATGTCGCCCTCGCCTGGCATGAACTGATTGAGAGTTTCCTGCAGGCCGTCAATAATGCCGTCGCCCTCCAAAATGGCAGCCGGCTGACCATTGTCGATTACTACCAGGGTAGGCAGAGTGCGCAGGCCCATACGGCCGCCCAGCACATTTACCATAGGATCCTGGATATCGCACATGGCCAGGGTTACATACTCATTACTGTCAGAAATGGCTGTGGTAATGGCATTACGGGCAGCATCGCAGCTGGGATCAGCATCGTAGAAAAAGCAGAAAACAGGCTTGTCCTTTGAGGACATGAAAGTCTGTTCAAAATTTTCCTGAGTAAGGTACATAAGTGTAAATTCCTTGTTCTCCTGACTGAATATCAGCGCAGGAAACGATTGAGATCGCGTGTGGCCTCAATGAGGTTCTCAAGATTAGGTCTTACCTGCACGCGTTCACTGTGACGCTCGACATAGGATTCACCGTCCTGAGAGTAGATAACGGTATCATCACGTCCAATAAGCATCAGATAATCTGAGCCGTCAACCAGCAGATGGTCGCGGCCTGAAAGGGTACGCAGCTGGGCACCGAGCGTGTAATTGCCCTGAGCCGTGGTGATATTGACCACCTCGCTTGCTACAGTAGCAAAGATATCGACAGGGGAGCTGAGCACTTCGCTGTGGCGGCCCTGCTTGCCTCCATCCGGCCAGAATACCAGCAATGGCACATGCTGAACCTGGCGATCATAGCGGCGGGTATCCTGACGGAGCAGATCATTGCCCTCAGTTGAGGTAATAATCACCATGGTATTGTCCATGAGACCTGATTTATTCAGCTCCTGCATAAACAGGCCGATCAGGGCATCAACATAGCGCAGATTGTGCTCATAGGTGATAACAGCCTGAGTGTCAGCATCGGCAGTCACGCCTGAGCTCTCCTCAGTGGCCCGGGCCGGCAGGGCACATAGGGCCTGGTCAAAGCGCGCGGACAGCAAATCATCACGATCAGCTCCGCCATCGCCCTGAGCATCTGCTACGCCTGCAGCTGCAGCGCCTGCTGCAGCTCCCTCTGCGGCGCCTGCCCTGGCACCTGCGCCGGTGGCGGCGGCCTTGCCGGCCGTACGGACCTGGCTGCACTCAAGGGAGGCATCTTCAGAGCTGCGCAAATCGTTAATCACCAGATTAATGGCAAAAGGACGCTGCTCACTGGAGCGGTAGCTTTCAATCTGATGCAGGGCATTGATCATGAGATCACGGGCATTGCCTGAGACGCTCAGCTGCGGGCTGCGCAGACCTGAATTATTGAGCAGCTCACGCAGATAGGTATCAAGCTGACTATCCTTACTGCTGCCAGAGGCACCCGGGGCCGGTGCGCCCTGGACCGGGGCACTGCCGGCGGCGCCGGCGGCGCCCTGAGCGCCAGAGGATCTGGCGGTAGCGGTGGCAGCCCTGCCGTGATGGCCCAGGGTGGCGCCTGATGAGACCATCAGGCGACGCACATAATCCTGACGGAACATTTCATCGGCCGTTACCGGCAGCAGGCGGCTTGAAATCATGGCGCTGCGATACTGCAAAGGCAGGCCGAAATTCATGGAAAAGACATTATCGCCCTCGTCTGAATAGAGCAGATAGTGTTCATCAAAGTTATGGGCCTTTTCCTCAAGAGCGCTTAAAGACGGAGTGAGCTCATGGGTAAGATGTGAGCTTGAGAACCTGTTGATGGCGATGACAATGAGATTGCGCGGCGTGGCCGAGCTGTCAATGGTTAACGGGCTGAGCGGATAATGAATGTACTCTGAGCGCAGGCTCTGCTCGCGGCTTAACTCCTCTTCAGACAGCCAGCCATGGCTGCTCAAAAAGGACTTGGCCGTCATAGGGTAATGCACAGGGAAGGTTGAGCGCAGCAATGTAATACGCTCATAGCGGGCGGCATCGGCCCAGATGTGCATGACATGGGAGCTGATAAAGCACACACCGATTACGGCCAGCACCGAGCGCACCAGATAAGGATGGTGGGCGCGGTAAAGCGAATGGGTAGTGATTTTGGCAAAGACAGCTTCAATTGCCAGCACCAGAGGCACGGCAATAAAGAGGAAGTTGTAATTAAGGCCGGTATCAAAATCAAGCTCACGGACAATGAGATTAAGGGCCGTAAAGCTCAGATGCACCTTGACCATCAGATAGATCTTGATGTCAAAGAGCAGGAGGGTATGCCAGATAACAGCCAGCACTACCGACAGTACGCGGTACCAGCGAAAATTGCCAATGAAGGAAAGCGGGAAGAATATGACCAGAAAGACCACTACAGTCAGAAATGACATGTGGCCCAGGCAGGTAATGATGAGATAGACAAAACTTAAAAAGTCTGGTGCCGGTGGAGCTGAATAGACATATCCTGTACCCAGAAAGCAGCTGAGCAGGATATTAAGAAAGATAAAGTAATGACCCCAGGAGATCGATCGCGACACCTGTTCTTTATAGGAGAAACGCTTGTTAGGTTTAAATGGAGCGTCCATAGCCCGACCACTGTCTCTTGGAAAATCTACTCAGGCACTGTGTACCAGGACCAGCACGGCCTGTCCCTGACAGTAACACTTTCACTGTCAGGCAGCGCCCGGATAAGGCGCCGTCCGTGGGGCTGATTTTATCACAACTGAAAGCCGCTCCCCTGACACTAAGGCCATCCCTGCCCGCACCGGCCTTTCAGTGCACAAAGCCCCTCTCATCAGCCCTCACACCAGCCCCAAAAACCAGCCCGGCAAGGCCAGGTTCGGCCGGGCTGAACCTGCCCGGCCGGGCAGGTCTGACCGCCGGGCACGGATGAGCATTTCCGGCTGAGCCGGCCTTACTGGCGCTGGCAGCGCCCGCCCCGGCGATCCTCTGCCTTAAGCATGAAAGCCACGTCTACAGTACTGCCATAGGCCTCAGGTTTAACTTTTCACGCCTTTGCCTTTCCACCATGGCACTTGTGCCCTGATGCGCCCGCGCCCGCAGCTAAGGCGCAAAAGACCAGCAATACGCTCCTCGGCCTTGCCTGACTGACCGCAGTCTCTATTGGGTCATTAACAGTTCCTTTCCTGTCAGCACCATACCCCCATTACCGAACCCTCTGTTTGCACTGTTCAGGTGCTCCGTAAAATGCTCTGTGAAAAATGTGACAGCTTGGGAGGGCGTTTTCTGTGAAAGTGTGAGCCTGCGCATTTTTGCCCTGTGAATGATGGGAGTTTCTGGGGTGTTTCATGGGGTGATCGGGCTTTTTTCATTACATATATCGTTTTGTGACAGATCTCACATAAAAATCCAATTATGGCCTGTTAAACCCTTTTGTCACTTTATTTTGTCTGGATAAGACTGGTGAAATTTTGTGATCAAGCTCACATGTTTCCATGATTTCACAAAAAATGGCCCCAGGCCCTCATGTTTGCAGCAAGAGGGCCTTTTTCGTCTTTTTATCATGTAGCCACAGGAGCAGCACAGCAGCCACTGGCAGTCATCTGAATAAAACCGTCAGTCAGATGAGCTCAGAGCTGTCACTCAGGTCACATGTCCTGGTACCCGGCGGTAAATGTCTGCATCGCCATCAGGTACCGGCAGATAAGAGCACCTGCACGCAGGTGTCCCCATCTGCAGGGACAGTGTCAGCCCTGAGCAGGCCACAGCGCAGTGCTGCCCCCTGTACCCGGAATTAAACCGTAGCCAGAAAACTCACAAAGGTTGAACCGGAATCAGCACTACTGACAAAGAGACAGAGCCCTGACACAGGACCGCAACAAGTCAGACTGGCTTACACACTATCGCCAGGCATCAGAGCGCTTCCCGTGCACTCAAAGAATCAGACAGATAAAGGATTACCAGTCAAAGCACAGGCCGATATGCCGGCCGGCCAGCACAGCAAACATCACCTCGACCGGCATTTTTAATTTCACGCAGCCCGCTGCAGCCTCTCTCTGTGAGCTTTTGGGGCGCAGCACGGCTGCAGACTGCCTGCAGGCCCAGATGGCCCGGGCAGGGCACAGTGCCACGGCTGTGGCGCTGTGCAGCCGGGCTGACGCCCGGCCCTTTAAGACAACAGTAGCGCACATGCTCAGAGCTGCATGTGGCAGGCACAGCCAGCAGCTGCGCAACCAGGTCGCTGCTGCAGAGCGCAGCAGCCGGCCGCGCAGGCAGGACGCAGCAGCAGCTGCGCAGGCCGCTTCAGTGCCGGCATCATCAGACAGATAACAGGATAACAGCCATGGGATCACTCTCAGCACGTCAGACCATTGAAGAGGTGGCCGCCACTTTTGCCCGTCGCTTTGGCATCAAAGTGGTCTTTGAGGGCAGTGGTGCCTACAGCACCAGTGACACCATCATTCTGCCTCGTGTCTCTCTTGAAAATGTCGAGCAGGAGCGCATGATCTACGGCCTGCTGGTTCATGAGGCTGCCCATATCAAATACAGCGATTTTCGTGCGTTTACCGGAGTCAGTGGTGCGCTGTTAAAGGAGCTGGTCAACATACTTGAGGACACTCGCATTGAAAGCCTGATGTGCCGTGATTACATGGGCGCTTATGAAAACCTTGCCTGGGTTAACGAGACTATTTACAGCCGACTTGAGCCCATGGTGGACAATGCCCCTGCCTGTCCCAAGCTCAATATCATCAAGGCCTATATCCACACCCGCGCAAGTCATATTGTCATGGACTACCCCGGCTCTTGCTCCCTTGCCTGGCGCTTTTACCGTGAGCTTACCTGTCTTGTCAGCCAGCAGGGCCTTTATGACCTGAACGAATTAATAAAAGAAGTACCTGCCTGTAAGGACATCAGCGATGTGATTGCCCTGAGCCGCCGTATCTACGCTCTACTTGGCTCTGAGTACTTCTTTGTTCCCGATTTTTCGCGCATGGCTTTGCGTTGTCAGCTGTGCAGCCAGTTTGATCTTGAAAACTACCGTCGCCTGGCCGAATTATTCGGCCAGGAATTCAAGGCCCCGGTTTTATGCCCTGCCCCTGTTCACCTGCAGGTTGAATCCTGTCAGAGCGTCATAAGTCGCATGGGACTTTCTCTTGATGAAAACGAGGTCAATAACGGTTTTATTCCTGATTTTCTCTCCCCTTTTCTCCCTGAGTTTTTTGCCAGTGGCAATCTCAATGACACGCTCATGGCTGCCCGCTTCAGCGCTCAGCAGCTTGAAGATGCCACGGCCCTGTCCACCATGGCAGCAGGCAATTTAACTGAGGCGCGCTGGCTGGCCCGTACCGCCGATATCGACAGGCCCCTCAAAAAGCCGGCTCCAGCACTGTTAAAAGAGCGCCTTGAGCGCTGCGTCCACGGAGACATGCCCGTCCTGCAGCAAAAGCTCACCCAGGCCATATTAAAAGATCTTCATACCATGCCTGATATTCCGGCCGCGCTGTCTGAGCAGCCGGCCGGGGAGGTTTCCCGAACAGATAAAGTTTTTAACCCGGATACCGCCAGGGCGGCCTCTGGTGCCGACGGCACTGCCAGCTGGGCCACAGGTGCAGGCGCTGCCCTTGCGCCGGCTGCCTCTGGTGCGACAGCGGCTGCAGGAGCTGCAGCCGGGGCTGCAGGCAGTGCAGCAGATGGCGGCGGCGCAAGGCGTGCTGCCGTTGAGCACGGCACCTTCATTGATGAGGGCCCTGATGTTCATCCTGAGACCCTGGCTGTGGGCCCTGAGTACCGTGCTCTTGAGTGTGTTCAGGACTATACCGTTCGTGGCAGCAGTAACCATACCCTGCCTTTGTCCTTTCAGGAGCGCTTTGTCAGCGGTCAGCTTGAGATCCTGGAGCGCAGTGAAGGTGACAGCCGTGATCCTGAGGATTTCTCAAGTCCCTATCTTTATGCCGGCCCTCTGGCCCGCCCTGATATCCCTGAGCTCCATACCCGTATCAACCGCCTGATGAGCACAGCTCTGCATGGCACTGAGGGGGATCAGCAAAAAGCCCGTGAGGCCATGCCCGGTCTTAGTGACGAGCAGTACCGCAATATCATTCAGGTATGTGAAAGCACTGATCATCTTGACTGTCATCTGCGCCCCCTTGATCTGCGTCATAACGCCTTTACCGGCCCTCTGTGCAGCTGGCAGGAGCTCTGTCAGGCCCTGATTACCATGAGCCGCTTTCTGCGCGATCATGAGGATGAGGCTCTCAGTGCTGCTGCCCCCGGGCGCCTTGAGGATCTCAAATCCTTTATGGCCATACCTCATGAGCGCTTTCTTGAACTGTGTGGCGATCGTGACCTTGTGGACGTTAGCTATCTTACCGGCTCCTTAAAGCTCAGGGCCGTCTGCCCGTCACTGGAGCTCATTGCCCGTCTGAGCATGGAGATGGCAAGCCGCCCTTATGACCGTCTGCACCTTGCCCCTGTGCTTGATTTGAGCACGGCCGGAGCACCGGTACAGCTGCTCAACGGCATGCGCTCCTGGCAGGCCGGCATGTCACGGCATATGAAAATAGCCGCCGAAGATGTACTGCCTGAGGCCCGCAGCCGCGAGGAGCTTGATGACATCAACAGACGTGCCTTTACCAACTACGATGACCTGAGCAAGATAGTCAAAGCCCGCATCATGACTCCGACCATGATTGAAAACAGCCGTCGTATCCGCGATGAGGGCATATGCCTGCCTGTCTTTCAGTATGACCAGGGCCAAAAGGAAATCGACTGTCTGGGCTGGAGCAGCTTTGATGGCAATCTTGATCTGTCATCCCTGCCACAGCACCGCCGCTCTCTTATGGACCGCACCTATGAGGTAAGACGCCATGCCCGCTACCGCCGCAGCGCAGCAGTGCTGGGCGAGTATGGTCTGTACAGCCGCGACATACTCGACCCCGATCTTATAAGTGATCCGGCCATGTACTGTCGCGACCGCAGGGGCAATATCTACTACAAATACTATTACGAGCGCACCCTCGTTGCCCGCCGCGTCATGCTCAGCTGCGGTCTGCAGCGTGCCGACGCCCCGGCAGCTGACGCTGCCAGTGCCGGCGTTGCAGACAAAGTCGCAGTAGCAGCTGCGGCATCCGGCAGCGGAGCATCACCTGGCCGCTATCCTGTAGCCTGTGCCGTTGCCCGCGATCACTTCAGCGCCATTAACAGTTACGAATACGCCGACCACAATGCCATGGAGCGCAACCGCAGCGCCCGCGCGCTTTATGAAGGCCGCCGTCAGCCTCTGGTATACCGTGGTTTTTATCTCAGTGAACTCTTTACCAAACCATCATCAGGACGCTCTTATATTAACCCTGAAGCCTATGACCCTCTTACAGGTCTGCGCCATCCTGTCTACATAGAGCCCGAGAGTATGGTCTATACCGAGTGGCAGCGCCACACTCGCATGACCTCAGCTCTGCGTCAGCTGCTGCCATGGGAGCTGCAGCTTGCTCATATGGAGCTGTCCCAGAAACAGAGACCGCTGTTTAACATGCGCGATCCGCGCCTTGAAAACAGCTTTGCTGACGCCCTGCGTGAGTACTACTACGTAATCTACCGTCTTGCAGATACCCGCAGTGAATTTCTCGGACGCACCGTCTCAGGCCGATCCGCCCCGGGGGGCACATATGCAGGAGGAGGTAATGGAGCCGGGCGTTGTGCACCACAAAGTGGGCGTGGCCGGCCATCAGGATCCGCCTCAGGCGGCCCTGCCGGTGCCGTACGTAACAGCACGGCCTTTAAGGGCCAGACCTTTACCTCTGAAAGCGATGCTGATGTCATCAGGGATCTTAAGAATCTGCGCTATGACCTGAGACTTGAGCTGATGGCCAATATCGACAGAATGCGCGCTCTGGGCAGCTCTGTGGTCAGAGTGATTGACTGGCAGGTAATGAACAATCCTCAGCTTAACAATCATGGTCTGCACTCAGGACTGATGCAGGACATACAAAAAGCCCAGCAGTACCTTGTAAACAGTGCCGCCACCATCGAGCACTCTCTGGTACCGGCTCTGAGCAGCGCCATAGAGTCTCTTACCGGCACTCACAAAGGAGCCAGCCGCCATGGCAGTGACCTCAATGTCAGAAGAGCCCAGTTCATGCCTCTTGGTGAGCAGCGTATCTTCAGGGCCGATCAGGAGGTATTTGGCCATGATCTGAGCGTGCATCTGCTGGTGGACATCTCACTGTCCATGCGTGAAGGTCAGAAAGGACCACCGACCATGAAATTTGTCTGCCCTGATTCAGCCGGCTTTATGGCCTGTCAGGCCGCCCTTGCCCTGGCACGTGCTCTGTCGCGCACCGAGGGCACCAGCTGTGAGGCTACCTTCTTTCCAGGACCGTTTGAAGGCAGCAGCTGCCTTAATGTCAAAAGAGCCGATGAGGATATCAATGCCGTGGAGCGCTTCTTCTTTCAGCTGCCCCGCCTTGGTACCCCTACAGCACAGGCCATCATGTATGCCATGCACAGCCTGCTGCGCCGTGATGCGCGCCGCCGTGTCATCCTGCTCATTACCGATGGTCTGCCTGATGACAGTGCCGCAGCCGTCCATGCTCTTAATACCGCCCGCGCCCGGGGAGTGCAGGTACTGTGTACCGGCATTCTCAAAACCACCGAGGAGTTTAAACAGCAGGCCCGTCAAATCTTCCCTGACATGGTCACAGTAGAAAACTTAAATGACCTGCCAGCCACAGTAAGCCGCCTGCTGCTCGACTACACGGCAGCATACAGATAAATGCCAGGCGCCCGCGCCCCATGTCATATGCGGCAGCGTCCCGGCAGGCACCGGCCACATGACAAGGCATCTGTCTGTGCCGCAGAGCACAGTGACCGGCGCCTGCAGCTGCAGGCGGCCTGGCCACAGTGCCAGCCCTGCCTGACTGCCGCCGATAAGTGGCGTGACCACAGTTACCCCAATTTAAGAGTTTGCATACCCATGTGGCTGTGTCCGGGCTGTTACAGCCCGGCCCTCTAAGCCAGGTTGCCATAGAGCTCAAGAGCTGGCTTATGGCAGAGGCAGTGAGGTCAGATCCCTGTATGGTATCGAGATAAAGCCAGTGATACAGACGTGAGATAAGGAATACCGCTATGAATCTTAAAACACAGCTTACCCAGCGCTACTACAATCCTCTGATCACCAATCTCGATGTCGATCAGTGTCTGGAGCGCTACCGCGAAAACCCTGACGATCCCGTACTGTTTAACGCCCCTGTTTATGGCCGTGAAGACATTCCCCGCCACTACTGGCCCCTTGCTCAGTCCCGTGAAGAATATATTGAGCGTCTGGCCCGTATTACCGATTATCTGCTCCAGTGGCGCGTCAGGCCCTTTATCATGAGTGTGCTGGTTATCTTCGTTTTTTACACAGCACTGGCTCTGGGTGGGCTGTTCCTGTAAGCCCGTATCTTCAGGAACTTACAGTCTGCTATGAGAAGACTGTACAGATTAATACTCCTTAACATCTCTTACTGTACGCAAAGGGGCACAGACCAGGTCCATGACCTTATCTGTGCCCCTTTTTTTCCGTTATGCAGCCATGAGCATCATGAAAAACATACTTCATGATGCCAAAGCCCGGCTGCAACATTAAGTTATGGCCCAGTAACAGAGTGTACCGCTGTCAGGCCTGTACCAGTAAGAGCTGTTTTTATAATCGTGCAGACATCTGCACTGTGCCCATGTTACTGCTCTATGGTGCTCCGTACCGATGCCCCTTGATGCGGCCTGGTCACTGTCCTTTGACAGCGTCATGTTTACTGTTCTGCATCTGGGCAACTGTGCTGCTCATTGGACGGGTAAATGTCCTTTACTGCAGCCAGGCCACTGTTCTTTGCTGCGGCCGGTTTAATGCGCTGCATCATGGTCACTGTGCTGCTCATTGGACGGGTCACTGTCCTGAGCATTGGACTGGTTGCTGTCCAGATATGCAAAAGGATTGTCCATACTGATGGTGGTCAAATCACAGCACATGGTATAGGCATCTTCAGCCGGATGCTCTGAGGTGGCGCTGTAGTAATTCTTTCTGGTACCAGTAATGGCAAAGCCATAGAAATCATAAAGATAAAGAGCCACGGCATTGGATACCCTGACCTCAAGAAAGCAGCGCTCTGCGCCCAGCTCCCGGCATATCTGCAGGCTGCGCAGCAGCAGCTTGTGGCCAAATCCAAGCCCCTGATACTTTTTGAGAATGCCAATGGTGTAGATCTCGGCCTCATCAAAAAGAATACATACAGTACAAAAGCCAATGAGCTCACTGTTCAGATACAGGCCGATATTGCGGCAGTTATCTGTAAAGCACTCCATAAGGGAGTCATAAGTCCAGGGATCGCTGTGGGCACTTATCTCCACCTGCATCATCTGTTCGACTGTATGAGGATCAGGCTTTTCAATTACAGCAACACTGAGCTTTTCCTTAAGCGCGTGACGTCGGGAACCCATGATAACTACCTGCCCGGATGCTCTTTATTTAATATTTTATAAAGCATCACAAACACAAATAATAAAGTGAAAACCAATGCCTGTATGCAGATACAGACCCTGCAGACTTACAGCTGTATGCCCTTGAGCAGCAGATTGCTGCGCAGGAACTCCCAGGTAAGCTTCCTGTCTGCTGTCATGATATGACTTATACCGTATGCAGGAGCTGGCATATGCCTTGTCAGAACAATATCGTCCGGATAGTACAGATGTCTTTCATCATACAGGGCGGTAATAAGACCCTTTGACTTGAGGAAGGACACCATATTGTTCAGATAAGGGACATCATCTGCAGCCTCATAGAACACGTGAGCGTCCTTTCTGACAAAGCGTCGGGAGCCGTCAGGCATGATGACAAAAGGATTACCCTCTGTGGTAACCAGCTGACCACCCCAGTTAAAGTTCTGATAGGCAGATGATCCTGCTGTTCTGCCACTCATGGAAGCACCATTGGCCCCTGCCATGGCAACATTTGGCAGTCCCTGAGCCTGAGGAGGCTGCATCTGTGCGGGCATCTGAGACTGCATCTGCGGCATCTGAGCCATGCCCGGCTGCGGGCTCATACCCTGACCATAAGGCATCATACCCGGCATCATGCCGGCAGCTGCAGCCTGAGGCTGCGGCTGCTGAGGCCAGCCGCCCTGCCAGCCCATGGCTGGCTGAGGCATCTGACCTGGAGGCATATAGCCGCCCGGGGCCATGGTCTGGGGCATACCTGGCTGCATCTGCATACCCGGAGCCATCATGGCAGGATTCATTGCCTGAGGCGGCATCATACCCGGCATGACAGCCTGCTGCCACATACCGGTCTGAGGATTATATACAGCCTGTGGCAGCTGTCCTGGCATGCCCCATGGGTACATGCCCGGCTGGCCCTGATACATGCCGCCCGGATACTGCTGATACTGTGGAGGCATTTGAGCCTGCTGAGGCCATGCGCCCTGCTGAGGATTCCAGTACTGCGCACCTTGCTGATTAAACTGACCCTGACCAGGCATCTGAGCTGCAGCCGGATTCATGGCAGACTGAGGCTGCATACCGGCCGCACCCTGCATACCTGAGGCTACCTGAATACCGGCAGCTCCCTGCATGCCCGCCTGTGGAGGCATGGCAGCATTAGCCTGCATGGCTGTACTGCCGGCAGCCCGGTGCATTCCACCCATAGCCTGAGGGGACTGCATGGCCTGTTGCTGAGGCATGTTCTGAGCTCCGGCCTGCGCAGGCTGCTGTCCGCTGTAATTCTGGTACTGCTGTGCCTGGCCCTGAGCCTGGTTTTGCTGCCAGCCACCAGGTGCACTGCCCTGATATCCACCCTGGCTGTGCTGTCCCCCCTGGCCCTGCAATCCCTGACTGCTGTTTTGCTGGGCACCGCGTCCAGCTGCGCCGCCACCTCTGCGGGCATTTGAGCCCTGAGCAGAAGCGCCGGCAGAGTGAGCCTGGCCATAAGGGCCACTTACAGCCTGTGCCGGAGCAGTAGCAGGAGGCTGCTGTTGCTGCTGAGGGTATGGCTGTGCCTGAGGCTGGCTGTGTGTCTGTGACTGGCGGGCATCAGGGGCGGGCGCTGCACTGTGAGGCATATTAGCCGGCGCAGCTTCAGGTGCTGCAGCAGCCTGAGCCTGAGGCTCGTGCCCTGTCCTGGCAGTACTGTCAGCCTCAGGGGCTGCCTGGGCAGACTGAGTATGAGGCGCAGCGGCAGCAGCCTGTTCAGCGGCAGCAGCCTGTGCAGCAGCCGCAGGTGCAGTCGCAGCAGGTGCAGTCGCAGCAGGAGGCTGGGCTGGTGCAGGAGCTGTGGCAGCTGGAGACTGAGGAGGACTGGTCCTGAGCTCGTAAATTTCCCTTTCGAGCTCTACTGTGGCATCGCGAGTGGCCTTGATGTCATTTTCCAGCTCATGACGCTGGCGCTCACTGTTGGAGTTTTCAGTCACCAGCATGCTCCTGATAGTCTCAAAGCCCTGAGCAATACCTGCAAGGGTGGCAGCATCAGGAGCAGCCGGCTCAGGGAGAGCAGCGCCCTGCACGGCAGTGCCCTGAGCTGCAGCCTGCTCAGGGGCGGGCGCAGCAGCACCTGCCTGCACGTCAGTACCGCCCTGAGTATTAAGCTCAGCTGCCAGAGCAGCTGCATGATCGGAATTTTCAGCAGGCAGTTCCTCTGCAGCTGGAGCAGCCGCAAAGTAAGCTGTTGGCTTTGGTTTCCATATGGTGCGGGTCTTGAGCATGGCTTTTGACTGAACTCTTATTACTGACAGTGGCACAGACAATTAAGGGGCGGGCAAGAGCCCGCCCCCGTCAGAAGGTTATCTCAGGATCTGAACCTGAGACAGAAGTATTAATACTTCTCCTTTAATACCTCAATCCAGTAGTCATCAGGATCGTGGATGAAGTACAGGCCCATCTCATGATTTTCATAGCAGATGCAGCCCATCTGACGGTGGAACTCGCGAACCTGGTCGTAATCTTCCTTGACGCGTACGCAGATGTGGCTTTCGTTATCGCCCAGCTCATATGGCTCCTGACGGTCACGCAGCCAGGTAAGCTCAATGGTAAAACCGGTCTGGCCGTCACCAAGGTATACAAGGATAAAAGA
Source organism: Anaerobiospirillum sp. NML120449 (assembly GCF_023051105.1). Classification (GTDB taxonomy): domain Bacteria; phylum Pseudomonadota; class Gammaproteobacteria; order Enterobacterales; family Succinivibrionaceae; genus Anaerobiospirillum. The sequence goes on along the minus strand of NZ_JALKIL010000004.1, from coordinate 53,725 downwards.
GCCGTCCTGAGCCTCCTTGCGGCGGACTTCCTTGAGGTTTAAGGCTTCCTTGTAAAAAGCGATGGAACGGTCGAGATCCAGAACATTGATGTTGAAGTGATCAAAACGTGCTGTTACCTGCATCTGCTGCCTCCTGGGGTAATGTATGCAGAAAATAGCCATAAGATGATGGCGTCAAGCCTGGTCCTTTCAGATGGGAATGGCTTATATGTATTCTATATGACTTACCCGGGCAAAACATCAAATTTTGGCCCGGCCCCTGCCCGGACAAACCCCAGGCCCAATACCTTATCCCGGACCGCCGTGAGCGCCATGGCGCCCAGCCCTCGCAGCCCTTGCCGCCTGTACGCCAGCTGTCACTGCCTGCAGCAGCGGCAGCTGCAGGGCCGTCAGGCCATGCGGCTGCAGGGCACTGCAGGGCCGTCAGGCCATGCGGCTGCAGGGCACTGCAGGGCCGTCAGGCCATGAAGCGGCCTGCTCAGCTGTCAGGACTGCAAATCAATGCAGCAGCTGTCACCGGCATTTTCAGGCAGCCAGATACGTCTTATTACGCTCTTTGCATCCTGAGCGCCAGCGAGCTTTAATGGGCGGGCGCAGTCTTCGTTACATGGACCTCTTTGCATTTCCCAGGTGGCAAAAAGCTCATTGTTCTGCAGATCACTGCAGGTAAAGTCAGGCTTTTCAATCACATGCACAGGCACAAGCAGCTGATAAGGGATGCTGTTGAAAAACTCCTGGGCACCGGCACTGATGTTGGTCTGCATGCGCGGATCAACAGGGAATAAAATGGCATCAAAGCCGGTAACACGCTGAGCAATAAAGTCAAGCTCGCTACGGAAGAACTCGTGAGCCTCTTGAACTTCCTTCTCTGAACTCTCCTCCTGCCAGTGCCAGTAGTTGAAGTCTCCGGCATGGAAAAAGTGAAAGCCGTTGTCCTTGACTGTTATGCCAAAGGATGAGCCCACATCAGTAGAGCCGTAGGCATCTACCTTCAACAGCTCATCTTCATAAGTCTCGCCTTTGGCAATGAAGTTAATGGCATCGATATGAACGCCGCAGGACTTCTTGCGTGAACGTCTGATATCGCGGGAAAAGACCAGTCTGACCTCAGGATATGAGGCATCCTCGGCACGGCGCTGCAGGGCATACTCATAAATCTTCATTACAAAAGGCAGGAAATGATCCTTGTGGAAATGAGTACACATTATGTAAAGCGGCTTGCCCGGATTGAGCAGCATGCGACCGAGTACTCCTGGGGATTTGCAGTCAGCCGGGGATACCTTCAGGCCCTCAAGATTTTCCATTTCATCACAGCACACCAGGCTGTCAGTGCCTATTGATCCAATGGCACGTGCTACGCCGCCCTTGCGACGCTCCTCAGGCTTACAGTCATAACCGTCACGGAAAAAGTCAATAACAATGTGGCAGCTGTCAGTCTCAAGCCAGAATCCGCTGTGGTAAAGATAGGTAAGTCTCATTGCCTTAAGTCTCCTCAAAAGGTCAGCAGCCTTACAAGTATAACTGTTATTAAAGCCGCCCATAAGCCTGCCCGCCGCCCGCGCCCGCCATAGACATTCTGACGGGCGCTGCCGACCGCTGCGGCCCATGCCCGGCATGTCACTGCCTGCCCTGTCATTGCCAGGCACAGCCAGACCAGTCCTGTCATTGCATGACATGACATTCCCGCACCTGGGCCAATGGCAGATGTAAAACTTATATTAAGTACTCAATGAGATCAGGGTAAGCCAGTAAGACTGTTTATTTTGATGACCTGAGTGGCGATGGAGGCAGGCGTGGGATGAGATGGCCGTTCATGCCTGCAGACAGCCTGATTGAGGGTGCGGTAAAGGGCCGAAGATTTTTTGAGGGAGCAGAAATGAAAAAAGCCCTGAAAGGGCCTGTGATGATGATGCGCTGCTCTATGGCTTTGCTTCATGAGTGCAGCTGATGTGAGCGCCAGGCATGTGGCTTGTGGGCGGCTTTTGAATTTTGCCTGGCCCAGAAATGAAAAAACCCCTTATCGGGGTGTCATCGTATGGCAGGAGCAGAAGGACTCGAACCCTCAACCGTCGGTTTTGGAGACCGCTGTTCTACCATTAGAACTATGCTCCTGCAATGGCCGCTATTATGCCCTGGTGACCTTTGGGTGTAAAGAGTTTTTTTAAAAAATATTAAGCCCTGATGGGCCCTGTTACGGGCTTTGCAGCCGGATCGGAGTCCCAGTGCCAGGCAAATCACCCTGCCCGTGACAGCAAAATGGCTTTTATAAGCGCAAAGAGCACAGCAGTCGCTTTGGCTGGAGCCTGGGATGTCCTGTGGGCGTGGCTGCCTCCTGCCGGTGGCCATTACTTCCTACTGCAGGTTGCCATTACTGCCTCCGGCCAGTTCTCATGGCGGCATCCGGCAGGTTGCCATGGCTGAGGCAGTTCAAGAGCCCTGGTACGGTTATGAATGCCGGAGCCATACTGCATGGGCGCTGGCCCGGGGAGGTCACGGGCACTCATTTATTTTTGTTGTAGCTAATATAAGTGCCTTTCCTTTCTGTATAATGAGATTTTCAGGAACAGCGCATAAAGATGTTCTTGAGAACCCACCTTGCCTGTTTCCTAACTGTTTATCGTCAACAGTAGGGAACCTATCATGACCAATCCCCTCTTTCAAAAAGATATCATCTCTATCTCAGAGTTTACCCGAGATCACATTGAGCTGGTTTTACAGACTGCCCGTTCTTTAAAGACCAATCCACGTGATGATCTGCTCAAGGGCAAGCTCGTCGGTGTTACTTTCTTTGAGGGTTCTACAAGAACTCGTCTTTCCTTTGAAACAGCCATTCACCGCCTGGGCGGCCAGGTAATCGGCTTTGCTGATGCCTCCAATACCTCCCTTGGCAAGAAGGGCGAGACCCTGTCCGACTCCATCCGCATCATCACTTCCTACACTGATGCTCTGGTAATGCGTCATCACAGGGAAGGTGCTGCCCGCCTGGCTGCCGACCTTTCCCCTGTCCCTGTAATCAATGCCGGTGACGGTGCCAACCAGCACCCATCCCAGACCCTGCTCGATCTCTTCACTATCTACGAGACCCAGGGCCGCGTTGATGAAATCAAGATTGCTTTCGTAGGTGATCTCAAGTACGGCCGTACCGTTCACTCTCTGGCAGAAGCCCTGTGCATGTACAACAATGTACACATCTACATGGTCTCACCTGAGTCCCTGGCCATGCCTGATTACATCATCAAGCACCTCAACCGTCACAACGTGAAGTTCTCAGTACATGAGACCATCGAGGAAGTCATCCCTGAGGTCGACATCCTCTACATGACCCGTGTACAGAAAGAGCGTTTTGATGAGACCGAGTACCAGAACCTGCGTTCCAAGTACATTCTGTGCAAGGACATGCTCGCAGAGGCCAAAAGCAATATGAAGATTCTGCACCCTCTGCCACGTATCGACGAAATCACCCTTGATGTGGACGAGACTCCTCATGCTTACTTCTTCCAGCAGGCCCGTAACGGTGTCTATGCCCGCCAGGCTCTCCTGGCTTTAGTCTTAAACAAGGAGATTTAAAAATGAGCGAGACCACTAACGACAAGTTATTAGTTGAGGCTATTGCTAACGGTACCGTCATCGATCACATTGCTCCTGGTCAGGCAATGAACATCCTGAGACTGTTCAACTTCCTCGGCAAGCACAACCACATCACCGTCGGTTTCAACCTGCGCTCCAGCGACATGGGCTATAAGGACATCATCAAGATTTCCGATGTCACCTTCTCCCCGTCTGAGACTGAGCAGCTGGCCATTCTGGCTCCTGATGCCACTGTAAACTCCATCCAGGACTTCAAGGTTGTAGACAAGTACAATCTGCGTCTGCCATCTGAGATCAAGGGTGCATTCAACTGCCCTAACTCCAACTGCATTACCCATGTGGAAAAGGGCGCTACCCCACGCTTCCGTATTTTCAAGGACGAGGGCAAGGTCATGATGCGCTGCCACTACTGTGAGCGCGTATTTGCCCGCAAGGTAGTATTAAGCCACAACGATCTGGCCAACATCAAATAATATGGCGCCCCAGGCGCCCACACTCCCGCCCGGAGGGCGGACCAGAAAAAGAGCTGCACCTGTGAAGGTACAGCTCTTTTTTCATGCCACCTGCAAATAAGAACCGTCGCCTGCGAACATGGCGACGGTCTGCATTTTTACCAGAGACTCATAAGGCTGGATGCAAAAGCTGGATAAGCGTCATTACCTCCGTCATCATTCCTGCCTGTGACACGACATGGGATATCATTGAGACCAAAAGTCTCCATAATGCTTAAGGTTTCCTGAGAGGCCGGCTTAATCTCGATACCACAAACAAGAGTATCTACCTTAAGTCCATCAGCGGCTGTAAGTACGTTATCTAATGAGCTGAAGTCTTTGATGCACTCCACTCCCTTTTGTCGGGCCCTGTACATAGTGTTACTCAACACAATGCGGGCAACCGTTGCCATCCAGATATGCTCAAGCATTGTGTTCATTTCTTCATTGTTCTCAGCACTGTTGGCGCCGCTTTCCAGGACTCCCATGGCCAGCTGCTTACAGCTGTATACCGCACCTTTTGTCAGATGCGAAATCTGAACATCAATACGGCCAGCCTCAGAATTATCAGTTGCAAGTGAGTTTTCCTCAACAACCACAGAGAAAGTCCCATCCTGGCTGTTTAATCTGGCCCTGTTCCTGTGGTAATCATGAAAAGCCTGCTGAGCATGGCTGATAAAATCCTTATTTATCAGGTTTTCAGCACGTTTCATTGTCAAGGTGCTGTATCCGCCGAGCCCAGGAAAGTAGTTATTCCTGTAAAACTCCTCAAGGCCCTGACAGGAAAGATCGCGTGTCAATGCCATGTAAACGGCTCTGGCAAGCACCCTGCAAGTCACCTTTTTAAGCTGCCTGTCTTTAAGAGCGTGAGCTTTCTTAAGTCCCTCGGTAACGCAGTAAGTTATGCCGGATTCATGCATGGCATGAAGCATAAGCAGCACACTGCCAAATTTCAGATAGCGGCCTGTAATCTCATCCGGAGAGCGGTCAACAACCGGAGCGCAGATTCTTGCACACTGCGCATTCTCATGCAGTTGAAGTAAGTACAGCAAACTGGCTGATTCAGAGCTAACCGCCATATCATCTTCAGCAGACGGACTAATGCCAGCTCCACTGCCAGTATCGCTGACAGTACTTCCTGATACCCTCTGCCCGGCCCTGCCCGTGCCCTTTGATCTGTCACGGCTGCCTGCACTGCGGCCCACACTGCCGCCTGCATTGCAGCCAACATCGGTTCCTGCGCTGGCACTGGCCACTGCCCCGTCCCTGAGACTGTCGACCTCTCCTGCAGAGAGCTGTCCTACAGGCCTGAACTCAAACTGTGCCTTTCCTACCCTGGTAACAATGTAGTCACGTAAAGAAGGGTAGTCCTCATAAAACTTCTCGTTAAACTCAACCAGGCCAAGACCATCAGGAGAATGGATTCTTCCAATGGTGACGCGCTTGGCCGGCTTTGATCTTCCCGGGACATGCTCTCCTTTTTCATTGATATGTGCCGGTACCCACTCATTAACATAAGTGCAGAGAAAATAGCCTTTTCTTGCGTTGGCAAGCAAGGTCCTTGGCATGTCAGGATGACTGGTCAGTACTGTTACCCCGTCAGCATTTTTTCGTTGAGTGGCCAAATCACTCTCAGCTCCGGCTCCCTGACTATGTGTATCACGCCCGCTGTCTGAATGGGCATTTTTTACATGATTATTGATCAAACCCTCGTGATTTAAGGCGCCAATAGATGTATCACCTGTTGGTCCAGAAATGTCCTGCCGGCATGTCAGATCCTGATGCTCACTTGCCTCTGAGGTCTGCCTGTAACTGCCTGTATAAAGGGGTTCTTTGCCTGATCCTGGTGTTTTAGATTTACTCATTTCAATACGCCTGAAAAAAGTGATACTTATCACTCATTATATACGAGATACATCTATCTTTCAGGCGTTATGAGTGCCCTTTGTGGTTTTGCAACCAGCTAACATGCAAAGGGAGGGAAAGAATGAGGCAGCCGGGATTATGGCATCAGACTGTAGAGCTTGTCCGGAGACTGACGCAGATAGTGATTGTCATTAGGCCCCATCTGGGCATGACCGAGCACCAGAGCAATGTATGGCATATGGTATTCAGGCAGACCAAGTATTCTTTTAATCTGCTCGGGGTCAAATGAAGCGATAAAACATGAACCAAGGTTGAGCTCAGTGGCCTTAAGAGCCATCTGACTCATGGCAAGGCCAATATCGAAACTGCTGAACACAGCTCCGTCACTCTCACGCTGCCAGCCATAATCCTCAGTATCAATACAGCCCAGGATCATATTGGGCGCACCGTACCATTTGCGGCACTCGTCAAGACGCGCCATGGACTCAGGTCCTACAGCATAGAAAAAATAAGGCTGGGCATTACAGGCTGATGGAGCAAGACGGCCTGCCTGCAAAAGCTGATCAATGGTCTCCTTTTCCAGTGCAGTGGGAGCAAATTTGCGACAGGAATAACGTGAGGATAAAAGGTCATTAAAGTTCATGCCATGGCTCTCCCGGAACAAGGAATGATGCGTCCTGTCCCCCTGCGGGCCAGGACAAGTGATCTCATCATAACCAATCTTCCTGGAAAATATCTTGACCGCTCTCACCTTACTGGATTCATACGTGAAATTAACCAGACTGCCCCCAGACAGCCGCCCCGCCTGCAGCTTCAGGTCCAGACAAGGCCAGGCCCCATGCCGCCAGGATACCAGGCAGCCGGGCCGGCAGGCCTGGCTGCGATCAGCCCTTTTTGGTCAGCAGGCACAGGGTCTCTACATGGGTGGTATCAGGGAACATGTCAAAGCCCTGCACTGACTGCAAGGTAAAGCCTGACTTGAGCAGCACCGGCAGATCTCTTTTCATGGCAGTAAGCGAGCAGAAAATCAGACTCAGAGCGCATGGTCCCGGTATCTTTCCTGTCTGACGGGCACAGTTTTCACCAAGGCCGGCACGGGCCGGGTCAGCAATCACTGCCCGTACCCTGGAGCGGCTGTCGCGGGTCAGCAGTCCTGGCAGAGCTTTGTTGATGTCGGCAGCAATAAAGTGAGCATTGTCCACCCCGTTGAGCTTTGCATTTTCCTGTGCAGCCTCGATGGCACTTTCAACTATCTCCACTCCCAGCACATTTTTGAAATGACGGCTCAGCGCCAGCGTCATGGTGCCCACACCACAGCACAGATCAAGAGCCAGCTCATCCTCGCCGTGGTCAGCGCCCGCACCGGAGGCTGCGGCGCCGGATGCGGCGCCAGCGGCGTCTACGGAGGCGGCCTGAGCAGCGCCCGCACCGGCCCGCTGCACGCAATGCTCTACAGCACGTCCGTACAGGGCCTCAGCCATTTCATAATTGACCTGCATAAAGGTCTGAGGACCAATCTGATAGCTGATGCCATTGAGCTCCTTTACCAGCAAAGGCTTACCGCAAAGCAGCTCCACCTGTCTGCAGAACAGAGCATTGCCCTGACTGTCATTGATCCCCAGATATAAAGAGCCCACCTCATCATGCTGCCCGGCCCACTGCCTGAGCGCGTTGCGGGTATTCTCATCGGGACTGGCTGACACAATGAGCAGCACCATGACCTGATCCTGGGCCATGCGAAGCTGCAGCGCCCTCACGGCAGCCTGCGCAGCGGCCGGTGCAACTGCTGGTGCAGCAGCCGGTGCAGATGCGCATGAGGATCCGGCAGCTGCGGCTGGTGCTGCAGGGGCAGTGGCCTGCCATGCCCTCATGCCACAGCTGTTGAGCACCTGGGTCAGTGAGGTGGCCAGAGGACCAAAGCAGGCAGGCTCCTGAGGACAGGAGTCAATGACAATGAGCTCATGGGAACGGGCACGGTAAAAGCCCTGCTCAAGGGCTCCGCTGCGTTCATTGCAGGCAAAATAGCGAATCGATTTGTAGCGGCAGGTGCCCGAATTTCCTGAGACCACAGGCTGCACCAGCTCATGGGCACGACCTTGCAAATCACTGTCAGTAAAGTCAGAACTGAGTCCGGCACCGGCCATGCCCTTTGCTGAGCGTGCATCCTGTGGTCCTGCGGCAGCCTTAAGGGCGCTGGTCAGAGCCTGAGTGATAAGCTCTTTTCTGTGCTCAAGCTGAGCCTTTGTACTCATATGCTTGAGCTGACAGCCACCGCAGGCTGGAAAGTATGAGCATGATGGAACAACACGCTGTTCAGACGGTCTGACTATTCCTGTTATGGTTCCCGGGCAGCGGCGAGAGCCACGGGCAAAAGGCTCGCCCACCTCCACCTCGACCTCCTCACCTGGCAGGGCAAGAGGAATATAGATCTCAAGGCCATCCTCAAAGGCTATACCCTCACCCTTGTCTGAAAGACTGCTGACAGTTACCTTTTTTAAAGTACTCATATTGTTCTCCGACTAAGGTGAGTCTTGCTCTGACCTGATATGCGTTAACAGACACAGCACTATTATCTGCGTGCAAAAGGCCATAAAAATCAAAATATTTGCCGTAGCTTTACTGTAAGCCCTGGAATATTCCAGGTTTTCGGTGCTAATCTTTGAATTTAGGGTTACGAACTGCATAAGCATGCAGTATGAGGGCTGTACCGCACAGGTACACGCTCTGTTATCATAGTTAACATATTACCAGGACAGCCTGTCTGCCCATGGCAGCAAGGTCCTGATGCCGCACCGCTGAGCATTGTCCCTGAGGCGCACGCCACTTATGGCCAGCCCCTGATACATGCACGGGTAAGACGGCACTTTATAACAGCGCTGCACATGCAACTGTACCTGTTTTGCCCCACGCACTTGCCCTCTTGCAAAGCGCAGATCCCATTGGGGGCCTGATATTCAGCGCTGTATTTATTTTGTGGAGACGTTATGCTCAAGTTCATTAAAAGCAAAGGTATTATCGCCAGCTCTGTCATGGCCACCGTTGTTTCAGCTTCTCTGATTACCACCGGCTGCTCAAATCCTACCAGCACCGCCGGCACCGTATCTTACTTTACTGAAGGTGTTATTACTGACATTGAGCACATCACCCTCGACCTTAACCACTACGACACCACCAAGAGCGCTGCAGCCGGCGCCATGGCCGGTGCCATTGCAGGCCAGGTAATCGGCCGCAACACCACAGGCACTCTTATTGGTGCCGGTATCGGCGCTCTTGCTTCTGGAGCCGGTGCCATTCTCATGGACAGAACCTCAGATGGTGCCCGTCTGACCGTCAACACCAATCAGGGCCTTATTTTAGTTGATCAGCCATTCTCCTGCCATTTCCAGAAAGGCGCCAAGATTCGCCTGATTAACCAGAGAAACAACACCGTTCAGGTCCAGGTTCTGGTAAACGGCAGCTACGTAACTGCAGAAAAGAACTCTCCTAAGGACTGCTCTCTGTAAGATACTGACCTGACTGCCCTGCGCATATCAGGCATACAGCCCTCTGAGCCTCAATGACTCAGAGGGCTTTTTCATGCCTGCAGCTCAGGGTCTATGGCAGGCGCGTAAGAGCGCCCGCCCCTGAGCACAGGCGGAATGGCAAGACGTCTGAGCGCCTGCACTCAGTGCGCATGGGGCATGGCAAGACATCAGAGCGCCAGCACTCAGTGCGCATGGGGCATGGCAAGACGTCTGAGCGCCGGCACTCAGTGTGCATGGGGCATGGCAAGACGTCTGAGCGCCGGCACTCAGTGTGCATGGGGCATGGCTGAGCGCGTCTGAGCGTCTGAGCTCAGTGCACAACAGGCACGATGAAGCGACGCACGCCGGTTACAGATACACCAGGGGAACGGTAATGAAAACTTGTAATCAGGGGAAATAAGAAACTCAGAGGCTGAGTTAAAGGAGGGATATACCTGAGGGTATGAAAGATGATGGTGGCCCATTCCCGGATCGAACGGGAGACCCAGCGATTATGAGTCGCTTGCTCTAACCAACTGAGCTAATGGGCCGCGCGCTGCATTATACAACGAAAGAATGCTAAGGTAAACAGGCTGAAAAAGCCCTGATACCTGCAGGTGCGACCATAGAGGCACCAGGCCTTAAGGCTGCCCGGGCAGCTGCCGTTGCCTGTGCCTTAAGTCCGTGAAGATAGCGGACGGGCACAGGCCGGGCACCTCAGCCATGGCTGGACCCAGGCTGCAGCCTCAGCTGCTGCCGCCTCAGCTGCGGCAGACTCAGCTGCCGCCAAAATTACGATTTACAATTTTAGCCAGAGCCTTGACCTCGTCCATGTCCTCTTTGGACATAAAGCGGCCCTTTGAGGAATTGAGGTATTCAAAGCGCTCACGGAAAGGCTTTTGCAGCATTTCAAAAACAGTACGGCCAAAGTACTCGCGCTTTTCGCTTATCGGAGGCTCCTGCCCGTCCTCACGCTGAGGCAGCAGCGGACAGTCAAAAAGCAGGTCTATTACCTCCTGCCTGTCGGTATCACGGTAGTTTTCAATAAGCGAGGCGCATGAGACCGTAGGATTCTGCCTGATGGTATGCAGCAGCTCCTCCAGAAGAGGACAGTCATCGATTCTGAGCTCACGGGCATACTCAAGCATGCGGTCGAGCTGATACTCCTCATAGAGACTGGCCACCACTGTAGGGTACTGCAGAATAAAGCTCATTACCCTGTAACATGGAGCTCCCAGCTCACTGATATCAAACTCGCGGCCGATAATGCTCCTGAAGCCTGATCGTCCCATTCCTGATGATCCTCCTGCACCGGCTCCTGCCGCTCCTCCTGCTCTGTCATGTCCATTGCCAGTGCCATCAGGACCATTGCCAAAATCGACTGGGCCACCTGGGGCGCCCGGACCACCTGGACCATAGTCCATATCGTAATCCATACCCGCGCCGTCATAATCAGGGCCCGGGCCAGGGCCTGGTCCATAATCCATATCACCAGGGCCAGACATATTGTCTCCCGGACCAAAGCCACCTTCGTAATACTCACCTGTGTAGCCGTCAGGGGCATTAATACGTCCCGAAGCTGCAGCTGGCATACCATCAGGACCAAGCTGCATATAACCGGCAGCCGGAGTGCTCTGCTTAAGAGCCACCATCTGGGCAGTGGCACTGGCTGTTATCTCCTGCTGGCTGACCGGACGGCCCTGAACGCCAGACTGCTGAGAGTAAAAGACCTCACGGCCCCATGGGCCTGTGCTGATCTGATGCTGATCAGGTCCCTGATGGGCAGCCGCTACCTGCATGCCCATGCCCGGCATAAAAGGCCGGCCGGCCGGATCAGTGCTTACTCCCATGCTCTGGGCCTGGGCATAGCTTTGCGGCACAGCAGGACCAGGCATCATAAAAGGACCTGGCCCCTGACCCTGGGCCCCTGGCATGCCCGCAGTCATGCCCGCTGGCATACCATAAGGCACTGCCTGGTTCATGGCAGGTGGCATCATGCCGCTGGCGGCACTCTGACCGGCCCCCTGAGCCTGGCTCTTACCTGAATTTTGAGCACGCTGGCGGCTTTGCCACTGTGAACCTTCCTGCTCCCAGTTGTGGCGGGACTGACTGTTATTGCGACGGCCGTATCCACCATTACGGTCCTTAAAACCGCCCTGGCCGCTGCCCTGACTGCCACTCTGAGCTCCGCCATAACCATTGCCCGAAGAACCGCGTCGGCCATAGCCGCCCCTGCCCTCAGATGACCAGCTGCCCTCATCACTTTGCAGTCCGTCATCACTGAAGCCGCCGGTGCGCCCCTGGCCCGCCTGGCCGCCGTGGCTGCTGTTAGCGCTCTGGCTGCCATAGCCACCATGACCTGCATAGCTTCTGCGGTTATCGCGGCTGTAGCGACGGCCGGAGTTCTGGTCGCGGGACGGATAATTGTCCATACCCATAAATTCGGCGGCCGGAGTAATGGACTCGTCGTTGAGCATTTCCTTGAGAGTGCTTTCATCAGCCCCCACATAGGAGGACAGCACCTGAAGAGTCACCATTCTCATGCTGAAGCTCTTCATGGCCTTGATGATGGACAGCACGCTGGAGAGGAAACGTACTCTCTGATTGGGATCGCTGATGTCGTAGACCTTGGACTCGTGAAGAATAATGCTCTCGGAGTAGGAAACGGCCATCTTGATCTCGCGCTCAAAGGCTTCCTTGCCCTCAGAGCGCACCAGAGTATCCGGGTCATGGCCTGCCGGCATGTTGATAAAGCTGACTTCCTTGTCAGATTTCTCCAGCACGGGGGTAACTGCCTGCAGCGCACGCCAGGTTGCTTTCTTGCCAGCCTCGTCGCCATCAAAGCAGCAGATTACCTTTCCTGTGTAGCGAAAAAGAGTTTTGAGGTGATCGGCTGTAATGGCAGTGCCCAAAGTGGCGACAATATTGTTAAAGCCGGCCTGACGCAGGGCAATGGCATCCATATAGCCCTCAACCACTACTACCTTTTCAGGACGGTTGCGGGTAGCCTGCAAAGTCTCATAAAGACCAAAGAGCTCTTTGCGCTTTTTGAAGATTTTGGTTTCAGGAGAGTTGAGATATTTAGGGCCGAAGTCATTGGCAAACACTCGTCCGCCAAAGGCAATAATACGGCCTTTGATATCAAAGATAGGAAACATGACGCGGCCACGGAAGAATGACTTGCAGACATGACGTCCATCATCCTCCACGCGGTCTACCTGAATGCCCAGCTCCACCAGTTCACGGTACTCGGAGGGGTCACGGGCAATTTCTCTGGCCACATAATCCCAGCTGTCAGGGGCAAAACCAAGGCGCGCCCGGGTAATAAGTTCAGGGCTTAAGGCACGCTGCTCAGTAAAGTACTTCATGGCCTCAGGATTTCTGTTGAGGGCATCAGTAAAGTAGGCTGCCACTCTGTCCATGAGCTCATAGGCCTTTTTGTTGGCCTTTTCGCTGTCAAACTGACGGCCACTGCCCTCCTCATACTCAACCTCAAGACCGGCAAAACGGCTGAGCTCCTCAACAGCATCAACAAAGCCAATGTTCTTGTACTTCATTACGAAGTCAATGGCATTGCCCCACTCATTACAGCCATAGCAGGTAAAGGTCTGCCTGCGGGGATTGACATGAAATGACGGTGTCTTTTCGTTATGGAAAGGACAGCAGCAGGTATAGTCAGCACCGCTCTTCTTCAGGTTAATGAACTGGTTAACCAGCTTGACCAGGTCAATATGGGGAATCAGTCTGTTCTTGATGTAGTCTTTCTTGATAATGGGCATAACTATCTTCCTGAAAAACAACTGACTGTCACTAAAACCGCCGCCTCACTGCCGCAGCTGCATCTCTGCAGCAGCCAGCTCAGGCAGCCCCAGCACGCAGCCGGCTGGCGCTGTCCTGTGCTTGCCTGGCCATTGGCCAGGCTGCGCGTTTGCAATGACCAGGCTGTGCATGGACTGTGGCCAGGCTGCGCGTTTGCAATGACCTGGCTGCGCGTGAGCAAAAGGCGAATCCTGTTACGGTCAGGCACAGGCATCAGCTCATGCTGATACTCTGGTCCTGCCTCAGATATTGAGCTGATCTTATGGCCACGTCTGACTGAGGTATCTGTAGTCACAGAGCGGCGCCCGCAGCTGCTTATCTGATTTATATCTGATTGTGCACCACAGTAAAGGGACATGTGCTGCACCGGGGCGCAAATTGTAACCCTGCCTGATGATTCCCTGCACAGACCCAGTGACCCATCTGGCGCTGGTCCCTGTAGTGGAATGGTCAGTGTGAACCGTGCCGGGGAGTTTCAGCTGTATGATTTTATGTATCTTAACCTGATTGCGGGGCCTGATTGAACGGGCTCTGACATGCCAGGACACATCATGTTATTATTGACGCAAGCCGCCGCCGTGTATGTACAGACATAAGGAATGCAATACATAATTTTGCGGCTGCGATTGAACATCCACTGGACCATTATTTTTTGTCTGGAGTAGCTATGGCCACTTACTGCGTAGGCGATATTCATGGCTGTCATGCGGAGTTTTTACGCCTGCTTGAGCTTATCAGATTTGATGAGAATCAGGATGATTTAATCCTTACCGGTGACCTCATCGGTCGTGGCCCCCTGCCTGTAGAAACCATGCAGGAGATTTTCCGTCTGGGCCCAAAGGTAAAAAGTGTGCTGGGCAATCATGATCTGAATTTCCTTGCCGTCCACTATGGCATATCCAAAGCTCGTCCCAAGGATAATCTGGAAGTCATTTTAAACTCACGTCACCGTGAGGAAATTGTCGACTTCTACCTCAAATGCAATCTCATGCAGTTCCATGAGTCCAAGCCCCTGGTAGTATCTCATGCCGGTATCTACCCTATGTGGGACATTAAGGCGGCCCGCCGTGAAGCCAAGGAAATTGGCCGCGTGCTGCGCGATCCCCAGCGCCGTCTCATCATGCTGCGCAATATGTATGGCGATGAGCCAAAAGTATGGAGTGCCACTTTAAGCGGCCTGCCACGCTGGCGCTTTGCTCTCAGTGCCTTTACCCGCATGCGACTTCTGGGCAAGGACTGGTCGCTTGACTACAAAAACAGCGCCGTCGACCCTCAGGAGGTAGCCTCCCAGGGCATGACTCCATGGTTCCGCCTCACCCCTGAGATGACCTACAAAAAGAAGAACTACAAGCTGGTCTTTGGTCACTGGGCTGCCCTCAATGGCCGCTGCGACGAACCATCGATAAGAGCCCTTGATACCGGATGCGTCTGGGGTGACCGGCTGACCGCCTGGCGTTTTGATGACGACCAGTTCTTCTCGGTAAAGTCAGCAGGCTACGCCTCTATCTGATGGAGCGCGCCGACAGCCCCGACGCTCTGTCCATCTTTGCCCTCTCCAGAAACAGCAAAGGCCGCATCAGCGGCCTTTGTTGTCTGTGCGCCACGCCGCCTCTGCAGCAGGCTGCGCCAGCTGCTGCGGCAGCGGCAGCAGCTGTCAGCTGACGCGCTCGTAGGTCAGGTGCTTGTAGGCAAGTCCGGTGTGGATATTCCTGACCTCACGGACATTGTCGTTTTCATCGACTATGGACTCTTCTTCGTCAAAGTCAGTGATTTCCTGAGCAAAGCCCTTTGGCTGCTCAGCCTCGCAGAAATACCAGCTGCGGGTACCATGCATGAAAGGACGCTGCTCTTCGAGCACAAAGTAGCCGTACTCAATGAGCTCAGGGAAGAAGGTATCAGCACATGGGAATGAGGCCCTGATCTCGGTAATGATGATGCGATCGGCAAAACTCAGACCTTCTCTGAAGATGCGTGAGCCGCCAATTAAAAATACCTGATCGTACTCTGCAGCCTCTACCTGACAGCCCTCAGTATCCATTTCCTTATTGCGCTTTACCGCAAGGTCACGGTCACGGGCCATATCAAGGGCCTCAGGCAGACTGGTGGCTACCTCGATATCGTCGCGCTGAGCCAGAGCCTCACTGGAGGTAATGACAATATTGCGGCGGGCCGGCAGCGGACGGCCAATGGACTCAAAGGTTTTACGGCCCATGATGACGCAGCTGCGTGAGGTTACGGCCTTGAAGTGCCTGAGATCATCAGGCAGATACCATGGCATGGTGCCTCGCTCGCCAATGGCACGATCCTCACCCATGGCAACAATCATGGAAAGAGTGCACTGACGTGCCGGAGTCAGTTGATAAATCACCGGTAGCGGGGCTGCATTTTCTTCAGTCACTTTGTAGATGCTCTCTGCTTGTTCAGGGCCGTCAGGCCTGCAGGCTGGATGGTGCCCTGAAAGGCCTGCGACAGGCGGCTTTTCAGGGCCGTCAGGCCTGCGCCAGGCGGCTGCTCATGAGCCTGTGGCTTATGAGCAAAGAAAACAGGTGCTAAACACCTTGAGATGGTTAGCGCCTGAATATGACGCTCATCGCCTGAGGCAGGACAGCGTCTGACCAGGCCGGGATGTACCGGCCTGGCGCGCACGTCCTGACTTTGGTGATGTGGGCGCGGAAAACTATTTCTGGTAGACGATCTCTACACCTGAGTCTTCATCATCAAAGAAGTCGAAATCATCATCACCGTCAATGGTGGCGCCGTTGACCGGATCCTTGATGTTCTTTTCACCCTCGGTCCAGACGAAGTCGTCAGCATTGTTGCTCTCACCGGACTGCGCGGCTTCAAGCTCAGCCTTCTTGACGCTGTCTACCAGCTCCTGCAGGGCAAAGGTAAGCTCATTGACACGCTGCTTTTGCAGAGCTGAGATGATAAAGGTACGCTCTGGACGGGTCTGCAGGGAGGAGGCAATCTTCTCAGCCAGCTCCAGGGCCTCCTGCTCACCGCCCTCAAGCAGATCTACCTTGTTGATCACCAGCCAGCGTGGCTTTTCGTACAGATCGTGGGCGTATTCCTGAAGCTCCTTTTCGATAACGCGGGCATTTTCTACAGGATCGGACTCATCTACCGGCATGGCATCGACCAGATGCAGCAGCACACGACAGCGCTCAAGGTGACGCAGGAAGCGGTGACCAAGACCGGCGCCCTGAGCAGCACCCTCGATAAGACCAGGTACGTCTGCAATAACAAAGCTCTCGCCATCACCGGTCTTTACCACACCAAGGTTTGGTACCAGGGTGGTAAAAGGATAGTCAGCTACCTTAGGGCGGGCAGCCGATACTGAGCGGATAAAGGTGGACTTGCCGGCATTTGGCAGACCAAGCAGGCCTACGTCGGCTACCAGCAGCAGCTCGAGTTCCAGAATGCGGCGCTCGCCAGGAGTACCATTGGTCTTCTGACGCGGAGCACGGTTGGTGGAGCTCTTGAAGTGGGTATTACCAAAACCGTGGCGGCCGCCCTTGGCCACACGCAGGATTTCACCTTCCTTGCGCAGGTCACCAAGGACCTCACCTGTTTCCTTGTCGGTAATACGGGTACCTACAGGAACCTTGAGCATGATGTCGGCACCACGGGCACCGGTACAGTCAGAGGACATACCGTTCTGACCGCGCTCAGCCTTGTAGAACTTGGTGAACTTGTAATCAACCAGGGTGTTGAGATTGGTATCGGCAATCATAAAGACATTGCCGCCGTCACCGCCGTCACCACCATCAGGACCGCCCTTTGGGATGTACTTTTCACGGCGGAAGCTGACTACGCCATTGCCACCATCGCCAGCTTCCACGCGAATTGTAGCCTCATCAACGAACTTCATAATACCCTCGACGAAAGTTGGTTATGCAGGTTGAACCTGAATCTGGTGGCCTGTCAGGCCACGACTGTGGTAATGGGCTGTCACTGCCCTGTCATCAGTGCCCGGAGCCGCAGCGCTGCCTCAGCGGCGCTCTGCCTGCGGCGCGCTGCGTGTGGCCGCTGCCTGCTGCAGCACTGGACCCTTGGGCCTGGGGCCCCTTGGGCACAGCTGTGCTGTTCATGACTGGTCCCTGATACGCAAAAGGCCCGCGCCACCAACGGTGATGCAGGCCTTTTATCAGTTTCCGCCTGAAGTTATTTCAGGCCGATCACCTGAAAACTAAGCAGCGTCTTCAGCGATGATCTGAACGTACTTGCGACCCTTAGGACCACGAGTTACGAAAGAAACCTTACCAGTCTTCTTGGCAAATAAGGTGTCGTCCTTGCCGATACCTACGTTTGCACCTGGGTGGAAGTGAGTGCCACGCTGACGGACAATGATGCTGCCTGCGGTAACTAACTCACCAGCATAACGCTTAACGCCAAGACGTTGGGCCTGAGAATCGCGACCGTTACGTACGGAACCACCGGCTTTCTTGTGTGCCATTGATTCTTACTCCTAACCGGTAATACCGGTAATCTCTAATTCGGTGAACCACTGACGGTGGCCAGTGACTTTCTGGTGATGCTTACGACGACGGAACTTGACGATCTTAATCTTAGGACCGGCTACCTCGCCCTTTACAGTGGCGGTAACCTTGGCACCGTCGATGTAAGGGGTACCAACCTTAACGTTGGTGCCGTCAGAAATTAAGAGAACCTTGTCTAACTCAACAGTGCTGCCAGCCTCTTGATTGAGAAGATCAACGCAAAGGGTTTCACCCTCAGAGACCTTGTGCTGCTTGCCACCGCAAAAAATAACTGCGTACATGCTCAAACTCCGTTTGAACGCAGGAGTTTGTGCTCCCGCTCAAATCAATTCATCAATCGCTGACAAAACACATCCAGGCGTAAAGCTGATGGATGGCAAACCAGGACGAAACACTCTTTTATATCAGGTACCGGGGCCCTGCCCCGTAATACTCAAATGAGGCTTAACGCCGGTCTTTCGATGATTTAGATACTTACCGCCTGCTGCTAGTAAGGCCCGGTGCCCGTGGCATGAGGCTTGTGAAATCATCTAGCTTTTCGACCAGGAGCTTGACTCGCAGGGACTGTAAAAGCTTTGTCAGGTCAAATAATAATGAGCGCATATTCTACACACTCAGTGCTTTGAAAGTCAATTGAATCAACTTTCAAAACCGCAAAATTATAACATACAAACGACGTCCTTGCTATGCCACTGCGTCAAACTTTCTGCAAAAACTCCCAGACCCTGCAGCCACCGGCCCGAGCCTCTGTCAGGCCTGACTCCGCTCCCAGTGCCGCCGGCTGTCAGGACCATGTCTGGAGCGGGTCAAAGCCGTGTATGTACCGGTTCATGAGAGAACCCGGGCCGTGACAGGTCCATGCCAGGTGGCACAAATCGATAAGATTTTGCTGCAGCTGCCAGGCACTCAGTGGGAGGCACGGCAGGCACACAGGGCACAGGTGGCGCGCCGGTGCGGTCTGCCATGCAGCCGTAGACAGTTCGCCCAGGACAGGCATACGCCTGACCGCCTGCAAGGCGCGCACTGCCCCGGGCGCGTGTCAATCGTATCAGAGCAAATAATGCTAAAATATCTGGACTTTGCCCCTGATTCAGGGCCACAACTGTACGTTGATCCCCTCAGGCCTACCTCCCTGGAGTACTGCGGCACAGCTGCGCCAGATTCCACTGGCAGGCAGCTTAACTGCAGGAGTGCAGACAGACTTACAGACGCCATGGCGCCGGGAAAGCGCTGCTGCAGATGTTGCCAGGTTCTGCCCCGGGATCACTGATTAATATGGAAAATGGAGATGGCTGCGATCTGAACGCGCCATAGACCCTTAAAGGATTGTTGTATGGCCGCACCTACAAAGGCCGGGTCCATTGTTATGGACTGTCCTGGACTTGATCGTGTTGAAGAATTACTCAAAGCCACTTATACCGACCATGTGCTTGAGACTCAGGTAAATGCCATGTGCCAGTATGTTATCAGCGCCGGAGGCAAACGCATCCGCCCACGCATTACCATGCTGACAGCCTATGGCCTGCCTCACTTCAATGAAGAGCTGCACCTTGACAAGGTATGCCACATAGCCGCATCCATCGAAATGCTGCATGCTGCCACCCTGGTCCATGATGATGTTATCGACAAGGCCCCAATGCGCCGTGGTCAGCCTACCCTCAATGAAACCGAGGGCAACCACGCAGCCGTACTGGCCGGTGACTACATGTTCACCCGCTGCTTCAACCTGCTGGAAAAGGCTCATGATTTCGACACCATCATTGCGCTTAACCATACCTTAAGCCAGCTTGTTGTAGGCGAGCTTTACCAGCTTGAGCATGAAGGAGATCTCAATCTGGATCTGGACACCTACTACCGCACCATTTACGCCAAGACCGGCGTGCTCTTTGAGCTGGCAGCCATTGAACCTGCTATCTTCATCAAGGAAGACAATAACCTCATTGAGCCACTGCGCGAATATGGCCGTCAGCTGGGCATTGCTTTCCAGATTAAGGATGACATGCTCGACTACAGCGCCGATGCCCAGGCTCTGGGCAAGGATCCGGGCACTGACCTTGCCGATCAGCGTATTACCCTGCCAGTACTGCTGGCCATGAAGAATATCGAACAGTCCCGCCGTCAGCAGCTGCTTGAGGATATCCAGAACGTCAATATCGATGCCGTAAAGAAAGCCATTGATGAGACCGGTGCCCTGGATCTTTGCGAGCAGGAGGCCATCAAAGCCTCAGAGCGCGCCATTGAGTGCCTCAATGTGCTCCCGGATAGCCAATATCGCGAAGGTCTGGCTGAAATCAGCCGCATGTCCGTAAATCGCGCCAAATAAGAACTTTCAGGGCTTCAGGCCCGACAGCAAAAAAGGCGGTACCCCAAAAGGGTACCGCCTTTTTTGTGCCTGCCGACCTCTCAGCTCAGGCCAGAAGGCCTGAGCGTTGAAGCTGCTATGGATGGCAGTGGCCTTATCAGGCCATTGGATTTCTGACCATGATGGTCTGAGCGCGCTCTGGACCGGTGGAGATGATGTCTACAGGGATACCGGCCAGCTCTTCGAGGCGGCGGATATACTTCTGAGCATTCTCAGGCAGGTCCTCAAAGCGGGTAACGCCTACAGTGGACTCGCTCCAGCCTGGGTGAGTCTCAAAAACAGGAGTTACACGATCATACTCGTAGGCAGCCATTGGAGGCAGCTGGCATACAGTACCGTCAGCAAGCTTGTAGCCGGTGCAGATCTTAAGCTCGCTCATGCCATCGAGCACGTCGATCTTCATCAGGGCCAGGCCGCTTAAGGAGTTGATGGCAACAGCACGGCGCATGGCAACAGCATCGTACCAGCCTACACGGCGTGGACGGCCGGTAACAGCACCAAACTCAGCGCCACGGGAGCGGATACCCTCACCGATATCGTCAAAGAGCTCGGTTGGGAATGGACCGCCACCTACACGGGTAGTGTAGGCCTTGCATATACCCAGTACATAGTCGATGTAGCGAGGTCCGGAACCTGAACCGGTGCAGCAGCCGCCGGCAACGGTGTTGGAGGAGGTTACATAAGGATAGGTACCGTAGTCGATATCAAGGAAGGTACCCTGAGCACCCTCATACAGAACCTTCTTGCCAGTTTCGCGGGCATCGGTAAGGATAGCCGAAACGTCAGCTACCATGGCCAGGATACGGTCACGAACGGACTCGATCTGAGCAAGAACCTCATCATAGGAGACTTCTTCGGCACCAAGGTAGTTCTTGAGAATGAAGTTGCGGTACTCAAGCAGACGGGCCAGCTTGTCCTTGAAGACTTCCATGTCGTAGAGGTCGCCGATACGTACACCACGGCGGGCTACCTTATCCTCATAGCATGGGCCGATACCACGGCAGGTGGTGCCGATAGCATTCTTGCCGCGCTTTAACTCGGAGGCCTTGTCGATAGCTACGTGAACAGGCAGGAGCAGAGAGGAACCGGCAGAAATCTTGATGCGCTGCTCGGCATCAGCAATACCGGAGGCCTTGAGCTCCTCAATCTCGCCAAAGAGAGCCTCAGGGGAGACGACCACGCCTGAACCAATCAAGCACAGGCTGGAGGAGTGTAAAATTCCGGAAGGAACAAGACGGACGACAATTTTTTTGTCGCCTACTACCAGGGTATGACCGGCATTGTTGCCACCCTGGCTTCTGACTACGATGTCAGCATTGACAGTCAGCAGATCAGCAATCTTACCCTTACCCTCATCACCCCACTGGGTGCCAAGTACTACAACATTGTTAGGCATGTCATTTTTCTCGGTGTCACTAAGAAAATGGTTAATTTTCTTAATAAAAGCGGCAATCTCTAAGCCTCTGTGGCCCTGTCAGGACTTTATTGAGCCCTGAGCCCAGTGGCTCATCAAATATGTATTTGCCCGGCGCAAACGCTCTGATCTTAGCCTATTTCAGCGGTTTTGTCAGTGAAACAGTCCCGGCTCAGAAGCCGTTTGCAGCGAACACAAAAAAAGCGCTTTGCTCTGAAAACAAAACGCTTTATTTATTTTAGCCCGCCAGGAAAAAAATATCATCTGTTCAGCTTAACAAAATCAGATATTTTTCACTTTTGCTCCCCCCTGGACCAGGACTACAGAGCAGTGGTGCATACCTGTCCGTATCAGGGCATGACCGGCCCCATGGCCGCAGGCTGCAGGCCGTGCCACCTGGTGGCAGGCCTGCCTTGCGGCTGCTGCAGCGCTGCTTTGCAGCAGCGGGGCTGCGCCAATACGGCCCATACAATAAAGGCTCCCGGTGGGAGCCTTTATTGCAGAGGCGTGCAGCCTGATCTGCATGCCTCTTTGTGCGGTCAGCTTATGGGCGGACCTTGGAGTTGGCAGGATCGCCAAAATAGCGGAAGAACTCGCTGTCAGGCTTTAACACCAGTACATCATTGCCCTTGGCCATGGACTTGCGATAGGCATCCATGGAACGCAGGAAGTCGAAAAGCTCGGCATTCTGAGTATAGGCATTGGCGTAGATACGGGTGGCTTCGGCATCGCCGGCACCCATGAGGCGACGGGCTTCACGCTCGGCGGTAGCGATCTTGATGGCTACCTCACGATCGGCCTGAGCCTTGATGGTTTCAGCCTCACGACGGCCCTGAGAGCGGTGCAGCTTGGCTACGGCATCACGCTCGGCGCGCATACGCTGGTAAATGGAGTTAGAGACCTCAGGAGGCAGGTTGATCTGCTTGATACGAACGTCAACGATCTTGATGCCCAGCTCAGTGGAGCTCTTGCCCAGATCACGCAGAGCATTCTGCATAACCTGATCACGCTTGGAGCTGCTGATGATGTTCTCAACATCACTCTGAGAGTCGGCAATCTTGTCTGAGTCTACCTTTAAGGTGTCATCAGCATCATTGACTCTGCTCTTGTCAGTGGCAGCAATGGTGCGGCCCAGGTCACGGCGCTCGGTGACGCTGTCAAAGGAGCTGTCCATTTCACCGTAGGTGCCGGTTTTTTCCTGACCGGAAACAATTTCATGAATGGTCAGACGACCAATCTGGCTGCGCAGGGAGTTGTTAATTCTGCGGCGCAGCAGTTCCTCAGCCTGCATGATATTGCCACCGGCTGTGGTCAGGTAGAAAGTGGACGGATCGCTGATGCGCCACTTTACGTAGGAGTCGATGATGAGATCCTTCTTCTCGGCAGTCACAAAGCGGTCAGCACGGGCAGAAAGAGTCTGAATACGGGCATCAAGCACTCTTACCTTGTCGATAAAAGGAATCTTGAAGTGCAGACCAGGATTGGAAACGGCCAGCTCAGAATCAGAGTTTCTGAGCACCTTGCCAAATCGGGTCACAATACCCACATTGCCCTCGTTGATAACAAAGACAGAGTTGAAGCCTACAAAAACCAGAATCAGAAGACCTGACAGCAGCAGGTTAAAAGTTGAACCGCGCATTACTGTCTACCTCCCTGAGAGTAACCATAGCCTACTGAGCGGTCAGCAGAGCGGCGTGCCGGAGTGGCGTTGCCGGCAGATGAACTGCCTGCAGAACTGCTGTTGTAAGAAGGTGTATAGGCTGAAGGAGCTGATCCTGCGGCTTGATAACCGGTGGATGGAGCGGTGGCACGTGGGGCGCCATTGCCCTGAGGAACCGGCAGATACAGTACAGGTGATGAACCCTCTGGAGTATCAAGAATGATCTTGGAGGAGTTGCCCAGCACTTCCTGCATGGTCTCAAGATAAATACGGGTACGGGTAATTTCCGGAGCGGCAGTGTACTCAGGGAGGATCTGCTCGAAGCGTGCTACCTCACCCTGGGCATCGAGAACTACACGTGAACGGTAGGCCTCGGCCTGCTGACGGATTCGCTGCACCTGACCTTCGGCACGTGGCAGCACTTCATTGGCGTAGGCTTCGGCCTCACGCTTGAAACGCTGCTCGTCTTCCTGAGCAGCAATGGCATCGTCAAAGGCCTCTTTAACCTCATCAGGTGCACGGGCTGGCAGGAAGTTTACGTCAACAATGGTCAGGCCCATCTTGTAAGGCTCAATAATGGAAATGAGCAGCTCACGGGTGTCCTGACGGACACGCTCACGGCCGGAGGTCAGAATGTCATCCATGAGAGTATGACCAACCACATAGCGAAGAGCACTGTCGGTTGCTTCCATCAGAGAGTTGTCAGGGCTGGTTACTGAGTACAGGTACTGCACAGGATCGGAAATACGGTACTGAACGTCCATTTCCACGATAACCACGTTCTCATCTTCAGTAAGCATGGCACCTGAAGACTGAATGGAACGCACCTGCTCAATATCAACAGTATTGACCTGATCAATGGCCGGGATCTTCCACTGCAGACCTGGATCCACTACTTCGTAGATCTTGCCAAAGCGCAGTACTACGCCACGCTCAGCTTCGCGCACAGTATAGAAACCGTTAAAAATGAAAATACCCAGCATCACAGCTGCCAGGGCAGTTGCTATGCCCTTGAGGCCGTTCTTCTGGTTGAAGCCCTTGCCCTTGCCGCTGCCGCCCTTGCCGCTCAGAAGCTTTTCAGCCTTTTTGAACAGGTTGGTGAGATCGCCATCATTATCTTTGTTGCGATAGCGGGCCCATGGGTCCTCATTATTGTTGTTAGCGCCTCCCTGAGGGTCGCGCTCATTGCTCTGTGGGTTGGCATCTTTTTCCCCGTCAGGCTTCTGGCCTGGAGGATTCCATCCCATATTGGAATTGTTTTCTATCATGCAAAACTCGCTGTTTCTCCAAAGACCGGCCCTGCCTGCACTCCCTTTCAGCAATGGTAAGGCTCAGACAGCTGCTCTGTAGCCCCTCATGCTGCGAGATGGCGGCCAGCTCAGTGGACAAACGTTCCAGCCGTAATAAAGAAATGTTATTGCGACCTCACCTGGACTTCACATCCCGGTGAAAACTGCAAATAAAACTGCGCTTGCAGTGGCCTCAGGGCCACCGGCTCCCGTCCTGGGAGGAGGGAAAAATCAACAGGACATGCAGTTAACCTGTCAATTCTATACGCAAAACCTTGTAATAGACCTGGAAAAGTCAGGAGACAGTGATAATTAGTCTTAGCTTACTGCTCCGGCCCCGCTCCGGCACCAGCTCCGCCCCAGGCAAAGCCCGCCGCCAAAGCGGCAGCTGCCCGGGGCCATGGCGGAGTATGCCTGGGCCATGAACCGGAGCCTGCCTGCTGCAGGCGGTCGCATGCAGCAGACTGAGCCCTGCTGTCAGTCTATGTCTTCAAAATCGAAGCTTTCTTCCTGCTGCCATGGCAGACCATTGGAGCGGTCAACCAGACAGGCGCTCAGGCGTCCGCCGGACTGCTTTTCAATACGGGCTGCATCTGCAGGCTTAAGACGTACCTTGAGCAGCTCGTGGCCCATGTCATCATAGCCTGCTGACTGAGCGGCCTTGAGCTCATAGAGCATGGAGCGCAGACGGCCGTCCGTGTGCTCAAGACGAACCTCAAACTCACACTGATCAAGAGTGAGCAGCTCTGATACGGCCTGCAGCAGCTCATCAAGGCCCAGACCGTTGCGGGCCGAGACATTGACACGTACCGGGCGGCCGGTTTCATCGCGCACAATGCCCACAGCAACCTCTTCTTTGAGGTCAGCCTTGTTAAATACCAGCAGAGATGGAACCTGATCGGCCTTAATCTGCTCAAGTACGGCGTTTACAGCCTCGATATTGTCCTCAATACGAGGGTCGGCAATATCGATAATATGCAGCAGCAGATCAGACTGAATGGTCTCCTCAAGGGTAGCGCGGAAAGCAGCTACCAGCTCATGAGGCAGATGACGGATAAAACCTACGGTATCAGCAAAAACCACACGTCCTACTGTCGGAAGCACCATATTGCGCAATGTAGGGTCCAGGGTGGCAAAGAGCTGATCAGCAGCATAGACCTCAGAGCGGGTCAGACGGTTGAAGAGCGTGGACTTGCCGGCATTGGTATAACCTACGAATGAGACCACAGGAATGGCGTTTTTCTTACGCTCCTGACGGTTCTGTTCGCGGCGGCGTGCTACTACCTCAAGATCTTCCTTAATGGCAGCAATACGCTCACGCAGAGCACGACGGTCAAGCTCAATCTGAGTTTCACCAGGACCGCCACGCAGACCAAAGCCGCCCTTCTGACGCTCAAGGTGAGTCCAGCCACGTACCAGACGGGCCTGCTCATAGCGCAGCTGCGCCAGTTCCACCTGCAGCTTGCCCTCATAGGTGCGGGCACGCATGGCGAAAATCACCAGAATCAGCGCAATGCGGTCCATTACTCTGACGCCGGTCTCTTTTTCCAGATTTCTTTCCTGAGCCGGAGTCAGCGGGCTGTTAAAGACCACGACCTCAGCTTCATGAGCCTTTACGGCATCGGCAATTTCAACTACCTTGCCTGAACCTACATAGGTTCGAGGATCAATGCCGTCACGGCGGCACACTACAGCATCACAGATATCTGCACCTGCTGATTCTGCAAGTCTGTGCAGTTCTTCCAGATCTTCCTGGTTTTTGGCCTGAGGGAGCTCCACATGCACCAGAATGGTTTTACCAAGGGGCTCAAACTCCTTTTCTGCCATAAATAATTTTTTCCTTTAAAGAATGCTCAATGCTTCCCAGCATCTGTATTAATAATCTCAGTCAGCCTCCGTCATGACAGCCCTGCCCGCCTCAGGCTGCGCCTGCAGGTGCGGCCTGATGCAGGCCGCCAGGGCTGGGCTGCCCGTGCAGGCCGCAGGGCTGGTCGCTGGCCTGGCCCTTAAGGGTACGTGGCATGTCTGACGGAGCTGCGCTGTCAGCTTATCAGGCGCGCAGGTTGAGGATGGAGCGCAGCAGTGACGGGCACTCGCCGCCGAAAAGATCAGCCAGAGCCACCATGTCGTTGCGTTCAAGGGCAGCGTTCAGGGCACGGGTGAAGAAAACATAGTTCTGGCGGAATCTGTTGTCGCCAAGGTCAATAAGACGCTCCAGATCGAACATGAAGATCTTGATGTAATCGAGGGCCCAGATCGGCGCCATGGTGGTTGCAATGGTGCTGATTTCAGTACTTTTTGCAATCATGTCCTCGACATATGAGCTCATGTTGGCCGGAGTCAGAATTCTCGGGTCACTCTCAAAAAGATTCACCTCATTGGCCTTGATATTGCCATCGAGTTCGTAGATAAGCTGACTGAGCTCCATTCTCTCATCAGTAAGGGCCTCGTCTTCGTTAATCCCCAGAGCCTTGGCAATAAAGGTCTCCTGCCTCAAATAATGATCACGGCTTTTCTTATCTAAACGTTCTGTAGCCATACTCACCGCCTCTCTGCTCTGTTACACAAATCTCAGGCTGATACTGATCTGCAGCGTCTGCACCCAATGACCTCAGTGGTCATATCCTGCGTATCACAACTGCATCCTCAGCATCCTTATGAAAGTCCTTTCCCCTGGGAATAGCTATTTTGCCATAATTATCAGCCTTTGTGACTATATGGCCCCTGCTGGAGCGCGCCTGCCTGCAACCGCCGCCCTGGCGCGGCAGGCAGGTCCGTGGCGCGGCCTCAGGCGCTGCCGGGCGGCACGTCCGGCGGCACGCCCGGCTGCGCTAAGACTGAGGACTGATACGGTACTGCTCGAAAGAGGGCTCGGCTGCCATAAGCTCGAGCATGCGCTGGGTTTTGTTTCTGTCCTCGATGGTAAGGACATGACGCACCAGCTCGTCACTGCTGCCCACATCCTTAAGGCCGCCACGCAGCCAGGTCATCTGATGCTTGGCAAGGCGGGCCGTGGCTATGACGCTGAGCTCAATCATTTCCTCATAGCTGACCTCCTTGCGCAGATACATGGCCACCTGACGGTAGCCTACCGAGCGTATGGACGGCATGTCATCTGTAAGGTCGCCTCTTTGCAGCAGCTCTGCAACTTCGTCAATAAGACCGTCCTCAAGCATCTTTTCAAAGCGCTGGCGTATCAGCACGCGCAGGGCACTGCGATCATTGCCCTCAGGGAGCAGCACCATTTCAAAACGGCTGAAAGGACATTCGTTTTTAGGCTCGGAAAAGTAAGAGCTCATGGCCCGGCCTGTCATGTAGTAAACCTCAAGTGCTCTGGCCACACGCTGACGATCGTTGGGAGCAAGCTTTTCATGCAGCACGGGATCAAATTCTCTGAGCAGCTCATGCACCGCCGGCCAGCCCTTCTCATCGGCCATGGCCTGTACCTTTGCACGCACCTGCAGGTCAGTCTCAGGCAGAGGCGACAGCCCCTCAACCAGGGCTTTGTAATACATCATGGTGCCGCCGCATATTACCGGCAGGGCGCCACGCTCCCTGATATCTCTGACCAGTTCAATGCAGTCATGACGAAATGAGGCGGCACTGTAGCTTTCAGCCGGATCACAGATATCGATAAGGTGATGAGGACAGACAGCTCTTTCCTCGGCTGACGGTTTGGCTGTTCCTATGTCCATGTCCCTGTAAATCAGGGCTGAATCAAGGGAAATAATTTCAGCACGGTAATGACGTGCCAGCTCCAGAGAAAGAGCGCTTTTACCTGATGCCGTCGGGCCCAGAATTACTACAGCCTCATACATAAGTCAGGACTCTCCTGGTATTAATAGGTTAATCGCAAATTAAAGTGCCTCTGCCCGGCTGGCCCTGCCTGGCTGCCCCTGCCTGGCTGGCCCTGCCCACTGGCGGGCCGGCGCCAAGGGCGATGCCGGGTCAGTCTGGCCGCTGAGTTTTCAGCTGCGCGCACCCAGCAGCACCCGGGCCATATCAAGCAGGCTTATTTCCATCAGGGCCCCCTGCTCGGCGGCTTTTTGCAGTGACATCATGCTGTCTATGCCCTCAATCAGATTGCGGGCATCATAGGCCGTATTAATGGCTACCGGGCGGCAGCGGGCCATAAGTTCAGCAAGCTGCTGCGGGCACCTGGCCTCAAGATTAATCATGGCGGTCTGCGCGGCAATGATGCGCAGTGCTTCAAGGGCTACAGCTGCCAGGTTGCAACCTGATGCCAGAGCCGGAATGGTGCTGAGCTCTATACTTGAGCGTATGGCCACACTGCGCACCCCAAAGCCGCAGCGTGCAGCTGCCTGCACCACCTCAAGAGAGCGGCAGGCCTGAATCAGCGCGCCGTCACAGCGTATGGCAAAAGGCATAGGCAGCTCATTTGATTTGACCTGATCGCCCTGCACATCGCGGGCATACTCAAAGGCACTGCGACTGTAATACAGCTCAGAGCAGCGCACCATGAAATAGCGGCTGCCAATATTCATCAGGGCCACATCAGCCGTTACCAGCGACTGGAACTGACATTTGCCCTGAAGCGACATCAGCTCGCTTACCTGATCCGCACTCATGCGCTGCATACCCGGACAGTCCATTACCGGACCTGCACCAGCACCGCCCGGACCAGCATCAGTACCGCCCGCCCCTGCATACCTGTCACCATAGTCACAGGCATAGTCTTGCCCGTAATCACGGCCCGGGTCATGGTCCGCATCGCTGCCATGCCCGGCGCCCATGGCATAACCGTAATCGCAGTTGCCTGATGTGCCCGTATGGCTGTCCATGGCTGAGGCTGCGGCCGCAGCAGCTCCTGCAGCAGCCGCTGCTGCAGCGGCATGCGCATCTCCGCCATGAGCTGTCGCCGCATCACTCATCATGGAGCGATGCAGAACCTGATCGTCCTGGCGGCTGTCAGCCCCTGCTGCACCAGCAGCGTCTGCATCTGGCACTGCGCTGCCCTCATTTGAGCACTCCTCGTCATGGGCCTGACAGGCCATGGCACGGGCACGCTCCAGACTGGCTGAGCTGTCAAAGACCAGGCCGGACGGGCCAGAGCTGTGAGCTGAGTCGGGATCTGGGCTTTGCTCTGAGCCCAGGGCAGTGCCTGGCTCAGGGCTGTTCCCGGCGGTGCTGCTGGCAGCACCAGAGGGGCTGTCAGCGGAGGCCGCCCAGTTAAGGGCTTCGGCCGCTGACTGGGCAAATGCATCATCAACTGTTTCGGCTGTTGAGGAAGCTTGAGGCGGCTGTGAACTCTCATCGGCTGCCTGGCCTTTGCGGGAGGCATTGTTGAGCATGCGGGTGATGCGCTCGCGCTCCTGGGTCTGCAACAGGAAATCAAGGCTAAAAGCACTGCTGCCCCTGTTAACAGCTCCGGAAGGACCAGCACGGCGGGCAGAACCGCCGCCCTGCCCTGAAAAGCCGCTCTGGTGGCCCTCATCATCATCTTCAAGCACATCGCTGCCGTCATCATGCGCCCCTGCCTGCCCCTGACTGCTCTGAGCAGGGCCGGAGCTGCAGCTTAAGCCTGAACCTGAGCCTCCGCTGGAGCTGCCGGTATCTGGGAGTATGTCCTCTTCTTCATCAAAGAGACTGCCATTCCAGATGCCGCCCCGGCCGTATGACGGCTGTGCGGACGGTCCCATGCCGCTCTGCGGTGCCATGCCTTCCTGCGGTGCCATGCCTTCCTGTGGCGCCATACCGCCCTGTTGTTCCATGCCATCATGTGGGGCCATGCCGCCCTGCGGCTGCGCCGATGGATGATGGTCAGTACCGAGCTGGCCGTGGCGCAGCCTGGTAATGAACTCCAGTGCCTGAGATGATGCATCTCCCTTGCGGGCTCGTGCCAGCAGGTCGGCAAAGCAGCACAGGCGGCCGGTAAGAGCTGCAGCGCCTGTGTCGCCGGGAGCAGAGCCCCCGGCGGCGGCAGCAGTCTGGGCGACACTTTCGCCGTCTGGCAGAGGGTGCAGCGGATTCAGGGTGGAGCTCAGGTACTGCTCGATGGCAGCGGCGTACTGGCGGCTGCGCTCAGTGCCCAGAGCTTCGCGGCGGCGACGTACGATCTCCTCAGGGCTGATGCCGTCCTGCGGAGCCTTTGAATGATCGACAATGGTGACGTCATCGACACCAAGGCTGCCCATGCGGGCATTGCCCCTGTTGATATGGTTGAGCTCAAAAACTGACTTTACGTTGGCCAGAATGCAGTCATGGATGATGCTGGAATTGTGAAAGCGCACCTCATCCTTGCGTGGATGAACGTTGACATCAACAGTGCGCGGATCGCACTCCATGAAAATAACGCCACGTATGCACGGCTTGAAGTCCATATCCTGCTGCACGGCATTGAGGTAAGCCTCACGTATGGCATGGTTCACCGTACGATCAGAAATGCAGCGGCCATTGAGAAAGGTCAGCAGGCGATCGGGGGTAGCACGGGTAAAGGACTGAGGCCTGACAAGTACACCGTAAATGGACAGCACCTGACGACTGAGCGGATCATAATCATCAGGGCTCAGACCGTCCTCAATTACGTCGGCGCCGCTGTCATAGGGCACAGCCAGATTGAGATAGCGGCGGTAGGCATTAACATAGCTTTCATCGCCATTGTCAAAGCGCAGCACGTCGTTTTTAAACTCACGGCCGAGCAGCTGGGCTATACGATCGCCAAGACGGGCTCTGGTCTGAGCCTGTACATGCAGCACAGTCTTACCGTCAGCAATGAACCTGAACTCAATGCCGTAATTGACCAGCGCCAGACGGATCATCAGATCCTTGATGTGGTTGAACTCAGTTTTGTCTGACTTGAGGAAGTGACGGCGGGCCGGGGTGTTAAAGAAGAGATCGCTGACAATTACCGAGGTACCCACAGGATGGGCTGCCGGAGCTACTACGGGATTTTGCTCAGGTCCTGATACCTCTACCTGACAGGCATGAGGCTGATCGGCGGTACGGGAGATAAGTGACAGTCGGGATACTGAGGCAATGGAGGCCAGAGCCTCACCACGAAAGCCCATGGTGACAATGGCAGCCAGATCCTCAAGGCAGGCAATTTTGGAAGTGGCGTGAGGAGCCAGAGCAAGAGCCAGTTCATCCTCAGGGATGCCCTTACCATTGTCAGTGACCTTGATAAGCTGCTTGCCTGATCCGCGAATTTCCAGAGTAATAACGGTAGCACCGGCATCGACGGCATTTTCTAACAGCTCCTTGACCACAGAGGAAGGACGCTCTACTACCTCACCGGCCGCAATCTGATTGGCCAGCTGCACAGAAAGTCGCTTGATTGGCATAACAAACCCGCTGAAAAACAATGCTCCCTGACAATATCACCCTCGCCCCGCCGCTGATGCAGCAGCCCTTGCTGCACCAGCTGCAGCTGTTGCGCCCGCAGCAGCTGTTGCTGCGGCTGCAGATTCAGGCTGTGCCGCAGCTGCCGGTATGCGTGGCGACCAATGGCCATGACGCGCTGGCGGGCACAAAGGGTCCGGGCTCAGCTGCTGCAGACACTGATGTCGGGAGCAGATGAGGACACGTTCTGTGCGGACAGGGATGAGAAAGTGACGATCTTTGAGTATAGAGGTTTTGACCGCTCAGGTATATACCGCAGGCAGACTGTGCACTGTCAGCATATGGTCTGAGGGAAAGAGTTGACGGGACGGACCTGAATGTCAGGATGCCTGAATTTCTGGACGCATGGATATCCGGATGTCCGGACTTCTGGATGCCTGGTACGTCCCGGGCCGGTTACGGCTGCAGCCCTGATATGGGCTCCAGCTGCAACCAGCTATGAGATGATTATGGGATGATGAGCTTCTGACCAATGCGGATATTGTCACTGGTGAGCTTGTTGTAGGCCTTGATGGCGGAGACTGTGGTCTTGTTCTTCTGGGCAATTACCGACAGGGACTCACCCTTATGAACTTCGTGAATCCTGACCTTGGCAGCACCGGTACGGATAGCACTCTCATAGCGGCTCTTGATGTGCTGAATGGTGTACTTCTCGTAATAGGCCACAATACCCTGATAGATAGCGTAGGCAATCTGCTTCTGGTAATTAGGCTGATTGAGCTGGATTTCCTCATAAGGATTGGAAAGGAAGCCGGTCTCAATCAGTAATGATGGAATATCAGGGGACTTTAATACTGCAAGCGAGGCGTGAATTGGCTCTTTCTTGTGCAGCTTGGTGAACTTACCCAGCTTGTTGAGAATTTCCTGACCCATGTTATAGCCCTCAGAGCGGGTATTGTCAGAGGTCATGGACAGGATGGTGGCAGCAAGATAAGGGTTCTGCTTGTCAGCTGAGGACAGTACCTCACTTACACCTGAGAGCAGCTGGCCCTTGCCATCGCCCTTGAGCACCTTGTTATTTTCACGCTGAGCACGGTTGTTGGACAGCACCCATACTGAAGCACCACGGGCAGAAGAGCCTGAAGCTACCGAGTCTGCGTGGATGGAAATAAGAATATCGGCCTTATGACCACGGGCAACTTCAGAGCGGCGGTCCAGATCAACAAAGACATCGCTGGATCGAATCAGGGTGCCCTTGAATCTTGGATTGGAGTTTACGTATTTGGCCAGCTGGGTAGCAACAGCCAGAGTTACGTTTTTCTCCTTAACCCCGCGCTTGCCAATGGCGCCCGGATCCTTGCCACCATGACCTGCGTCAATGGCGATGACATAAGGATTGGCCTTAGGCAGAGAAACCCTGTTTGGTGGAGGCGGAGCTTGGGTGTCGAGCACTTCCTCCTCAACCTGAGGACGGCGGGCTGGCTGTTTATTGTTATTGTTCTGAGCTGTCTGAGCCTCTTTGCGGGCGTTAATCTGCTCAACACGCTCCTGATACTCCTGCACCTGGGCCGGAGTCATGGTGCGAATACCGTCAGAACCTACACTGGACAGGGAGTTGAGCAGTGCATTTTCGGCAGCATCAGCATCATCAACGGTGATGACATTGACCGGTGGTACACCGGCGCCCTGACCTGTACCTGCCTGCTTGGCAGCCTCCTTCTGGGAGAGAACCTTGACCTCCTGATCAGAGGTAGGAGCACGTTCTGAGGCGGTATGAGGGAAATCGACTACCAGACGGTAATTCTGGCCGTTCATAGGGGCAAGCATGAAGATGTTTGGGGTGCCTGATCCCTTGAGGCCAAAGATATAGCGTACGTCATCGCCACTTAGATTTTTGACGAATGATGTGACTACTGAGCGCGGTTCCAGGGCGATGCGGTCCGGGGCGGACTTGTGATTGGTGACGTCGTTGAGACGGACGACAAAGCGGTCGCCGTTTTTGTTCAGAGCTGTGGAGAACTCCGGCTTGTAATCCAGATCAAGTACCACACGGGTCTTGTCGGCATTGGAGAAGGCTCTTACGCGCAGAATATTATCAGCAAATGCTGTCTGCACCGCTGCCATAGACAGCAGCAGGCCCGTAACAAGGGGAAAGAAGCGCATCAGAGCTGATAACATGAGCAAACCTTACAAAGATGGTAACCGCAGAAATACATGATCAGGTTCAGGCAGAGTGCTTAGGCACAGCATGCATATGTACACAGGCGGGCTCTGCCCTGCCAGGAAGCCATGGACTGAGCCGCACGGCTCTGCCCGCCGCACAGCTCTGCCCGTTCAGGGCAGTATGCACCAGGAGCAGCCGGCACTGAGGCAGCCTGCACCGTGGGCATACTGTACCTTGTCAGGCGGGGCGGCACTTTCTTTTGCGCACGTCAAAAGATGCCGGCCGTTACTTATACGGCAGCCCTGGGGTCAGCTGAAAAGTCCTGAATGGAAACGGTCTGAATTAACCACAAACAATGTTCCTAATTCTAAGTTATATCAGGCATTTTGTGCAAAAATTCGCGCCACAAAGGACAAAATTATCTGCCCGCCACACGTCCCGGCCAGAGCCTTAGTCTGGCGCCTGGCCCCGCGCATAGGGCAATTGAGCGCCTGCGCCGTTAGCTGCAGACAACAACAGCTGGTGCTGCGCGTACGGTTATGGCACGCCCCTGCTCTGAGCACGTCCCGTGCCCGCAGATCATGGTCTGACAGCCGGACCGGCATTATGCTAAGGCCTGAAAGACCGGTCAGGCACTGTGGCTACGGCCTGACAGCCAGGTCAGGCACTGTGGCTACGGCCTGACAGCCAGGTCAGGCACTGTGGTTATGGCCTGCAAGACCGGTCAGGTCCATGGCAGCCATGCTGTCAGGCTGCCCAGCTGCCGGGCAGGCGTGAGCAGTGGCCGGGCTTAGCCAGCTGACGCAGCGATAGTATTGAGCTGCTCAGATGAGAGCAGAGTTGAGCTTACCGTGACGGTCCGGCCCTCGCTTTCGTGCTTAATGGCCACAGTAAGATCAGGATCAGGCAGCAGGCCATGACCACGGTCTGGCCATTCGATAAGGCAGATACCACGGCGGGCAAAGTAATCGCGAATGCCCATAAGCTCAAGCTCTTCAGGATCCATAAGACGGTAGAGATCAAAGTGGTAAATCACCATCTGAGGGCCCTTAGGCTCATAGCTTTCAACCAGGGTATAGGTAGGAGACTTGACCGTACCCTCATGTCCAAGAGCTCTTAGCAGACCACGGGTCATGGTGGTCTTGCCTGCTCCCAGATCACCCTCGAGATTAATACAAAGGGCCCTGTTTCCTGTCTGCTCACACTGGGCACTGAGCACTTTGGCCAGAGCCGCTCCCAGAGCCAGAGTTGCCTCTTCATCTGCAAGGGTGAAAGTAACCTGATTTGCCATACTCTCCACTTTCCTCAAATGCTGCGCCGCGCCATATGGCCCGTACACAGTCAGTATGTCCATACATAATCCGATGCCTATCTTACCAAAGTCATCACTGCCTTAAGCTGCACATGGTCTAATTGTGTCAGCAACAGCCCTGAGCCGCCTCCAGTGCATCAGCCATGGCAACTGGCCGGACAGCTGACCTGACAGATGCCGGCACATATGCGCATACGGCCGCGCTGGCTGGTGCAGCCGGCAGCACTGGCTTGAGCAGCCGGCGCGGCTGGTGGCCCCACATGCAACAGGGGCCGTCCCCAAGGTGGAGACGGCCCCTGTTTATGGTGGCGTAAGCGCGGCGCCTGCAGCGGCGCCGGTGCTGGCTGCGCTGCGCTGCGCCCAGAATCAGAACATGATGCGGTTTTCGAGCAGCACTGAGGTGGCGCGCTCGGCATAGGTGGACATATGACCCTGGTTGTGGTCTGCAAGGCCTGGACGCTTACTTACCAGATAGCGCACATAAGGGAGCAGGTCACAGGCAAGACAGCCTACCTCACCTGTATAGTCACCAGAGAGGCGGCCGGCACGGCCATGCACGGCGGCGCCGCAGATAGTGGCGCGGCTGGCAGTCAGGCCCTCGGCGCGCAGCGCGGCAATAATGCCAGTCAGCAGGTCACCCATACCGCCTGAGGCCATGGCAGGAGAGCCTTCACGAATGATGAAAATCTTGTTGCCATCGCATACCAGAGTACCGGCGCCCTTGAGCAGTACGGTACCGCCGCAGCGCTGCTGGAGCTCATAAACAGCCTTGTAGCGGTCTGCATTGATATCGGCAATGGAGCAGCCCAGCAGTCGGGCAGCCTCGCCCGGATGCGGAGTCATAATGGAGTTTGGCAGCACCTGCAGCTCACGGGTACTCATGATATTGAGCGCGTCAGCATCAAGCACCATGGCCTTTTCTGAGGAAATAACCATGTCGAGCAGTTTGATGGCATGCTCATCGGTACCCAGACCTGGACCAAGAGCAATAACGTCAGTCCACTCAATGGCCTCAGCTACCGCATCCAGATCCTCAAAGTCAACAGTCATCAGCTCAGGACGTGCAGCGTTAAGGGAGCCCACATTGGTATGGGCAGTTGCTACCTTTACCAGACCGGCACCGGCACGCAGTGCACCCTGACCACAGATGGCAATGGAACCGCCATAGCCGTGAGATCCGCCAATTACCAGCAGACGTCCGGCACGGCCTTTGTGATCTGATAGCAGTCGTACCGGCAGGTCAGCAATGATGTCCTCATAGCTGTTGAGGTAGACAGGCAGATAGGAAGCGCCTGACTTTTCATCGGAAAGACACTGACCGTGGAAGTAGTTGACGTCCACACCAAGGGAATTGCAGACAATTTCGCCTACATAGTCCACAGCATCGCCTGTTACCAGACCGCTCTTGAGACCTAACATGCACACAGTCTTATTGGCGGTGACACAGGCATGATAGACGTGGCCTGTATTGGCATTAACGCCTGATGGTACGTCTACTGCGATGATATAGGCACGGGTGGAGTTGATGAAGTTAATCCACTCCACATAAGTCTCACGAGGCTCGGTATTAAGACCAGTACCGAGCAGGGCGTCGATCACGATATCAGGGCTGTTACCGTTGTTGGCCTCCTCAATCAGATCAGGCAGCTCATACTCGACCTTACCGCCGAGCTTGATGAAATATGAGCAGGCTGCAAAGGCCTCAGAGTTCTCACGTGGCTTGTCGGTGGCGAAAATACGGAAAGGGATATGATGGCGCATCAGATAGGCAGCCACGATGTAGCCGTCACCACCGTTATTACCCTTACCGGCCAGAACATAAACCATGCTCGGACGTGAGTTTACCTTGCGCATTTCCTCGAAAACGGTACGTCCTGCCCTTTCCATCAAGTCAAAGCAGTGACCCTTGTGGGTTGCGGCATGATTTTGCTCAATGACGCGGATTTCCTGTGTGGAAAAAATATGATGAGGAAGAGAAGACATTAATCGTACTCCAGGATTTACGACGCGACCTCAGCCTTTTGATGTCTCTGAAGTCAGGAAGCCAGAGCCTCTGCACATCTGCCTGCCACGGGCAGCTGACTGCAATGCAGTCTTCAAATGCTGCGGCCCGGCTAGTGCCGTGCTGCCTCGGCAGCTGCAGCTGTGGTTGCTGCACTGCTGCATGGGCTGTCGCATGGGCAGCCGGGAAGCCGGGCCGCCGCTGCGGGATGTGCCTTGAAAATCACCTGCATCTTTCAATGAAGGTCAGTATTTGAACTTGTTGTTTAAACTGAAAGGGCCTCCTGCATGTAACAGGAACACCATACGGGCCATATTATGGTCGTGCATGGCCATGTTTCAGATTCTAACCTAAAGAACAATTGAGTTTGTGTGCTCATACAGGCATTAATTGATGTCAGAACCATGCCTGATCATTGAGTATGAGCATATTAAGTGCCAGTTTTTGCAAAAACCATGGCAAGTGTGCCCAGGCCGCCTGTGGACAAGCCCCGTAGCTCTTACACCTCAAGAGCGCCCGCCCCTTAACACCGTGAAATTCACTGTACGGTACGGCCTGACAGCAGTGCACACAGCAACAGCATGTTTCTCCTGTTTATTGTACTGTCAACATGCATCACCCTCTTTTACCAGACGCTCACAAACATGATAATAGCGATTTGCGTGCACGTGGACGTTCGACCGTTGCAAGGCAGCGGCTTTTGTCTGTTTTTGTGATCAGAGTACTGATTGCACAGAGCGCCATACATACAAAGGCGGTCCGTAAATATATAATTAAAATCAACCCTGCAAGATGAATACTGACACAGCCGTGCCTCAGGTTCTGCCAGGTGGCATCAGCCATAACCTTAAGCCTGCCGTGCTGCAAGCTGTGCATAATTTAGCTCTGCGGCAGGCTGGGCACAGAGCCTCACTGAGTGCTGCGGCAGGCTGAGCGCAGAGCCTCACTGAGCTCTGCGGCAGGCTGGGCGCAGTGCCTCACTGAGCTCTGCGGCAGGCTGGGCGCAGTGCAGCTTAAGTCCTTGCAAGGGTCATCTCACCACATACAGTCACGTGCCCTCAGGTGGTCCTGCAGAGCTGTGGCCTGGAACAACACTGATTTAACAGGAGAGGGATGCAGTCCCTGCAGCCGTAATGGCCATGGTGATCCCCGTTACAGCGGGCTTTATGGTAAAGATCAGCACCATTGCAGGTCCCGGAACTGTTCCCTGAAAACAAGATGGAATTATTAGGTGTAGACATCGGTGGCAGCGGCATCAAGGGCGCTGTGGTTGATACCACTACCGGCAAGCTTTTAACTGAGCGTGTCCGTATTAAGACCCCACAGCCGTCCACTCCTCAGGCCGTGGCCGCAACCATTAAAGAGCTGGTAGAAACCATTGGATACAAGGGCCCAGTAGCCTGCGGCTTCCCTGCCCGCGTTATCAATGGCGTAGTACTTACTGCTGCCAACATCGACAAGAGCTGGGTTAATGTTCATGTCGAGAACATGCTCTCCAAAGAGCTCGGTACCGATGTATACGTTGCCAATGACGCTGACGTAGCCGGCCTTGCTGAAATGTGCTTTGGCGCCGGCCGTAACGAGATGGGCAAGGTGCTTATCGTCACCATCGGCACCGGCCTTGGTACCGCCATGTTCTTCAGGGGCGAGCTTCTGCCAAACTTTGAAATGGGCCACATCATACTCAATGGCGATGATGCCGAGCGTTACTGCTCCGATTCTGCCCGTGAAAAACTCGACCTCAAGTGGAAGGAGTTCGGCAAGCGCTTTAATGAGTACTTAAACCGTATCGAATTCCTGGTCCAGCCAGATCTCTTTATCCTGGGCGGTGGCGCCTCCAAGAAGTTTGATAAGTTCTCTGATCGTTTAAGCGTAGGCTCAGCCCGCGTTATCCCTGCCGAGACCCTCAACCTGGCCGGCATCATCGGTGCTGCAATGTACTGCGAGCGCCGTCTTAACGAGAAGGTTCAGAGCAAGAGCAAGAGCTCCAGTTAAGAGCGCATAGCCGGCAATTCAGGTCCATGTCCGGCCCCTGACCAGGCCTGGCCGGGCAGAGCCATGACCTGCATTGTCCCTGACTGGACTTCACATAACGCAAAGCCCTGATATGTAAGACATATCAGGGCTTTGCTGTTTTCAGGACGACTGGCAGAGCGCCGGCTGGCGCAGCCAGGTGGCTGCAGCGGTGTCTGGTGGCTGCAGCTCCGGCTACGGCGGCGACGGCGGCGGGCTAGAACGGCTCGATGGCGTCGATGTAGAGCTGGAGACGTTCGCGGTCCATGTAGCGGTCGATACCCAGGGTATAGACAGCGCGAACACGTGAGCCCTCGGTAATGGCTTTTTCTTTGGCATTGGCTCTGAACTTGATGCCCTCGACCACACGGTTGCCCGGTGAGCGCAGAATGACCTTGAGATGGCGGTTGCGCAATATGTTGACGCTGTCTACCAGGAACTCGCCGTCAAATACCGGCTCCTCAAAGTCCTTGCCCCATGGGCCGAAGTATTCAAGATCACGGGCAAAATCAAGGCACAGATAGGCATCAGGCAGCAGACACTCGCTTACTACTGACTCCTCCTGCTGAGCATCCCCCCTGCACTGGGCGCAGGCAGCACTGAAGAGTACTTTGAAGCGCTCCAGATCACGGGTACGGATAGAGGCACCGGCTGCTACGGCATGACCGCCACAGGTAAGGAAAATATCAGGATCCTGCTCTTTAATCAGGGCAAATACCTTCATGAGATCGGTGCCCTTAACCGATCTGGCTGATCCTACCAGCGGGATGTCGCCCTCGTCCTCATAATGCTCAGTATCATCAAAGAGATCACAGGTCATGCTCGGCATAATGCCCGAGGCAGCTGAAACCAGCTTGGCCGAGTTTCTTACCCTCATGCCCACATTCTCAGGAACTTCCTCCTGAGCGCCAAAGACTTTGGACTTAAGGCCCGGCTCCAGCACGTCCTCATCACTGTCCAGACCATCGTCATCGGTTGCAGCGGCTGCTCCGGTGATACCAGTGGTGCCGGCTGCAGCGGCTGCTCCGGTGGTACCGGTGGCACCGGCTGCAGCGGCAGCTGCATCAGCAGCAGGCATCTGCAGAGCCGGTGGCACTGAGGAGCCGTTGTTGTCGATGATGCCCATGAGGTTGATATTGCTGTCATCAAAGGCGGCATTGTCGGAGCTGAAGATAATGCATGGCTTGTTGTAGCGCTCCTTGATACGGTTGGCTACCAGTCCGCACAGGCCCTTTAAGAAAGAGTCATCGTACAGAACAATGCCGTCATCCTGAGCCATGGACAGGCTTACGGCCTGATCAAAGCTGTTGTAGGCATCAGCGATATCATCGGCATCTGAGTAAATCAGACGGTCATTGGTATTAATGCGGTCAGCTTCGGCAGCTGCTGAGCGCAGCATGGCCATGTCAGGGGCTCCCGCCATGCCAGGCACTCCTGCATTTCCGTCGGTGCCGGTACCGGCGTCGGCGCTCTTGCTGCTGTCTGCACTCATGGCGGCACGCAGCTCCTGAGCTCTCAGGCGCTCTTCCTTATACAGGGCAAGGGCACGGCTGATCATGATCTTTTCATGGTCCATGCGGCGCTTGTTGCACAGGTCGAGCTGACGGGCAAAGAGCATGGCCAGATTGAAGTCGTCATTGGTCAGATTGAGAATGGCCGGATTCTGAGCAATGTTTATACGGGTAGCGGCGTTAAAGCGCGGACAGAGCTCATGGGAGATGTTTTTGACCCTGATCTTTGCCGGATCTACCTTGAGGTAGCTCAGCAGCGCCTGAATGCCAGGAATGCTTTTGCCCTTGCTGATACGCTTCATACCGGCCTTGATAATGCGCCTGTTGTTGGTATCAAATGACATGACATCGCCAATGGTACCAAGAGTAACCAGATCAAGGAACTGGCCCATACTTGGAGAATCCTTGAGGCTGGCGTAATAGCCCATTTCAATAAGACGGGAGCGCACGGCACTCATGACATAAAAGAGTACTCCGGCACCGCACAGATGTTTGGACGGGAAGGTGTCATCACGTCTTTTAGGATCCACCACGGCATCAGCATCAGGCAGAGTGGCCTGCACTTCATGATGGTCAGTAATAACCACACTGATACCATGACGGCGTGCCAGGGCAACGGCATCAAAGGCGGTAATGCCATTATCAACGGTCACAATGAGGTCAATGCGCGAGTGAATGGCGCGCTCGACAATGCGGGTATTAAGACCGTAGCCGTCAGCATAGCGTGAGGGCACGTAGTAGGTAATGAGGTTTTCATTGACACCAAAGGCCTTGAGACAGCGCACGCCCAGAGCGGTACCGGTCATGCCGTCGATATCGTAATCGCCGGCAATCATGATGCGCTTTTTGTCCATAATGGCCCGGGCAATGATGGTCGAGGCCTTGTCGATATCGGTAAGACGATCAGGCGGGAAAATGTTCTTGAGACCTACCTCAAGATCATCCTGGCTTTTGACACCACGACGGGCAAGGATCTGGCGCAGCACCGGATCACACACCAGGGTGTTCAGGTGTGAGTCGTCAACATTGGCTCGTCTAATGATCTGCATTAAAACCTCTTCCCGAATCTTATCTCGATCGGATCAACGTGCGGCCTGACAGCCGGTTAAGCAAGGATAATCATTTGCTCCAGGTGCGGCTTACCTGACAGGCATATGATACCTGGGGCTAAAATACTACATTTTTCCGCATCCTGCGGCTTTTGCCATAGTCAGTGAAAAAAACAGTTACATAAGCGCTTATTTAAGGGCCACGCCCCAGCTGACAGCGCCCGCCCCGCCACAGCATCAGCTGTGCGGTGCAGGCCCGCCTGCCCGCAGGCCTGCTGGCCAGCCAGCCGGGCCGGCTGCCATGACGTCTCAGAGCTCGGAGGCCAGGCGGTCAAAGAAGGCCAGTGCTCCATCCATATCAAGATGGGTATGGGCATAGGTGATGTACTTGAGATCGGCTGGCAGATAGCAGTTGAACTTCTCCCAGTCCAGATTCTTCACCTTCTTGAGCAGCTCCTGAGGCTCTACGGCGCCTCCGGCACGGATAGCGTTAACTGCAGTCTTGAGATTATTGAGGCTGGCATACTCAAGCTCAATGTGAGAGCCGTTGCGGCTGGCATCAATAGAGTGACGATTGAGCAGCAGCACCACAGTCTCAAGAATGCGATCACCCTTCCATGGAAACAGCGCAAGTCCGGCCGGTCCTGTCACCATTACCTTTTTATCAAGCTCATAGCGGAAGAAACAGGCTCTTCCCTGCTCAAAGTTTTCGCGGGCCACTCTGTCCAGACATGGAGGAGCCTCACCTGTTATGTAGATACGGTGCATTTCCTCACGAATGGCATCATGCACCTGACCGCCCACACCTGAAAGAGGCAGGCCGCTGGTCTTGGACTGGCTTGGCTTTACGCCAATGACACGCTTGTGCTCGTTAAAGTAGATAACGCGCCATGCCTTGCCGGCAAAAAGGAAAGTCTCATCTTCAGAGAGCGTGCTCAACAGCGGAATACGGCCAATGGTCTTGCCCTCAAAGTCGATGCGGTAGTCCCTGTTATTGTTAAAGGCCGCAAAGAACTCGTAATTGGATACCAGCTTTTCGCCCTCAAGACCAAGGGTCAGGGTACCGTCCTGCATCTGAATGATGAGATCGTATTTGCCCAGCTCACGCAGCAGACGGGCATACATGTCCGGTGTAGTCATGCCAAAAGGACCAGTACGGCACAACAGCGCATACAGGTTGCTTGCCGATGCAGAGCCATGGGAGGCAATGACTGACAGAGTCTGCTGAATCAGAGTGGAAAAGCCGTACTCCTTTTCAAGTGGCGGCTCATACCAGCGCTGGAGCAGCAGGTTTACTGTGGCAGCGCTGAGCACAGTGTCCTCACAGAGCATGGAGGACAGGCGGTTGATAGCCGGATCGTACTCAGGAATAAACAGGCGCAGTACAGCTGTACCGTCACGGCGGCCAGATCGGCCCAGACGCTGACGCAGGGAGGCTACTGTTACCGGCGGAGCAAACTGGGCAATGGACTGCACATCGGAAATATCGATACCCAGCTCCAGAGTTGAGGTACAGATAGCCGTGGTCGGCATGCGGCCGTCCTGCAGACGGTGCTCCAGAGTTTCACGCAGTTCACGCGAAAGCGAGCCGTGATGAGGGAAGAACTCCTCAGGCACCATATTGCGATGGCAAAGATCACGCAGAGTGGTAGCCAGCTGCTCAGTATCAGCACGTGAATTGGTGAACACGAGATTGTTCTTGCCGCGCAGCAGACGGTAGATATCGGCAGCTACTTTTTCAATGGCCTGAGCATGCATGACCGGAGTAATAAGACGCGGCTCCTGCTCAAGAGTCTTGGGAATGCTGTAGCCCAGAATTTTAACCGCCAGGGCGGTAGTGGTATTGGATGATGCAGTTACCAGACAGCAGTCGGTGTTGGAGCTGTTACCGGCACGCAGATAGGAGGCCACAGAGCCAATGTCACGGGAGAAAGTAGCTGAGATGGCTATACGCACCGGAATCTTGTGAATCAGGTTTTCAATGCGGTGCAGCTGGGACTGCAGCTGATAACCACGGCTTTTGCCCATCAGGGCATGGAACTCGTCGATAACGATATAGCTCAGATCCCCAAATGCTTCCTGAAAGATTGATTTCTGATTGATGAGCAGAGACTCAAGAGATTCAGGGGTGATAAGCACTATACCTGAAGGGTCCTTGAGCAGGCCGCTTTTTCTGTTGACGGCCACATCACCATGCCATGGGGTAATTTTGATGCCCACAGGCTCTGCCATGTCCATAAGGCGGCGGGCCTGATCGTTAATCAGAGCCTTGAGCGGACTGATGTATAGAACTGATACGCCCTTGATTTTCTTTTCGTGCTGCTTAATCCAGGTAAGCACAGGCAAAAATGCAGCCTCGGTTTTACCAGAGGCTGTCGAGGCTGAGATGATGACATCCTTTTTGTGCTCCAGTACCGGCCTGATAGCCGCTTTCTGAATAGGATGCAGATCTTTCCATCCCTGTCTGCCAATCCAGCGGCAGATTAGAGGGTGAAGCATTGCCAGATAATCTTGATCGGCCATGACAGCCTCCCTGAAATTTGAAAACCACACAGGCCCACAGTGCAGCCGACACCGCCCGCCCCGAAGTAAGGCTAAGGCCTGACTCATGGGCAAGGTGCAGCGCCAGCAGGCCGGGCCCATGGCCTGCCCCTGGCCTGGTGCAAGGCCACGCCAGGTCCGGTGCCACGCAAGGCCCA
Organism: Anaerobiospirillum sp. NML120449; assembly: GCF_023051105.1. Taxonomy (GTDB): domain Bacteria; phylum Pseudomonadota; class Gammaproteobacteria; order Enterobacterales; family Succinivibrionaceae; genus Anaerobiospirillum. The sequence goes on along the minus strand of NZ_JALKIL010000004.1, from coordinate 9,185 downwards.
GGCCCAGGTCCCTGGCCTGGTGCCGGGCCACGCCTTGCTGGCCTGAGGTGGTGAGCGCAAGATGTGCGGTGATGGAAATAAGGACTGAAAAGATAGTGAGCGTAAACGATCAGGCCCACCGCAGGTCCCCTTATGAAGTCCCTGAGTGGGCCTGAATGGGCAGCATCAAAGCAGGAGCTGGCCTGCAGCTGCGCTGAAATTTAGAGCTGGAAGGTTACCAGTTCGTCATCGTCATTGCTGTCATTGTTCACAGAGCCGTGGCCCTGGTTGAGAGTTACCAGGGAAGGATCAAGCTCGTTTTCCAGGGTAATGCCGGAGATCAGGGACTCCCACTTGATCTCAGGGTTCTGCTCGATAACGGAGAGCAGATCAACAAAGGCCTTAATGGTGTTACGTGGAGTTCTGAAGTAAGACTCACCAATGTTCTGAGAGCAGTGACGCAGGAATGCGGTCAGAGCCTCATCTGGCAGCAGATACCTGGACTCATCACCATTGGCAAAGACGTTACGGATATTGCTCAGCAGTACGAACAGCTCCTCTGGAGAGAGGTTTTCAAGCTTGAGCACAGGACCGTGGTAATCGACCACGTTGGCGATCTCGGCAAAGGTGTTTTCAGCAAGACGGGAGCGCAGAGCTTCGTAGCTGTACAGGCCCTTTCTGGTATCGCACAGGAAATCGGTGGTGCCACCGAGCATGAAGCCGATGTTTTCGGCTGTTCCCTGCAGACAGTCATTGAGGATGCGCAGGATCTGCTCGTAGTTGGCACTGCGGGAGCGTGAGGATGGCAACTTGTAGAGATTTACCATCTCATCGAGGTTGACCAGCAGACCCTTGTAGCCGGCCTGACAGACGAAGCGGGCCATGAGCTTGAGGTGATCGTAAATGGAGCTGTCAGTAACAATGCCACGAACGCCCAGCTCGCTGCGGGCTTCAGTTCTGGTGGCATACTCACCGCGCAGATAGCGGATAGCAGACTGCTTGAGATCGTCATTACCAGTGTCATAGCCCTCATAGTAACGGGCTACTACCTGAGCAAAGTCAAAGCCGTCTACCAGCTCAGACAGGGAGTGCAGACGCTTTTTGATCACGCTCTCAACGCTCTCGCCTGTTTCTTCAGCTGCGGTAATCTGAGTGGTGATGAACTTTTCGATTACCGGAACAATGGCATTGCCCTCAGGGTGAGCGCGGGTAGCCATGTTGCGCATCAGTTCCTGATAAAGAGAACGGGCCTGACCGCCTGATGCCTGCAGACGGCGATCCGGAGCCAGATCAGCATTGACCACCACCATGCCCTTTTCCAGAGCCAGGTAGCGCACCAGCTGTAAAAAGAAGCTCTTACCGGCACCAAAGTCACCTACTACCACCTTGAAGGTGCTGCCGCCATTACAGACTCGCTCGAGCTCTTCAATCATGGCCTTAACTTCGTTTACGCGGCCTACCTGTATATGCTCCAGACCTACTCTGGGGGTAACGCCTGCGCGCAGTGACTGAATAATTGCAGCACGCTCACGAGGTCTAATTCTGGCCATTTTCAGCTCTCCTCAAGACTGTCAACTGAAGTATCCCTTGATATCAGCCTGCAAAATGTTTTTCATGTCATATGCCTGTATGAAAAAGCCTCATTTACAGGCGCGGTCTTCAATTAAGACACCTTGACATGCACGGCTGCCTGCAGACGGCACTTCCTGTCCGGCTGCACTTGAAACATTTTGTTCAGGGGGTCTAACATTATAGCCCATTTTTTCTTATCACCAGGCAAGGACTGCATGTCCTGGCGGCATTTTCACACCGGCACAACAGCGTTTCGTGACCGCTACGGAAAAATAAGGGGCAGCAGCCTTTTGGCCCTGCCCCAAAGCAAATAAGCTCAACTGACCAGTATCACAAGGAGGCGCCCGCCCATGCAGCCTCACAGCTGCCTGCGCCGACAGTGCACTGAGGCGCCTGGGCGCTGCCCCGCCGTCCCGCCGCTCTGGCGCGCGCAAGGCAGCAGCCGCTGTCAAGGCGCATGAGCGCCATGCGTGACGATCAGTCGGAGATTTTAAGGAAGATTGTGCCTCTGTCGGCATCACCAACAGCATGGGAATCTGAGTCAAAGCGGCTGACATAGCCATGAATTTCATCGGCACGGGCCTGACTGAGCATGGTTACCAGAGACTCAGGCAGACAGATCTCACTGATGCCACTGCTGCTCTCCCCTGCAGCTGCAAGCAGACTCTTACCGGCCTGTGCAGCAGTAACGCTGTCATTCATGGCAGTGATCCTTACATCGCGTGCAAATGGGAACAGTCTTATGTACTTGCCGGCTACGCTGCTGTCCTCAAAAGCGTAGTTGGCGTTGAAGATACACAGCAGACCGTTTTTCTGAACCAGACTGTCCAGGTAGCCTGCCAGACTGTCAAACTGGGCAAAAGGATAAATACTGCTGCAGTCTTTCATACCAACAGTATCAGGATGACGGCACAGCACAGTCATGGCAGTTACCATGTTGAACCTTCTTTCGTTTATGTCAGGTTCTATTCCCCTTCTGCTGGCCTGCTGATCCTCGTTCATGCTCTTAAGAATACAGTTTTTAAACTCCTGAGAATCAGCAAAGGCCATACTGCCTTTAAAGCCATTGAAAGCAACATCAACGGCAAAAGTATGGAGCATGTTATCGTCTTTGAGCAGGGCAGCATCCTGAGCACTGCGGACCCAGCCGGCATACTTAACAGCATCTTTGGGATTACTTGCGAGATTTACTGCCATCTGTCGGGCACTGGCAATAGCATCAGGGCTGATATCAATGCCGCGTACACACTGATTATTAAAGAGAGTTAACAGCTCACAGGCCTCCTGCCCGCGCGAGCAGCCAAAGCTGAGAATGCATGCTTCCTGATTGACGAACAGTCCATGATCTCTGTTTAAAGCAGGCACAGAGACCCTGCTCAAATCAGCCTGCAAGGCAGTGGAGCTGACAATGTCAGGTCTCAATGCAGCGCTGGTAATCAAAGCCAGGTACTGCAGGAAAGCCCACTGCACCTGATAGCGCTGAGAACTGGTGTAATTGGACAGCTGAGCCACCTGCAGCCCGTGGTCTGTCTGGGCAACAACGCTTTCAGCCCTGCTCAGTTTGCCAGGGTATCTGATGCCCGGGACTGTATCAGTACCCTTGCGTGCGGTATGGGCAGCGGCCATGTCCACCATTACAGCCGCGCTCTGGCGCACCATAAGATCGGTAAGGACGTTAACTGCTGTGTAATCAAAGCTCGATGCAAGACGGCTGAGCTCACATTCAGGTCCCTTTTCAAGTATGCCTCTGAGGCTCAGCTGTGGCAGGTGCAGTCCGGCACTGCCCGGCTCTGCTCCTGGCGCGCCATAGTGCCCTACCTCATTGAACATGCGCATCAGACCTTTGTCATGCAAGGCAGGATACATGGACATGGCAAGAGGCAGGTTGATATCAGTAAAGTCCAGGGAGGCTGCGTTGAAGATGGCAAAGTCCTCCATGGACATGGAGGCTGAGCGGTCCATATCAATGCTCAGTCCCAGACAGGCAATACCATGACCAAGAGCCATGATTTGCTCAAAGACACTGTCACTTATCATCAGGTCAATGTTAAGCGAGGCAAAATCACTGTACTGATAATCAATAATGCAATCATCGATTACCTGAGCATACTGCTTACATCTGCGATGCATGGCGGCGTTGTACCAGCCACCATCAAGACATTCAGGGAAAGGAGGCAGGTCTTCCTGGGCTTTGAAAAGCTCTGTCTTGATAAGCTCAAAAACAGCCTGATTGAGTGCCCCGGTAACAGCTGATCCGGCACTGACAGCGCCTTTACCACTGACGCCTTTACCACTGACGCCATTGCCCCTTATGCCTTTGCCCCCGCAGCTGCCAGAGGCCATACCCTTAAGGCCCCTTTCGAGCAGACTCTCAGTGGCTCCGGAAATAACCGTATCTTTGTCAAAGCAGTTGACCCATGAATACCAGCTGCTGCCCATGAACACCACAATACGGGCCTGAGGCCAGAGGTCACGAAGCCGTCTTAACAGTGATGCACCCCATGGACTGATGCCAAAGGCAAGACTGCGTACCAGCAGCTGCGAGCTTACAGCCATAGTAAAAGGACGGCCCTGAGGGCCAAAAAGTCCAGCCATGGCATCAGTATCATCAGCAAGCTGTCTTACCTGGGCATATTCAGGCCTGCGACTGGCGCTGCAGGCAGCCGCCCCGGCCCCTGCTGCGCCTGCAGCTGCACCTGCAGCTCCGCCGGTGATGCCGCCGCTGCAGCTGCAGTCCGGGCAGCATGCCGGGTCATCCTGACAGCCATGCCTGTCTGCGCTGCACTCATCAGATCCTGCTGACAGGCTTTCATTCCACTTGAGCCAGCCGCTTAACAGAGCAGCAGTGCTGTTAAAGCTTATCGAGCTGGCGGTTCGGTTGAAGCTCAGATAGCCGTTGAGGCCCTCTTTCATCCCTGCAGCGCTGATGCCCAGCTTCTTGTAGAACTCAGCAAAATCCTCAGCAGCCGCAAAGCTCTCACCTGCAGCAGGCGCAGCTGCAGATGCCTCATGGTTATCACAGCTTTGGCCCTCCTGGACCTCAGGACTTACCAGCCACACTGACACTGCAGAAGGCATAATCTTCTCAAGCAGCAAGGAGGCATGGCTGCTGCCAATGTATGCACTATCTGCACTGTCTGAGCCCTCAGAGATTTCTTTTAACAGTGAGCTTTGAGCCTGAACATTAAAGAGCATGAAAGGCGGACAGTTCTCACGGGTCAGCAGGGCAATGAGTGACTCGTTGAGACAGAGCTGTCTGGTAATGTGGGTATGGAAGAAAAAGAAGATGAAATCAAAATGGCTGCAAATATAGGAGCAGTCCAGATCAGCCCCCTCATCAAGGGTGTAGAAATCACAGCTGTCCATGAAGCTGGCTGCAGCAAGCACACGGCTGTCTGAAGCAGCCGAGTTGTCATTGGCCTTATGCACGGCATCAGGCTCATCCTCTGGAGCTCCCGGTGCCTGACAGAGCACCTGACAGACATCATCAAGAGCAAAGCGCACCTGTCGGGCCAGCATGGCAGGCAATGACAGCAGACGGTTATATGAAGAGCCTTGCAGCATATCTCCTGCAGTGCCAGACCTGGTGTTCTGACTGAAGCCGTGACTGATGCGGTTATCACTTACAGACTGGGCAGCCAGACTGTCACTGTTAAGTACCAGAATCTTGATTTTCACTGATCTGTTTCCTTTTGCGGGCACCATCTGGATCGCCAGAACTACAGCTGTTAACCGTATCTGTACGAGCATATGGTGCTCTGACTATCCTCAATGCTTTCATGTTATCTGACCATCAGAGCACATGGTAGTGGCTGATACAAATAACGAGGGCCCTGTCCCGTTTCAGAACAGAGCCCCAGATATGGCTATGGCCATGACCCTCGCCGTACATGTTCCATGTCGGCCATGGCCCCAGGCCATGGCTCACAGACCATGGCACTGCCATGGCAACTGACAGACCGGCAGCAGCCGGTGCGGTCGGGAGGATTACTGCTTGCGTGTTGCAGCGATCAGTACCCACTCCTTTTCATTCTTTGTGTAGTCGATGGTGAAGTCCTTTGAGTATGCGTCGATGACTTCCTGAGCCTGGCTGTCAAGAATACCAGAAAGTGCAAGGCGGCCGCCCGGGGCACACAGAGAGGCAATCACAGGCTCAAGCTCAGCCAGAGGACCGGCCAGAATATTAGCCACTACAACAGGACACTGAGGCACGCCACTGCTGTCACCCTCAAAAAGCTCAAGACGGTCAGCTACCTGGTTGCGCTGAGCGTTGTCGCGGCTGGCCAGAATCGCCTGAGGGTCAATATCGATACCGTAGGCCCGGGCAGCACCAAGCTTGAGGGCGGCAATGGCCAGCACGCCTGATCCGCAGCCAAAGTCCACTACCTCACGGTCCTTTAACTCATCGCCAAGGGAGTCAAGGAAGCCCAGGCACATGTGAGTAGTAGGATGTGAGCCGGTACCGAAAGCCAGACCAGGATCAAGCACTACGCTGATGCCTTCATCGATGGTGCACCATGAAGGGGTAATCCACAGATTCCTGCCGCACTTAATTGGCTTGAAGTTTTCCATCCAGGCACGTACCCAGTCTCTGTCCTCAAGATCATGGGCAGCAATTGGATAGTGGTCGCCATAAAGCTGCGAGAGATAGGAAACTACAGGATCGGTGTCAGTACCCTTCTCAAAAAGTCCAATAACACGGGTATTAGGCCAGACGCGCTGCTCACCTGGTTTTGGCTCCAGAACAGGATCGTCTTTAGCGTCCTCAAAGGTTACGGAAACTGCTCCCAGAAAGAACAGAATATCGGAAACCTCTTCTGACTTCTCACCATCGGTGATAAGGGAAACCTGTTTCCATTGCTGATCTGTAGTCATATAAACCTCAAAGTAAGGGCCCGTCCGGGCCCTGAATGAACAATCTGTTCGGGCTGCCCCTGCAGCCCCGGCTGCCGATGCCGCCCCTGCCGTGCATGCAACCGGGTGGCCGTCTGGACATACCGGGCCCAGGCCTGCTGGCGCGATGCTAGGAGCCATTATCGTGAATGTATGGCATTGGCTCGATTTTAAAAGGAGTACTCAGCGGAACCTCGTTCTCGCCCTGAGCATAGTTGTTTTCAATGAACTTGCTCAGACGCTGGTGGAGAAATCGGCTCTGATCACCTACATCGCACAGGTAGAGCTTGTTCACACTGTCTATGAGCATTTTGTTGGGCACCAGCGAGTTGAGAGTGGTCTGGGACACCAGATCCATGTTGACAACCTGGATATACAGCCAGCTGCCATCCTCCTCAACATCGGAAATATTACTGATACCCCCAAGGGCGCGCAGCCATGCAAGAAGCACCAGCTCCGGTGAACTGTTGGCGTTAAGAGCATAACCGGTGGCTATGTTACGCAGCTTGCGGCGGCGGTCCAGAATACTGTCACGCTTGAGTACCATGGAAAGCTCAATGATCACGCATGGCAGCAGTACTGCAAAGCCGACCAGCACTCCGAAATTGCTGTTATCCATGCTGAAGAAGCTGCGGGCTTCGTTGTAGTTCAGATCAGGCAGGTAGAGGTTTTCTACAGTAGTAATGGCCGGTATCTGCATGTAGTACGAAAGCAGGAAACAGCACATGCCTGTTATAAGCAGGGCACCAAAGGCTCCCGGAAAGAAGATAAGCAGCAACAGCAGCGTCAGTGAGACGCAGGTGCCTATTGAGCTGGTCATAATGCAGATTACTACCAGCAAGGTAAGAAAGAGTTTGACGTGGGAGCGGGTAAACAGTGATCTGAAGAAAATGGTGGCTGGCAGAGCGAATATATTGCACACAATGACTGTGTTAACAAAAGAGGTAACCATGCGGCTGTGATAGCTTACAGAGACCAGATTTCCCAGCATGTCATGCATGCCCAGAGACTGCAGCAGTATGTAAAGAGGCACATAGATTACCGAAAGCAGACCGTCACCAAAGGTCCCCTCCATGGTATAGAGCACGAAGACATCAATCTGCCTGACAATGAAAGATACGGAAATCATGGTGCTCAGAGGCAGCCCTGCCACGAAGAACAGGGTAACAATCATGCGCCTGGTATGGTTGCTAAATCCGTCCTCCTCCATTGAGTCATAGGGGAAGAGCGCCAGCAGCGACGACACTGCCATCAGCACGCACACAATGGGGCTGTCAAGAATTTCCGGCAGATGAGCCGGCAGTAACATCAGGGAGAGCACATAGACAGTGGTTACCGTTGCCAGCTGAAAGACCCGGTCAAAGGCAGGAACCACCATGGCCACTGCAATGACAAAGAGGCCAGGAAAGAAGATACGTGCGGTCAGCAGCAGCACCTCGCGCTGACTTGCATCGAGCCCCGGAGAGGTAGCCGGACTTAAAGCCCAGGTGCAGATAGCCAGCATCATCAGCGGCAGAAGGATCAGAATACTTCTCTGCTTGTAGGTATAAGGCTGAAAAATTCCCAAGTCGCCCTCTCACAATGCCGGACCATAACCACCCCCCACATACATAAGCTCAGCATGGCACGGCACGGCACGGCAAAGCACTGCACAGCACAGATCCGTCTCATGATGACCTGGCTGCGCTGCAGCCCTCTTTACCCGGAGCCCGGCTGTCCGTCAGCAGCAGCTGACACGCACAAGCAGCAGACACAGCAACGCGGCAGACGCTACAGAGGCTTTCGAGCAGCAGTTACAGCATATGCTGACACAGCTGCAAATAAGCTGAATAATCAGGGGATATCGCAAGGCCGCTGCCCCCAGGCGGGCACAGCAGCATACTGATGATATTCATCAGAATATGGGCATTATATCAAAAGGGCTGCACTCGCCAGTGATTTCAGCGCCAGGTGCCCCTGCCCCGACAACCTCAACTGCTACGGCACCGAATCCGCAGCCGCAGCCAGCAGCGCTATGTCAGATGTATTGAGGCTCGCAGAATGACCACCTGGCCGGCAGTCCGGCAGGCGGTGCTGGCCCTGCTGCAGGCGGTACTGGAAGCTCCATAGAGCGCAGTGTGGGAAGAACAGATAGGATGGAATGGGATGGGATGGGATGGGATGCGATGGAGTGGGATGCTGCGCAATGAGAGGAAGCGGAGGCCGGCTCCATGCCTGGATTCTTGAGCTGAGATGCCATGTATGCTTTATATTCAGTAACAGAAAGTGTCAGGCTGGGCTCTGGATGGCTGCAGAGCAGCTGCTGCCCGGGACGGGCTGGGACGCAGGGCCAGACCGGCCCGGATGAGGTGGGATTTATGGGATGTGCAGATGCGACAAAGCCCGCTGAGTTTCTACTCAGCGGGCTTTGTCAGGAAAATTTAAGCCTGGCGATGACCTACTCTCACACAATCGTACGTTGCACTACCATCGGCGTTACTGCATTTCACTTCTGTGTTCGGAATGGGGACAGGTGGGACTACAGCACTATGGTCGCCAGACAAATCTGTATTTAAAAATGTTCAGTACAAGCTTTGTGCTTAACTCTTTACTATCTAATGGTAACCTTGCCTTTAAACCTTTCGGGGTTGTATGGTCAAGCTTTCGGGTCATTAGTATTGGCCAGCTTCACGCATCACTGCGCTTCCACATCCAACCTATCAACGTCGTAGTCTTCAACGGCCCTTATGATTTAACTCGGA
>NZ_JALKIL010000003.1 GCF_023051105.1 Anaerobiospirillum sp. NML120449 | reverse complement strand
TATGACTCATACTCATTAACGAGAGCTTCAAAAGCTGCAGGACTCATAATATGACCATTAGATTCAACCAGCTTCTTTTCCTCAATGAACCTGTTTCTTATCTCGTTAATTTTCTGCTCAGTAAGTTCCATAAGACCTTGCTCCAAATAGCTTATTTAAGCCAATTTCAGCAAGTTCTATGCCTGAAAATTATCAATATTTTTGATTTGTCAAGGTATTTATGAACTATTTTTTTGATTTTTGAACCATGTCATTCATAATTTCGCCGTAATTATACTTTCGTATGCATCTTATTGAGCGTATAAAAAGCAAACAGTCATGGTAAAAGTATCGCATAATGTTTGGAATGGTGTAACTATGGAAATGGCTGCAAGTCTCATAAAATCAGGATTCAGCCAATTGGTATTTGACGAAATGTCTAACGCGTAAAAAAGTAAAAAATACGCATAACTGCGGAATACATTTGCATATGACTATTCCCTGAAACAGTGCAAGGCTCATGGTGTGAACCCCCGGCTTTAACATATGATTAAATGTGATTTATATCAGCTTTTATGCTCGTTTAATGCCTTACAAAACAGAGAAAACAGCTGTTAAATTCAGGCGTGCTCTGCCCACCCCGCATGGTACAGCATCTCGATACAGCCTGTACGACAGGTGAACAATCATCTATTTATTATTCTGAACATGTAGCGCCTCATATCAGATCAGCCACAGCCCCCAAATTGCTCAGACTGTTCATAGCCACGCCCCACATTACTCCTAAGTTCCATCTCCATCATCACATCCCTCTTTAAGGCCGTGCCATTACTGAGCAATAGCACGTTCTGAACCTTACAAGGCATGGGTATTCGCAAGCGTGTAAGTATGCTCATAACGCTGACTGCTAACATGAATGGCTGCCTGTCTACCATGGATAGATTCCTGTAATGTACGCGAGCAGGTCAGACCCCATAGCATCTTGCAGGGAAGGCCAGTCAGGCCTGGCTGTACACAGCTTTGCGCCCCATGAAATGCTCATAACCTGCGAACCATGACATGCTCACGGCCCTGCACATACCATGGTCCATTATCCTTAACGGACCAATGCCCTTATCCCATCGCAGAACGTAGCCCACATCCTCAGGAGGTCGTCAACAGAGCTCCTGCGCAGGCAGCAAACGACTTAATTTGGCTGCCAGTACAGTATCTGAGACCTTTGGCACACCTGTGTATTCATGCCCTTTCAGGCTCTTGCCTATGGTTGAACTCATACTGTTAGCCTCATTGCCTTGCAGGACCATGCATACCCCAACGACTTTGCCTGGGCCAATCTACCGTGGAGATGGCAGATGCGGCCTCCTGGCACATCTGCTGGGCCCGTAGCAGTTTATGTCATGGTCTGGCCCAAGGCAGCACTATAGCCAGCCTGCACCCTTGTTTAAGCTGCTTTACCTTTTGGGTGTCCGGATTTTGGTGTATGCCAATCCCTTATGTAATGGCCCTTATGGCAAGCAGGGGCAGGCTGGGTTATGATAAGCGGCACTGTGTCATCAACAGGGGAGCAGAAAGCTCCTGAGATTGAGCCCCGGCCTTACAGGATTTATACGTACTGGCTGGCGTAAGCCGGATCTGCCCGTAATGGCCAGGCTTGTACTGACCTGGTATGTACTGGCCTGGACTGACCAGGTCAGGTATGGCACAGCATGATTTTTGGGCTTGAGGGCCTGCAGGTTGAAGATTGAGGCGCCTGGTATCGAGGCGCGCGAGGATTTTAGTGTGGCAGCAAAAAACAGGAAGAAGAACAGCAGCTCCGTAAATCAGGCTGCAAAGGCATCGAAGTCAGATATGTCTCCAGCTGTGCAGGAAGAGCAGGCAGCTGCTGAGCAGGCTGCATCTGCAGCCGCTGCTCATGGTACTGTTGCTGCAGGTGCTGATGACAGTGCTGACACTGGCGCCGGAGCTGTTGCAGAGGCTACTGTCAGTGTTTCTGCAAAGCCGGTAGCTGTGCTCTCTGATAAGAATGGACAGGCAAAGGCCATGAATGTGGCTGAATTTGGCCAGCATGTGCTTGATAATTACTCTGTGCTTCAGAGCGGATGGTCAGCTGAGTTCCGCAAATATCACCAGACTCACAATATGGAAGAGGTTCTGGCCAAGCTTAAAGAGGGCATGGACGGTATTTCCTGTGCTTATGTAGACAGGCATATGATGCTGTGTGAACTTGCAGCCGGTGGCAGCTCAGTGCTGGTCAAAAATGATCTTACCTGGACAGATGCTGACCGTGCTCTGCTCAACCACTACCAGAAGCTGTACGACTCCGGAACTGTCCCATTTCTCAACAACGTGAATCTGGAGTGGGGCTCATCTGTCACCAACATGTATGGCATGTACGACTTGCCTGGTGAAGTAATCAACCGCGTCAAAGGCAAAAACATCATCGATGGTGGCGGCTTTATCGGCGACACCATTACCGTGTTCCGTCACTTCTTTTCTGAGTCTCATGTCATCAGCTTTGAGCCGGTAGGGGCCAATTTCAAAGAACTGACCACAACCTTTGAAGACGATATTAAGGCAGGACACGTAGAGGCAATTAACAAAGGCCTGGGAGCTGAGCCAGGCAGCCTGCGCGTGAGCAAGATTCAGGGTGAGCGTGACTCCATGGCTACTCTGACCCGCGACTTTCAGGTAGATGAGCTCTACGAGCAGATTGAGGTTATTACCCTCGACAGCTTTGTTAAGGAGAGAAATCTCGAAGCAGGCCTGATCAAGCTTGATGTGGAGGGCTACGAAGAGCCTATTTTAGAAGGTGCACGTCAGACAATTATTGAACAGAAGCCTCTTCTGGTAATTGCCTGTTATCACAATCCTCATGAGTTCTATGAGCTCAAGGGCTGGCTTGAAAGCCTCAATCTGGGCTACAAATTCCGTCTGCGCCGCTCCTGCTTTGGCAACCCGCTCTACGAGCTGGTGCTCATTGCCTGGCAGGAATAGCGCCATGAGTGCCGCCGTCTGAGTCCTGGCTCCCGACTGCTGGACGCACATGTCGTCTGAATGCACAGGACAGCGGAGCTCATATGGCGTGTGAAAGCACATGGCTGAGTAGCTTAGACAGGGTCTGAATGCATATGGCTGCGGAGTTCAGATGGCGTCTGAATGCCAGCCAGTTGAGAAAGAAAAAGGCAGATATCCGAGGATATCTGCCTTTTTTCGATCTGCACATCCGTGCACTCAAACCTGTGCCGCCCATGCCAGCCATGGATCATTTGTGCAGGCACTGAGCAGGGAACAGTCAAAGCCCGGCCAGGTCATGCCGCCTGTCATATGGATAGGCTGCTTGCCATGAGGAGCTGGCCAGGCAGCATGCAATGGCCGGTAATGGCCTCCTGTATGCTGCTGCATGGGGGCTGCCTGCATTACTGGCCTTCAGGGTGGCGCGGTCTGCGCAGCCTGGCCTGATAGCCCTGCTGTGCAGATAATGCTAGAACAGTGATATCTGTCCTTTGGAACGCATTGAGCGCTGCTCTGCTGTTCTGTGCAGATGGTTGAGTGCCTGGCGGGCCTGCGGTGTCAGCATGCTCATAACCTTACGGCCTCTCATGCACTCACCGAGCACTTCGTGATCGCATGTCAGTGCGGCGGCAGGTGCTACAAAGAACAGAAGCTCCATCATACGGGCGTCATCAACGCTGATGGATCCTCTCTGCTGCTTGTACATCTGGCGGGCACAGAAGAGCATGTTCTGCATATTGCGCAGTGCTGCCGGACTGAGGTTGAGTTTTTCAGAGGCGGCAAACAGCAGTTTGCCGTCCTCTTCTGACTCCTCAGTCTGCCAGATATGGGAACCATACTCGCCAGTGCTGTCTGCTGGAGCCTTCATGGTTGCACAGTTGAAAGCAGAGCAGTTTTCGCTGTCACTGACAAAGAGCTCACTGAGCACAGGGCAGCAGCAGCTCATAATGGACTGAGCATTGTTGACCAGCTCATCGCTCTGAGGGGCGCTGATGATGGCATTGGTACAGTTGTGCTCATTAAGCCAGAGCATCATGTTGTACCACTCAGGGGAGGTGAATGGATTGTTCACAAAGAGCTCAGACTCAGGCAAGGAGTCTCGGACTGCAGGTGAACTAAGCGCTGCTGCCAGATCGGTACTGCTGCCGGTTTGACCCGGGGTAACCTCAATGAGGTCCATGTTGCCTGACAGGGCAAAGGCCTGAGCAATACCACGGGATCCCTGACCGCAGATCAGCAGAGGATATCTGTTGAATCTGTGGGCAAACAGCCAGCAGGAGAGCATGAGAGCCATTTTGCTCTCGACAAAAGGCACTGTCTTTCTGCCAGTGCTGGTGTTCATGCAAGGCTCTGAGCTCAGATTGCTGTGCAGAACATCAATAAAGTCCTGTGGCTTCTCCAGAGCTCTTGCAGCAGGAAGCTCAAAGTCTGCCTGACCGCTGCCCACTTTTTCACGAAGAACATCGAGCAGCTCTGAGGTACCGGCTGCAACATGCTCACAGGTAAGGCCAGATGGAGCGATATACCACATGCTGTCAGGAACAGCCGGGGCAAAGCGGCAGCCAAACAAGCTGTCCTGAGAATGCTGTTCCTGAACATGCTGTCCCTGAATCTGCGAGGTCTTAGCTACTGTGTTTCCGGTCATGGCTACCGCTGCAGGGGACGCTGCTACGCTTCCGCCAGGTGCAACAGCCGGAGCGGCATCATCGCTGTCATCACAGACAGATCCTGCTGCGCAGACATCAGTGACAGCAATGCTGGCTTTGACAGTGCGGTTACCACTGACCTTGCTCTTGCTTGAGCCATCACTTGCGGATGATTTGTCACCTCCTGCTGTGGCTGGGACGGCAGTTCTGCTTTCGGCACTGCTGCTGTCGGAGGAGTCCTTATTGAGAAGACTGGAGAATAAAGAGCGTGAGCTCATTGTGGTTCTGTCTTTGCCTGTGGCAACTTCGCTGCCTTCTTCAGCATCGCTCTCCATATCTGCTTGGCTGGTCTCTTCCTCAGCTGTCTTCGAGTCAGCTTTGCCGGTTACGGCTCCGGCAGTATCGGTGGCTGCCTCACTGAGCTCAATATGTGAGTCTGAGTCTGGCTCTGAACATTCAATTTCATCTTCAAGGAACATGACCAGCCTGGTCATTTTTTCCTTTTGATCTTTGAGGTGTTTAAGCGTATCACGCTCTGACTTGGTGAGCTTTGGTTTGGTTTCAAATATAGCGATTATCAAGTCAATTGCGCTGGTGTTGGAATTATGATAGTCCACAAGAAGAGCGCTAAGGGAGCGGTAATTCGCCTTATACTTTTTGATTAATTCAAGATTCTCTTCATTCGTCTCCTGAGCATAACGCAAACCGTTCTCAATGATGTCATGATTCTCGTTAGCCGTGTTGAGCAAAGACGTATTCTCAATGATCAGCCTGTCCCTCTCCTTTTGAATTTTGGCGATTTCCTGATCCTTGTCTTTGAGGTCCCTGGCAGCATCCTTTTTCTGCTTTTCAAGCTCTTTTGTGAGCCTGTCCTGCTCCTTTGAAAGTCGGTCATACTCGTTTTTAAGCCTGTCCAGCTCTTTACGGGCGGACTCTGCCTCCTCCATGGCGGCCTTGTCTTTTAATGCCCTGTTTTTGATGGACTCGGAATTTTTCCTGATTTCCTCAAGCTCAGACTCAAGAGCAGCCTTCTTCTGCTCGACTTCTTTGAGAAGTCTTGCCACATCAAGACGTGATGACCACAGGGAGGTTTCATCTTTGCTGTTCCTGAGTTCATCTGCATTAGCCGGAGGGCTGGTGGTCAGTTGCTCCTCAATCCTGGCAATATTGGCAGAGATATTTTTCAGAGAGTTTTCTGAATGATCAAGCAGTGCGGTTTCAAATTCACTGTAGCGCTTCTTCAGGGCCGGAGCGCAGATCTCCAGAATGCTGTCGTTATTGGCAATAACATTGTTAAGAAGCTCAATGTCAAAGTCCTTGGCTTCAAAGGCCTTGTCAGCATTACTGATCATGTCTCTGATCAGCTGAGCTGAGGTCTCTTTGCTGCAGCCAATACTTGTAGCGACCTCATCGGTAAGCGATGGAGTCAGGATGTTCTCCATAATGGATTTGACATTGGCCCAGTCTTTTTTGCTGCCCAGTCCGACATCACGGAAAAATGACCATGACAGACGATCGAGGAACATTTCCCTGATTACAGGAGCCGGATCAGACAGGCCAATAGTCTTATCTGTCGCTGGCAGTTCGTCCTTTCTGAGCATACGATAATTATAGAAATCGTATATGGTCAGAACATCTTTTTCACTGAAGGTATAGCAAGGCAGATAGGCATTGGCCTCAGGGCTGAGTCTGACAGCTGAACCGTTGTATTCAAATTCACCGGCCCTTACCAGAACGGTTGAGTAGCCGCCTCCTGTTCTGACAGCAAAGACAGTATCGAGACGAAAGACAGGAGTGTTAATGTTTATGCCTGTCTTAAGCTGATCTACCATGGCCTGCAGTTCGCTCTTACTGTCTACAAGTATCATCTGAACAGGGCTGCCGGAAATTCTGTTTGATGTTACATGGTCAAAGCGTGAGTCATCAGGGGAAGGTTTACAGCTCCACTCCCAGATACCTGCATCTCCTGGCTGTTCACCAAGATTTCGGGCAAAGATGCTTACTCTGTTTTCGTATCTGAGAGGGATATTGTTATTGATATCAGGTGCCACCCACTGGCCATCAACCAGGTCGGCAACACGTGTAAGTATCAGCTTTCTGTCTTCAACTTTGTCTACAAAGCAGAAAGACTTAATAGGGAAAGTAAGTGTTGTCATATCAAATGTTATGACAGGTCAGTCCTTTACAGACTTTCCTGTAAATATGCCTTAGATATTAATAATTCTATCATTTGCCACTGCAGTGCTGGCCGGTAAAGAAGCCGTCAGCTCTCGTACAGAAAGTGAGTGTATACCACCGCACTGCTGTCAGCCAAAGCTGTCAGCCACAACTGTATGTAGCAACTGTCAGCCAAAGCTGTCTGCCACAACTGTATGCAGCAACTGTCTGCTACAGTACGCCTGCTGTTCTGAAGCCTTGTTCATATCAGTAACAGGCGAGGTGTTTTATCTGCAGTTTTATAAAGTTTTTCAGGTATCAGCATAACTGACATCTGCCCGGCACCTGATGCATAAGTACACAGCCTCCCCATTGCGGGGACATCAACTGCATGCAGTCTTGCTCTGTCAGGAGCTAAATTTTACCGTATCTCAATATCAGTGCAGGTCATGCATAAGCAGGTACATGATTATTGTACACAATATCCATGGCCATGGCCTTAATTTAGCCCCTCTTGTGGCAAATAACTGCATTAGCTGCAACCCTCCCACGCCACGTGCCCATCTTCAACACCATTCGACTACGCTGCCACCTCCCGCCACCAACACCATCCGACTACGCTGCCACTACAGGCCAAAACGCATGCGCAAAACAGGGCAGCAGAGGGCAGTGCCCAGCACATATGTCATGCACATACAGCAAATGAAGTGCAGTGATGCTCTGTACAGAGAGCACCAGTCGGCTGTCAATATCAGTGCTGGAAGGTCGTTGGGGCTGGAAAAATAAATTTCGGTCAGTTTGATAAGAGCAAAGAAAGGCAAAGCAATCCAAGGATGAACTTGCCAGCAAGTTATCACTTGAGCTTGATTGATACCGGGCCATAAAAACAGTCAGGCCCTGCTGCGCCATCATATCTGACAGAGCATGCAGGGTCTGAAATAATTAATAATAAAAAATTTTAGACAGTAATTTTTTGCTGAGCACGAGTAGAGCAGGACATACTCGAATTGAAACATAATTCCATACGCCTGAGCTCACTGCATAAAGTGCTGAGTCTGTCTTATTAACCACATGACTCGCATAAGTCTCTTACATGTTATAAAGGCACACAGAAAATACAGTCAGAACCGGCAAGAGCACACGCCTTGAAGCCTGCATTGCACCACAGGTCTGACCTGGATATCTGCTCAGATGCTATGCCCGGATTCTTTGCCCTGGTATAACTCCCAACTCCAACCCTAAAACGTTCCTAAACCCATGATCAAAGGGTGGATTTGGCATTGGCTTTGATTTAGAGTTGAGTTGGCAGTGCGGCTGTTACTGCTGATCTTTGAGATGTTTACAATCTAAAGTTCTGTAACGTGCCTTTAGGTGCGTCAGCTACAGGTTTCCCTTAAGGAACAGTCGCCTGCATGGCTGTTTCCCGGTGGTATGAAACAGCCATTGCTCTCTTATGACTGTGATCTTAGCTGCAGTTTGTCCTGTTGCCTATTAGTTCTTGCTGTCAGTGCTCTTATCGGCACCGGCAGTCTCATTATGGGAACTGGTTTCTGCTATGGAATCTGAGGTCTTTGCCAGTGGAGCTCCACCAGCTCTGTCATCGGAATCAGAGGCATCAGCGGCATGAGGCACAGGTGCTGTGGCAATGTTCTGTTGTTCCTGGGACAGGTCAGCAGAGATGCTCAGTTCAGCTGTTGATGGATTTTGCTCTGAGTCAGATGCTGCATGGTCTGTATTTGCTTCATGGGCTGCATGGTCTGTATTTGCTTCATGGGCTGCATGGGCTGCATTTACTTCATGTGCTGGGGCTTGAGATGATGATGAGTGGTTGATGGCTGGAGACTTGGCTTGCTGAGCCTGGGAGGGGATTGGCCTGGCGTCTGTTTTCTGCTCGGATGCCGAGCTGGTGCTGGTGCTGGAGGATTTTGTTTTGTTGGTGGAGTCGCTGTTTTCGTCGTTAGGCAGGAAGGAGAATACTGGCAGGCCAAGGTGATAGCGTATGGCGATAAGGCGTGTTACAAAACCTGTTATAAGGCATGCGATGATATTGATATTTTCGTTGATGTAGTAGTAGTTATCAGAGACGAAATCAATTGCTACATACATAAGGCCGGTCAGCAGGGCAATACTGGCATAAAGCTCTTTCTGGAAGACCAGAGGAACACGGGCACAGAAGATATCGCGTAAGATACCGCCAAACACGCCTGTTACTACGGCACCAATCAGGGCTATCGATCCCGTAGAGTGGTATTCCATGCCGATGCGGGCACCTATTACGGAGAAGACAGCCAGGCCAAGAGCATCGAGTACGAGGAAAGTGCGCTCAAAGCGGCTGAAGAAATAAGGCATGCGGGTGGTGATGAGTGCTGCGGCGCAGACTATGAAGAGATATTCAGGGTGGGCAACCCAGGTAAGAGGATAATGGCCAAAGAGCATGTCGCGTACTGAGCCGCCGCCAATGGCCGTGGCGCAGGCAATGAACATTACGCCAAAAAGATCCATTTTTCGCTTGCCGGCAGCAAGGGCTCCGGTAATACCTTCAGCCGTGATACCGATGATGTACAGAATGATAAGAAACATGAGTTTCCCCCGGTAGTTTTCCTGCCATATGCATGAAGCGACTCTGCCCGTAAGCACCTCACAGCTTTTCGGGAGCAGCCGTCATTCCACAGATGGGCGGCAGCCTGAACATACTTGAGACCTGACCAATGACCTGCAGGAGTACAGGGCGGTCAGGATTAGTTTTATCTGTTATCTGAAGAGCCCTGAATACCGTGCAATGACACACAGACGTGCAGTCTTATGTGCCTGTGCCCTTGCCACGACGACAGGCTTATACAGGCCAGATGGCAGGTATAAAACTGAGGGCACAGCCGGGGACGCAGGGGAGCTTTTTCAGCCCCTGGGCTCTTTTGGCCGCTATTGTACATAGCCGTGACAGCTTTACTAATGCCCCTTGCCCCTGATAAACAAAATTCTCAAAACTTTCCCAGAAAAACAGGCATCTCCCTAAAGGGATAAGCAAGCTGAGCATTGTGCCAACCCAGGCCTGAAGAGCCATGCGGCTCAGGCCAGTTGCCTGTGCTGCAGTTGAGAGCAAATTGCGCGTCGCAATTCATCTGGCAGCAGACAGGACAGAAAGTGCCAGAAATAAATCCGAATATGCCATGAAAGCACACAAGCCAGCTCTCAGTGCTTAGTGCTCAGAGCTCAAGTGTTGTACCTGACTCATGACTGGACATGGAATATCCTGGCAGAGCCCTGGGACAGCAGACTGAACTGTCTTATTGTTTGGCCGGGAACAGCTCAGATGGAGTGATTGAGTGTGCAGTGCTGACGGGATGAAATGCTGGGCGGACAGGGGCTCTACATATGAGGCAGTGGGCCCGGAATGCACAAGGCCCTGTATCACCGATACAGGGCCTTGTGGACAAGGTAAGCTCAGGGCTATGACCTTCATGTAGAGCTGCTGGCAATATGCATATTATGTGATGGGCTGCCATATGTCGGCCGATTATGCAGAGTCTGCAGGTATGCAGGTATGCATATTATGCGGCGGCTGCATGTCTGCACATGATGCTGCTGCCGTATGTCGGCAGGTTATGCGGCGGCGGCTGCATGTCTGCACATGATGCTGCTGCCGTATGTCGGCAGGTTATGCGGCGGCGGCTGCATGTCTGCAGGTTATGCAGCGGACGCATCTGTGAGCGCAGGATTGCGCGTGGACACAGCCTTTGCCTCAGGCGTTGCCGGGCTGTTGCTTTGCTGATGCTTATTCTTTGTTTTCACTTCTGGCGAGCTTTTCCTGACGGCGACGCTCGGCACGGGCATTACGCAGATTGATGATGACGGTAACGTAGACCGGGCTCATGAGCAGGTTTGGCAGCAGCATGACTACCATGGCTTTCCACACCGGCCAGTTCCAGATATCAATAGCGCCTATCATGCCAAGTGCAGTACCCACATAGGGAATGATGCCCGCTAATGTGGCTATTGGTACTGAACACAGCCAGTGCATCTCCATCATACGGTGAAAAAGGGCGTAGCAGGCTGCTATCTGCATGGCACAGACTATGAGATAGATGGTCAGAAAATAGAAGTTCTGAAAAATATACTTGAACAGCAGCAGAGCAGATCTCATTGAAAACCTTATGTCAGCAACATATCTTAATACTAAGCATGAGATATTATTCTATCAGCACAAAGCCCGATTTTTTCAGCAGTATCTAAACTTTTCGTTACACAGCGAACCGTCCCCGTATCCACACTCACGGCCTTACTTCATCAGGATCTGGGCACAATAGCCGCCATTTGGCTGCCCCTTGATGATTTTATCCTGTAAGGCTCTGACCACTCTCACGCTCTCATGTCTGCATTGCGCCGCCTCGCCCTCGCCATCGCCCTCGTTCTGGTCCTTACCGTCATGAATTGAAGTATTAAGGACGGACAAAAGTCGCAGCTTAACTTCCCATGGTAAGGTCTGGTTCGTCTCTTCAAAGAGTGCAGATTATCATGGTGCGCAAGGATTAATGTAGCTGTGCAACCACAACAAAAAACGCCATTTACCCGGTCATGGGCAAATGGCGTCAGATTATATGGGATAGAATTTTGGGTCAGGCAGAGCCTGCCTTAAACAGCCGGGCTATGCCAGATGATGGTAATCTGCGGGTACCTTCGGTTTTATGCGGCATCAGGAGCTGCAGAGCGCTGTTGGTTGCCTTGCATTGAAGGGCTCTTCACATATGCTGGTGTTGAGCCTGGAGCCGGTGTTGCTGAGGATACAGCAGGATCGGTATTTCCCTTTACTGCTGTGACATCACGGCAGATACTCAGAGCATCCATGCGTGCATCATAAGCCTCGGTCTTTACCTGCATAAGGCCAAGCAGGGTATGGAAGACATTGTCGTGGGATAAAGCCTGACGGGCAGCTCGGGAGACAAGGCAGTTGCTGTCCAGATTCTGAGTGCTGCGAACATTTTCTGACAGCCACATCTGCATAGGAACACGGGTCTGATAGTCAGGGGCAATCATGTATGGGGCGCCATGCAGGAACAGGCCTTTTTCACCCAGTGATTCACCATGGTCAGAGATATAGAAGAGCATAGGGTCGGCATCATCTTCATGACGCTTGAGCACTTCTGTCAGGCTGGAGAGTACCCAGTCAGTATAGACAATGGTATTGTCATAAGTGTTTATCAGATCAGCAAGGTTGCAGTTCTCCACATCAGGACGTGAACAGTCAGGGGTGAACTTTCTGAAACGCTCAGGATAGCGCTCATAATAGCGTGGACCATGTGAGCCAATCAGATGCAGGAAGATAACAGTATCTTTTGTAACATCCTGAGCCAGCTTTTCGACCATGGGAATCATGACCTCATCGCGGCATTTGTCGCTGTCACAGCCATCGGTATTGCCAAGTTCCTTATAGGTGATGTTTTTGCACACGCCCTTGCATGAGGAGTTGTTGTCAATCCAGGTAGCCTGAACGCCTGCCTGAGTCAGCACGTCAATGACATTGTCACGGTACTCGGCAATGTCGGGACTGAAGTCATTGCGGGTCAGGTTGGAAAACATGCATGGAACAGACAGGGCGGTACTGGTAGCACAGGAGCTGACATCTGAGAAGTTAATAAGACCCTTTCCTGAGGTATACGGGGTAGTATCACGGCTGTAGCCGTTTTCAGGATAGTTCTGAGCACGGGCGGTTTCACCAACGACAAATACCATCAGGCGTGGACGCTGGGATGTGGATGCAATAACAGCATCCTCTCCTACATGGATGTACTCATAAGTTTTAGGGAACCATGTAGATTTGACGTATTTGACAGTTGAGACTATGTAGGAAACAGGCATGATCTCCTTGGCAATACCTGGATTGTTGCGGCCTATAAATGAGTAGGTCTGATAGTCAGGCAGAACAATGGCCAGGGCCATGGCCAGTGATGCGCCTGAAAGCGCAACTCGGCCAGCAAGGCCACGCAGGATGCTCTCTGGCCAGATAATACGGGTGCGCCACAGGATTACTGATGGCAGCACACCCAGAAATATTACGTAGGCAGCTGCAGTAAAGGACAGGTAGGCTGATGCTTCGGCCGGATCGGTCTCAAAGACATTGCGGATCATGTCAGTGTCGAAAATGATGCCATAGTTGATGGCAACAAATGAGGCCATGGAGTTAATCATCATCAGTACGATGATGACAGGCTTGAGCAGCCAGCGCCACGAGAACAGGACGGTAAAAATCACCATCATCAGAGCACAGATGGCAACTGGAGTAAGGAGCCTGAAAAGAAGTCTCAGATCGGTGCCGGCGTAGATAGAGCCTACATGACGCCAGAAAGCAAAGTTATACACTGTGGCAAAAAGCAGAGAGCACAGGGCTGTTACCACAAGATAATGGCGTGACCATCCGGCCATAATGGAAAATAACTGTCGCATACAGAAAAAAGCACAAGGATAAGAAAGACTGTATTTTCAGTCACAATCACAGCTTTGCTGATCATCAGCAGTAACTGCACTGCCTCAGCATGAACACGTATGCCGCATGGCCATACCATGCCTCATATGTCAGAACCTGAATCTGTGAGGCCCTGACACTGTCATTCCCTGACGATGTCAGGCTCGATGGCTGGAACTGCAAGCAAGTCCATTAGCCATCGGCCCACAGGCAGCCTGCCGGCAGCCCACAGGCACGCCCTCAGCTGTCCTGTAGCGCAGAGGCTGTTGGCACAGGCATAGTCACAGGCATAGTCACAGGCACAGGCAATGGAGTATTGATGCAATGCTGATCAGAAAAGCTCAAAATTTACTGAAATAGTTTGATATTTAACCTCGGAGGCCCTGAAGCCTGCACACTGCCAGCCTGAAAGGCAGCCATTGCCACTGCCTGTTGCAGGCAATTGACTGTCTTTACCAGTGGGACAGAATGGCTTACTGAGGCTGCGTATTATCACCACAGCTGCCTGCCTTAAAAAGATACGCAGCTTAGGGAAATGACCGCATCAGGGACCATTAAGCTGGCCTAATTTAGAGCAAAGAGTAAGCGCCAGCTGGACAAATCATATCAGTAGCAATGTATGTGTGAACCTTGATAGCAGACAGATGATATTAAGATTCACCACATTAAAACTGGCATGAAAATGATGGGCAAGAAGGTCATATATAGCGCTTCCTACCAGGCAGCACCATGACTTCCTGCCAAAAAGGACGCCAAAAAATGCTCCTCATATCGCTGTATGACCATAAATAAAAAGACTGGTTCCTGATACTGGTAAAAAATAGCATCCATGATCAATATTCACGCTAATTTGCACAAATAACAGGGATTATTGCGCCAAAATTGACCATAACTAATTCTTATGGAAAACGTTGCTGTCAGTATTAGTGGCACAGGGAAGCATGGTTCATGGGAGAGGCAAAGCAGGAGACAAGTTATCATGCGAAAATGATTGCCAATGACATGAACCCCTTATCAACAGGGCGGGCAATATCATATGCAAACGTTTGCACGGGCTAAAGCAGAGCATAACTGCAGGGCCTGAAGTCATCAATGTAAATATCGGGGAGCCAGGTACAGGAGAAAGACTGGAGTACAGCAAGGCAGGTGCACATATGGACAGGTGTACAGCAGAGCTGGAGTAAAGCATAACTGGTGTACAGCATACCTGGATTACTTCAGGACAGGGATACAGCAGGACAGGGGGCAGCGGGGCAGGAGTACAGCAGGACAGGGGGCAGCGGGGCAGGAGACCTCAGCGCTGGGCTGAGATTATGGCTCAGTAACGAACATGAAGGACAAGAGCTTGAAAGTCTTGGGATTGAGGTGAAACTGTAGCCTGTGCTGTTTAAGGCATGGCGTGCCGTGCCAGTGACAGGCGGACATGCATAAACAGCTTTACACAGCAATTGCGGCAGCATCTGCTGTGGGGTGAGGGAGGCAGTCTGGCGGCATGTTGGTAAGCAGCTGTCAGCGTATGAAGCAGCAGTCTGGCACCTGCATCTGAACGCCTGCATAACGAACATTGAGATGCCGCGTATGGCAGCCCTGAACAGCTGCATCGGAAGTGTCTGCAGGCAGCATGAGGAGATGGTCCATGCGCTGAAAACAGGCGAGTGGAAACGGCCGGGGCCCCGCCTGATTTCAGGTGGGGCCCCGGGGAGATGCAGTGCGCTGTACTGCTGCTCAGGGCAGGCAGCGCGCCATGCTCAATTAGAGGTCGTCTACCAGTGCGGTGCTCTTGGCGTAGGCGGTAGAGCGGGCCTCAAAGAAGTCGGTCTTGAGATTGTTGGCGTTGGAGTACTGGCTTACCCAGGACATGGAATGAGGTTCTTCGATGTACTTCTCATCAAGTGGTGGGTAGCCCAGGCTGGTCCAGCGCAGATTGCCCAGATAGCTTATGTAATCGTGAATCATCTGGCTGTTTAATCCCTGAATGTTGTCACCGATTACGTACTTGCCCCAGGCAATTTCCTGGCGTACACCCTCAAGGATCATCTCACGAAGCTCCTTAACCATAGCCTCGTCAAATAGCTCAGGGTTTTCTTTCTGCATCTCCTTGATGATGTTGCGGAACAGCCACAGGTGGGTGTTCTCATCACGGTTGATGTAGCGGATTTCCTGAGCAGAGCCTGGCATCTTGCCATAGCGGCTGAGATTGTAGAAGAAAGAGAAGCCTGAGTAGAAGTAAATACCCTCAAGGATGTAGTTGGCCATAATAACCTTTACCAGGTTACGTGGGCTCTGGTCATCCTGGAAGAGATTGTACAGGTCACCAATGAAGGTGTTTCGGGCCATCAGGTGGTTGTCGCTCTTCCACTGATAGAGGATGCGGTTACGCTGATCAGCAGAGCAGATAGTGTCCAGCATATAGCTGTAGCTCTGGGAGTGGATACACTCCTGGAAGGTCTGAATGGACAGGCACAGATTTACCTCGGACACGGTGATGTACTCAGCGATACGAGGCAGGTTGGCAGTCTGGATGGAGTCCAGGAATACAAGGAAAGAGAGGATCTTGTCAAAAGCCTCACGCTCAGCAGGAGTAAGGTTTGGGTAGTCCTTAACGTCCTGACCGAGGTTGATTTCCTCTGGAATCCAGAAATTGTTCATGGCCTGACGGTACCAGTCAGAAGCCCAGCGATATCTCATGTTATTGAAATCGTTGAGATTAGTCGTGTTGCCGCCGATTAATCTCCACTGGGTAATGTCGGTTTCACCGTCGGGATTAAAGAGCTTCTTTCTGGTAAGTTTATCCATTACTGTCAGACTCTGGGTTAGATAGGTCAAATCAAGTCAGATCTTGGCCGGCCCGGTCCGCCAGGACTGGCCAGGTTCATTGTGGCGGCGCACGGCGCGGCTTTCATGAAATACTCCCGGCTGCACAGTCCGGGGTGTCTGACTATCCATATCCACCGCCCTTGCGGTGGCATCAGCATACAGGGAGTCGTACCGTGCCCAAAGGGCGCTGATACGAGCTTACTGTCCACAGCATGCTCTCATAGTCACAGGTATGCGCTTACAGTGACCCATATTGCATTTTTGCATGGTGGGTCTGCAGCAGGCACAGTAAAAATGTAACGAGGGCATATTTTAACAAAACACGTCCCCTGTGTATGTGATATTTAATCTTGCGATTTGGACATTGATAATAAGCAAGGTCCGCACAACAGTGCTCGGGCCAGTGCTGGCCCTTTTTTCAGGCCTCTGGGATGTACCAGGTATGGCCAGGTTATGCCTCCAAAAATGTGCATACAATTATAAAGATTTATGGATATCAATGCAATATATGCGTTAAACAGTCAAAACATGTCTGATTGTTTATGTCCAAAGTTGTACGCAAAAGCTATACCCGTTTCACCATGCAACTGCTCAGCTCAATAGCGCCATATGCACGCCCATGCAGGCAAATCGGAGCCAATCGGGGCTACTCATGGGAAATCGGAGCCAATCGGGGCTACTCATGGGAAATCGGAGCCAATCGGAGCTACTCATGCCAAATCGGAGCCAGTCGGAGCTACTCATGGCAAATCAGAGCCACTCAGGGCAAATCATGGCAAATAGAAGCCAATCAGAGTTATCCGCGATACATGGCGGCAGCTCACAGCCTGGTCACGCCAATAAAAAGCCGGGCATGGGGTGCCTGTGGGCGCTCTTAATGCCATGGCCTTTGGCCAAAGTTTGCAGAGATATGGCTGTAGAATGGCCGCCGGAGCTGATGCAGGGGCAGCACCGGTTTTCGCTGTTTTCAGGCCGGATATGGCATATGACCATGCAGGCCAAAAAGTCACCGCCCCGCAACAGTTAACTGCTGCGGGGCGGCGATATCAGGCCTGCATAGTATGCTGCAGGCCTTGTGAGTGCGCTGCTGCCTCTTATGAGCTGCAGGACTCGCACTCCTCCACCTCAAGGGCCTTGGAGCGTACGTAGTAAATGGTCTTCACTCCGCAGCGGTTGGCCAGCAGATAGAGGTTAAGTACCTGACGCATGCTGTACTCATTGGTAATGTACAGGTTCATGCTCTGAGACTGGTCGATGTGACGCTGACGAATACCGGCAGCACGTACGGACCAGCGCTGATCGATGCTGTGAGCGCCCTTGTACAGCCAGAAGGTGGTAGGGTTGAGATCAGGGGCTACGCGAGGCAGCATGGAACCCTTCTTCTCCTCCAGGAAGTACTTGTTCATCACAGGGTCAATACCGGCGGTAGTGCCTGCAATGATGGAGGTTGATGAGGTAGGGGCGATAGCCAGCAGATAGGCATTGCGCATACCGTAACGGGCTACATCCTCACGAACCTGCTGCCACTCAGGTGACATATAGCCACGCTTGGTGAAGTATTCACCAGTCTGCCAGTCAGAGCCCTCGAATTTTGCATAGGAGCCCTTTTCACGGGCAATGCTGCAGGAGGCGCGGATAGCAGCACGGTTGATGCGCTCAAATACCTCATCGGAGTACTTGAGGTGCTCCTCGCTTTCCCATGGAATGCCAGCCTTGGAGAGCATGTGGTGGTAACCGCTCATGCCCAGACCGATGGCGCGATAGCGCTGGTTGGTAATCTGAGCGTAAGGCACTGGATAGAAGTTAAGGTCAATAACGTTATCCAGGGCACGTACAGCGGTGAATACCAGGTCGTTGAGGTATTCCTCATTGTCTACTGGCAGACGGCCCAGAGAAAGGGAGGCAAGGTTACAGACAACAAAGTCGCCAGGACGGGTGGTTGTGGTAACGCGAATCTCACCGTCTTCACTGTTGATAATCTGAGTCTCTTCGCTGGCAATTGGGCTCATGTTCTGAGCGATCTCAGTACATAAGTTGGAAGAGTAGATAGTGCCGCAGTGGTTGTTAGGATTGGCCTTGTTAACATGATCGCGGTTGAAAATGAACGGAGTACCGGTTTCAACAGCAGACTTGATGATAAGACGTACCAGGTCCTTGATACCAATGGAGCGCTTGGAGATACGATTGTCGTGCAGACAGTCGTGGTAACGCTCTTCCCAGAGATCGCCGTAGCAGTCCTCGAGGCTGTAGCCCTTGTACTTGCGAATCTCATATGGACACATCAGCTGCCACTGACCGTCCATGTTGTCCTCAACCTGGCGCCAGAAGTAGTCTGGTACACACAGGGCTGGGAAGACGTCGTGAGCCTTCATGCGGTCGTCACCATTGTTGGTGCGAAGCTGGAGGAACTCAGGGAGGTCACGGTGCCAGATGTCCAGATAGACGGCTACAGCGCCCTGACGTACGCCCAGCTGATCTACTGCAACGGCAGTGTCGTTGATAAGACGGATCCAGCGGATTACGCCGCCTGCTGCACCCTCAAAGT
This sequence comes from Anaerobiospirillum sp. NML120449, assembly GCF_023051105.1. Taxonomy (GTDB): domain Bacteria; phylum Pseudomonadota; class Gammaproteobacteria; order Enterobacterales; family Succinivibrionaceae; genus Anaerobiospirillum. Next base: position 214,184 of record NZ_JALKIL010000003.1, on the reverse strand, counting down.
TACGGATAGCTGAGCCCATGGCGCGTACCTTACCAAGGTACATACCCATACCACCGCCAAATTTGCTGACCTGAGCAAAGTTGTTTATGGATCGGTAGATACCGGTCAGGCTGTCAGGCACAGTATCGATGAAGCATGAAGACAGCTGATGGAATGGCTTGCGGGCATTGGCCAGAGTAGGGGTAGCCATGGTTACTTCCATGCGTGAGAGCATGTCGTAGAAACGGCGTACCCAGGTAAGACGCTCGTTGCGGTCTTCCTTCATGGCCAGGTGCAGAGAAATACCAAGGAACATTTCCTGTGGGGTCTCTACAGGCTCGTGCTTATGGGTGGAAATAAGGTAACGCTTGATGACCAGATCAAGACCTGAATAGGTGAACAGATAGTCGCGGGTGTTCTCGATGAAACCGGCGGCTTCGTTAAGTTCCTCTTCGGAGTAGGCATCAAGGATGTACTGACCGTACAGGCCCTGGTTGGCAAGCCAGCTGATCTTACGGTAGAAAGTGTTGAGGTTAAGAGGCTGGAGCTGCTCTCTTAAGGTACGGTGAAACTTGTGGGACAGCAGACGGCCGGCAATAAGTTCAAAGCGTGGTGCAGTAGAGGTGGTCAGCTCGCAGGCAGCCTTGATAAGGGCGGTAAGCTGATCGTTGACTGAGCCAGAACGAGGAGCAATGGCTGTGTACTTGGAGGCCAGTACGGTCATGGCGTACTCTGGCTCCATAAAGTCATTCTGAATGGACTCCAGGGTAACCTTGAGGGTCTCGTCACCGCTGGCATCAATGATGTTGTTGCGGGCAGTACGCAGCTCAAAACGCTTCTGACGGTAGAGAATATAGCTCTTGGCCACTGAGTAGAAGCCACGGGCCATGAGGGTCTGCTCAACAATGTCCTGAATGTTCTCGACGGTACGATCTGAAGTATTGATTACCTTATCAGAGATAGTGGTAACCAGATCGTGACGGATTTCATCAGTAAGCGCCTCACCAACATTGGAAAAGGCCTTGCCCAGAACGATGGCGATTTTGTTAACGTCAAATGTTTCTGCAAGACCTGAGCGTTTGATGATCTGCACGGCACGGCTCCATAAATGACATCATACCGTCTCACGACCAGGGTGGTCGGGATCGGCCTGCGTGACTGTAGAACAGGTGCATATAAAGGATGATGCAGCCTGTCAGATGCTGCCTGCAGTACAAAGCACAAATGACGGGCACGGCCCGTCCCAGAAAGCTTAAGCTCTCTGCTGCGCAAACATACTACAGGGGACATTCCTTGAGCAGTCAGGCCGGCAGGGAGTATGTGGGGGCTCAGATGATCCCGCTGTACATCCAAAACGCAGCCTGTGCCGTATACAGTCCGTCTGGGCTGCACGGTAACAGGGGATTTTTCCTGCACCGAAGGAACAGTTCACGACAGCGCCTCCGCCTCACTCTGCGGACGATGCTGATAATAAGTTTAAAGAAAGATGGGCGCGCCAGGCGGCCATCGGGAAAAAGCAAAAGCCTGTCCAGTCAGTAAGATAGCGTTTCCACGTCTGGCTCTGCACGGAACCTCAGAAACGGTAAATCATGTCCTTTTATAAGCGGGCATTCTGTCTGTCAGGCTTGGTAATTCGTGGGGGCTCATCATACACCAGGAGGGCAAAAAGATCCAACACAATTGCAGCCCTGCGCCGTCTGTAAACTGATATGGATAAATCGCCAGAAATAGGCATAAATATGCCGTTTGTAAAAATTGATGTCCACCACAAAAAAGCACGAACAACGGCTCCGGACAGTACGCTCACAAGGGAGTCATGTACCTGTTAATCCCAGGTTTATGGCAGGTCTGGGGTCCTGTAAAGGTTCTGCTGTTTTGGCAGGCAAATCGCGACACAACAGATTAATTACCTTATTTGCAAAAAAGCACAATAATTTCTCACAATCCCCGCAGTCATCGAAACAGCAGGCTTCCATACATAAACTTGATAAGCAGGCCACTCAGGAAAGCACGTCAATGTGAATTACACCCGTACAGCCCGCAACCAGGCCTGTGAGAATTTATCCCGTCAGTCAGGTGCCATTATTTGACCTGAACAGGCTAATAATAATTTACTTTATTAATGAGATTAACAAAATAAAATAGCCCTCAAAGCATGGATAAATGGGGCTGGACGTACTTAATAAGCCTTTAGCCATTAGCAAAACTGAACAAAACACAGGCCGTCTTTCTGCAACAGCCTCACCTGATGTCAACACGAAGCTGTACCCACTCAAAGCATAGCTGCCTATCAGCACTCCTATGGCACAGTGTGCATAACAAAGTCAGCAAAGATGGGAAAATATTACGAACAAGCTGTCCCAGCTTTGGGGGCCCTGGTATGGCCAGGAAGCAGTAATAGTAAGTTTTATATGAATAGACATATTTATATGTTGTTAGTTTTTCTGTGCTGCATGTCACATATGATTAATGCATTGAGCTTGATAATAGGGCTGTAATTTTCGGGACTGAAATAACCGTCATAGCTATAACATATGATGTATCTATGCAGAACCTTTCAAGGGTATGGACTGCATAGAGAACATGACTACTTGTACGTGAATATATTAATTTATTTGCAAATAACTATATATTGCTAAAGAGCCATATATAAGCGTAATAGCTCATACATGAAATCACTGTCATACAGGTTCAATAATAAGACAAATTACGATACGTACGTTGTTTGTGTTGGCAAATAGATACACTGTAAATGAAATTTTACAGGCGCAATTTATATCCTTTTACACCGGACGTTAACGGTTGCAATGAGACCTTATGAGGTCATCTACTCATAAACAGCACTAAATATGAATTGAATGAACCATATTAGTGCACTGCTGATTAATAAGGTGAATTATGGCAGTTTATGTTAATACCAATGTGTCCAGCCTTAACGGACGTCGCTACCTCAATAATGTACAGAATCAGCTGACAACCACATATCAACGTCTCTCCTCAGGCCTGAGAATTAACAGCGCCAAAGATGACGCTGCCGGCTTGCAGATTTCCAGCAGACTGACTACCCAGATAAACGGTCTGAATCAGGGTAACCGTAACTCCTCCGATGGTATTGCTCTTGCCCAGACCATCGAAGGCGCCATGGACGAAACCACCAATATGCTTCAGAAGATTCGTACTCTGGCTGTTCAGTCTGCCAACGGTACCAACACTACTGAAGACCGTACTGCTCTGCAGAAGGAAGCTCAGGCTCTGGCTGACGAGATCAACCGTATTGCCAAGCAGACCAAGTTTGGTGGCAAGACCGTTCTGGACGGTGGTGGTGACGGCTCTATCTACAGCGCCGGTAATGCTACCTCCAAGGGCAAGCTGACCCTTCAGGTTGGTGCCAACAAGGGCGACACCATTACCTTTGAAGTTAACGCTACCATCCTCTCCAAGATTAATGGTATGGCTGCTGTAATGGATAAGGGTGCTCTGAAGATGTCCACAGCTGACAATGCATCTGCCATGATCACTGCCATCGACAAGGCCATTGGTATTATTGATGGTCAGCGCGCCGACATTGGTGCTTTACAAAACAGACTGGAAAGCTCAATTCGCAACCAGGCTAACGTCTCTGCCAACCAGTCTGATGCACGCAGCAGAATTCGTGACGCAGACTTCGCCGAAGAATCAGCCAATCTGTCCCAGCAGTCCATTATCCAGCAGGCTGCTACCTCCATGCTCATGCAGGCTAATACCCGTCCACAGCTCGGTCTGTCCCTGCTCGGTTAATATATTAGCATTGCATGCAGATCTGACTTTCTGTTAACTCAGACAGATTCTCAGATAGAAAAGAAAAGCCCGATCATATTTTCAATGATCGGGCTTTTTCTTTTGGTGGGACAGTTACTGCCAGTGCACACGAACCAGGCATACACTTTCCAGAATAATATATGAGACTTGTATTAACTAAAACGTTTTGCAGAGCATAAGTAGCAGGCATTATATCTTAGTTGCTTACTAACTTAATGCTTAATAAGCACGGATTAAAAGTGAAAATTTAATTATTGTGTGTAAAACTGACGCTATATTATGTATCTAGTTATGTATCAAGAATATGGCTGATATCGACGTGCCATCAATGGTTTTGATCATAGATTCAACATCGTACATTGCTAACGTTGTAATTTGCCGGCTGTAATGGTTTTACAGCCATATTATGAGAGACACATTTCATAACGATAAAGGAATTATTTAATGGCAGTTTATGTAAATACAAACGTCAGCTCCCTGAACGGACGCCGCTATCTTAACAATGTACAGAATCAGCTCACTACGACCTATCAACGCCTCTCTTCAGGTCTGAGAATTAACAGCGCCAAGGATGATGCAGCTGGCCTGCAGATCTCCAGCAGACTGACAACTCAGATCAATGGTCTGAATCAGGGTAACCGTAACTCCTCCGATGGTATTGCTCTTGCCCAGACCATCGAAGGCGCCATGGACGAGACCACCAACATGCTGCAGAAGATCCGTACTCTGGCTGTACAGTCAGCCAACGGTACCAATACTGCAGAGGACCGTGCTGCTCTGGCCAAAGAGGCCCAGGCTATGGCTGACGAAATCAACCGTATTGCCAAGAGCACCAAGTTCGGTGGCAAGACCGTTCTGGACGGCGCTGGCGCTGACTCGATTTACGGCGGTGCTGCGGCTGCTGATGGAAAGATGACTCTGCAGGTTGGCGCCAATAAGGGCGACACCATCGATTTTACTGTTAAGAATGGCATTCTTTCCAAGATGAATGGTATGGACGCTGTAATGGATGCTGGCAAGCTTAAGATGGCTACAGCCGATGAGGCCAGTGCTATGATTACTGCTATCGATAAGGCCATTGCTGAGTCTGATGGTAAGCGTGCTGACCTGGGCGCTTTACAAAACAGACTGGAAAGCTCAATTCGTAACCAGGCTAACGTATCTGCCAACCAGTCTGATGCCCGCAGCAGAATTCGTGATGCAGACTTCGCCGAAGAGTCTGCCAACCTGTCCCAGCAGTCCATTATCCAGCAGGCTGCAACCTCCATGCTCATGCAGGCTAACACCCGTCCACAGCTTGGTCTGTCCCTGCTCGGCTAACAGGATGAGTGCTTAGAATTAAGCTTCCTGTTTGCTCTGCATAAGACTGACTGCAGACTTTTGTCAGTCTTATGCGCGAAAATTAAAAGCCCCCGTTTCTGTCGAAGCAGGGGCTTTTGTTATTTGTGCTTCTGTGATTTCTCTGCACTGATATTCAGTAAAGGACAGGGATACGCGTGGTAATGCCAGGTTATTGGTTATGTTGGCCTGTGACAGTTACTGCATGGCCCTGTTACATTAATCTTGCCGGGACGGAATTTAGCCTACAAGCAGCATGCTCAGGCCAAGAAAACATACTATGGCCATAAGCATACTCAGTGCATGCAGCAGGATATTTTTGAAGTTTTCCATAGTCGTTACCTCCCAGTTGGGTTAAGAGCCGCCCGGTCCCGGCCATAGCCCGGAGCAAGGCATATTCCTTTAACCGCAGTGGGCAATTAAACAGGTCATTATGTTTTGCCATAGGGCATGCCGCTCTTATATTTATTATCGGCAAAGTTCAATATTGCTTTATTGGTAAAAGCTGATTTTTATCGTTTTTTTGATCTGGTGATGGGGAGGCTGGCAATAGTCAGAAGCGTACTGTTCGTGACATGGCCCTGGGCGGTGGAGGGTTACAAATTTGCCTTAGTGAGGTTGCCCGGCGGGCCGTTTTGTTAGATTCTGGTCTGGTCCAGCAGGGGAAGCTCTAATCTGAGCTGGTTTGGTCAGGTCTGGCTGGTCGGGCCATGTCTGTACGGGCCATGTCTGGTCGAGCCTGGTTTGTACGGGCCAAGTCTGTACGGGCGTTGGATTATGGCTGGCAGCCATTATCTGTGTGATTGCCAGATGAATGGTCTGCAGACAGTGGAAAGTGACCTGATGTTCCATTAGACTATCCAGTCCTGCACAGCCCTGGCTTTTCCCGCTTTGACAGGGGCTGATATTAAATGGCATCTTTACAGGGAGGCCGGTATGGCAACAACAGTTCTGGGAATCGACCCGGGCACTCGTAAAATGGGTTACGGAGTAATCCAGGTCGTAGGTAATAATGACTTTATTTACGTAGGCTCAGGCTGTATTCACTGCAATGAGTCCAGGATTCAGGATCGCCTGCTGACTATCATGAAAGCCATTGAGACTCTGCTTGAACAGTTTTCTCCTGATGAAATGGCTATCGAGGAGGTCTTTGTCAGCCTTAACCCTCAGTCTACCATCAAGCTTGCCGAATCACGTGCTGTTGCCATGGTGGTTGGTGCCAGGGCAGGTCTGGATGTCTATGAGTACACTCCTATGCAGATTAAGCAGGCGGTTGCATGTACTGGTGGTGCTGACAAAAAGCAGGTACAGGCAATGGTAAGGCGTTTGCTCTACCTGAACAGCGATCCTCAGATCGACGCCTCTGATGCCCTTGCCTGTGCTCTGTGTCATGCTTATACCCGCCGTATCCGTTCTGTAATGGGCCCGGGAGCAACCATAGCCACCAGCTCTCGCGGTCGCGGCCGTACAGGTCCGCGCAGCAGCTGGCGTAATTACCAGCCTTCATGAGGCCAAAATAACCTGGCTGTTCCTCCTCACGATGACGGATATGCCGCTCAGCCGTGGGACAGAATTTGCCGATACTGGCGCTATTGAGTACACGGACCGGCATGGCCCGATACAGCCATGCCCAGCCCAGCTGCCCTGCCCTGCTTTGCAGGCTGGAGTCGCAGAACTCTTTGCAGCAGCATTATCATGCAGCTGGCTTCTCCTCGTTGTTGGGCGCTTGCGTGCCTGAATTTTTCCTGGTCTGTTTTGGGCCGTTTTGTTCTGATTTTTTGAGGAAATTTTAGATGATAGGTTCACTGCGTGGCCGTGTACTGGCCATTGATGGTCTGACCGCACTGATTGAGGATGGCGCAGGAGTGGGCTATGAGGTCGAAGTTACCGGCCCGCTGCTCTCTGTCATCAAGGTGGATGAGCCATGTTTTGTCTACGTCCATCACGTAGTACGAGAGGATGCTGAGCTGCTGTACGGCTTTGACAGCCGTGAGTCCCGCCTGCTGTTCCGTGAGCTTATCAAGATTACAGGTGTTGGTCCTAAAGTGGCCATGGCATTGCTTACCATCATGGATCTCAAGGCATTTATCGAGGTTATTAATTCCCAGCGTCTTAATGCCCTGGTAGCCGCACCTGGCGTAGGTCGCAAGACTGCAGAGCGCATTATGGTCGAAATGAAGGATCGTATTGACAAGCTGCGTCTTGGTGAGCGCCTGCTCAACGTTACCGCTGTTGCAGCTGCCGGCTCAACTGCCATTCCGGGCGACCTTGGTGTTGAGGAGGCAGAGGCAGCCAGCGCAGCCAGCAATGCTGTGGCTATCGATGATGCTGTCCAGGCATTGCTCTCCCTTGGCTACAAGGAAACTGTTTCCCAGAACACAGTAAAGGCCGTATACAAGCCTGGCATGACCACAGAGGAAATTATCGTGGCCTGTCTTGCACAGCTTGGTAAACACTGATTCATTTTCCCGGCTGCAGATGCGGAGCAAATCATACCTGGCAGGTGCATGTGCACCTGCATCTGCATCTGCATCTGCACCTGCATCTGCATCTGCATGGGCATCTGCATGGGCATCTGCATGGGCAGATGTCTGCGCAGCCGGCCTTGCTGTATGCTGCTGCAGCAGTTTGGCAGTGGGGCAAGGGGGCTGATTATTTACCTGTTTCTCCGACTGGTTTCCCGGCAGGGCTCTGTCCTGTGGGCAGTCGGATTTTTATTATTCATGGTGGACGTGCCAGGCGTGATGTTGTTGAGCAGTGGTACGGTTGAGGGCTGTGGATGAGGAAAGTGATTGAAGGAACAGGGTAAGTGATTGCTGGGACGAGGTAAGTGATTGCTGGGGCGAGGTAAGTGCTTGCAGGGACGGGTCATGCCAGGCTGGCCTGTTTAATCCTTATGCAGCACAGTGCAGCCCTGCGCGGCCGTATGCTATACTTTTCCCGCCTTTAAGAGGCAGAGCATTGCGGTTTGCAGCGCATTAACTGGCGCGTCTGGTAAAGGTTTTACCAGACGGGTAAGCTCCCGGGAAACTGCATGGGCATTTTGGGCTATCTTGATTTCTGACCTGGTCAGAGAAGGGGACAAATTGGCACTTGAAAGCGGCATTGTGGCTGATGTTATTGAAACCAGCCGTCACAGAGATCTCAGCGGCACCAAGACCATTGAGGAAACCGCTGCCGAACTGGTTGAATCCAGTGAGGATCGCGCTCTGCGCCCTAAGCGTCTTTGTGACTATATTGGCCAGGAAGATGCCAAAAGCCAGCTGGAAATCGCTCTTGCTGCAGCCAGAAAGCGTGGCGAGGCCCTTGATCATGTCCTGATTTTTGGACCTCCTGGCCTTGGTAAGACCACACTGTCCAATATCATTGCCAATGAGCTTGGGGTTAACCTTTCAACCACGTCAGGCCCGGCTCTGGAAAAGAAAGGCGATGCTGCAGCTCTGCTGACCAATCTGAGCAGCCGTGATGTTCTGTTCATCGACGAAATTCACCGTCTCAGTCCGGTCATTGAAGAGTTCATGTATCCGGCCATGGAAGATTACAAGGTCGATATTCTTACCGGCGAGGGGCCATCAGCCCGATCCATTCAGATTGGCCTGCAGCCATTTACGCTGATTGGCGCGACCACTCGTGCCGGTACCCTGACCTCTCCTTTGCGCGCCCGTTTTGGCATTATTCTGCAGCTGCAGTTCTACTCGCCTGAAGAGCTCAGTGTGATTGTGCGCGCCTCAGCACGCAAGCTTAAGATTGCCATTGATGAAGACGGCGCAATGGAGCTGGCCCGCCGTTCACGTGGTACTCCCCGTATTGCCAACCGTCTGCTCAAGCGTGTCCGTGATTATGCCGAAGTCAAAGGCGATGGAGTAATCACTCAGGAAATTGCTCATAGAGCTCTTGATATCCTGAAGATTGATATGGACGGTTTTGATGACTTTGACCGTGCCTATCTGCGCTGCATGATTTATGACTTCAATGGCGGTCCTGTTGGTATCGAAAGTCTTTCAGCATCACTGGGATATGAGCGTGAGACTCTTGAGAATGTGGTTGAGCCATATCTTATCCAGCAGGGCTATGTGCAGCGCTCCCGCATGGGACGTGTAGCAACAGCCAGGGCCTATAACAAGTTCGAGGAAATCTCCCGCGACTGATAAAGCAGGACACAGGCTGCTGGTACTGATCATGCTGGACCATGCCAGACATGCTGGGACTGATCATGCTGGACCATGCCAGACATGCTGGGACTGATCATGCCTGGCCAGGCAAGACATGCAGGCACTGATTATGCCGGGCCTGGCAAGAAAGCAGGGCCATGATGGATGGTGTCGGGGGACGGGATTTTTCTGAATACAAATCAGAGGTGAAAATGAGCGATCTCAGCTGTGCTAAAGATGAGGTTTTCAGCCGCACTTTCAGGGTTTATTACGAGGACACTGATGCCGGTGGTCGTGTTTATCACGCCAATTACCTCAAGTTCTGCGAAAGAACCAGAACAGATTTTGTCCGTGAGGTGCTGGGCTACCGCCAAAGCGAGCATCTGCAGGCAGATCAGAAAGGCTTTGTAGTAACAAAGCTCAATGCTGCCTTTATGGCCGGTGCCGGTCTTGAAGATGACCTTAAAATCACATGCATTCCAGTTATGGTGCGCCGCGCCTGTCTTGAGATGTACCAGGAAGTCAGCGATGCTCATACGGGCACCATGTACTTTGCCATGCGCTCTACCATTGCCTATGTAAACTTTGCTACTGGCAAGCCAGAGGGCATTCCAAAGGACTTCCTTGATGCGCTCAAAGCACATCAGGGGCCGGAGGATCTTAAGACCCTGTGCTGACAGTGCAGCCCAGCCATTACTGTATCAACCTCCCCTGTTGAGCAGAGTTACTGCTCAACTTTTGGATAAGCGGTATGAGCCGGGCTGACAGAACTTCCGTCTATTGAGGTCACAGCTCTTTGCAGGGCTTTTCCTGTTGACTGCTAAGCTGGTCAGACAGCCATTGAGACAAAGTAGAGCATTTTATACGCAGCCCCGCATAGTGCTTTTACGCATTATGCGGGGCTGTCTTAATTTAAGCTGGTTAATGTTATAAATGTGATGGGCCGGCCTTATGGAGTGCTGTCTTTTGTGAGAGCCAGTGCCTGGTGTTCCGCGTCGGCTGCTCCCTGGTCCTTAGTGGAGCAGAGCAGTATCCGGAGGTGATGGCATCCTAAGCATCAGCTAATAGCTCAGGGCTATTATGGTTGCGACCGCATATGCCTGCAGAACCGGTATGCTGTATGTCTTCGCGGCGAGCTGCTGGAGTCCCGGACTGCTGCGTATGACGGCAGCTGTAGCGGTATGCTGTATGTCTTAGCGGCGAGCTGCTGGAGCCCCGGACTGCTACGTATGACGACAGCAGCGCCGGTACGCAGTATGTCTTCGCGGCGAGCTGCTGGAGCCCCGGACTGCTACGTATGGCGGCAGCTGCGCCGGTACGCAGTATGTCTTCGCGGCGAGCTGCTGGAGCCCCGGACTGCTACGTATGGCGGCAGCTGCGCCGGTACGCAGTATGTCTTTACGGCGTGTGCCGCCTTACCGGACTTCGGCGTATGGAGGCTGCAGAGACAGGGGCACTGGACGCCAGGGGCACTGGACGACAGGGGCCGGCAATGCTCAGTTTGGAAAGTTTACAGCTTCCTTCCATAAAGTTTTTTAGAGTGCTTTTTCGCCTGTAAGGCGGTTTCTTTGCGGCAAGGCTGATAGAATATACAGGCCTCAGGTTATTTGCCTGTTATCATTGTTGCAAAATGGACATTTCTACTGTCATAAGATGTTCTGATGCCTTGAGCATCAGCTTTGATTTGCACCTTATCCCCACGAAAACAGTGGGATGAACACTACGGAATAGCCGGGTATGTACTCCCGGATCCTCTCTCTCCTGATAATTCATACAGCTGCACTGTGAGCAGCCTGTCTGTTTTGTGATGCACCTGCCTATGGTCCCCACATCTGAGGTGGCCTGAAAGCCGGCTGCCCGTTCAGGGAAGACTGGCCTTTTTCCTTTTGTCCATCCTGCCGTGTCCGGTGTAACTCCCCTGACCGTTGTCCTGCGCCCATTTTCTGTGGTCGCGTCAGCTGCCTGTGCAGTTGATGCCTTAATGCTTTGGCTCAAAGTCTGTCAGCCACAGATGTACAATGATTAATTTTCAGTGCTGCGCCTCCTGTGTTCAGATCACTGCAGATCAGACTTGATAACAGGACATATGGCTGAGCCCTTAAGAGGTCACAGTGACGGGAAGGCACAGTGCAGCTGTCCTTAACCTGCCCGGAAAGACGGTCCGGACAGACAGGGACATAAGAGCCTGACAGGCATGGTCAGGTTAAGTTTTTTGTGGAGAAAAGAAAGAATTATGCAACCTCAAGGAGCGCTGTCTTTTACTGATCTGGTCTTGAATGCCAGCTTCCTGGTGCAGTGCGTCATGCTGTTTTTGCTGGCCCTGTCCATTGCTTCATGGACCATTATCATCTCGCGCAATAACCAGTACCGCCTTGGCCGTACCAAGGCTGATGCTTTTGAGGATCGCTTCTGGTCCGGCATCGATCTCAACAACCTCTATCAGGAGTGTATGAAGCGTCCTGATGACCTGGTTGGTCTTGAGGTTATCTACTCCGCAGGTTTCAAAGAGTTCGTACGTCTGGTTAACTCAGGCCCGGCTGATCAGGAAGTGGTTATGGACGGCACTGAGCGTCAGATGCGTGTAGCCTGTGCCCGTGAGGTAGAGCTGCTTGAAAGCCATCTGCCAACCCTGGCCACCATCGGCTCCATTTCTCCTTATATCGGACTGTTCGGCACCGTATGGGGCATTATGCATGCTTTCGTAGCCCTTGCTGCCGTAAAGAATGCTACCCTGGCCATGGTGGCTCCTCCAATTGCCGAGGCTCTTATTGCTACTGCCATGGGTCTGTTTGCCGCTATTCCGGCTGTTATGTTCTATAACCGCTTTGTAACCAAGGTTGAGGCTCTTGAGAACCGTTACTACAACTTCATGGACGAGTTCTCCACCATTCTCAATCGCCGTCTGGTTACTATCCGCACCCAGCTTAACCGTCAGAATGGCTATCAGGGCGACATTGCCTCTCCACAGCAGTCTATCCCTGGTGCCGGTGTTGCCGGAGGCGTAAATATTCCTGGTGCTCCTGGTTCAGGCATGGCAGGTCAGGCTATGGCCGGAGGCGGGGTACCTGCGTCAGGAACCATAAATCAGAGCAATGTAGCCTCACATATGGGCTCATCTCCTGATGGCAATGATCTGTCAGCAATGAACAATCTCAATGCTCTCAATCCTGGCAACATGGGGCAGACTCAGGTTCAGCAGAGCCCTGAGGATCTGCGCCGCAGTGCCTTTGACAGCTATGAAGATAACGGGGCAGCCGTAGCTGCTGCCGCCGCAGCTGCCGCCAGCGCTCCACCTGTGCAACAGCCTGTTCATCAGTCACGCCAGAGCCAGGATGGCGTCCCTTCTCAGGGCGGCCGTAATGGCACTATGGATATGAGCAGCAGTCAGGCAGCCGACTTTGCCAAGGCCATGCGCCAGAATCAGGGTAACGGACCTCAGGGCCAGCAGGGCCGTCAGGGCCAGATGCGTCGTCAACAGGGCAATGGTCAGGGCGGACAGAATATGCAGGGTGGTGGCTATAGCGACAACGAGATGGCCTCCAACTATCGCGGTGTAGTACCTCCACGTACCAGTAATGCAGCTCTGAACAATGCTCAGCTGCCAGGTGGTCCAGCCAATGCAACCCGCTCAAACAGTTCAAATCCTTTAGGTCAGATCCGCAGCGGCAACAGCCCACTGTACAAGATTGGTCCTGAGGATGGTCAGCCACAGCGCAAGGGTCAGTCATCAGAGCCTCAGTACATTACTCCAGGCGGTCAGAACCGTCGCCGCAATGTGCAGGGCAATGCTGAGGGCAACAAGTAGCCTCAATACCAGTAGCTGAGCTATGGCAGCCATAAGGATGTCATGGCTGACACAGCCCAGTATATGACTGGGCCTGTAATAATCTTGTGAGGATCACAGAACATGGCAGAAAGAGGAAGACGCCGTAAGTCCCGTACCGTTGCTGAGATCAACGTGGTGCCTTATATTGACGTCATGCTGGTACTGCTGGTTATCTTCATTGCTACTGCACCAGTTGTTATGCAGGGTGTAACTGTAGATCTGCCTCAGGCTGAGGCCGAGGCCATGAATGAAGATCAGCGTACTCCTATCATTGCCACTGTCGACAAGGCAGGTCAGTACTTCGTGTCTGTAGACACCCAGAGCGTTAAGATTCCTGACCTCAATACTGTAGGTCAGGTAGTAGCCGAAGAGCTGCGCAAGGATCCTGAGCGGCCGGTAGTAGTTCAGGGCGATGCCATGGTAGCTTACGACAGTGTTATTCAGCTTATGAACGCCCTCAAGCGTGCTGGCGTAGATTCAGTAGGTCTGGTAACCGACCCTATTGCTGTAACTCCGGCTCCGGGCGGCAAGTAAGACTCCTGTAACTTATACCATCAGCAAGGCCATGGCCCCGGCTAAGAGCAGTGCTGACATCTGACGTTTTAACGCAGCAATGCCGGAGGGCAGTGCCTGCACGGTAGCCCACATGAAGCGTCCTCAGACGCAGTGGGTGCACAGTACGCAGCTGCAGCAGAAGCCTCAGATGCTGTCGCAGGGACTGACCTGCATGCAAGGCCTGCATGTCTGTCCTGCATGCCTGGCACGGAAAAACACAGGGGCTCAACGGATTAATGGTGCAGCCTGCAACTGCATGCCATAACGGCTGCAGAGGCAGTAGCTGCTTTTCTTTTTACCATCAGGGGAAGTAGGTCTTATGAGAATAGGATTAGGCGCCGCCTTTGTACTGGCCATAATGTTTCATGGCGCATTGCTGGCTGCCCTGGTAATCAATGTATCCCTTGATAAGCCTAAGCGTCCTGAGGAGAAGTCAGGCCAGATTATCCATGCCACCATTGTCAATGTTCCACCAGCCAAAGGTAACCCTGCAGGTAAGGAACCAGAAGGGGTAAAGGTTCAGGATACTGCCCGTCAGGCTGCTGAGGCTGCAGCCAAGGCAAAGGCTGAGGCTGAGGCCAAAGCCCGTGCCGAGCTGGAAAAGCAGCTGGCTGCTCAGCGTAAGGCTGAGGCAGAGCGTCAGAAAGCTCTGGCACTCAAGAAGGCTGAAGAAGAAAAGAAGAAAGCCGAGGAAGAGGCCAAGAAGAAGGCCGAAGAGGAAAAGAAGAAGAAAGCAGAGGAAGAAAAGAAGAAGAAGGCTGAGGAAGAAAAGAAGAAGAAGAAAGCAGAAGCCGAGGCTAAGAAGAAAGCTGAGGAAGAGGCTAAAAAGAAAGCTGAAGCTGAAGCTGAAGCAAAGAAAAAGGCCGAGCTCGAAGCCCTTGCCAAACAGATGGAAAAGGAGCAGCTTGAGCGTCTTGAGGCCGAAAAGATGAAGAATCAGGCTGACAACCTTGAAGATGACATCCTTGGTCAGGCCAATGGTGTTGAAGGTGGTCAGGGCCTTGGAGCCGGTACCGGCTCTGATGAGAGTCTGACTTACGGAAGCAAGGTTCAGCAGCTTATCGAACAGAACTGGCGTATTGACCCGTCGATGAATGGCAAGAAGGTGGTAGTGACCGTATCCATTGATCAGGAAGGCATGATTTACAACGAAAAATGCCAGGGCGATCGCGCCGTATGCGCCTCAGCCATTGCTACGCTCAACCTTATCGGCATGATGCCGCGTCCTCCTAAGGGATGTAAGGACTGCAACACCATCGTAATTACCATGATTCCAAAGGTCTGATGCTGCCAGAAAATACAGCTCAGGCAACAGCGCAGCAGGCCTCCATGTCATGCCATCAGGCCCGCCTTGCAGAGGCAAGTTGAGCCTTGCCGAGGCCTGCAGAGCCTTGCTGAGGTCTGCAGAGCCTTGCGAAACCATGGCAGGGCATGGCACTGTAAGCTGCGCGGAGGCAGTCTCAGGCAGGGATAAGACATCTGGCTGAAATACTGTCCAGGCAGCCAGAATGCTGCCGTCACCGGCTAAACTTGCCTGCCAGAGTGCGTCATACTGGCTTTCAGTAAGCACTCCAATAGTGCCCATGTATTAAGCCAGTGCAGCCATGAGTTACGCCCGGGAGCCATTAATACAGCCAGTGCAGCCTCAATCAAGGCAGAGCCATTACATGCTGGACGCTCATACTCCCATGGTCATCACTGGAAAGCAGGCAGCCTGCAAGTCAGTCATCAGTCTGTAAGACTGGATCTCGCTCATCAGCCCGTGAGGCTGGAAGTTGGTTATCAGCCGTTCAGGCCGGAAGCTGGACATCAGCCAGCGAGGCCGGGAGCTGGACATCAGCCGGTGAGGCCGGGAGCAGGACAGCAGCCAGCGAGGCTGCAAGTCGGTCATCAGCCGTTGATGCTGGAATTATTTGGCTGCTGCAAGGTCAGAAGAGGGCTTTTTACATTACTCTGGCTGTTCACACATTAAGCTGCTCATGCAGCTTTTTGCTTATTTATAAGATTACTGTCAGGTCTGTGGGGACCTGATATACGGTACCGGCAGGGGCTGCTTCATTACGGGGCATAAGCCCCGCCGGTACAATAAATTTGCTCAAAACGGGCGCACTAACGTGCCCCGTCTTTGGTACACTATCAGCGTTGTCAAGTTTATTTGGGGAAAACCATGCGCTTTATTCGTGTTCTTGGAGCTGCGGTTCTTGCTCTCTCAATGCTGGGGAGCAACGCTTTTGCCGCACTCCAGATTGAGATCACCGGTGGCATCAATGAGGGTCGCCGTGTTTTAGTACTTCCTTTCCTGGTTAAGGGCGAAGTACCTGTTGATGTCTCCGGCATCATCAGCAATGACCTGATGCGTTCAGGCAAGTTCACTCCTCTGTCAGTCAAGCAGCTTCCTGCCGGGGCTCTGGTAAACAACAGCGTCAACTTTGACGTGCTGGCTGCTCAGGGTATTGAAGCCGTGGTTTCAGGCGAAGTAGGTCCTGTAGCCGATACCGGTAACTACCAGGTAGCCTACCAGCTCTATGGTGTTCAGGGCTCCAACAAGGGCAAGCCTCTTACCCAGCGCCGTGGCATTACAACCAATGCCTCCCAGCTGCGTCAGGCTGCTCATCTGGTTTCCGATCGTACCTACGAGCTGCTGACCGGTCAGCGTGGTGCTTTCCGTACCCGTATTGCCTACATCGTCTACCGTCATGGCGACCGTTTCCCTTACCAGTTAATGACAGCTGACTATGACGGTTATAACGAGGTTCCTGTACTGCGCTCAACTGAGCCAATCATGACTCCTAACTGGTCTCCAGATGGCAAGCGTCTCGTCTATGTTTCTTTCGAGCGCCGTGCTCCGACCATTTTTGTGCAGGACATCTTTACCAAGAAGCGTACCAAGCTGGCTTCATTCCCTGGTCTGAATTCTTCTCCATCATGGTCTCCAGATGGCAGCAAGATTGCATTTACTTTATCCAAGGACGGTCAGCCTGAGATTTACTACTACGATCTCGTAACTTCAAAGTACCACCGCGTTACCAAGAACAGAGCCATTGATACCGAACCATCATGGTCTTATGACAACAAGAGGATTTACTTTACCTCTGAGCGTGGCGGCCGTGCCCAGATTTACTCTGTAGATATCGAAACCCGCGAGGCTCAGCGCACTACTGTACAGGGTGCCATGAACCTGTCCTCACGCCCTATTCCAGGCAGTGATGCCCTGATTGTGATCACAAGGCAGAACGGCTATAGAGTTGCCCGTATGGATGCAGACGGTTCTATCTACATGCTCACTACCTCATCATTAGATGAGTCTCCAAGTGTGGCACCAAATGGCAGTATGGTAATATACTCAACTGTCTATCAGGGCCGTAAAGGCCTGGCTCTTGTTTCAACTGACGGCAGATTCAAGGCTAACCTGCCATCAAGCAACAAGGGTGAAATCAGCGCTCCAGCCTGGGGCCCATTGCCTGAGAAATAGGCATTGCTGCACAGCTTAACTGCATAACAGTGCAGGAGGGCTTAGCCCTGCAGTTACGGCTGCAGGATATTCAGGCAATAGAAGGAAATTTTTCATGAAAAACAAAACTTTTCTGGCACTTCTGGCAGGCGCTATGATGTTATCTGTGACTGCCTGCTCCACAACCTCCAGCACCGAAGACGGTGCCCTGATTGAAGGTCAGGAAGACATGTCCGGTATGGCCGGTGATGTCTTTGTTGAGGATAATCTGGGCTATGGCGGTGTAGACGGCGATGCTGTTACTCAGGTGGATAAGGACGGCACTCTGGTGATCGGTGATCCAAACGCTCCTGCTGACGGCCTTTACGATCCAAATTTTGGCGGCCCTCAGGCGCTGCGTGAAAACAATACCGTATACTTCAAGTACGACAGTGACCAGATTCAGGACGAGTACGTTTCTGTAATGCAGGCCCACGCTCAGTATCTGCGTGATAACCCTGACTCCCGTATCATTATCGAGGGTCATACCGACGAGCGCGGTACTCCAGAGTACAACATTGCTCTTGGTGAGCGTCGTGCCCGTGCTGTAGCCCGCTACATGCAGAATCTCGGTGTAGACGTAAACCAGCTCTCCATCGTTTCCTACGGTGAGGAAAAGCCTCTTGACCCAGGTCATGCTGAGGCCAACTGGAAGAAGAACCGTCGCGCTGTAATCAATTACTAATTGCAAGGACAGGCCATAGGGCCTGCCCCGATGCGATGAGACCCTGACCCCTGCCCGGAGAGGATCCGTGCAGGGGTCAGGTCATTTTGGGGCTCCGGTTTTTCACCACACCCTCCCGGCTGTCACCTCCGGCCTGGCTACATTCCCAGGCCAGACCTGGCTCATGGCGCCGGCCCCCGGACACGCCGTGGCGCGCCCAGGTTGCTGTGGTGGCGCGTCCCGGCTGCGTCCCGCGCAGCAGCGCTGCGGCTGCGGCAGGGGCTGGCAGCAAAGCCAGCGCTCAATGGCTCCCTGGCACTGCGCTTGAGGCCGTACCACTTACGCAGTACGGGTCATCACATGCAGGAGCGCAGAGGCGCTTGCCTTAAGCTGCAGGGGCGGCTTTTGTGAGCACGGGCGCCCTTTGGCAAGTGCGCGGGCACTTAGTGCTGCTGTGATTATGGCTGTTGTGCTATAGTTGCTATTGACCCTGCATGGGGCCGTTCGACCATTGGTTAGTTAGAGGTGAGTAACAGATGCACAAGCCTAAGTCACTGATGATGTGGAGAGCATCGGATAAGAACTGCGATATCCTGTCAGCTGAATACCTGCTGGGAGGATCGCATAATGCCAGCTTATGGGCACTGGGCGATGAGACCTTTGACCGCGAGTGCTCCAGTCTGAGTCCTGGCACCCTGATTCTGCTGTTCAAGGAAGAAAGTGACCGTTATTGCATCACCGGAGGTGCCTACTTCCTGGGCTGGCGCTTCTTCAAGCCAAAGAAGGCCTGGCAGCTTTATGGTGTGCATAACGGTGCCTACAACTATGAAGATTTCGTCAATGATGTAGCAGCCCGTGGCGGTAATGAGGACAGTGATCTTTCCATGGCTCTGCTCTCTCATACCTTCATTTTCGATCAGGGAGATATTGTGCATATCCCTGAAGAGCTAAATCAGTTCATGAGTGAGCGTAATGTCTTTACCCTGCCTCTTGATGAGCCTACCGGTCGTTACCTGCACAAGCTGGTGCTTGAGCGTCGTGACAATTACATCAGCCCTGATGGCGATGACTGGCACGGCCTGTACTACGCTGCTTCTCACCGTAACTCCAAGACCTATGTAGCCGAGTTCCAGGCCCGTGTACTTAACGCCTATAACTTCCGCTGCGCCATTTCAGGTGTGCGAGCCCGTCCGGTGCTGCTCATCGCTCATATTCAGCCTTTCTACGATAACAAGTTCCAGAATTCCAGCAATGGCGTAGTACTGCGCTCCGACCTCTACCTGCTGTTCAAGCGCGGCTATATTACCTTTGAGTATGTGGACAAGGGCCAGCGTCTGATTACCCGTGTCTCTGAGACTGTACGTGAGGCTTATGGTGAGGACTATATGGAGCTCAACGGCCGTGAGCTCTTCCTGCCTGAAGACAAATCAGCCTGGCCTGAGCCACGCTATGTTCTCTGGCACAACAAGAACTGCTACGAGAACTGGCTGCGCGTAGGCGGTACCCACTCCTGATAAGTCCAGCCAGCCGCCCGGCAGGCCATATGGCCTGCAGTCAGGCACATCAGTTATACGCCAGCTTCAGCCCTGGCATCAGCGCCAGCGCATGCATCAGCGCCAGACCTGGCATCAGCACAAGCGCATGCAGCAGCGCCAGCTCTGGCGCCAGCACCGGCGCATGCAACAGCGCCTGCCACAGCCGGTCATAATATGCATGCCCAGTGCTGCCGTTCCAGGCTGTGAGCTCCAGTCATTAAGCTCCATGGCAAGGCAGCTTAAAAAGCTCCATCACGAGCAAGGAAAAATGCTGATAATGGTCTGTGCGTTGGGTGGCGAGGCTGCCTCAATACTTGTCTGGTTAAAACAGGGACCGGACATAATGCAATAAATGGCCGCTCACTGCGAAGGTGAGCGGCCTTATTTATTTCAGGGATCACAGTTCATCCGGACCGGTACTGAAAAGCCAGAAAAAGATGAGATCAGGGTGCAGTGAGAAGATGGAGATTTGGGATAAGGAAAATTGAGGAAAATGAGTTTGAGGTAAAGGAGAATTGAGGAAAAGAGAAAAATATGATGCCATGGTTTACTGCACAGCAGCAAATGGCTGATGAGATATGTGTGGGAAAAGAGTAATGTTGAGGATGCGGAAAGGCCAGTGCTGGGGAAGAGCTGATTTACAGACCCTGTTAAGCGCATGGCTCAGGGATAAGAAAATAAAACGTTATATGGTGTTTTCTGCTTTTTGTTGCTTTTTTGCTTTTTCAAAATAAGCTGGCAGAATTTAGCTGCTTTGAATCATGATAAATAATTCACTGGTATGAGCAGAAGTGTTCACTTCTTTCACAGCATATGCAGGATTAATTCTGTCTGACCACAGAAATTTACCTGCCGTTACAAGTGCTGAATAAAATATATTGTAAAGCGACTTGTTGAGGTGATATTACAGACTGAGCTGTAGTCCGGGGTGACCGGATAATAATTCTGTTAAGTTTGCTTTGAAATTGCTTTTTTAAAGGAAATGCAAACCTTTTCATGTACAGGATAACAATTTCTTTTACCGGCGCTTTTTTAAACCGGATACTTTAGGAGATACGGGAGACGAACGGTCAAACAGGGCACCACGGCAAAAACCCTGGTATCCTGTTTGCCGCTCTCTGCCTCTCCCATATCACTAAAAAAGCACGTTGAGTTTAACCTAAATTTTTTGATTTTTCAAAGACTTAACAAAGAAAAATGTAAAATTAATTATCAGCAGAACGCGTGATTTTATTCCAAAGATCCCATAAATAAGGGAAATATGCCGATCAAATGACAGTTACTTTTGCAGAAATAATTACGTCCTATTCTGTCAAAAACCCGGGAGCACACTCCCTTGAACCTTAAATATGCACAAAAACACGGCAATTTCATGAAATCGTTTGCAGAAAATGAGCTAACACAGATCCGCCCATCCACGCGTTAACAGCTTCACAGCGCATCAGCAGGATGCCAGTACTGGCGTAAAGAGGCAAAATGAGGGCAGCCACTGCATCACTGCACAATGCAGACAGCGCAGTGCGCCACAGTGATGTCCCTGCGAAGCACAGTGCGCCCAGTGCAGCCACAGCGAAGCGCAGTGCGCCACAGTGCAGCCACAGCGAGGCGCAGTGCGCCACAGTGAAGTCCCAGCGAAGCACAGTGCTGCTCAGCGCTGCGGGCAATTATTTCAGCCACTGCAGCGTGGCGACATGCAGGGAATATGGAGCGCATCGTGATAATTTAAATACGTGACCAGAAACAGCAACCTGGAGTGTATGTTTGCCAGCTGCTGGCTGATATTTCAGTTAGGCACTAAGCCTGTTTCAGGAGCTAATAAATTGTGCATCGTTGAATTTTGGCAAATGAATTTTGGCAAATCCGCTGGCAGGACAATGATTACATTTGCATAGTACCGGTGAGCATAATCTGGCAGCTGTCATTGGCCGTAGTTTGCGTCAGTATGAAGCTTTAGTGGGATAGTGAGGGCTAAATTGTGTGATGGCCCAGGGGCATGAGGGTGTTAAAGGAGGGGCATCAGTCAAGGTCTTATTGTCTGTAGCATCATTGACGTGTTTTTTGGCACTGACAGGCATGGGTGGTGAGGCGGAGGCGGGTGCGGGTACTGGTGGTGCTGCTGATGCGTATGCTGGTGGATACGCTGGTGCATACGCTGGTTCTGGTGCTGAGAGCCGGATCGGTGGCGGGGTCGGGGCGGGGCGGATTGATTGGTGTGTGGGTAAAAACAGCAACGCCTGAGTCCCGGAGGGCTCAGGCGCTGGTATGGAGCTTTATGCCCTGCAGCGCAGGTTTGGGCGGCGCTGCAGGAGCCATGACAGCAGTCTGGTTTTAGCTGGCTTTTGGCGGTCTGGTCTTGAAGTATGACAGAGCCTTGAGCAGGTCGTCGAGGTCGTCGGTGGCCTTGCCCATGGCGGCATACTGCTTGTCAGCATCTGCACTCATGTCAGCAGCTACGCTGGTAACGCTCTGCATGTGTGAGGAGATTTCTGCGGTGGCAGCAGTCTGCTCTTCAGCAGCGGTGGCGATCTGAGTAATCTGAGTGTTCACACCGTTTACATTCTCTGTAATATCTTTAAGGATCTGCATAATCTGCTGAGCATCTTCAGCAACGGTATCCATATTGGATACGGAGGCATTGATGGAGTCAGTAGCAACGGCAGCCTCAGTCTGAATGTTCTTGATCATCCTGGAGATTTCCTGAGTGGACTGAGAGGTGCGGCTTGCAAGGGCGCGTACTTCGTCAGCTACCACAGCAAATCCTCGACCAGCCTCACCGGCACGGGCAGCCTCGATGGCGGCGTTAAGAGCCAGCAGATTGGTCTGAGCAGCAATATCATCAATAGTGGAAACAATAGAGCCGATATCACGGGACTGACGGGCCAGATTCTCGATCTTGGTGGCGTTGTCACGGGTATGCTCACTCTGCTGACGGATATTGGCCGCAGCCTGGGCAACCATGTTCATACCGTTATTGGTAATGTTCTTACACAGCTCAGAGCCTGAAGCGGCGGACTCACAGTTGCGGGCAATGTCAGTGGTTGTGGAAACCATTTCATCAGAGGCGGCAGCTACAGTAATTGCCTGGTTTTGAATATCTGAGGAGACACGGGCAATGGTAGAGGAGATGTCCTGCAGATGGCTCATCTCACTCTTGAGGTGATGAGACTCGTCCTGAGTCATTTGTATAATGCGGCTTAAAGTATTGCGCAGATCACGAATCATCTCGTGGCTCTGGCCAAATTCGTCCTTGTGGCTGTCCTTGATTGAGATGGAGAAGTCGCCACTCTTGAGCTTTTCAAGAATATACATCTGACCTTTCAGAGAGAGGGACATGTAGTTGGACATGCCAAGAGCCAGAGCCAGAGCCATAATTACGCCAATAACTGTAAAAACGGAGGCGACAATCATAGGAGTTGGTTCAGAGGCCTCGTTGGTCAGGGCAATACAGTAGTTGTTCTGCAGATGGAAAATATCGGAGCCGGTTTTGACAGCCTCCATAACCAGAGGATCAACCTTAGTCATGTAAATATCGTAAGCCTCCTCTATCTTGCCATTGCGTGCCAGAGGCATAACCTGGCTGTCAGTAATATCTGAGGCCTTGTAGATGAAGCTTTTCAGATTGAGACATGCCTGACGGTACTCATCGGTACCAAGAAAATCAGGTTTTACCGCATCGGCAACCTGACGGGCACGTCTGATGATACTGTCGCCTTCACTCATAAGACTCTGTACTGAGTAGGTAGGCTCGTGCTCATTAAGGCCCATGGAGAATTTGGAGCTGAAGTCTTCAACTGCTACCTGAGTAGTCAGAATGCGATTGAAGGCAATATTGAGCACTTCTTCAATCTTGATGGCGGTGTTGCGCACATTGTTAAGGGAGAGGATAGTGGTCATAGCGATAATCAGATTAATGGCTATCACTATCATAAAGGAGCATAGCAGCTTACTCCTTGTGCTGAGATTTAAGAAAAAGCTCATATTTCATACCTTAAAAGTCACCCGGCATAACCATACGGACGTGACTGTTACCCCGCTACCATGTACCGGCTCCTTTAAACCCAACGCACAGCGCATTGCTGTCTGCAGCGTTCTGCCTGCAGCGTTCAGCCTGCAGCCTGAAAGCGCGCAGGCTGCAAGCGGGCAGGCAGCAGGCTTGCAGGCATTATTGCATGCCTTGTTGCCATGCCCCGATGCCATGCCTTGACGGCATGCCCTGATGCCATGCAGGTGTTTGAGTTTTATGAGCCTGTCCACGAAGCGGAGGCAGGTGCCACGGACCGTGTCAGGGGATGCGTTGAATAACCTTTTCCATCAGTCTGAATGCATGCCTGATCTGTCATGATGAATGCCAGTGACAGCTCAGATATGCTCGAGATTGATGGAAACTTTTCACCAGATAGGACAGTGTTCCCTGGATGAAGTCAAATGGCATGAAATGCCTTCATGTCCTGTGAGCGGCTGTACCGGGGGCTGCAGAGCATATGTCAACGCTATGCAGTCAACGGTGCAGGGCTGACAGGTATTACAGCAGGGAGCTGTCTGAATAAACAGAGGATGCAGATATGCGGCAGGTACCTTGAGTGTCTGTGATTCTCTGATCGAAAAACGGCAGCTGCGCCATAGATTTGGCGCAGCTGATGCCGCCAAGGTGAATTGAGCGGCATATACTGCACTGCCATGCAGGCAGGCAGAAAACGGTCAAATGCTTGTTGAAATGATATTGTTCTGTTGCTGTTGTCACTCACAAATCATTTACTGGTCAGGGGAGCTGCCAGCATGCGACGTGGATGCAGCTCCTGATATTCTGCTGGCGGTCTCACTGTAAAGTGGGCACGTCATGGCCTTGTACTCTGACTGGCAACGATGGTGGCCTGCCATCATGGCTTGCTGTATCTGCACGGGGCCGGCCGGCATTGTGCGCCGGGCGCCTGGCGGTGTGCCCGGTTTCGGGCATGGCGGCGTGAACCGCATCCTGCTCTGGAGCATGCCGGGAGGAACGCCCGTCAGCATGTTGCCGGTGATATGGGTTAACACCTGTACAGCAGGCTCTTTATCCTTGCAGTACGATATAAACTCACAAATATTTAAGCATGTCGCTATCAGCTCAGGGTGTGAGGGATGTGACGTAGCCGGGCCTGAGCTTAAGCCGGATTAAGCCTGATGCTGCCTCATGGCTGGTAAGCGCGCAGGCAGTTATCCCGGTGACCAGAGTCATCAGGATATTGGGGTAAAGGCTTATCAAGGGTGTGTGGAAGCTCAAAATTTTCGAATGTACAACTACAAATATACAGCTTCAGGGCTCATTAAGGGCTGATGAGGTTGCTTTTCAGTAGCGTGACTGAGGTGTATGAACGCTTCATCTGCCAGTCTTGCTCAAAAATCTGTACTGAAAGGGCTGTCCTCATAAGCCTTTATCAGACTTGCAGCTGCAGCATAAATACCTCAGGAGCCGTGCTGTAATTGAGTCAGCCGACCATGGTGCTTTTGGCAGTTAAGGGAAGTCCGAATCAGCATGGCCTGTGGCAGTGTTGCCGTAGTGTTGTCCGGTGCATGTGAGCTTACATACCGGAAGAATCATTGTGATGTTTTGTCCGGTACGACAGTTTGTTATGCCATGCTGCAGTCAGCGGCAGAGCTGACCTGAGAAACTTATGGTTAATGTATTGCTCAATGGGCTCGAACACACAGCGGGCCGTGTCTGTCTTTTTGCCTGGTAAGCAAAAGTATAAACCTGCATACCTCCAGACAATAAAGGTATAAGGCTCATACGAAGAACATCAGGTGACTTCGACTGATGCGCTTGTTGTTCACGGTGTACAGGCGGCACCTGAGTATGAATAAAACGGTCGGTGTTCTGTTATTGTGCAAAATTACATAAACGTAAGGCACAATCACGGCACCGGCTTCATTTCATCCTGGCCATGGTATCACGCACATGGGTTGTCTACAAGTTAAGTACAGTATTCTCAAAGATCAGTTGCCTAAAGTTTGATCAAGGTCAGATGAGTGGTTCTTAAAAGTGCTGATCTTTCCTTTAAGAATCACATCATCAGGCATACTGGCATTCAAGTGTAATGCGGTGTTTTAATTTGATATTATTAAATGTGACACCTGCAAAAAGCCCTTAAACATGCCCAAAATGTCATATCTATAGCAAACGTTTTCATTGTATTTGCAAGTCGACTGTTCTGATTTGGTATGAACGAATATCGCACCAGAAACAGGAAAATTGCACTAAAATCAGTCAAAGATAAGCGTTGATGTGTATCAATAAGATTGAGGAACTATAAAAAGTAAAGCGCCTGCTCCCAGTGGCTGGGGGCAGGCGCTCCGGTAGAACTGAGCTGTCAGCAGGGTACTGCATACCTGCAGCTGCCGGTGGTTCCGGCGGCTGAGATGCCGTCCGCTGCAATCAGCTTATGGCTTTGGCTCGCGGATCTTGAAGTATGACAGGGCGCTGAGCAGCTGCTCAAGCTCCTCAGTGGCCTTGGACATATCCTCATAGGCGCGATCAGCATCGGTACTCATGTCAGAGGCAACAGAGGTGACGCTCTGCATGTGTCCGGAAATCTCGGTGGTTGCAGTGGTCTGCTGTTCAGCAGCGTCAGCAATCTGGGTAATCTGGGTATTTACGTCGGTTACCTGATTGGTGATGTCCTCAAGAATGGAAAGAATCTTCTGAGCATCTTCAGCAACAGTATCCATGTTGGTAACAGAGGCATTGATGGAGTCAGTAGCTACAGCAGCCTCAGTCTGGATATTGTTGACCATGCGGGAGATTTCCTGAGTTGACTTGGAGGTGCGGCTTGCCAGAGCACGAACTTCGTCAGCTACCACGGCAAAACCACGACCGGCCTCACCGGCACGGGCTGCTTCGATGGCGGCGTTAAGAGCCAGCAGGTTGGTCTGAGCGGCAATATCATCAATGGTGGATACTATAGAGCCGATGTCCTTGGTCTGACGGGCCAGATTCTCAATCTTGGCAGCATTATCGCGGGTGTGCTCGCTCTGCTGACGGATATTGGCAACTGCCTGAGAAACCATGCTCATACCATTGCTGGTAACGTCCTTACAGGTCAGGGAACCGGCAGCAGCGGACTCACAGTTACGGGCAATATTGGTAGTGGTGGAAACCATTTCGTCGGCAGCAGCAGCTACGGTTACAGCCTGATTCTGAATATCAGAGGAAACACGGGAGATGTTGGAGGAAACGTCCTGCAGAGAGCTCATCTGCTCCTTAAGATGGTGAGCCTCTTCCTGAGTCATATGGATGATGCGGCTTAAGGTGTTACGCAGCTCCTTGACCATACGCTGGCTCTGACCAAATTCATCATGGTAACCTTCCTTGATGCTGATAGAGAAGTCACCGTCCTTGATGGTTCTGAGAATAGCCATCTGATCACTCAGGGAACGGGCAATGTAGGATGATATCAGAACGGCCATGATAACGCCGATCAGCGCTCCTGCCAGAGCCAGAATGATATCCACTACAATAGCGGAACTGTCAGCTGCATCAGCGGTCAGGGATATACAGTAGTGATTCTGGTGACCGAACATCTCGGAGGCTTTCTTTACAGAGGACATCAGAACTGAATCAACACGGGTCATGTAAAGAAGGAAAGCACCGTGGCCGTCGCCTTTGCGGGCCAGAGGCAGAACCTCGTTTTCAGTAATTCTGACAGCTTCGGCTACAAGGCTCTTAAGTTCGTTACAGGCATCTGCATATTCCTGAGTGCCTACAAAGTTAGGGTTGAGAGCGCCTACAGTGCTACGGGCCTTGTCGAGAATAGCTGGAGCCTCAAGCAGCAGGTCGTTCATCTTATAGTCATTAACCTCAGGGTTAAGACCCATAACGAATTTTTCACTGAAATCGGTAATGGCATTCTGGGTTGCCAGGGTGCGGTTAAATGAGCCGTTTAGTACTTCATCCAGTCGAGTGGCTGCATTACGTACATTGTTAAGAGAAGAGATGGTCATGATTGCCACAATAAGATTAATGACAATGACCGTAAGGAAGCCTGTCAGCAGCTTGCCTCTGGTACTGAGATTATAAAAAAAGCTCATTTTTACTACCTTGTATTCCTGTCAGAACTACCCTGCAGGCAGACTGTCAGTTTGCTCAAAAACTCAGGAGTTACTGCCATGAGTCAGGGCATTGGCCTGAGTCAGGACTGTAAAACACTTACCGTTGTGATTTCACAGAAAGCATCAGCTCTTCAGGCAATGCCCTCTGTAAGGATCAGGGCAGCATTTACTGCCCGCTTCTGACTCCAGGATCCGCCAGAACCTGAAGTCATGACCTGAAAGCACAGAGTTGCTTTCAGGACCGTCCCGTCTGTACCGTACTGCCTGTGCTCAAGGCACAGTCTGTAACAGTATCAGGGGTAACGTAAAACAAACCTCAACTTTCACATAAATTCATGCCCGTACGCAGTCTGCGCAGCTTCACAGTGGCGCAGCTGCATACTTGAGCTGCTCCAGACTGGCGCAGATTACGGAGCCTGGTTCAGGTGAGCCGGGCGCTGCACGATATCTGGGCACGCAGGGACAGATATGGTGTGCACAGCTGATCTTCAGCTGAAAATGCAAAGCTGATGTACGAAATCGAAACGGGGTACACAAAGGTATGCTGCCTGTAAAGGACAGAACCTTTCGTGGCAGACAGTGGTACAGGGAATTAACACCTTGCTGTAAAAATGGGACGACAGTCGGGTGGTCCTGACCCTACAGGACAGAACTGGTGTGTGAGCGTAGTGCTCACTTATGCTGTTTGTCGAATTTAAAGCCATTGTCTTTAAGTGTGTGTCTTAAGACGCTGGTACAGTTTGATTTCATGACTGTGCCACCCTCTGGGAGGCTTTGCCACCCTGCGGGGCACAAGTCAATGGCGTAGATGAAATTTCTCCTGAGCGGCAGCTGCTGCCGTTCTGGCTGTAATGCTAACTGAACAGCCAGTACATAATATTCAGCGTTCATGGCACAGGGACAGGCCGCTGTGCGATAACGTTGGTATATTCTGGCGCTCTGCTGTTAAGGCGGAGAGGGAAGATCTCCGCGCATTTAGCCGCAGGCGCAGTCTATAACAAAAAGATAGTATCACGCACGATTACCAGTGCACAAGGCTTAACAATGCGATTTATGGGTGCTTTTGTCCGCTTCTCCAGATACTGTTACCGGTAAAATTTATTAAATTATCATGAAGGTACCGGCTTCATAAGGAGCATGGACATTTAAGTGGCAAAGCTTATATTTGTCACGTTTAATATGAAAATATTAGGCTAGTGAAAGACTTTACGCCATGGAGCACAGTTTTAACCAGATCCCTGAGTGCTTGTGATGGCCACTGAAACTGCCCGTATCAATGCACCAGCCAGAGCAGGCAGACTAATTTCTCCCTGGCCATAAAATCTGTACCGACATGCACCAGCTGCAGCCTGGCCACCGAGGCGCGCAGGCAGGTACCAGCAGCTGGCTGGCTTGCGTACGGCGCAGCATAGCATCTGAAGATGTGCAGACGGCCACCGAGGCGCGCAGGCAGATACCAGCAGCTGGCTGCCGTACGGTGCAGCATTGCTCTGAAGATGTGCAGACGGCCACCGAGGCGCGCAGGCAGATACCAGCAGCTGGCTGGCGTACGGTGCAGCATTGCATCTGAAGATGTGCAGACGGTCATCGAGGCTGCGCCGACATGCCCCAAAGCTGCGCAGGCGGCTACGGCGATGGCAGATACTGCGGCATCAGGCGACAGGCTGGGCAAATGTTGGTGAGGAATCGTGGTGGTGGTGCAGAAAAAATAAGGGGCCCGACGCGTAAGCGGCGGGCCCCCGTTGCCGGTGGTTGCCGGATGAAGGTGTTCTGGTGTGCTTTTTAGGCGTGAGCTGAACCGGTGGTGCCGATAAACTCAGGGCTGATCTTGAAGAACTCAAGCTCACGGTGCAGGATGCGAACGTCCTCAATGGTCTCCTCAATGGAATGCGCCTGCTTGCTGGCATGTTCAGTCATTTCACTGGAGGCGTTGGTTACGTTCTGAGCATTGTTGGAAATTTCACCTGTGGCTGCAGTCTGCATTTCAGCTGAGGCAGCAATCTGGGTGATCTGTACATTTACCTCGTTGACGCGGGAGGTGATGTTGTTAAGCAGGCTCTCCAGATCCTTGGCGTCCTGAGCCACATTGTCCATGTGCTCTACGGAGACATTAATGGACTCGGTGGCTGATCGGGCATAGCTCTGGATGGTGTCAACCATGCGGGAGATTTCGTGGGTAGACTGGGCAGTGCGGATAGCAAGAGAACGTACTTCGTCAGCTACCACGGCAAAGCCACGTCCGGCATCACCGGAGCGGGCAGCCTCAATGGCAGCATTAAGAGCCAGCAGATTGGTCTGAGAGGCAATATCGTCAATGGTGCTGACTATGGAGGTAATGTCACGGCTCTTGGCGGCCAGCTGCTCAATCTTGCTGGAATTGTCCTTGGTGTGCTCTACCTGACGCTGCACGTTTTCAAAAGCACGGCTGGTCAGAGCAAGTCCTTCATGAGTGATGCTGGTACACTCGTTTGAGCCTGCAGCAGCACGCTCGCAGTTGCGGGCAATGTCTTCGGTAGTGGAAACCATTTCATCAGAGGCGGTGGCTACAGTCATGGCCTGGTTCTGAACATTGTCGGTAGCATTGGCAATAACACGTGACGAGTCATTCACAGAGCTCAGACGATCGTAGAGCTTGTCGCACTCATTAACAGTCAGAACAATAATCTCACTGATGGAGGTACGCAGCTTGTTCAGAGCTACGCTGGCACGGCCAAACTCGTCCTTGCTGTTTACCTTGACCTGGTTAGTGAAGTCACCAGCGGCCATTAATTCGAGCTGATTGGTGTAGGCCTGCAGATTGTTGGAGAAGTAGCGGGCAATGTACCAGGACATGATAAGGGAGACAAGTACGCCAAAGGCGGTCAGACCGTACATGTAGTAAATATTGCGCGGATCGGCTGCAGCTGCAGACAGCTCAATACATCTTCTGGTCTGGAGGTCATTGATACGGGCGGTGCAGTTACGGGCAGTGGTCCATAAAGGCAGAGCATCACGAACATAGAGGCTCAGGGCAAAGTCCGCCATATCAGAATCCATCATAGGGAGGATCTGATCTTCTACCTGACGGATATAGCCGTTGGCTGCAGTACGCAGCTGCTGGTTGGCTGAACGGTAGTCAGGGTGAGCAATGAAGTCGTCGTTAAGCGAAGAGATGGACTGGCGCAGACGGTTGATGATGTTAGGCAGATCGCGCTTGAGATCATCAGGGGTATAGTCCTTGTCCAGAAGGTTAAGACCCTTGGAAATCTTCTGGTTGGCATTTTCAAAGCAGGTATCAACACGCTGTACACGCTGGAAAGCGGTAGACAGGGTCTCGTCAATCATCAGGGCGGCATCACGAGACAGATTGAGGGCATAAATTGAAATGGCCACAATCACGAAGTTGATGGAAATAACGCTGAAAAATCCCAGCAGGATTTTAAATTTGGTACTTTTATCGCGCAGAAACTGCATCATGGCAGGCACACCTCTTAATACAGCCAGGCTCTGATACAGTACAGATACCGGCTGTCCCATTACTCAACGGCATGCCCGTCTTTACCGCAGCGGCCTTACTGAACAGTGCTCTGTGTACAATGCTCAGCCCAGGCTGCAGGTTAAACCCATGGCATGGCCGAAATAAAATCCTGTGACAGAAAACGGCAAAAGGTCATCAGTATTTATAAGAGCGGCCCTGCGGCTGATACAGGCCTGCAGACGGCCGGACCTTGCTCTTGCAGTCCGGGACAGGAACTTCCGGAACTGTCACCTCAGCTGCCACTGAGGCAATAAACCAGGGATATGGCAAGAGCCGTTCTCTGGTGGATAACTTTAAGAAGTCATACATACGTGCATGCATACGAAGTACCAGTAACCGGGCGCTTACCTTAACGCCAGGACGCAGCTGCACTCAGGCGCGCCCCTTGAACAGCCAGCTGAGCTGTTCCTGGCTCCACCCATGATGGATCTCTGGCCGGAGGCCTGAACAACCAGTACCCTGCACCTGCACCTGGGACTTGGCTGTGACCTGGGCTATGGCTGTGAACTGGGCAATTGTTATGACCAGGGCCATGGCTATGGCTGTGACCGGTACCTTGGCTTTGACCGGTACCTTGGCTGTGAGCAGGGCCTCGCCCTGAACTATGCCGGGACATGCCACTGGTAACTGTACCTGTCAGGGCCTGATGGGCCCCAGGAGCGGGCGCGACTGAGTACTTACATGGGCATCAGACGCGCGTACCCGACTGCAGCACGGGCAGTGGCACGTGCTGAAGCATCAAATTAATCTTGACCGGGTACTGAA
The DNA here is from genome assembly GCF_023051105.1 of Anaerobiospirillum sp. NML120449. Taxonomy (GTDB): domain Bacteria; phylum Pseudomonadota; class Gammaproteobacteria; order Enterobacterales; family Succinivibrionaceae; genus Anaerobiospirillum. The sequence goes on along the minus strand of NZ_JALKIL010000003.1, from coordinate 182,481 downwards.
AAACAGGCTGGGAGGCAAATCATAACTGGCAGAGACACTGTAACCTCAGCAGGCTGCTCATCAGCGCTCCTGCAAGGATAACCAGTCCCGTACCATTATGTATTGCCTGAAAGCAAAGGATATCTGTGTCATCATGTCAGTATCTGATGCTCTTCGTTTTCTGACAGGATGACTGTAAGCATGTGTGATAGAAAAAAGAAAAAACTGACTGTGCGCTTACCGGGCACTTAACATGTAATGACTGAGTTACACTGCATTCAGGAAACACGGGGTTTTACCCAAAGAGCAGTGCGTGCAGCTGCATATTTGTCATAATTAAGGGGGAGAGCAGGCCTCAAGACTGCAATGAACCAGTATTGAGCAGCTCAGACCTGCAAATTTAATATTTTCCAAACATACTGGTTATGGAAAGAGGTCAGAAAACGTGATGCTTATGGCCTGCATGACATGTTTTGCAAAATGTCATTTTCCGCCATCAAATCGGGACAAAAATCCACACTTTCTGACAGCTAATAGCATAGCAAAATGCGCCTCATAGATAAAGCGTTTACATGCATAAAATTAAGATAAACAGGCGCAATAGCGGCGTTTACAAGGCCTGCAGTCTGTAAAAAAGTGCCCGTGCACGTAAGACACTGCCATACAAGTGTATTTGATACAGCAAAAGTTACCCCACGCTCACAGAATAATGGTATTTTCGGGCATTATTCTGGAAAGATTGGAGGTCCTGTGCTATGTTCACAGCAACATCAGTATGTTATTTTCAATTTACACAGAATTTAAAAAGTATAAGCGCCATCATAAACCCGTACCCGGCAGCCCTGACCGCATCCTTTAGCAGCCCACTGCCTAAAGGCATTGCCCGGGCAAAGGCTTAAACTGATTACAAAAATCAGATAATCCCTTAATACTGCCTGTCAGACCTGTCTGCCTGTGACCATGCCCTTCTCTGTTCCTGCATCCTGAGAGTAGCGTGAGCCAGGCCTGCGTCATGGTGTGAAGCTGAGGTGTGAGGCGTTATGCGACTGTACCATGAGGTAACCATACATGTGCGGCTGGACAAGCCGACACCTTGGCGTGAGCCTGAGGTGTGGGGCGGGACAAGCCAACACCATGGCGTGAGTCTGAGGTGTGGGGCGGGACAAGCCAACACCAGGGTGTGAACCTGAAGTGTGGGGCGGGACAAGCCAGCACCAGGGGGTGAACCTGAAGTGTGGTAAGTGATGTGACTGCACCTTGCTCCGTCGCTGATTCTCAGGTATTGCTGACCTGTGCTCAGAAGCGGGATGGAGCTGTGTGCATGGGTGGCTGCTGCCGGGGCTCCTTATGCCGGAGCCATATATTGTAGCCTGTGAGCCTGATACTTGTTCCGATCTTCAGACGGAGGAGAACCTATGGCCATAATGCCTTTTGCCCAAAGAGCAATTACCACGGAGCAGGCGCATTTGCTGGTGCAGGCCTCTGATGGTGTATTTGAGCCTCTCATAGAGCGCTATGGTCTGTTGCCTTACCGTTACTTCGATTCCGTATACAAGGGGCTGATAACAACCGTCCTCTCCCAGCAGCTGTCCGACCGGGCCCTGCAGGCCATTGTCAGCAATCTCCCTGATGAGTACTTCACCTCATCTTCCTGGCTGCTAAGCCATATCGAGCAGCATGAGCGCTCCATGGCAGTCAGCGGCACCCGTATTATTCCCTTTTCCCAGGCCAAGATAACAGCACTAAAGTCCCTGCTGGACCTCTTTGACAGGGGAGTAATCACTGAGCGGTCCCTGATGGAGATGACCCGTGAGCAGCGTGCCCACATACTGGGCTCATGCAAGGGCATTGGTCCATGGTCACTGGACATGGCTGAAATGTTTATCTTCGCGGCTCCTGATATCTTTCCCCTTGGCGATCAGGGCGTACAAAATGCTGTCATGCTGCTGTTGGACATCAATGCCACCGGGCTTACCCGTCTTGATCGTCTTGATATCATTGCAGCTTTTCGTGACCGCATACGCTCACCACAGGTGCTTACCCTGGCTACCTTCTATCTGTGGGCCCTTAATGCAGATACAGCTCACCGTGAAAGCTTTCGCGCCCTTGCTGAAAGCTGGCGCCCTGACCGTCAGTCACTGGAGCTAAACTCAGACGCGCAGAAGCTCTCAGAAGCGCAGGACAGTTCATCAGACCACTGTCCATCACCAGGAAAAGCTGTCAATACACAGGCAGCTTCAGCATCAGCAGTCGGGGCAGCGGCGGTGTATGGCGGATCTGATGGAGCTCATGGTGCTCAGGCCGCTCATGGAGATCTGGCAGACCCACACCAGGCTTCAGATCCGGCCTCTTGCAATGGGGCGACAGCAGAGCAGCCTGAAAAGCCAAAAGTACGTAGAAAAAGCTGTGGCCGCCCCCGCAAAGGAGTCTGCAGCTCGCTTAATATTCTGACTGACAGCAGGCAAAACGGTAAGCTGTCCCTGCGTGCTGACTGGCAGACTCTGATAGAGCCAGGTGAGTAAGCCGGGCAACAGTGGGCGGAGCTGACTTTGAGCTGACTTTGGGCTGCCAGTGTTATGCGGCAACCAGACTGAGTTATATTAAACGTTTTATAAAGTGTTATTGTTGCAGTTATCCCCGTTACTGTCTGGCAGTGCAGCTGAGTCATAGAACATCCGGGCTGCAGGAGCTTCAAAGCTCTCAGGTTCTTAAGGCATGTTTTGCTTTGTAATAACCGTACAGGCAATGCTTCGCTGCGCCATGTTATTGCCGTTCAGGCCCGGTCGCGTCATTTCATTGCCGTTCAGGGCCGGTCGCGCCATTTCATTGCCGTTCAGGTCCGGTCGCGTCATTTCATTGCTGTTCAGGCCCGGTCGCGTCATGGCATGCAGTACGATGCAATGGCTCCACTGTGAGATTTGCTGATGACGACACTGCGGGGAGCATTATGGTCAGGACGGGTATGGAAGCAGTAATGTTATCAGGGCGTGAATGCAATGAGCTCTGAACAGTTGATTACGAATCAAGGACTGATGTCTGGGGCTATGGTGTAAAACCAGTCACCTTTCCATGAGGCTTTCCGGGTATTTATTTCCTTAAGATCCAGGTCAGAAACTCTGATGGTGCTCTTGCAGAGTGCTTCATCTTTCTGACTTGCGCTCTTAACACTCTTTGCCCCGGAGCAGCTGGCAATCAGGTCAATGATTACCTCAATTGTTTCAAGTGGACGTCCACGCCGGTTCATGGTGATAGATGAGACCATGCGATGCTCGATTTTGCGCCATTTTGAGGTGCCCACAGGATACTGGAAGAAAAACAGCTTCAGCCCTGTCTCATTTGCAAGTTTCTGAAGTTGCTCCTTCCACAGGCTGTTTTGGCTGATATTGCCTCCGCAGCTGTCGGCTGTAATCATCAGACTGGATGCATTTGGGTACATCTGGTTACCCATCTGAGTCCACCATTGAAGGATGCCGGATACCGCAAACTCAGCTGTGTCAGCGGTTATGCCAGCTTTTGCAAATCCCTTACTGGCATGGTCATCATATATCCCATCAGGACTGGCCTTCCACTCAGAAAAAACATGATCAAAAACAAGGTCAGGCTCACCTTTGTGATGTCCTTGAGTTCCCCTGTTCTGGAAGTTGCCAGCGTTTTCCTTTTCTTCTTTTTTCCTTACAGCAACAGAAATGACCGGCTGGCACTGTTTCATAAAACGCTTTGCAAAGCGATTTATGCGAACAAATTGCCTGTTTCTGTCCGCATCGGAAGAAGTAAGCGTAGTGCTCTTAGGATTCTCCTGTATGTCGTATCCCAGCTCCTCAAGAATCCTTCCTGCAGATACATGTGAAATATTAACCCCGGTATCCTTTAGGGAACTGGCAATATTTCTGAGGCTCTTTGTGGTCCATATCAATGGACTGGCAGTACTGCCTTTAGTGTCAGGATCAAGCATTTTACTTACTGCAGCAAACACCTCAGGATTGCCTGCACGGAGGGATTTTCTTCCTGCACCTGAATCTCTTACCTGTTGAACCATGTCTGGCCATTCATCAACTGGCTTGTTCTGCAGCTCCTTAAGCTCTTTTTTGCCCTTTGTGAGAGTGTTCATGGTGATGCCTGAGACCTTGCAGATCATTGACTGAGAGCCCCTTCCAATATGATTGGATAAGGCTGAAAGAATGATCCTTCTCTGGCGCTCATTGGTAGAGTGATATATCACATTAATCAGCTCAACTAAGGATGAGTCGGAAGTGCTTTGCTCCATAAACAGCCTCCATACTGGCCTGCATAACATTTAATGATATTGTATCGGTAAAGTATGTGTAATCAAATTGAATAGTTCGTATTCACTGTATTAATCGTGCCTGAGCACCAGCTGTGGCTGATAAAGTTCCAGTGTCACAGCCGGCTTTATTGTCTGTAAGGGCAGGGATTGCTGGGAGCGGTCTGACATGTGCAGGCTGAGGCCATGAGATGTCGCTCCTTGCATTTGATAGTCTGGCGTCAGGCGTACAGTATCCGGACGCTGGCGTCCACTTACAGGACGGGGCTGCCATCCGACTGTAGTCCAGATGTTGTTGTACTTGAGTCAGCGTACGGACGGGGCTGCCATCCGAATGTAGTCCCGATATCGTTGTACTTGAGTCAGCGTACGGACGGTCAGACGGACATTTCTGGCAGACGAGGGGCCGGTGAGGAGTGGCAGTCCAGTGGCCGGGAAGGCCGGGGATAAATTTGAGGCATGAAAAAAGCCGGTTCGGGGTTACCGAACCGGCTTTTTTGCTGCTGGACCGTGGTCCGGCAGGAGTTAATCCCTGAGGCTGTTATTTGGCTGCCTGGGCGGCTTCGTGCTGCTCGTAGGTTTCAAGCTTGAGGTTGCGCATGTGCAGGTAGGAGAGCACAGCGAGCATTACCACAAAACCGGTGCCAAGGCTTAAGAACAGATTGCCGGTAAAGCCTGCCACTACGTAGCCGCAGAATGCTGAGGAGGCAACAATCAGGGCAAATGGCAGCTGGGTGGCAACGTGTTCAATGTGGACACATCCCGAACCTGCCGAGGACAGAATGGTCGTATCCGATATTGGCGAGCAGTGGTCACCAAATACAGAGCCGGCCAGGGTGGCAGACAGGGTGATGGTGATGAGGGCACCGCTTGGGTCAATGGCCTGAGCAACTACAACCACGATAGGGATGAGAATACCGAAAGTACCCCATGCAGTACCGGTGGAGAATGAGAGGAAGCCGGCAATTACAAAGATGATGGCAGGCAGGAAGTTGCCCAGAACACCGGTGTCATTCTCAACGATGCCGGAGATGAACAGCGGAGTCTGAAGCAGGTCACGGCAGACGCCGGAGATGGTCCATGCCATTACCAGGATCAGGTTGGCTGGAATCATGGCCTGTACGCCCTTGAGCACGCCGTTCATGAACTGCTTTAAGGTCAGGAGACGACGGCCTACGAACATGATGAAAGCAACGATCAGGGCACCGAAGGAAGCCAGCACCAGAGCAGGACCGGCGCTGGTGTTACCAAAGGCAGCGCCAATGTTGTGATAGGCAGGATCAGTACCCCAGTAGCCGCCCACATAGAGCAGGGACATAATGGCAAAGATGATCAGGGCAACAATTGGGACAACCATGTCCAGAACGCCACCCTTGTCAGTTACTACGTCGATGTTCTCGTGCTCTTTGCTGGAAACACCGCTGGAGCCGTTCTTGATGGCATCGAGCTCGGCACGACGCATCTGGCCAAAGTCAAAATTGCCCAGAGCTACCAGAATAACCATGGAGATACACAGCAGAGCGTAGAAGTTCCATGGAATGGTAGATATGAAGGCCTGCATTTCAGACTCGAAAGCACCGGTGCTCTTGAGGTTGGAGCCTACGGCTGCAGCCCATGAGGAGATAGGAGCAATAATACAGACAGGTGCGGCAGTGGAGTCGATGATATATGCCAGCTTGGCGCGGGAGATACGGTACTTGTCTGAGATTGGACGCATAACGGTACCAACAGTCAGACAGTTGAAGTAGTCATCGATGAAGATGAAAGCACCCAGTATGGAGGTGGAGAGCAGGGCGCTCTTTCTGCCCTTGATCTTGCGGGTAGCCCAGTCGCCATAGGCGCGGGAGCCGCCAGCCATGGCTATTACATAGACCAGTGAGCCCAGCAGTGAGCAGAAGATAACAATGTTGAAGTCAACTTTATTAACCATCACTGTGAAGGCATTCTGGACTGTAGAGATAACCAGGAAGTCCTGGCCCATGCCAAGTGTGTAAATAAAGGTGCCTGTTAAAATACCGATAAGCAGGGAAGAGAACACTTCCTTGGTAATCAGTGCGAGCACCACCGCAATTACTGGCGGCAGGATCGACAGCGCACCGGCGTAATATGGTTCCATGATCGACCTCAAGCATATAGGACAAAAAGCTGAGCACCTCTCTTCAGGTGTCTCAAAGGAGTGCAGTTGCCTTATTTATCAAAATATGGACGCATCTGTCTCCCTGAAAATGCACCCAATTATAGCATGTAGCTAAGTTTCAGCCGGTTTTGCACGCATGTGGTGCAAAACAGATTTAATAACTTGATAACGGCCCGCTAAGTGTCAGTATTGCACAATTGATGTGCAAAAATCACAGTCCCCATCGATACCACTGCACAGTAAATATCCCGACAAATCCCGTAAATATGCCCTTTAGGCACCTTTACGCTTTGCTGCCTACCTTTGTTGTTAAGCAGGAGTTAAAAGAGACCCACTCATCTCACAACACCTCAGCCCACATCCACCATGACATTCCCAGTATGCTCAACTGCACCAGTCAGTCCAGCTTTCAATGTTGGCTCACCTGACAGCGCACTGCCTTGCATTACAGGCCATGGCGGGAGTACCTGCAGTACTGATCTCTGTCTGACCGGTCAGACTGACAGGGCCGAGGCTTTTATGCAGGGAGGAGCTGCTCTCACTGCCGTGCTGGATGTTGCCCGGGCATACGAACTCCAGTCCGGCTGGCTTATTGACGTAAAACCTGCATAAGCCTGATGCATACTTAAAACTGGTCCAGCCATGACCATCATCCTGCCAGCCCATGGCCATAGCCTGGCTCTGCCATATCCCTGACCTGGCTTAGCCATGACCATGACCTTGCTGGCATTACCACGAACATGACCAGGCTTAGCCATGACCAGGACCTTAGCTGCCGTTACCATGGCCATGACCAGAGTCGGCTCCAGGCCTGCTCAATGTCGGTAATAACCTTAATCATCCCTGTATGGAGGCATGCTGTGACAAAGGGGATGACTGCTCTGTGTCAGCCCCGGTGTCACGCATGTGGCCGTGCCGGAGGACGGGCAGGTATGAGCAGCCATACCTGAGTCTTAATCTTATAGGGGATCTGATGGGTCAGGGAGGGGCTGTTTGTGCTACATTAAGCCTTTTGTATTCTTTGTTTTGTGTTGGCTACTAAACCATGTCAGTTAAGTCTGAAGAAAGTCAGGACTATAAAGCGTCAGGCCTGCTTTCCCCTGAGGAAAGACCGGGCAGCTGCACCGTAGGCGCAGCACAGAGCGATCCTGTTGCCGAGGCGGCTCTCAAAGCCCTGCAGGATCGTGCTGACAGTAATGGTGAAGTAAGGGAATCAGCTCCTTCGGGAGTTAAAGTGGTCTGGAAGCTTTTTGTTCCTAAAGAGGAGACTAAGGTACCAGCTGACACTGACAGTAATGAGGATAGCAAGTACAGCAAAAAGGGCACATCCAGAGGACGGGGCCGTAAGGGAACAGGTTCATCTTACAGCCGTAAGAGCACCAGCAGTTCTTATGCAAAGTCCGGCAGCACATCTGCTTCGGGCAGCTACTCCCGCAAGAGCAGTACAGGATCAAAATCATCGCTGAGCAGGGGATCGGGCTACAGTTCAGGCTACAGTTCCAGCTACGGCAGTTCAGGAGGTAGCCGTACTCGCAGCTCCGGTGGTTATGGCAGCAACGGCTATGGCAGCGGTGGCTATGGCGGCAGCTATGGCAGTGGCGACTATCGCGGCAGCTATGGCAGCAGCCGCTCATATGGAAGTGCGGGCAGTTCATCTTATTCAAAGAGCCGCAGTTACGGCAGCTCTTACGGTGGCAAGGGCTTTAATGCCAGTGAAAGCAGCTCACAGGTTGCAGTATCCTCATATTCAGGTTCAGGCCGTGATTCATCAGATTCATGGCCTGGTCAGAGAGATCTTTTTGCTGGTCTACAGACCTCATCATCACCATTTTCCTCAGATAAAGGCACTTCCAGGCAGTGGACTGGATTTGGCAAGGGCAGCACAGGCAGTTCATCCCGTGGTCCGGCATCAGTGTCGACCAGCAAAGCCGCTGCTGCAAAGGCCGCAGCTGAGGGCAGTGGCTCTGATTTTATTGATCCGGCAGAGGAAAACTTTACCCTCATTAATCAATATGCCTATGACGGCCCGGTACCTGAGCAGGGCCGCAGGATTTCAGCCCGCGAAGCCAGATTTGGCCATGTAATTTCAGTAAGTGAGTTTGAACAGGCCCATAAAAGCAGGACCCTGTCCTGGATTGATCAGTCACGTGCCAGCTGTCCTCAGCAGGACAACGCATGGCCTGAAAGACATGCATCAGGCAGCACTACAGCTGTGCACACTCAGTCTCAAGAGTCGGCTCCAGCATCTGAGTCAGGTTTCAATGAGGGCTTTGCTGGAAACAGAGCTGCACAACACAGTACTGTAACTGACAGTACTGTCAGCAAGGAAGTTGCTGCAAATGACCATGCTGGCCAGAACCATGACAGGACCATGGCCCGTGACAGTGGCTGTGCAGGTGGCGGTGAGAGCGCAGCTGCAGCGCTGCATGAATCAGACACTTTTGAGTACACACCTTCACGCAGGGCAGACAGCCGGAGCAAAAGTATCATGGGTAAACGTACCGGCCTGGCAGCACGTATTGCGCTCAGGGAATATGGCATAACCAAATCAAGGCATGTTGTGACTTACAGAGGTGGTGAGAATACCTCTGAAGAAAGTGATGGCTTTGATATACCAGATAATGATGAAAAGGATCAGGCACAGTCAGCTGCCCGTTTAGATCACTCAGATGCAGGAGAGTCCGGCTCTGCAAGGCCACAGGATCAAGCCGCGCATGCTCCAGCAGAGCAGGCTCATCAGGCAGACTCATCAGCCATTTCCAGCACAGCTATGCCAGCCCATGCCGCAGGCGCAGCAGCCCATGCGCCCAATGCTGTGCCAGCCCATGCCGCAGGTTTATCAGGCCAGGCCGGTTCAGAATTGCCAGCTCAGGCTGACAATGGACCTCATGGGACAGCTGAAATGGCAATGGCCGGGGCAGACGGACAGAGTGCGAATTTAACAAACTTTGGAGCTGGTGCTGGCAGGTATGCAAAAGCGTCTGGCCGCAAGCATGGTGGCTCATCAGCAAGGTCTGAGCGTCTGCAGGCTCTGTCCCGTGGAACACGCACGGGATCGGCCCCTCCAAAGCAGCCCGACAGCAATCTGCTGGGCGGCAGCTACAGCATGCAGTCACTGCCACCACGCCCTGCAGGCAGGGGAGCTCCCGAGCACATGACTGCAGCTGCGGGTGTTGCCCGACCTGCAGGTCAGGCCGTACACCAGTTCAAGACTGGCATCAGCCATAATAAGACGGGAGGTGCACTTCAAGGCACAGCAGGTCATGGCAACGGTGTACGTCTGCCTTCGCAGCCTATGCTAAGTGGCATTGGTCGTGATGATTCTGATTACCAGCTGCCTCATGAAGCCCAGATACAAATGGCAGCCCGTGCTAAGTCACAGGCAGCTGCACAGACAAAGGCACCGGCTCATAGCCAGGCACCATACCAGCATCAGGAAGCGGCTCATAGCCAGGAGTCAGTCCAGCCTGCAGGGCACAATCAATCACGGACAGCTCAGCCATCTCAGCCTCAGTCATGGCAGCATCGCCCTTATCAGGGGGAGCATGATTATGAGACAGCCAGCAATTATGGCCCCGCATATCCCTCTGCACATAATTCAATCCCGGCATGGGGAGTAACTCAGAGTGCTGATCCTGGTAAGGCTGTCCCTTTGTCGGGCTCTGTAGCTCAGGCCTCTGGGGCATCTCAGCCTTTGCTGCAGCAAGTGCCTCAGGACCACTCTTACCCTCATGCTCAACAGCATGCCGGTGCTGACGGAGCGCCAGCTTTTTACCAGAGCTCTGAGGTACAGGTAAATGCCTGGCATGGCCCTCAGCAGACAGCTGATATGCAGGGCACAGGTGCGGGCGCTGCTGTAGCAGCTGGTACAGCCATCAGCTCAGCGATGAGCAGTCAGAATGGCACGTCAGCTCTAAGAGGCAGTAGCAGAGGAAATTCCGGTAAGGATGGATTTAATCCAGATCTGGCTATTGCCCTTGCGTCAGCACGCTCACAGCTTATGCCACATAAGCGCAAGGTACGCCGATCAATTGGCAGTGCTCCAGTACTGCCTCGCGCAGCATCTTTACAGTCAGCACAAAAGCCTGCAGCAGTGCCTGGCCAGTATGGTCCTGCAGCAGCTGCGGCTGCCCAGGCAAATGGCAATGGTCATAGCACTGCCACTGGTGCTGGCAATTGGTCCGGCAACAGCTACGGACAGGGGCAGGGCTCCTGGTCAGCTCCATCTGGTGCAGGGGAGCATGGACAGGGGGATGCGCCGTATTACAGGGGCGCGCCTCAGCCTTTTGCAGGTCCTACTCAGGGTGCAGTGCCTCACGGAGCGGCTGTCCGCAGTCAGAATGCAGGGTATCAGGACCCATCTGCTCAAGGAGCGGCTGTCCACAGTCAGGAGCCTGGATATCAGGGGGCTCCAGCATCTGCAATGCCATTGTCATCTGCAGCTGCATCAGGTGCACCGGCTGAATTTCAGAGCCGCCAGCAATGGCAGGCTCAGCCGCCGCATGGCCAGAACATGCCTGGCCAGAAGCTGCCAGGCCAGCTCGCCAATACCAGTATGCCTAATGGCCAGGTTCCTGATTATCAGGGACTGCCTCATGCATGCCCAGCAGGTGTTGAGCAAGGCAGTGCAGATGAGAGCAGATGGGCGGGCGCTGCTCAGGACAGTACTCATACACGTGGTGCAGAGGGCTCAGGTTCCGGTCATGATTATGGGGCTGGAACAATGGGTGGTGCCGCTCCTGCTGCCATGCAGCATGCAGCTTTTAATCAGACGGCTGTATCAGGATTTGATAAGGCAGGCGCGCCATTGCCTGGCGGTCAGGCGGGGGCCTGGGGATCTGCAGGTCCTGATGGATACCATGGGGCCGCCCTGGACGGCGGTCATGCCTTTGGTCCTGAGTCGGGATTCGGTGCTGGTTTTCAGGGCATGCCTGACACAGCCATGAGTGCTCAGGGATGCAATGGCCAGTGGCATGGTGATTTTGCTCATGCAGACACAGCCGCCGCTTCCCCTTTTGCCTCCTCAATGGGGGCGGCCCCAGGCAGGTACGCCGATTCTGGCAGGTACAGTCAGCCCGGTATGTACAGAGCTAATGAAATTGCTGCCAGTCACAGTATGTCTGCAGGGTCTGGTATGTCCGGAGCTCCTGGTATGTCCGCAGAACAGGGATGGGCATATGGAGCGGGAATGACCGGAGGACCGCGCATGGGCGGTGGTCCAGGCATGGCTGGTGTACCGGGCAAGGACGGAGGTCCAGGTGTGGCAGGTGGCCCAGGCATGGCTGACCACCGTGGTATTGGGGAGCCTGGTATGTCAGGTATGGGCAGCTGGGGCGGCGGTTCTGCGCCTGATGAGGCTGATGCATCTGCATGGCCAGAGGCAGCCTCAGCTGTGCCTGGTGTAGTGGGAGAGCCTGGCTTTTATGATCGTGAGGAGCTTGAAGGGCTTGTAGAGCGTGTCACCTATCACAGTGAGGAAAGCGGCTATTGTATTCTGCGCATTAAGGTAAAGCAGCTTCCTGATCTGATTACTGTAACGGGACAGGCCGCTTCAGTGACACCAGGCGAGTATGCCCGTGCCCGTGGTGTGTGGGTGGTTGATAAGGATTATGGACGTCAGTTTCGTGCTGAGAAACTGGAGATTTTCCCGCCTAATACCCTTACAGGTATTGAAAAGTATCTGGGATCAGGCATGGTTAAAGGTATTGGACCAGCCTGTGCGCGAATTCTGGTAGAGGCTTATGGTGAGGAGGTCTTTGATGTCATTGAAAAAGATCCCGAAAGCATGCTGGAGCTGCGCGGTATTGGCCGCAAGCGTGTAGACCGTATTGTTGCCGGATGGTCTGATCAGAAGGTTATCCGGTCCATTATGGTGTTCTTACACTCTCATGGCGTATCCACCTCCAAATCAGTACGTATCTTTAAGCGCTATGGACCTGATGCAATCGACAAGGTCACGGAAAATCCTTACTGCCTTGCAAGGGATATCAGAGGTATTGGCTTTAAGTCAGCCGATACCATTGCCCGCTCTCTTGGTATTGGTCCGCATTCAGAGATCAGAGCCAATGCCGGTGTAGCCTGGACACTGTCAGAGTTTTCCAATGACGGTCACTGCTGTGTGCCGCGCTGGCAGCTGGTAAAAAAGGCCATTGAGCTGCTGCAGATCCCTGAGGACATTATTGATAATGCCATTGATCATGAGATCAGAACCGGTGAGCTGATCTGCGCCAACCTGCCGCGCAAAAACTCCCTTTATCTGGCACCTTTATACCGCGCTGAGATACGTCTGGCTGAAAGTCTGGCAGATCTTTCCGAGGGCTTTTTGCCATGGCCGGAAATCGATCCTCAAAGAGCTCTGCCATGGGTGGAGTACAAGCTGGGCATAACTCTGGCCGAATCACAAAAGGAAGCGGTTGCAACAGCTCTGAGCTCACGTCTGCTGGTTATTACAGGCGGTCCTGGTGTAGGCAAGACCACCATTATCAAATCCATTCTGACCATTCTGAGCGTCAAGAACATCAAAATATCACTTTGTGCCCCTACAGGACGCGCAGCCCGACGCCTGTCTGAAAGCTCAGGCTATGAGGCCACCACGATTCACCGCCTGCTGGAGGTGGATCCGGCAACCATGCGTTTTGTCCGTGACAGTGACAATCCTCTGGACTGTGATCTGCTGGTAGTAGATGAGTGTTCCATGGTTGATATCCCAATGGCCAACAGTCTGCTTAAGGCCGTTCCGCCTCATGCAGCCGTTATTCTGGTAGGCGATGTCGACCAGCTGCCATCTGTTGGGCCAGGCGCCTTCCTTGCTGACGTCATATCCTCCATGTGTATTCCGGTAATTCGTCTTACCGAGGTTTTCCGTCAGGCCGCCACCTCATGGATTATCCGTATCGCCCATCAGATTAACCGGGGCGAAATGCCTGACTTTCCGGGCAAGGGCGTAGCCGGAGACTGCTATTTTGTCACCGAGGAGGATCTTGAGCTTATCAACAGCACCATTGTTGAGCTGGTATGTCAGAGACTGCCGCGCGCCTATGGCTTTGATCCGCTCAGAGAAATACAGGTGCTCTGCCCTATGAACCGCTCTGAAAGTGGAGCCCGTGCGCTTAATCTAGCTATTAAGGCTGCACTCAATCCGGCAAACGAGAACAACAGTGTGGTCAGATACGGCACCACCTTCAGTGTGGGCGACAAGGTCATGCAGATCGAAAACAATTACGATCGCGAGGTCTATAACGGCGATATGGGCTTTGTAACAGGCATCAACTTTGAAGATGAGGAAATGACCATTAATTTTGAGGGTAATGAGGTGGTCTATCCTTTTACCGAGCTTGATGAAGTAGTGCTGTGCTATGCCACAACCATTCATAAATCTCAGGGCAGTGAATTTCCTGTTGTGGTCATGCCGGTGACCATGCAGCACTATATGATGCTGCGCCGCAACCTCATTTATACAGGCGTTACCCGTGGCAAAAAAATGGTAGTGATGGTGGGGCAGAAAAAGGCCCTCGATCTGGCTATCCGCGATTTGCGTACAGAAAAGCGCAACAGCGGCCTGTGTGACAATATCCAGAAGCTTCTTTACGAACCTGATCTGGTGGAAATAGCCTTTTCCAGCGACTCAGGCCCTGCCGGCCCTGACTCAAGTGAGCTCATTGCCGCAGCAGATGCCGCTGCCGCAGCTGCCGCTGCAAATGAACAAAGCAACGGCGCTGACAGCACCTTCAGGCAGATAGTGGGCGGCAAGCGGGCAGGCAGCAAAGACGCTGCTGAGCAACCACGTAAGCGCCGCCGCCGCACCGCCGACCAGATCTCCCAGGAGGAGGCAGCATCAGCATCGTCAGCCACTGCCGGTGCAGCGTCTTCGTCCGCCACTGCCGGCGCAGCGGCCGCACCAGCGGCAAGTGCGGCTGCAACCAGCAGTGGGGATGATTCATCTCAAAAAGGTAGCGATGGCAAGTCAGAGACAGGCACTGCAGTGCGCAAGGCTCGTGCTGGCAGGAAAAAGGCTGCAGCGAGCTCTGCCAATGCGACAGCTGCGGCCCCAGGATCGGCTGCAGGCGCGGGCGCTGCCGGTACAGCCGCCTCAGCGTCGCCAGCAGCCGCTTCTGAGTCTGTGCTTGACTGGGGTGGTGATGCTGACTTTGCAGCAGCGGCTGCAGCGGCCTTTGCCTGGGGCGACAGCGTAGAGGAATTTCACAAAAGGCAGGCGGCTCAGACAGCTCAGACTGCTCAAACAGCACCTAAGCGCAAAAGGGGGCGTCCAGCAGGCAGCTCAAAGAAAATCAAAGCTGCAGAGTCAGCACAGTAACCGCTGTTTCTGTAATTATTGCTTTATAAATCGCAAAAGACAGCATTTATGACCATGGATCAGCATCTGATGGCGCTTGTCTTTTTGTCTTTGCTGCTGGCATAAATTGCTGTCTGTCTCAATTGGCAATGGTCAGGTGCGGACAGGTCCTGATGAGCTGTGAGGGGAATTGAGTGAAGTCACGCCTGATCTGAAATGCTGGGCGCGCAGCTCAGGGAAAACAGGCAAATTCAGAAAATGTGCAGAAAAAGCAGAAATTGCTGAAATTGCAGCATTTACCTGATTTTGCAAAATCAGAGAATTATCAGGCCTTTCTGAAAATAGTGAACTCGGCGAGCTGAGCGAATGATGCAATTTACTGAATTTGTGTGGCGGCCTGGATTTTTTGGTTTGATTTTGACTTTGAAATTCAGTGGTTGCCGGTCTGGAAGTGAAATTTAAAGCGATCCTGAGTTTAATGTGAGCTGCTCTGTTAAACATATGGGATTGTGCCCGGGCATAAAGCGACACAGCCCCGTCACTTTTGAGGTGGCGGGGCTGAGGGCGCGCGTGCAGTGTGCGCGGTGGCACGCGGCTGGCGCGGGACTATGGCGCGAGCATTGGCCAGGGCCTGTGCTCTGGCACTGGCTCGGGCCAGTGCGCAGACAGGGGCTGGTCTGCGCTGGTGTTATTCGAGGAAGGTCAGCTGAGGCTTCTGGTTTGTGCAGCTGTCACGGGTGAATGGACGCTTTGGTCCATTGGTTGGGCGAAGGTTGTCGGCATCATCTTCCTCAGGAATGATGAAAGTGACAGGGCGGCGTGGCTCTGACTCACGTGAGGCTGATGAGCGTGATGGCTTTGCCACTTCGGCCTCTGGCTCGTCGTCCTCTGATGGAGGCACCAGCTCGTCTTCATGACAGGCAAGCTCAATGGTGTTGAGCCACATGTACATTGGAATGGACATGCCGGCATCGGTAATGACCACTTCTGACATGGCATTGTAAGGGATAACCACAAATTCTTTTCTGCCGTCAAAAGTGCTGTTAAAGGAGATGCGATTCTGCCAGATTTCCAGATCGGTAATTCGGTTAGGGGCAATGGAGATTACAATCACGCCGTTAACAACATAGCGCTGCGGTACGGTTACACCAGGACGGGTGGCGTCCACGATCATACGGGGATTGACATTGTTGTCACGCAGCCAGTTGTAAAAGGCGGTAAACATGTAAGAGTAAGTACTAATCATGATAAATACTCCATTGCGAGGTACATTTGATGGTTGGCACCTCTTTTGTGAAAATCCGGGCGCGATATGCATCTGCCATACTGACTGACTGGCTGTTATCAGATTGTTCCTGGCCCGTTATGGCCATGAGCATACCGTCAGCTAATGGTGTCTGAACTGTTAAGACCGGGCTGGGGACAAAAAATTCCCGGTGGCCGCTGCCTGTGCAGCAGAATTTATTCAAATAATGCCATGACTTTAGACAGTCAGAGCAGTTTTCCCCGCCGTTAAGAGAGAGAAACGGTCCAAATCAGTAAGCTGATTATACTCTACAAAAACTTTGTCTGTGCCTGGGACAGGTCATTTGTCCACATGCCTTATTTCTTTGAGGGCTCTATCATTAGTCCACATGCCTTATTTCTTTGAGGGTTCCATCATTAGTCTCGTAGCCAAAGAGATTGGAGATGAGGCAATTAAGTACTACTCAGCCGCTTGTACAAAAAGAATGCAGTCGTGATATGCGCCAGCATGATGAGCCACCGGGAGAGAATCAGGGCTCAAAGAAGCACGATAAACAGCTGGCCATGGCAGTAGCCCACCCTGAGCATTGGGGTAATTCCAGAAAAGTCTCCCTAATGTCAGGCCAGGGCACTTTTGCCTGATTTGGTGCTGTTCTGGGTACTTTTGCCTGATTTGGGGCTGTTATGGGCAGTTTTAGCCATTTTTGAGCTGTTTTGCTCACTTTTTGATGACGTTTAGCTGTTTTTTGGGGGCCGGATGGAGGAGGGGGACATAAGGTGCAGCTGAAGTCGGATTGCGCACAAAAAATGTGAGAAATCTGTGATCCATTTCAAGCATGCTGCAACAAAACAGGGAAATCAATGTATGGTGATCGGCTTTTTTTGATTAAAAATTCACGTCTTGTACATTTTCGCTGAAGAGTGCAGTCCATGTCGCTTAAAAGTACCAGAAAATCAGGATTTCCAGGCTTCAGAACGGCAGTGTGTGTCCTGCATGGAGCTGCAAATGATTTATATGCAGGTTATGTCATTTCAACACCTTGTTTAAGGTGAAAATAGCATATTTATCGCGGGCATTCACTGGTCAATAGATAGTGCCCAAAATTATCATTAATGCCGCTGCAACAGCCCGCCGGGAGCGTGTTCCCTTGTTGAACGGAATTTCCTTTCTGACTGACAATGGACCTGCAGTCACGCATGAGCTCCGGCAGGCGGCGATAACCTTGAACATCGTATCTGTACAGCAGCTCTCCTGATAATTCGATCCTTATTCTCATACCCGGGCCCTGTCGCCATTGAGCGCCGCAGCTGCAAAGCTGAACATACTGTACAACGCAGTGCCGCGCAGTACAGATTTACTGTAAAGCGCAGCGCGGGCACTGAGCCTGCTTTTAAGGCCGGTGATACCCGGGGTTATGAGATCTGTGCAGATAAGTCTGCAGGGGCTTGCGTGATTCTCAAGAAACAGCAATAGCAAAACGTATAATCAAAGGTATCACAATGAAAAGCTTATTTACTAAATCCTTAATGTCCATAGCTCTCTCTGCCGCCCTTTTCAGTAACTCTGCCTATGCCGAAGGAATTGACCGCAGCACACTGTCGCGCAAGCCCATAGACAATCTTGTATACGCGTCCTCATCAGAGCCTGTAGGATTTGATCCGCATCTGACCAATGATAATGAGTCGGCCAACATTCTGGTCAATATTTATGAGAGCCTGCTTAAATTTAAGCCTGACAGTGCTGATGTTGAACCGGCCCTGGCCAAAAGCTGGACCATAAGCGATGACGGTCTGACCTACACCCTGAAACTGCAGGAAGGCGTCAAATTCCATGATGGAACTGACTTTAATGCCCAGGCAGTCAAATATAATATCGACCGCCAGATGCCGGGCAAGCGCCTGCCTGGGATGGGCTATGCCGACCTGGTCTACTCCGATGTCAAATCATCCCGTGTCATCGATGACCACACTATTGAAATCACCCTCAAAGCTCCATCCACTCCTTTCATTCGCAACCTGGCCATGGCATTTGCTGCTCCCGTCATTTCCCCGGCAGCCCTTGAGAAGCACGGCAATAATGTCATGGAGCACCCGTCAGGAACCGGCCCTTACCAGCTGGTTGCATGGGATAAGGGGCAGCAGGTAGTGGTAACCACCTTTAAGGACTACTGGGGTCCTAAACCTCCGGTTCAAAATGTTATCTACAAGGTGATTAAAGACACCTCAGCCCGCGTGGTTGCTCTCAACAACGGAGAGGTGGACATCATTACCGGTATTGATGCCAATGTGGTAGATCGTATTGAAAAAGGCGGCTCCAAAGTCTTCACTGTTGAGGGCAACAATACCAATTACATCAGCTTCAACTCCCGTCCGGGCTTTGTTACTGCTGACCGTGAGGTACGCAGGGCCATTGCCCAGGCCATTAATGTCCCTGAACTGGTCAAAACACTCTACAGGCAGTATTCCACTCCGGCCCATTCCTTCTTCCCACCAATTGTACCGGGCTACTCTCCTGACACCAGGACTGTTACCTATAATCCTGATGAGGCCCGTAAGACTCTGGCTGCCAAAGGCGTAAAGGAACTGACTCTGCTTACCTACTCAGATGTACGTACCTATAATCCGGCCGGTGGCCAGGTGCTGGCTGAAGCCATTCAGGACTATCTGAGCAAGGTGGGCGTCAAGGTCAATATCCATGCTTACGACTGGACCAGCTACAAGAACCGTGTGGTCACCGACTCATGGGATCTTTCCCTGATTGGCTGGACCGGTGACAATGGTGATCCTGACAACTTCATTAACATTCTGGCCTCCAAAGACCCGCTAATGAACCAGGGCATGTGGCAGAATCCTGAGTTTATCGACATCATCCAAAAGGCAGTAAGACTGCCTGACGGCCCGGAGCGCATTGCTCTTTATCAGAAGGCAGATGGCATTGTGGCTGAAGATGTCGGCGCTTTCCCTATTTCCCATGCCATGACCATGGCTGCTCACCGCCCTAATGTTGAGGGTCACATCATCCATCCTAAGGCTGTATTCCGCTTCTTTGAAGTAAGAAAGAAATAGCAGCTCCCGCCTTTCATAATCTGATGGTGTCGACAGCGCCCGGCGCTGCCGGCACCATCAGAAAATCACCTCTGGCTGCCACTGTGCCTGTCCCGTAGCCTGGATTTCCTGCAGACAGGAATCTCATGCAGCAGATTGCTCCGCAGCAAGGATGCACCGCAGCAAGACTACGGTGCAGCAAGACTGCGGCACAGCAAGGATGCACATGCCGCCTGGACTTACGCCCGGTCTGCTCCGCAGCATATCTCCCGGGCAGAGCTGCTCCAGTTACAGGCAGTGTTCCAGTCAGGGCTTTACTCATAAGGATGGAAAAATGAATTTATTTAATACCCGCCATGTACTGGCCGCCCTCAGTGCCGCCGTGCTTTCCGTAACTCTCCTCAACCCGGCAGCCTTGGCATCAGGTCTGTCCCGTAAGGCCCAGGACAATCTCTTCTACGGTGTAGCCTCAGAACCAATAGGTCTGGATCCGGCTCTGGTAGATGACAATGACTCCAGCAACGTCAACTCCAATATCTACGAAACCCTTCTCAAATACAAAAACGACAGCATAGATCTTGAGCCTGGCCTTGCTCAGAGCTGGACCATCAGCGATGACGGCCTTACTTATACCTTTAAGCTGCGAAAAGGCGTCAAATTCCATGATGGTACAGACTTTAATGCCAGGGCTGTAAAGTACAACTTCGACCGTCAGATGCCCGGCAGGAGAACAGCCAACATGCCTTATGCTCCGGTAATGTTCGGCGATGTCAAATCCATCACCGCTGTAGATGACTATACTCTGGAGATTGTGCTCAACCGCCGCTCGACCCCGTTCCTGCGCAACATGGCCCTGTGCATTTCAGCTCCAATAATTTCTCCTGCAGCTCTTGAGAAATACGGCAACAATGTATCTGAGCATCCTGTTGGTACAGGTCCATACAAATTCGTTGCCTGGGATCGCGGTCAGCAGCTGATTCTGACAGCCAATGAAAACTACTGGGGCGCCAAACCTCATGTCAGAAACGTAATCTATAAAATCATCAAAGATCCTTCAGCCCGTGTGGTAGCCCTCAATAATGGTGAGGTCGACATCATCAACGGCATTGACGCTCATGTTATCGAGCAGATCAAGAAGAGCGGCTCTCAAATCTACAAAGGCGAGGGCATAAATACCAGTTACATTGCCTTCAACAACCGTGACGGCTTTGTAACTGCTGATAAAACGGTACGTCTTGCCATTGCTCAGGCCATCAATGTTCCTGAGATGATTAATACTCTCTACCAGGACTATGCCAGCCCGGCCCACTCCTATATTCCACCTGGTCTTGCCGGTTATGACCCTGCAGTCAAGGCTCCTGAATTCAACCCTGAGGCAGCAGCAAAGGCTCTCAAAGAAAAAGGAATAACCAGACTGCGTGCTATTACCAGCTCCTCAGCACGTGCCACCAATCCTCTTGGTGGTCAGGTCCTGGCTGAAGCCGTGCAGGCCTACCTCAAAAAGGCCGGAGTAGAGCTTACTATTGATGTCTATGACTGGGCCGGTTTTAAGAGCCGTCTGCTCACCGAAAGCTGGGATCTGGCCTTTGTGGGCTGGATGGGCAATGGCGATCCTGACCAGTTCATTAAGAATCTGGCCTCAAAGCAGCCGGTAGCCAACAATGGTCTGTGGCATAACAAGGAGTTTGAAAAGATTGTCCAAAATGCCACCTGGGTACCGGACGGCCCGGAACGCTCCAGGCTCTACAGCCGCGCTGACGCCATTTTGATGGAGGACGTAGGTATTCTGCCGCTGTTCCACTCCAGCATCTTACTGGCCTCTCGCCCTGGCATTGGCGGCACCCTCATCAACCCTCTGTGCGTATTCCTCTTTGCTGAGACCACCAAAAAATAGACAAAGCAAGCTGCAGCCCCAGCTGCAGCCACTGCTGCAAACCAGCCCAGTGACTTACTGTCAGGTAATACGACCAGCAGTACAACAGTGACTGGCAGTACAAATGCGGTCTGCCGGCCACAGTTCTGAGCTCACTTAGGGCTTATTGACAGCAGCGACATCTTAAAGGGGCAACCAGGCTGTCATTCAGACGTTACACTGAGCAAACAGGTCTGCAACATTTACTGCAGCAGGCAGAGCCTCAAGGCTCTGCCTGCTGTGCTTGAAGCTGACCTCCTCTGGTCAGCTGTTTTTACAGGCCAGAGTAACCATATCAAACCGCAAAAAGGCCATAGAATAGCCGTTCTATGGCCTTTTTGCTGTCCATATAGTTACCCTGGACTAACTTTTGACATGCGCCCTGTCAGATATGTGGTGCCTGGGGTTCGCCGCATTCTCGTATGCAGGTTAACACTGGTGTCAGATTTCAAAAGCTTTGACCCAATGAGTACTGGTACTAAATTACAAAAGTTTTGCCCCTCCCTCTGACATATCCGGATAGAGGGGGATATCAACATCCCAGCATAGATGATTTAAGGCTTTATCTTGAGCAGGGAGACTTACATGAGCGCTGATCTGGCTCTATGACAGGCAGTCATGCCCTCCGGGCCGTCAGCCTGGACAGGCATGTCGGCTGATAAGGCAGAACTGGGCCGAAACGGCCGGGCAGCCAGACTTGGCAGTCAGCCTTGCCGGGCAGGATGACCGAGCAGCCAGTGATGACAGTATGGCTGGAGAGACGGACGCCAGGCTGGACGTACGGCCGTCCTGGGGTGCTGGCGGCTGCAGGGCGGCTTAGCCTGGTATGGCGCAGCGCAGGCAGGGTACAGAGCTGAAAAAGCCCTCTCAGAGTCATCTGAGAGGGCTTTTGTGTGACCGGCCCTAAGGCCGGTCAGGCAGCCTGCAGGCCGCAGGGCGGCATGCAGGTGCTGTGGCTGTTAGCCAACAATAACGCTTTCCAGGGAGCGGGAGATATCGCTGCTCTTTGGAGGCTTAACCTCGGCAGGCTCGATCTTCTCGCCATTGCGGGCCTCCTTGGCCTCCTTGGTCTTGTCAGCTGCAGTAGTATTTTCACCACGCATGGCTGACTTGGCAGACTCAAGACGCTCTTCGCTCTTTTCCTTGTTCTCCTGAGCCAGCTCCTGACGGGCACGAGCCTCCTTCTGAGTGGCCTCCTGGTAAACCTTGCGATCCTGAGCAGATGGCTCAGCAGGGGCCATGGCAGCACGCTTTACGATCTGCATCTTTTCGATAGTGGCCTGAGGATTGTCCTCTTCACCAATATCGATGCTTACCTCACCGTCAGTGATGTAGCGCTTGCCATCAGGGCCGGTCTCGTAGCTGTAGGAAGGAGCACCTGCATACTGGCCACCGGCGCTCTTGTGAGCCTGCTCGTGTACCTGGACCTCTTCATGACGGGCCTGCATGTCCTGGATTTCCTGAAGCTCTTCTTCAGTCAGCTCCTTGCCATTGGCACCCTTTTGCTGCTGGGTGGAGCTCTTGCTGTTGTCTACAGGACGGCCTTTCTCATCAACAGCCTTGGATTTTTCTTCTTCAGCCTCAGCAGCAGCGCCCTTGCCACTGCCAGTTAAGGCCTGGGAACTGGTCTTTTCACCACCGCCTACCTTGTCAGCGCCGGTTGAAGTATTGCCAGGAAGAGTCATTTGCTTGCGTACTTCAGCATCGGACTCAACGGCTGCGCCCTTACCGCTGCCGGTAATGGCCTGTGCGGAGGTCTTATCTTCGCCGCCAGTCTGGTCAGCAGAAGCAGGCTGAGCAGACTTGAACATCTTCTCAAAAGCTTCATCAGCAGCCTCGGAAGCAGCACCCTTTCCGCCACCAATAGTGGCTGGCTGCTGCTCACCTTCGTCCTTGCCATAGTTGATATAACCCTGGAGGGCTACATAACGCTGATGGGAGTACTGCTCATCACCTTCGGTCTGCTGGGTCTGGGAAGTTGCAAGCTCTACCAGATCATCCTGGCTCTGACCGGCAACACGGGTACTCTTTGAGTTACCGGTGATTTGCTGAGCCTCAATCCTGCTCTGAGAAACATTAATATTGTTCTGGGTACTGTTTACGATTCCTATGCCTGCCATAAACACCTCGACAAAAAAAATGACTGCATTGGCAGTCCCCTGTGCTGGCTTCCAGCACCTTATGAGAGCACCGCACTCACGGGGAACTGAATAAGAACTACGACCGGTAAAGATTTACCGGCTGTTCCAGACAGGGCCACGCGGGCCCGATTACTCTCTGGCTATAGATGCATCAGCACAGCGTACTGTCAGCTGTGCACGGAGGCCTGGATCTCAGAAAAAGCCCATGAAATAAAACTTCTCCTGAAAAGATCTGCATACAAACTGGCTCCATACATTCCTAACGGCAGTTCCTGAACATAATTAAGAGATGTGGAAAAATATTATGACAAAAATTCAGTCCCCTGTCAGGCCCGACGCAGCTCTTGCAAAAAGCCGATATCTGCGGGCTCCCTGCGCACTGTCTGCACCCTGTTTGCCCCTGTCTGCACCATTTGAGCAGTCCTGAATTCCCCAATACCCGGAGCACTGACAAAGACCCGCATGCCACGTAAGTCTCATGCCTGTCCTGGCAGTGCTCTCACTGCCATGGTCCTGTGCATCAAATGGCAGCACCATATCCAGGCTCCATGCGGTGTAAAGGCTATGGCCCTGCCAGGGACAGGGCCATGGCAGCACAGATAAATGGGATGAATACTGGGCTCATGAATATATTCTGTGGAAAACTACTGCAGCCATCAGTTGCAGGGCAGCAGGGCAGCAGAGAAGAAATCAGCACTTGTCCCTTTAGTGTGCACCATACTTCAGGCATTCATACAGTTATGCTGCAGGCTGCGCCTGGCATGAGTTCCCGCTTTGCGCGAGTGCGCACAGAGCCGCATGAACGTAACGCCCGGCAAGCGGCAAGTATCAGGGGCCGCATGCAGGGGCGGACGCAAAGCCGGACGGGCGGTCCGGATGCCAGGCGGTCACCTGGCTGGGATAACTGGCAGCTTGACGGTCAGTTGGCCAGGAGAACGCGCCGCAGGGCCGGCTGGCGGACGGCAGGCCCAGGCAGCTGGGCGGGCTGCAGGCCGAAGTCAGGTGCAGGTGGTGGGCACAAAGGGCTGGTTTTGGCCGGTGCAAAATAAAAGGGCCCGCAGCATGTTTTGTTCATGCTGCGGGCCCTGTTGTTAAGGCTTGCCTGACACCAGGCCACCGGCTGAGCTGGCGTGCTCAGCCTGTGTGTGCCGCTCCGGAGGCTGCCCGTATCCCGTTGCCGTTGACGGACTGTGGTGCCGGGAGCGGTGGCATGGCTGTCAGGCGACTCTGGGATTATTGGTCCTGAGTGTTGTCTACCACCTTGACTGTGGAGGTGTCGCGGGCGGCGGCCTTGTCCTCGCTGTTTCGGGTAGCTTCGGCAGCGCTGACGCCCTCGCCGGTACGGCCCGACAGTGCGCGGGCTTCCTTGCGGGCACGGGCCTGAGCAAGGGAGCTCGAGGTAGTGCCTATGGAGCTGCCCGGTGCAGTAGCAGTAGTGGTGCGTCCACCCATAGCGGCCTTGGCTGCCTTGGCACCCTGAGCGGCACGGGCACCGATAGAGCCGATAATGCCGCCCTGAGTGGCGCTGCCTGGAGCTGCTGAGCTTGAGGCTGTGCTTCCTGCGCTGCTGTCGCTGACAGTCTCGGCTGAAGGGGCGCCGTCACGGGCTGACTTGAGTGCAGCCTTGCGGGCACGTGCATCAGCAAGAGAGCTCATGGTGGTGGCGCGGGTTACGGCCTTGCCATCAAGCTCACTGTTCTCAAGACCATGAGGATTCATGGTGTCCTCAGACTCTACCACCTTGGCCATACCGGCCTGAGCAAGGGTAGATGAGGCAACACGCTGAGCGGCAGTGGCATCGCGGGCAGATGAACCACGGTCAGCGGCAGCACGATCATCATTGTCTGCTGTCTGACCTGACTGAGCGGTGCGGGCTGTTTCGGCACGGGCAGCGGCACGGGCCTGAGCCAGAGCCTCTTCCTGAGCTGCAGCCTGAGCGGCTCGGGCAGCCTTGAGAGCGGCCTCACGGGCAGCTTCCTTGGCAGCCTCAATAGCCTCGTAATTGGCCTCGATCTGCTCTTCACTTACTGTGGGACGGTTAGCTTCAGCGCTGTCAGAGTCGCTGTCTGTGCTTTCAGCCTGAGAGGTGTCACCGGCAGCCACAGCAGCCTGAGCCACTGCCTGAGCAGCAGCGGCCTGTGCGGCAGCTGCCTGAGCGGCAGCCTGGGCGGCGGCCTGAGCAGCCTGATCGGCATGATAGCCCATCTCGCGCAGGCGCGCTGAGGTAGCAGCAGAGGTGTCCTCACCACGGGCAAGGGCAGCTGCCTGCTCCTTGAGTACAGCCAGAGTGGCATCATCAAGGCGGCGCTTGATACCCAGAGCATCCTCACCGTGAGGAGCGCTGTAATGCAGCTTCTCTTCAATGGCGGCAGCCTGGGCGGCCTTGGCGGCGTCAGCACGCATACGCTTTTGCTTCTTGACCATGGAAAGCCAGGCAAAGAAGGTAAAGACAGACACGATGAAAACAATGATGGTGGCCAGAGCATTGATTTCAGGTGACAGACCACGGCGTACTGAGGAGAAAATGAGCATTGGCAGAGTGGTTGAGTCCGGACCTGCGATAAAGGAGGCCACAACCAGATCGTCCATGGACATGGTAAAGGCCAGCAGGAAAGCGGCAACCTCTGATGGCATCAGGGCTGGCAGGATCACAGCAAAGAAGACCTTGACCGGACCTGCACCCAGATCCATGGCTGCTTCCTCAATGGAAATATCCAGCTCACGGAAACGGGAGCGGATTACTACGGTAGCGTAGGAGGAGCAGAAGGTTACGTGGGCAATCCAGATAGCCATAATGCCACGGTCGGCAAAGATGGAGATCTCTGAACTGAGGGTTACAAAGATCAGCAGCAGGGCCAGACCGGTAATAACCTCTGGGAGAATCATTGGTGCGGTAATCAGCAGCACAAACAGTGATTCACCTCTGAAGCGGCCTACACGTACCAGAACGAAGGCGGCCAGGGTACCGATAACTACAGAGGCGCAGGCTGTCATGAAAGCCACGGTCAGAGATACACCCACAGCGCGGAAGATATCAGCGTTGTTAAAGAGGGCGCGGTACCACTTCAGGGAGGCCTCAGTCCATACCGTAACCATGCGTGACTCATTAAAGGAGTAAATAATGAGGGTCACAATTGGCAGGTACAGGAAAATCAGTGCGCAAAGAATAATGACATTGCGCATCAGAGCATTCTTGCTGCTATTTGCGTGCATTGAGCTTCTCCTGTTCCTTGCGCTCAATCTTGTAGAAGAGCAGTATTGGTATTACCAGGATAATCAGCATGACTATGGCTACAGCTGAGGCTAAAGGCCAGTCACGGTTATTGAAGAACTCCTGCCAGAGAATACGTCCAATGAGGATGGAGCCCTTGCCACCGAGCAGCTCAGGGATTACGTATTCACCGATAGCCGGGATGAAGACCAGCATGGAGCCGGCCATGATTCCAGAGCGGGTCTGAGGTACCAGAGTGGTAAAGAAAGTCTTTACCGGACGGCAGCCCAGATCGTAGGCAGCTTCAATAAGTGAGTAATCAACCTTCATCAGGGCCGAGAACAGCGGAAGCACCATGTATGGCAGATAACAGTAGACAATGCCTATGTATACGGCGGCATCGGTCTGCAGAATCTGGATTGGTGAGTCGATGATTCCCAGAGCCATGAGAATATCGTTGATCAGGCCATCCCTTTTCAAAATGGTCATCCAGGCATAAATACGCACTACAAATGAGGTCCAGCTTGGCATGATAACCAGCATGAACAGCACGTTGCGTACGGCAGGACGGGCCGTAGCCAGAGCCCAGGCTATAGGGTAGCCGATGAGCAGGCAGAAAAAGGTTGAAAAGGCTGCTACCTGCAGAGACTTGAGGTAGGAGCGAATATAGGTGCCTTCCTCATCGGTGAAGATCCAGGTGTAGTTTTCCAGATGCAGAATAATCTGCATGGCACCATCTTCAAAAGTCACCAGAGGAGAGTAAGGAGGAATCGCAATTGCCGAAACTGACAGACTGATCTTGAAGATGATCAGAAATGGCAGCAGGAAAAAGAGAATCATCCACATGTAAGGCACGAAGATAAGGGCATAATCGCGCCAGGTATGGTGATGATTGGACATCTGAACCTCGCTGACAACACGCTTCTGTGCAAAGGCACGTTTTATAAAGGACATATTGGCAAAGCCGGTGGACATGGCAATGTTCCTGAATTCTACAAGTGAGCCGCTGATGCCGGCACTGACCTTTCCTGCTCTTACCGTCGCTGCGGCCATGCTGCTGACAGGCAACCTGCCATGCCATCCATGGCCCAGGGCAACTGCCGCCGCAGCTCACGGTCCCAGCCGCAGCTCAAGGTCACAGCCCCCAGGTCCCAGGTCCCAAGCCCCAGGCCCGTGAACATGAGCCTGACGTCACAGCAGCTGCCCGCGCCTGCGGGGCCTTGCCTGAGGCAGGGGCGACAGCCGGTATATGACAGCTGCAGCAAGCTCCTAAGGGCGGCCATTATTACCGGGGCGTTACGGATAAACAGGAAAGTAAATACGGTAAAGAGAATACTGCCCAGTACAGTCAGTCTCTGGGGCTGACCTTACTGCCCTGCAAGCCTCACTGCCAGAGTGCAGGTACATGCCATGGCCCTGCGCCGCTACGCTTTTCAGCCACCTCACTGTGCAGGACATACAGTGCACGCAAGCTTACACTCACAGCTGCACAGGCCTGTGCGGGCCAGATCTGCAACTGACAGAGCCTGTTGGCTGGCCAGCAGGCCGTGCGGCTTGCGCACCGGCCTGAACAGCAAAGCTCATGACCTGAGACAGCTCATAAGCTCAAGCTTTTGTGGTGCAGCATATTTCGCTGTGTGCTGTGGCAGCCAAAGATCAGATGGCAGCCAAAGAGCAAGCAGATGGCGGCCACTGAATCCTCAGGCTGAGCGGCGTCGGGGGATCAGGCCTGGCTGTCATGCCTGTCTGATGCTTAGCGGTATGCCTGCCAGCGGCCGTGATGCAGCCTGCAGGGCCAGCTGCCATGATGGCAGCACAGGCACGGCAGGAGGGCAGCCCAATGGCAGCTGTCCAGGTCCGTTCAACGGGCTGATGGAACAGCGGGCTGGAGGGCAGCTCTTTACGTTAAATAGTCAGTGCGATACAGGAATCAGGGTCCCAGCTTAAATAGACGTGATCATCCCAGGTTGGCAGACCCTGCTTGAAACGGTCAACGTTTGGCAGGGTGGAGCTGATGATACGGCCATTGGTCAGACGCACATAGTAAATGGAGATATCGCCAAGGTAGGCAATATTCTCTACTACGCCCTCACACCAGTTGGTGTTTTCCTCAGGTTTCTGATGAGAGATGTAGATCTTCTCAGGGCGCATGGCGATGATAAGCGGCATGCCGTCAGCAAGGTCGATATCATGGCTGAGCTCAATCAGGTGATTGAAGTCACGGGCCTTAATCAGAGACTGGGTGGCTGAAGAGGTAACCAGGGAGCATTCAAAGATATTTACAGAACCAATGAACTCAGCGCAGAAGCGGCAGTTAGGGTTCTCGTAGATTTCGCGTGGGCCGCCAATCTGGATAAATTCACCACGATCCATAATTGCAATACGATCAGCCATGGTCATGGCTTCTTCCTGATCGTGGGTAACCATCAGACAGGTAACGCCTACGGAGTTGATGATGTCCACAAGCTCAAGGCGCATCTGCTCACGCAGCTTCTTGTCAAGAGCACCCATAGGCTCATCAAGCAGCAGCAGACGTGGCTCTTTGGCAAGGGAGCGGGCCAGGGCAACACGCTGACGCTGACCACCAGAGAGCTGATAAGGCTTGCGGTCAACGTAATCTTCCATGTGCACAAGGCGCAGCATGCGCTCTACGCGCTCCTGAATCTGATCCTTGGGCAGACGGCTCTGCTTGAGGCCAAAGGCAATGTTCTGGCCTACGGTCATATAAGGGAAGAGGGCGTAGGACTGGAACATCATGTTCAGAGGGCGCTTGTAAGGTGGCACGCCAATCATTTCCTGACCGCCGAGCATGATGCTGCCTGAGGTTGGAGTCTCAAAGCCTGCCAGCATACGCAGCAGGGTGGACTTGCCACATCCTGAGGAGCCCAGCAGAGCAAAGATCTCGCCTTCATAAATTGTAAGGTCGACATCATCTACAGCAACGAAGCTGTCAAAACGCTTGGTCAGATGAGAGATGGTAAGAATTGGCCTGCGGTTCTGAGCGGCAGGAGATGGTTTCTGTCCCGGAAGGTCGCCCGGGCGGTGTGCGGCAGTGCCGCTGCGGCTCTGAGCCGGCTGAGTATTGTTAGGTACAGTACCGGTGCCGGCTCCTGCTACAGAGCCGGAATCTTTGGAGGCAGCATCGGCTGCCGGCAACTTAGGAACATTAGTAGTCACTCAGTTAATTCCCAAATCAGATTGCAAAAAAGCTGAAAAACAGCACCCCTGCCTCACCGCTGGTCCGGTACAGCCCTCAAAAGGACTGCGCCGCTGCGCACTCAGGCAGCCTGACTAAAACAAAATGCTGATTTATATCAGGCCAGGTCTTTGCCTGCAGCCGTACTCACCTGCTGCAGGAACATGCAGTTTGCCTCTTAATTCCTTACATATCACAAGGCCCATACGAGATAGCCATACACAAGCCTGGCTGCTGGACCATTGCCATTGCCATTGCAATTGGCATTACCATTACCATTGCCACTGCAACTGCAATTGCCATTGCAATTGCCATTGCCAGGATCATGGACTGCAGGTCCCCATGGCAGGGCAGCCTGCAGACACCATTTATCCATTGGGCTCATGGCAGACAGAAAGCACCTGCATTGCATGCCCTGTCAGACTGTAACAGCCGACAATAGCCTTTAAGTTCTCTGCAGGAGCCGCAAAGCTCTCAGGGACTTAAAAGGATTATGAGGTGATCTAAAGGCATGTGACGGCCAGAAAGTGGCTTAAGCTGGCCCACAGGGGCTCTGGTATTTTGGCTGCGATATGCAGGCTTACGAAAGCGAAACTGCCCGAATACCAAAAGGCTGAAAAACCGCTGACATAACAGAATCTGTCTCCGGGTACTGTCCCTGATCATAAATCAGCTGCATAAACGCTGAGCGAAAGAGCAAAACTGTATGCCTGTTCATCCCTTAAACAGCTCGCCAGCGGCACAAAAATGAGCTTCGTGACGAAAAATAAGCTGTCCTGGGTGCGGAATTTTCCGACATATTACTGTATATCCCACATAAAAGGTGAATTATTTTCACTTTTGACAGGGCGGTGATTTACGTGCACCACAAATGCCAGCAAATCCCGCGCAAATACAGGCCGGGCAGCGCATAAATTAACCTGAAGAAAACATGGACTTTATCTCGCCCCGCCCCGGCAGATGCAGCTGCCATTACCTGCGCCTGCCAGACAATCACCATCCCAGGCCCTATGAGGACAACACAATACTTCCGCTGACAAAGCCAGGAGCATTCTCAGGCCCGTACATCAGCCCTCCCAGGAGCGCTCAAATGGACATTACCATGAGCCTGAGCCGTCGCCTGAGCCAACGACAGAGCCTGAGCCTGCGCCGACGCAAGCACCAGGTGCGCCCATGGCAGATGCTATCTGGTCAGGCCACGGAGCCCGAGACTGTGCCGGCATCTGAGAATGCGCCAGCTCATTAGACTGTACACTCAGCCATCATTTGCCCACCCGATGGACCTTTAGACCGGCTGCAAAAGAAGCCCAACCTCTGAACACTCTACAGGACCATTCATCAAGAGCCTGTCTTTGTCCCGACCTTGTCCCTGTTTGTGAACAACAAGTGGCATTACCTGGGCAACCATTCAAATGCAGACGATATCAATTCAACCATTTGGCTGTGTACTATCTGAAATCTGGACTGGCAATAATGCAGACAGAAAGGCTGCAATAGCCTCTGCTGGCACAGTCAGGCACGTACAGCCTGTCTGTCACAGGCAAGGAGGTCAGCAATCTGAGCAAAGATGAAGTGGCAAGCAAGTCAAACATGGTCCAGCAGCCAGTCTGAGTGCAGAAAATGAAGAGGACATCCAGCATCAACTGTGGAATATAAAAACGGGCAATATGACAGCTCGGGTCATGACCTGAACATTGCAGGGAGGTCAGAAAAAAATCAGCCCGGGCATGGTGATATGTTTCATATCTATCAGAAAATCAATGCATCAAAATTGTGCCCGGAGTGATATATCAATTATAGATTAATGTCTATTTATAGATAGGCACGGATACATTCATTTTCTGTGATGAGGAGACTGCTGATCTGCGTTTGAGTTTCCTTGATTATCCCTGTTTTGATGCGTACGGTAAGCACAGGTCAAAATTTAACAAAATGGCGGATCTGCCGATATTGTCAGTCGAAGCAAAATGAATAATAGCTTCAAAAGCTATGAATCGACCTGCATAAAAGGTTACATTCTGTACTGCAGGCTCCTGTCGTGAACAGATCAAGTACAGGTGCTCTCTTAATTCCTGACATCAAAAAACCTTAGCCGGCTCTCACCAGCGGCCAGTGCTGTAATTTTGGAGTATGTATGCAACATCCATCACAAGATAATGCAGTTCATGCGACTGCTGGCTCAACAGGCTCCTCAAAGCTGAAACTTAGTCTGATCACAGTTGCCCTGTCCTGTTTACTTACTGCCTGCGGATCTGGCGGTGGTGGCGGTGGCGGTGCCAGCAGCTTCATTCCAGGCCCCGGCGGTGGCGGTGGTGGTGGCGGCGGTGGCGGCGGCACCTCACCTGTTACTCCACCACCTCCAGACGGAGGCGATGGCGGAAGTGGTGACGGCAGCGGCGGCTCAGGCACTGGCGGCCCATTCAGGCCAACCGAAATCCCTAATGTATCCAATGTAAACCCGACAAGCTGGCAAAGAGCCAACCCATGGTCACTTCCATATCTGGGCATTATTGACTCTGCTTTTACAGCAGGAAACGGTCTTACCAATGTGGGCGGGGCATCACCGGGCAACTATCGCTCACACGGCGCTATTGTTTTTTCCACTCTGTACGCAAATCTGAGCCCCGAGCTGAAAAGCGGCGGCGTACAGATGCGTGGCTATACAGCAGGTAATGCTGCTAATGCGACCAGAATCAGCGTAAGTCTGGACTACTTTAAGGATGCCTATAACAACGGCGCACGTGTTTTTAACAACTCATGGGGCGGTTCACCTAACTCAGCCTCAGCCCATGGCAATGTCACTGCAGAAACCAGAGTTGTAACCGGTCTTCCGTCAAACCCTGGTTCAATAAAGGACAACAGTCTGGTCGCCGGTATATGGGATCTTGCTGCTAATAAGGATTCGATTATTGTCTTTGCTGCAGGTAATGACAACCTGACAGAGGCCGATGCCTATGCTCAGATTCCTACTGCATCCGGTTATCAGGGAGCCCGTAAAGGCTGGCTGGCCGCCACTGCACTTAATGGAGAACACGGTGCTATTGCCGGAAATGGTCAGGGCAATGCATCTCCAGTACAGTATGCCAACTACATTGGTAAAGACGCCATGCTTTGGGGTATTGCAGCCAATGGTAATGCCAGTGGTGAGGTAGGTACCTCCTTCGCAGCTCCTCGTGTCAGCGCAACAGCCATGAATGTATGGTACAAGTACCCATGGATGAGTAATCATCTCGTTACCATGTCCATTCTTACCACAGCTGACAAGATGTCAGATGGCAAGAAGGACAGCGGTATCACTACAGGCCCGGACAGCATAACCGGCTGGGGAGCCCTGAACAAAGATCGAGCCATGAATGGCCCTGCCATGCTGCATAATGACCTTATAGGTCAGTTTGCCGTGGACTCAGGTAGATTGACAGCTGATGGCTATACAGGCTCTGCCAAATTCGTTGAAGTCAAAGTCAAAGACGTAGGTGATCCCCGTCTTAATGACACCAACTACACCTGGTCAAATAACATTACCGGTCCTGGAGGTATTTATAAGACCGGCTCTAAGCCTCTGATTCTGACTGGCAATAACACCTTTACAGGCGGCATTGTTGTCCATCAGGGCCAGATGCACCTCAGAGGCAATAATACAGCCCCTATTTACAACGGTACTGGTGGTGAGCTGGTGCTGGGTAAATACAATCCTGCTACCTCAGGCACAACTGATCAGATCACTTTGACCTCTATTTCAAGCAAAGGTAAGACCTCTGTTGTAGGCCCAGTTCAGGCTGGTGCTGTTAATATGAGCGGCAGCTCGGCCAAACTTCATATTGACCTGATTGACGGCTACCTCAGTGCAAGCAGTGTCAACCTGGATGCCAGCAATAACAAGGTATATCTGTACTCATATCAGGCCACCAATCTTGGAACCGTAGGCAGCTCTGTTACTCGTGATGTAATTAAACCAGGCAGTGGCAACTACACCGGAGCTTATGACTCAACAGAGGCAATGAAGTCTATCTCTGGACTCAAAATAGGTGGAAATACAGCAACCTCTGGAAATCTGACAAACAGCAATGGTACCTACCAGGTAACCTACGAGATCCCTACCCGTACCAAAGCCGTAAGGTCTATGGGTCTGGCCAATGAGCAGACTCTGAATACAGCAGCATCGCTCGATGGTCTTATTGCGGGCCTGCAGAACACTCAGAGCCAGCAGCAGGCTGCGATTGCAGCTGGGGCCGGTAACAGTGCTGCACGCAGCGCTGATGGTGCTCAGGCAGTGGCTGCCGTATCAGCAGCTGGCGATTCTGGAGTTGCTCCGGAGCAGACTGAGGTTTACAGCTCACCTGCCTATCAGGCAGCCCTGAAGCTGGTTAACACTCCTGCAGCAGATTTTGCCCGTGCAATGGACAGTCTGTCAGGTGAAATCCATGCCAGCTCTCAGAACATCATCGCCCGTCAGGCTCAGGTGGTTAACCGTACCTTAGCTGAGCGTATGGCTGCCGTACGTATGCTGGGCATGGACGGTTTCTACGGTGATGCCGGATATAACGATATCGAGCTTTCACAGGACGGCTTTGCCGGTACTGATACCTCAATCTATACTGCTCATGTTGGTTTTGACCGTCGTATTGGTGATAACTACATGATTGGTGCTGCACTGGCTCAGTCTCATGCCAAAACCACTTTTGGTGAGCTGGGCGGCCGCACTGAGATTGATCTGAGCAATGTCTCTTTCTATGGTTCATACAGACAGGACTGGTTCTATGTAGCCTCCCGTCTGGGCGCAAGCTACATTGACTCTGACATTAGACGTGATGTCATGGATGCTCAGGTACACTCAGATCACACTGACTGGTATGCCAACTGGTATAACGAAGCCGGTATGCAGCTTGAGTTTGGATCTGTGCGTTTCAACCCTTATCTGGGCCTTGATATCAACAGATTCCACCGTGGTTCTTTTGCAGAAAAGGAATATGCTCTGGGCATAGAGGACAGTGCTGAGGACTACAATGGCCTTGATCTGTATATTGGTGCACGTATGGCCATGCAGATGAGCTCCTGGCTGCAGCTTACTGCTGAGCTTGAGCATATGACTGCTCTTAAGGACGTAAGCTACGACTTTGACGGCTCTTATCTCAATACCGGAATAAATGCCCATATCAACGGCATAGAGCGCTCAGATAATCTGACCTCTGCTGCCCTTGGTCTGTGGGCAACCTTTGGTAACTTTACCTGGGGTACCCGTCTGCGTTCGGGCTTTGCTGATGCCAGCGATCTTGAGGATCTGAGCTGGAACGTCAGCATGAACTATCAGTTCTGATGAACTGACCTTCCAGGTCGTTGACCAAAACAAAAAGGGCTCCCTCAGGGAGCCCTTTTTGCTGGTTAAAAGAAAGATCAGGCAAGTTTGACCATGGTACGTAATGCTCTGATGGTTACTTCCAGCTCGTGGTCTTCAATTCTGGTGGTGTTTTCCAGAGCTTCAGTAAACTGAGAGCAGGCCAGCTCACGGTCACCACCAGGGGCAATGGCACAGTGCTGGGCATCAGCAGGACCCCAGCCTGAGGAGTCCTCTTCAAAGGCATTGCCTACAGCATCCCAGTCAATTTCATTGTTTACCGGCTGGGCAGGTGCTGGCTCATCACTGTCCTCCATATCAAGAAGGGCACAGGTTGCAGCACGGCAACGGGCAAAAACAGCAAGGTAAAGAGCATGATTAAGCTTTTGCTGTTCGTCAGTGCAGTGTTCAACCAGATCAGCGGCTGCCTTGAGATGCTCATTAAAAGTACGGTGGGACTGGTGCAGATAAGTAGGGTTAAGTTTCTCACTGAAGGAGAACATTTCGCGCCATACCTGGAAAATTTCACAGAGCAGGCCAAAACGTGCTTCAGCCATACGACGGACTGCAGTACTGTTACAGCTGCAGCTGCCGTAGGCACTGCCACTTTCACCGGTGTTGTCACTGCTGGCGTTGCCACAGGCATTGTCAGCATCATGGGCTGAACCCGCAGCAGAGCTGTACTGCTCAGAGGCTTCCTTGAGGGCAGCGTCTATCTCAGGGCCTCGAGCACGCAGATAAATACCAAATTCATCTGCTTTGCCGCCAGCATAAAAGAGCATGCCCAGTGACATGGTGCGGGCAATCAGACGCATGCCGCTTGAGGTGTCCAGAGGTAAAACGCGCATGAGACGGGCGGCTTCCCAGGCGGTCTTTACCAGGTCAAGACGTTGCTGTTCCTTGTCAGCATCCTTAACCAGCAGGGTCTGCAGACCAAGCACAGCCTTTACTTCCTGAGTAAAGGCCAGCTCTTCAATTAATGCCATCTGAGCGGCATGAGTCTGCTGAGCCTGAGCTGCAGCTTCAGCATCTGCTGCAACCTGCTCAGGACTGTCTTTATCTTCAGTTGCACCATTGCCCTTATTAGCAGTGCGCACATTGCTGCGGGTAGCTGCATTTTCAGCAGCTTTGCGTCCTGAAGAATCGGAAGTGCCACCTGTTACAGTCTTGCCATTACCCTGGCCAGATGGGCTGTTGCCCGGAGCAGCAGCTGGTGATGAGAAGTCAAAAGTTCTGGCTGGGGCTGATGCGAACATGCGGCTGCACCAGGCGTTAACCATTTGCTCCCACTGACGGTCTGCGTACTCAAGTGCTGCAGGCAGGCGGGAGCTGTCATTGTCTCCGCTGTGCAGTTTATGGCCTGCGGCAAGTTCCAGTACGCGGGCGCTGATGTCCATGGCTTATCTCCTCTACAAACTACAGCTAAAGTTTATAGCACAGTGCACAATCTGACCACTGCAATATGCAGCTTTTGCGGCAACTGCGATATTTCTGCACAAAAAATCCGCGCCATATCCACACCTGTAAAACTCACACAACAGATTTTCACACATCCTTAGCCAAAATCAGGAACAGCCAGTCCGCCTTCAGAAATGCGCTCTGCAGCGCACTGCCTCCATCCTCGCATTCACGTTTGAGCGCATTGCAGCTCTGTATGCGGCTATGATTAAGCGTTTTGCAGGCCAAAATTAAGCCTTGCTTGCAATGCTCTGCAGACCGTCACACAGACTTGCTGGAGCGATCTACAGACCGTCACACAGACTTGCTGGAGCGATCTACAGTCCGTCACACAGACTTGCTGGAGCGATCTACAGTCCGTCACACAGACTTGCTGGAGCGATCTACAGTCCGTCACACAGTCATGATTAAGCGCGCTGGGGCCAGCCATACAGTCATGAGTATGCGACTGCACTCCGCAATACCGCCAGACTTGCAGGGCTCAAAAGTACGCCACTGGTTTATGCCTGCTGCCTAATGAAACCTGCCATTCATACCTGCATGCAGTTACTGTTTCCTGGCCTCTCAACGGCACTGGAGCACTCTGATGCAAGGATCAATGCATGTTTTCATTTAGCAGCGTTCATATTCAGCCATATACAAATATATTATGAGCAGCCACAGCATGTGCTCCTGTAACTGCTGTTGATCTTTGATCAGAGCTCAGATCAAGTCCACAGTCACTAAAGGCTGACACGGGTATCAGATACCATAAGGCTGTTAACAGACTGAACAGCTGTCATAAGCAATATTGGACGGGTACACGACATGTCTGCTGGAGCAATTCAGGGTATAAGTGCTTACACCTGCTGATCTTGATGAAACTGTGTCTGGTGAAAAGAGGTTGCTTGCATTAAGATCGGGGCAGTCCCCAGTAAACAAGGCAGGGAGAGAGCATGGAAAATTTCGACTATCAGCGCCGTACCTTTATGATGTTTGGCCGCGCCCGTGAAAATGAGGTGGGTTCCCAGGTAAAGATTGAGGGCGGACGCAGAGTGCTTCTGCATTATGGCGTTGAGGCTCTTGATAAACCTGATCTGCTTGACCGTATTCGTCGCTCCCTTGATCGTGCCGGTCTTGAGATTTTTGATCTCAAGTTTGAGGACGAAAACGAGCCATCACTGGACTCAATCTATAGAGGCATTGCATTTTGCCGCCAGCATCATATTGATACCATTGTCGCAATTGGCCGCTCCAATGTGATTAACAGCGGAAAAGTACTCAGTGTCGGCGCAATTTACAATGGTGATGTGCTCGATTTCTTCGTTGGAACCCGTGATCCCGCTCATTCACTGGCTTTAGGTGCTCTGGTAACTACTCCTGATGCCGGTGCTGAATGCTCTCCTGTCTGTACCATTGTTCAGATCCGTGACGGTATCAGTCGTAAATTTACCCGTTCCAGCCCGCAGTTCCTGCCTCGCTTTGCCATTCTGAACCCTGAGCTGTCACTGAGTACCTCACGTGACGACACCCTTCTGGGTTCAATGGACATGATTACTCATGTCATTGAATGCTATTTCACCAATACACAGAATGTTCAGATTACTGATGAGCTCTGTGAAGGCTTGCTGCGTACCATCTTGCGTATTCTTCCGCAGATCCTTGAAGAGCCTAATAACATTGAAGCCCGTGGCAACCTGATGCTGGCCGGTACTCTGGCTCAAAATGGCATGTGCAGCCTTGGTCGTGAGCCTGACTTTGCTCTGCATGCTCTTGAGAGTGCCTTAAATGCCGTTTACGGTACCTCACATGGTGGGGGACTGGCTGTTCTTATCCCGGCCTGGCTTACCTATTGTCTGCCCGCCAATATCATGCGCATGGCTCAGTTTGCCAACAGGGTATTTGGCATTCCTATGAACTTTGATGATCCTGAGTCTACTGCACGATCCGGTATCAACGCGCTGCGCAACTTCTTCAGTGACTGCGGTCTTCCGCAGAATTTTATAGACATGGGCATTCCGGTAGTAGACGTATCCCGTCTGGTAGCTGAGCTCAACCTCTCCGAGAGCAACAGCCTTGGCTGTTACGTCAAGCTCGATGCCTATGCCTGCGAATCAATCTACACCATAGCCTATACCTGGCGACCAGGCCAGGAAGTCCGCCGCCTGGGCATATAGCCTTTCATAATCTCACCACACAGCCGCCGTAGCCGCAGCAACCTTAAAAGCAATCGACAGTCACAGCCACAGCAACCGACAGCAAAAGCTGCAGCTGCAGCCTTAGCCACGACCATAGCCATAGCAATGGCCATAGACATGGCCAAAGCCATCCAATGGCAAAACTGTAACCCTGCCCGTGATAAGCCCCGTCATTCTTACAGGGGCATAATCATATCTTACATAAGAAGCACAAAATCCTGCCAAATATTCTTTATAAAATAATATGTATAAATATCGATTATCGTAGATATAAAGGGCGATTAAAAAGGCGGGTGTTACCCCGCCTCGATGATAAAGAGAGAAAGAAATCTGTAATTATTAACCGCCTAACAGGCTCAGAGCGATAGTTGGACGCTGGTTAGCCTGAGCAAGAACGGACTGTGATGCCTGCTGGATAATGTTGTTCTGAGTCAGTGCTGCAGTCTCAGAGGCGAAGTCTGTGTCTCTAATTCTGCTACGGGCATCGGACTGATTTTCGGAGATGTTAGCCTGATTACGGATAGTGCTCTCCATTCTGTTTTGTAAAGCGCCCAGTCCGGCACGCTTGGAGTCAACAACCTGAATCAGGGCATCAATGTGCGCGAGGGTATTGGTTGCAACCTGAGCAGTACATACACCAAAACGTACTACGGCAGCAGCACCACCTGCACCACCAGATAAAACCAGACCTTTGTCGCCAGTTCCTTTAACATCATTTTTTGAAATGCCTGCAGCGTCGCCGATTGAGGACAGGGTAAATGCCATGCCCCAGTCGAGGTCCAGGGTGTTACCTGCGTTTGCACCTACCTGAAAAGTTAATTTTCCATCGGCTGGAATAAGACTGTTAGGATTGTTGGTTTTATCGTATTTGCCATTGAGGACCAGCTGACCTGCAAAAGTGGTTTGCTTGGCAATACGGGTAATTTCAGCAGACAGCTGGGTAACCTCTTCCTGAAGAGCTTTGCGGTCTGCAGCAGAGTTAGTACCGTTGGCGGACTGTACGGCCAGTACACGGATACGCTGGAGCATGTTGGTAGTTTCGTCCAGAGCACCTTCAATTGTCTGGGCCAGAGCGATACCATCATTGGTGTTACGGTTGCCTTGATTCAGACCATTGATCTGGGAAGTCAGTCTGTCGCTGATCTGCAGACCGGCAGCGTCATCCTTGGCAGAGTTGATTCTCAGGCCTGATGAGAGGCGCTGGTAGCTGGTATTCAGGCTAAGAGTGGCATTGCTAAGCTTGCGTTGAGCATTGATGGAACTGACATTCGTATTAACGTACAGGGCCATAACTTTTCTCCTTTATAAAGCAGAAAGATCGACCTTACAAAGACAAGGTCATTTCACTTTCCAAGGCCTGTCTGCCTCGGACAGTTGAGCAGACCTTTCTATATTTCTCTTAAAAGTAGTGGAGCAACGCATATGCCAATATGACGCATAAATCTATGCAAATAGGTAAAATTTTACTGCAGGTAAGGCATTAATATGCCGTTCGTCTCTCTGCATGAAAATACCACATAGATGTAACTTTATGGGTAAAACACGCCAGATTAGCTGTTATATAAGAGTAATGACTGCAAAATGACAGAACATATTTGCGTTTCTTTATAACCTTGCCATTTTGTGCAATTCAATCCGTACTAACATGGCAAGATGATCCTTTAGATTCCCTTAAATACAGGAACCATAAAGCATTTAGGACTGCTTGAGCATAGTTTGATCTGAAAGTCATGATAAGGAGGATGATGACGCTTCGCTGCTAACATTCTCAATGATTTCACATTAAACTGACAAATAGTAATACATAACGATTTATAAAGAATTTCAAAATAGACGTAGTTCAATGTGTAGGGTCATTAAAAAGGCGGGTGTTACCCCGCCTCGATGATAAAGAGAGAAAGAAATCTGTACTGTTAACCGCCTAACAGGCTCAGAGCGATAGTTGGACGCTGGTTAGCCTGAGCAAGAACGGACTGTGATGCCTGCTGGATAATGTTGTTCTGGGTCAGAGCAGCAGTCTCAGAGGCGAAGTCTGTGTCTCTAATTCTGCTACGGGCATCAGACTGATTCTCGGAGATATTAGCCTGATTACGAATGGTACTCTCCATTCTGTTCTGCATTGCACCTAGTGCAGCACGCTTGGAGTCAACAGCCTGAATAAGCTTGTCAATGTTTTCAAGTACATAGGTGGCACGGGATGCAGTAGAGATAGCAAAGCGAATCTTTCCACTACCTGCATCTTTTGTAAAGCCTTTCTTTGCATTTGTATCTTCAAGGTCGGCTTTAGCTGTAATACCAGACTGTGATGCGATGCCACTTAAGGTGAACTCTGAGCCCCAGTCAAGAGTAAGGGTGTTGCCGGCGTTAGCACCTACCTGGAATACCAGCTTTCCATCGGCTGGAATTAAGCTGTTCTTGTTATTGTTGGTGTATTTGCCGTTGATGACCAGCTGACCTGCAAAGGTTGTCTGCTGTGCAATACGGGTGATTTCCTCAGACAGCTGGGTTACTTCTTCCTGAAGAGCATCACGGTCTTTCTGGGAGTTGGTACCATTGGCTGACTGTACTGCCAGTACACGGATACGCTGGAGCATGTTGGTGGTTTCGTCCAGAGCACCTTCAATTGTCTGAGCGAGGGCGATACCGTCGTTGGTGTTTCGGTTGCCCTGATTCAGACCATTAATCTGGGTGGTCAGTCTGTCGCTGATCTGCAGACCGGCGGCGTCATCCTTAGCTGAGTTAATGCGCAGACCTGATGACAGTCTCTGATAGGAGACATTGAGGTTCAGAGTCGCATTACTGAGTTTGCGCTGGGCATTAATCGAACTGACATTCGTGTTTACGTACAGGGCCATAACTTTTCTCCTTTATAAAGCAGAAAGATCGACCTTACATAAGACAAGGCCGTCTCACTTTCCAAGGCCTGTCTGCCTCGGACAGTTGAGCAGACCTTTCTATAATTCTGTTATGCAATATTGAGCAACAGGTATGCCATAAGTTTGCGTAAAGGGCAGGATGCAGGCAAAAAATATGTAGATAAAGAGCATAAATAAGCGCTTTGTCCGTCAAGGTCAAAAACTTACATATGGAGATCTGGCTATATTTCTAAGTCGCATAACATGAATAAGTGTAAGTTAACTGGTGCTCAAATGTGCTCAAGTACTTTAAATCCATAGCTTGCTACGCCTGCGAGCATATGAACTTGCCATTGGTGGCAAGAATGTAAATCCAATGCCGTACGAATCATGAAATATGGCAGCAATACGAACCTGTATGGCGTAGAGGAAGCCTGTACCAGGCTGAAGCATCCCAAGGGTATAAAAAGCCCGAATCATCAATATTTGCCAGCCACATTCATGCATTGTGTGGGGCCAGAGCGTGGACCAGAGTATGGACCAGAGCGTGGGGGCAGAGCGCAGGGAGGCGCGCGTGACCATGGTGTGGGGCCATGGCTGTGAGGCATGGGTAGCAGTATGGATATGAGTGCTTGCTTATGTTCTGAGGTTTTTTGCGTCTGCAGGTGTGTTGTAGAGGGATGTGCTGGGAATTAGACGGATGGCTGTGTTTTCAAAAGTGTTTTGCATTGTCTTTTCTCCTGATGCAGAAAAGCTCTGATGCGTTTGTGATTGTGCCCGGTAATATGCTGTTTATACAGGCTGTTTGCGGTTCGTCTGGACTCTTCTTTGCCATCACGAAAACACACTTGTTTAACCATTGAAGATAGCATGTTAGTGACGAGGGTCACATATAGTCACAGGTGGTATTTGCTGTGTTAAAACCAGGTAAAGCTTTATGGCAGTAATGCCATTATTTTTTAACAATAACAGATCAGCTGCATAGACAGCATTCAGGGGGATTTTCCTGGTATTAATGGACTCCGTATATGTTTGAGTGGAAGGTAGATAAATCAGGTAAACAGGCTGTTTTTGTGGCTTGTTTATGAGTTCATCCATTTCAGTTTTGCTGTGGTTTCTGGAGCCTGCTGAGCGGATGTGGGTGCATGGACAGGTGGTGAATGATAAGCAGTCATTTTGCCAGTGCAATATGACAGTATGCTCTGTCATTTGCGGACATTTTTCTTAGTGAGTTACTGCCGGGAAGATGCGGTGCTGGCGGTACTTTTGGCTGAGATAAATGATCAGAATTCAAACTGTCAGCTGGAGCTTTTTATTATCATTTATCATCGATATTTCAATTGAGAAATGGCATGTATATCGTGATTTAACAATGTGCTCCAGTTGAGAATCTGTTGATAAATTTTATCGTTTATCTATGCAGGTACCATAGATATGCGAATGTCTCTTATGGTTTTATTCATCACCTGCAAAATAGATATAGACAATGCCCCCTGGGTGTGCAATTAATTAAATCAGTCCAGCGAGCAAAAAGGCCTTGTTGGACAGATTCATTACTAAAATGAATAAAGCATGGCTATGCTTTAATCAGTGAGGTCTGAAGGGCGCTCAGTTACCATCAGAGTCGCTTTGTGAAAGTTTCAGATCTCGTGGCACAGCGCAGCTGCGCGGCCCGCAGATGGTCCACGGAACCGTGGGCTCATTATGTTTCCACAACCTTTTTGGTTATGGAAAGTATTCCTTGTACGAAAAGTAAGCCATCGGCTTTTATTGCCTGTTCCTGTCCTCTGTCAGGGATAAGGCATAAAACTTTGATAACGGTAAGACGCTGTCAGCGTCGTGATGCCTGAAATTAAATCCTGAAATCACTGCGGATCTGATACCAGCTCTGGTTGTTCCAGCTTACTGGTAATCAGAACTGTTCGCTTTTTGCGGATCCTTGAATCCGGCTTCAATATGCCAGCCCAGCTTGTCATTGCTTTGATTGGCCATGCTCAGTTCAGGTGTCATTATTTTTTGAGCAGAAAAGAAAAGGTTGTTGTGCTG
Organism: Anaerobiospirillum sp. NML120449; assembly: GCF_023051105.1. Taxonomy (GTDB): domain Bacteria; phylum Pseudomonadota; class Gammaproteobacteria; order Enterobacterales; family Succinivibrionaceae; genus Anaerobiospirillum. The sequence continues at coordinate 139,172 of NZ_JALKIL010000003.1, read as the reverse complement.
CCTCAGGCAGTGAAAATTTGAAAATTTAATTGCTATCAGCTGACTGCCAGCAGTTTTGGTCCAATGGCAAACAGCGGCAGTGCTTATCCATATCTGATCAGGACAATGTTCATTTCGTTATGGAAAGCATTAATAACTAAGATGACAGTCTGTACAACTGTACTCATACCTTACCCGTATCCATTACCCGTTCCGTATCCGTACTTTAGTCTGACCTTTGTCCTTACCACTCGTGTATTCACAGTATTACTGTACCTGCTCCACGGACCTGAAAGTGTCCTGTCCTGTAATGTCCATTCCAGGTGATATGCGGTTCAGGTACTGTTCGAGCCGTGCCTTAACCCAGGGAGTCTGGCATAAAGACTTCTTTGTTCAAAGACTCATGTGTCACTGAGCCTGTTATGACATAAGCATTTGTGTGCCTGGTGTAGTGGCGTGGCGTGGAGTGGGGCGGTGTGACGTGGTGTGGCGACGGCGGTGGCGTGGTGCGGCGAGTCGGTAGCGTGGTGCGGCGGTCTTCTGGTAGTAAACAGCTTATATCAGCCCAGTCATATGGGATTTTTTAACGTAAATTAAAAGTGGGCTAAGTGCCCGTAACAGTAACGGCTTGAAAGCCAGTAAGAAGCCGTAAGGAGTTAAACATGGCATCCCGTAATTCCCTCATTTCTGCTCTTAATCGCCTCAATTCCAGGTCTGAGAATGTAAGCACAGCTGAACTCGACCGCGTCAGCATCATCCATGCTGACAGCATAAATGGCTGTGAGGATTATGACTTTGCAGGTGATACTGCAGTGACAACTGTTGTCAGTGACATCGAGCTCATAAGCTGCGAGGGTGACACCGCCAGTTGTTCCGAGCATAGAGAACCATGTTGTGCCGCTTATGAAGCCGGAGACAGCTCTTATTCTAAGGCTGTAAGTGCTGACGAATGCATGGAGTTAAGGGATTACATCATGCCTGAGAGTGCAGGCGATCCAGATGAAGAACAATCCGTCTGTACCTGCTTATGGATTGATGATCTGCCCGATAGCTGTGGCAGAGCAGACTGTGATTCTGTCAGCAGCGCATCTTGCGACCATTGCGCAGATGCCGATGATTATGTTGATGCTGGTGCCTTTTGCAGCGGTGAGCGTGAGTATGATTATTACGCTGGAATGGGATATTTCTCTGAGCGTAGCGCTGACAGCCTCAGTGATGCTGGCTGTGGCTGCGGCTGTGCCGGTAAGAGGGAGTCCTTATCTGTAATCTACAGTGCTCTTGAGGACTTTTTCGGAGCTGAGGGTAAGCTATCTGGCCTTAACAGCAGTGTAAACAACAATGTAAGCAACAGTGTAAGACGCAGCTCCTGCCATGAAGAGCTGTCAGAACATGCTCATGCTCTTTCAGGTCTCAACTTATCAGCTTTACAGAGCACCTGTGCTGGCAAGTCCGATAACTGGCGTCGTTTCTGTAATCTGAACGTCGGCAGAGCAAGCCGTTTTTATGAACCAGCACGTGCATCTGGCAGTGCTGCCGCACGTGCCTCATCCTCGCGTTCTGTGTCTGTTTCAGGCAAGGGACGTCGTTATTTTTCCGTCAACGCTGACCGCTGATTTTTGCCTGGCTTGTGCTGCCTGAACTTATGTCGCTCAGCCATCTGCTCTGAGTCATGGCTGCACAGAGCTGCCATGGTCTTGCAGATCAAAAGGCCAGTCATGGCTTATGGGCGTAGTGCGGGCTCTTACATGCCTTTGCAGGTGACGAAGTCATGCATTTGTACTCATACGTACGCTTTATGTACGCCATCATATGTACGCACTCATGTGTACGAATGCCTCAGGCCTGGCTCGTACAGCTTTTATCCATGCCTGCTCCATGCTGACACCATGTGAGCACCTGCGGCAGTTTTCGTTGAACGTTGATCTTTGATCGATAATTTTGCTTTGCTTTGTGTTTTGATGCACATAGTGTCTGAGGCCTCGTTTGCAGGCAGGACATTTTGATAACAGTTACGGGGAGAACCCTGGATGTTTGCCCATGTTAAATATCTGAACAAGGCGCTGGGTTTCTTGTTTTCATCGCGCATTAACTCCGATGGCCACTATCATCGTGATGACATGCTGCTTGGCCATGGCCTTGATAATGTTGCCTCCATTAGAGTGGTTACCGGCCTTGCTCTGGTCAGTGCGCTGCTGGTACTGGTTGCCTTCATGCTTGAAGCAACTGCCGGTATGGGCCTGCTCTTTGTCATTATCATGCAGGCTCTGTATCTTTACGTGGTAACCCTGCCACGAGTAGGTATGGGCCCTGGTTCGGCTGTGCTCAACTCTCCCATGCTGGCACAGCGTTCTTACCGTTCATATCTGCAGGGACGTGTTCTGTTCACCCCTTTACGCCTGTCTTTATCATGGCGGGCCCGCACCCCTGAAACCGTAGCAGCTGATCGCATCAGAGCCGCCCGCCTTGAGGCAGCCTGTCAGGGCGTAAAGTCCGGCAGCGTAAGTGCCGCCTCCGGTGCAAGTGCACGTGCTGGTGCCAGTTCCTGTGACGGTGCCAGTGCCCGTGCCGGTGCAAGTGCTGGCGAGGGGCTTGCCGGTGATTTGCTCAAAGCAGAGCAGGAGCACAATCTGCAAGCCTATATTGCCAATGGTGGCCATAAGAGTGGCCGTATGATTATGAGCACTCCGGTAACAGTAGAGGATTACATCATTGCTCAGGGCGTACTGGCTGCACAGCGTGCACCAGGCTCAGCATCTGCTCAGGCAGGCCGCACAATTATCAACAGCGGTCATATCAAAAGTCTGAGTGTTCCATTGCTTTGTGACCAGCCCGTCTATGCCGGACGCCTTATGACCATGGAAGCCATTGCTCAGACTCTGGCAGTACGGGCCCAGGAACTGAGTATCGAGGCCGGTGCCTGCGGTGAAGAAGCTGCTCAGGCCGTGCGTCAGGCTCGTGAGCGTGCCGGTGGCAGTCTGTCTCAGGGCGCTGCTGTCAGCGCCGCCATTAAGGAAGTTGCCAGCTCCTGGTCATCACAACAGGGAGCTGCCCGCTCCTGGGCATCACAGCAGGGATCAGCCTTTGCCGCTGGTGGAGCCAGTGATCCTTATGGCGCTCAGGGCGCTGCTCTTGATGGCACGGCAATGCTGCCTGCAGTTAACGCCAAAGCACAGGTTCTGCCCTCTGATCTCTGCCTGTATGGCTTTGGTTTTGAGTGGCTGCCCCGTCATACCCGTGCCCTCATGCACATAATGGAGGCAGGCAATAATCCTTCGCCTTTTGGCACCAATGGATCGCCTGATATTCATGCTGTGGCCTGCGATGACGGCTATGAGCCTATTGTAGTTCCCGTACGTGATCTTGCTGGTCATACTCTGCTGCTGGGTACTACAGGTTCGGGCAAGACCCGTTTCTTTGATTTGCTGGTATCTCAGGCCATTATGCGTGGCGATACCGTAATTGTGCTCGACCCAAAGGGCGATCGTGATCTGCAGATGTCCCTTATCAGGGCCGCCCGCGCCGCTGAGCGTGAGCCCCTTGAGAATATGGTATGCCTTGATGTGGGCCGCCCGGCAGCTCCTTCCCTTAACAGTGAGCGCGGCCGTGCCTTTGCTTCAGCAAGCACAGGTGTGGCCTCTGTACCTCAGGCCTTTGACAATGCAGTAATTACCAGTAAGACCATGAACATAGCCCCTATGAGCGCTTTTGAGCTTGCTGCCAACTCAAGAGTTCGCAAAGGACTGTCAAGTCTGGTAAGCGCCGAGCACTATGATGCTGCCGGTCTGGAGCGCTGCGGACGTGCCTCATCCCGTCTCATTGCTGCATGGCACGAAGAAGTCCATGGCAGCACCATGGCTGATAACAGACAACAGGACAGCTCAGCTGACGGCGCCCGCTCCTGGAGCTGTGAGCACAGCGAAGTGCTGAACACAGAGCAATCCATTTATGATGGCCGGGAATCTCAGAGTGGTCGCAATATTAGTACTTATGGAAAGCATCATGATTCAGGATCGCCTTTAACCGGATCACTGAACGCTGACCAGTCTGCTGCCGGACAGGCAGCCGTCGGTCCGGGAGCAAGAGTGGTGATTGACGGCTCTGATCTCATGCCTGACAGCGACTTTCTTAAGGGCATAGCCCAGCTCAGATCCCTGCGCACAGACAGCAGTAATGGCTATGACAATACTATTTATGATACCAGGCTTGATGACCGTCTCTTTGATGAAATCAACAGAGGAATTAATCCTACAGCAACTTTTGAGCGCGCTTCGGAAATCGGTTCGCGTCTGAAAACCCTGATTGACGGTCCTGACAGCGTCTTTAAGGACTATGCCATTATGGCCGTAAGCGCCGCCGTTGAGTGCTGTCGTCTGCTGGGTGAAAAGGTCACTCTGTCCAATATTCGCCGCTATGTCTGTCAGCACCGTAATTATGAAATGGCTCTGCGTCAGATCATCAATCTTACTGTTATTGCCATTAACAATCCGGCCTGCTCGGTCTACTACAACCGTATTCACGGTATCTCAGACAAGCGCCTGATAGTAAGCCGTTTTGCTGTCAGTGCCCTGATGGGCGACAGCTTTAAGACCGTGTCCCAGTCTCAGGTAGAAAAAGCCGTAGTCAGACTCTCGGAGATTGGTGAGATTGCCGCCAGTGACGGTCAGGCAGCTGCACAGCGCCTTGCCGCCATGGAAGCAGAAGATGAGGACGGCCTGCATCAGGATGTAGAGGAAATGCCTTCTGATGATGAGCTGCTCAATGAGCTCAATGGATCGTCTGCCTGTTCAGCTGACCTGGCTGGCAGCAGTGCCGGATGCGGTGAAGGCAGTGACTGTGCTGACGATGATGAGGACAGCTCCCTGAACTCACGACGCAGCCGTCGTGCCTACAGACGCGCTCATGCAGCATCTGCAGCTGCCTCTGGCGGCGAGGACGGCAGTGCTGCCATGGGAGCTGGCTTTGACATGGCAGCTGCCATGGGCGGCCGTCTTAATGTCAGCTCCGAAGGTGGAGCCTCGGCTCTGGACCTTGATGAAATGGAGCGTCAGATTGAATCTGATGCCCTGGCAGCTGAGGAGCGTGCCGCTGCAGTGGCAAGCAAGAGCAAAACAAAGACAGTACGCTCCAGTGCAGCCCGTCCGGCAGCCCTTGTTGCCCTCAAGGAATTTTATGACTGGCTTACTGCCAGTGGCTATGTACGCTCTGATACCTCAATGAGCCAGATCTTTCAGGTATGCCTGACCAACAGCCTCTACTTTGACAAGACAACATCCTCTATCAGGCCGTCCATTACCGGGCTTACTTCAGGTGACCTGCTCGAGCTGCTGTCCTCAGAGCAGCCTCAGGCTTCGTTTCGCAGCATAGTACGCAATAACATGATTTTCTATGCCGGTCTGCACTGCCTTAAGGACAGCAATACCGGCCGTAATCTGGGCAAGTTGCTGCTGTCAGACCTGGCCGCTACTGCAGGTCAGATCATTGCCGGTAATATCAACGATCACCGCCGTATTTCAGTCTTTATTGACGAGGCCTCAGAGCTTGCCAATGAGCCTTTGCTGCAGCTGCTTAACAAGTCGCGTTCGGCAGGATTCAATATCACCATTGCCACTCAGTCAACAGCTGACCTTGCAGCCCGTATGGGCTCACGTGACATAGCCCAGCAGTTTATCGACAACTGCAATAATGTCATTTCTCTGCGCGTTATGAACAGGGAAACGGCCTCAGTTGTTACTTCAGGACTGCCAGCTACTTCACGTACCCATATCAATACTTCAGTGTCCTCGTCCCAGGTAGGATCAGGCACGTCATCATCCATTTCCCGGGGCATGATGCAGGAGGAATGTGAGAAGTTTCCGCCTTCCATGCTCTCGCTGCTGCCTAATTTTGAATTTGTCGCCCGCTTTGCCAACGGTCATTTCTACAAGGGTTTCATTCCCATTATCGACCGTCGCGGCTCGGGCAGCTTCCGCCCTGATTTGCATACTCTGCAGCAGTGGCAGGAGCATGCCGCACAGACAGCCGCACGCAGCCGCAGTAACTTCTCAGATGCCCCTGCATCTGCCTCAGCCAGCGCAGCCACCGCGTCTGCCACCGCTGCCGACGCCGCGTCTGCATCTGCCAGTTCCTGCCCGCCAGACTCAGATAACCGTGCAGCAGCTGACAGCTCTGGCCTTACTCATACTGATAAGTCCACTGCCAGCAGTGCCTCAGATCCGGTATCTCCACAGGATTGCAGGGCAGCATTACCGGCTGACAGAGCAAGTGGAAGCCCTGTGCCTGATTCAGCCTCTTTCTTTGTCCCCGGACCTCCTGATTTTGCACCAGCTGAAAGTCCATCACTGCCTGCGTCAGCAGCCTCACAGCGTGCATCATGCTCACAGCCATGGCATGGGGCTCAGGCTCATCAGCCATATCTGTCTGATCAGGCTCTTGAGGAGTCCGCCAGACACCATGGCAGTGCCGGCCTGGAGCACAAAGCTTTTGAAATTGATGATCCTGTGGGCTACAGGGACGGCATTGCTCCTTTTGCCATAAACATTGAGCCTGTAATCAGAGTAAGCACAGCTCAGAATCTGACTGTCATGCCGCTGCGTGATGAGGACTTTCTGTCCATGCACATAAGCTCATCGCGCATGCAGGCGCACAGCAGTGCTGATGTTATTGGCTCTGATGGCAGCACCCGTGCAGCTGCCCATGGCATTGGTCACGGGGGCATCCCGGAAGCACCAGGCGCCACGGGCCATAACTGTGATGACGTTATCCATGAGCTGCTCAGCTGTGACAATCCTGAGCGCCCGGGATGTAATGACAGAGTACTTGTCTCCCCTGCTCCTTTAACTGCCGCCGCGCTCAAGTCCACTGTACCTGGTATGGACCGATCCTGTATTGCCAGCTCGCCCTTCAGTCAGCAGGCCCGCTCAGCCGCCCATGACCATAATCAGGCTTATGCCGGATCAGTTAATGGCAGCAGCCATGGCAGCAGCGATGGCCGAGCCCATCAGGGCCGCCAGCGCAGCAGCATGCTCACCCGTGCTGCACTGCTGCCTGTTTATGTATTCAGACTTGTTAAGAGCGGCTGCATACGGGTTATTTATGCCCTGACCGCCCTTATTTTCAGTCAGATGCTCATACGCATGTACAGCCTTGCTCTTGAGGCAGGGCTGATACTGCTTATGGTGCTGGTACCGGGGATGATTATCGATGACGGACAGCTTGATTCGCTGCTCTCCTCATCCCTTGAGATGGGCCAGAGTGTAACGGCTTACAGCGCCATTGCCCTTGAGGTAATGCTGCGAGGCAGCGGAGAGCTCAGTGCCCTGCTTTATGAGCACACCAGCTTTACCGACAGATGTATGGCCGTATGGCAGGTAGTCAGCTCCTCATGGCAGCTGCCTTTGACCATGGCCGTAACCGGCATGCTCTGGGGCCATCATGTGGGACTTACCAGTGAGCTCCATCACCGCTCCCTGATGGGCCTGCGTTATTTCACCCGCATACGCTCGCCCCTTAATCTGGTGATCAGCGCCCTTGCAGTATTAATGCTCTGGCAGGGCTGGTTATTCTGCATTGAATACACCCTGGTGGTGCTGTGGCTGCAGTGCTTTATTCAGGCCTTTGCCCTGAGCTGTTTCTTCTCCCGCCACAGCCGCTGACCCCAGCCCGGCCCGGCGGCCATACAGCGCACAGCCCCGGCCCGGCACCAGCCTGGTACAGCTGCGGCTGTGCATTGCCTGGCAGTGCCTGTGCCCTGCACCGCCTGTTCAACTGACAGGCGCGGAGCATGGCTTAAAGCGGCCCCACCTGCCAGCTGCAGTCAGGGCATGACCATGGCCATTGGCCATGGCTGGCCCGGCACACAGGCATGCAAGCCTTCATTTGAGGGACAGTAATGAGACGTCCCTTAACAGTTTTTACTTCCCGAGCTTTAAGCATAAGGAAGATAACAGTATCCAGTCGTGCTCCCATGCAGGACTGGCGATAACAGTTCCGGCCCGGCTTATTGTCATTGCTATCAGTGACACGGGCCTGAAGATAACGGTATCAGGGTTTATGTCCCGCATAAGCTCTGGTGATAACAGTATCCAGTCGTGCTCCCATGCATGACTGGTGATAACAGTATCAGGCACTGCCTGTCAGAGCGGCTGCTCTGAGATCGGGGAGCTGTCATTGCTGCAGCTCCCCGGCCAGCGCCTGAGTTCTTACATCTCAGCCATGGCAGCACGGCCCAGGGCCGCTGCTGCAAGTCAACACAAACAAAGGTAATAAACAGTCAGGGGCGGCCGTGGCCGCCAGCATAATCGGCGTACCCCCAGTTACGGCGCCTGCCGCCGTCAGAGCCGGGCCCGGTTGCCCAAACCTGGAGCCAGTACAGCCTGCTGCATGCACAGTGCTGCAAGGCCAGGGCTGCCAGGAGGGCTGCTGGGCCGTACAGGATGCTCATTGCCATATGGAGCGCTGGCGGTGCGCTCGATGCTGCTGCAGTTGCGCTCCGGTCAGTGCTGCGACTGTGCTCCCGGTGCAGCTGCGCAACCCCCTGATTAATACCCATGAAACATGCTTATCAAGCTTAAGGAGTAACACTATGACCTGTTGTCATAAAAGGCTCAATCTGAGCATGCACAAGGTCGATCTGGGAGCTTATGCCTCCTTTGTTCAGACCAGGCCTGACAGTGCCCGTCTTACTGTTCAGCCCCTGTGCCATCACGGCCTCAATCTTACTTACTGTGTCCCGGGCACTGTGCCTTCATATCAAAACGTCTCCTCCAGTGCAGCCACAAGTGCAGCTGATGGCAGGTATCTGATCTCAGGTGCAGCCCGCAGCCCAGGTGCGCTGCGGGCTGCCTCAGACAGCTCCACCTTCCCGGTCTCGGCCCTGCCCCGTATGTGGCAACTGGTGCGCTCATTATGCGGCCTGTATCAGCGCCCGCAGTCGCAGGAGCCAGGTACAGTATCCCGCCTTACCAGGGTTCAGGCCCCTGCACCGTCTCCTGTCCCTGCTCCAGCACCAGCACTGGATCCCGCTCCAGCGTCTGCTTCAGCTCCGTCCCCCGGTGTTTCCCTGAATAAGGGCTCAGGCACACAGTCTTCTCAATCCCAGGAGAGCAGCTCCGAGTGCCCCGTCACTGGTGATAAAGCCAGTCAATCCGTCCGCTCCCTGACTGCACCAGCTGACTCAGGATCAGCTCACAGTGTTCACAGCCACTGTGAACAGCGCCTATCAGCAGCCAGGGGCGGAGCAGCTGCGGCCGCCGCACGCAGCTCTGTGCTCCAGACCATGGAGCTTTGCGGGGCAGGCCACGGCAAAACAGCCGCTCACAAGGCCACTTTGCAGGCAGCCAGCTGCGAGCTTATGGGCCTTGCAAAGTACGGCCTGAGCAAAGGGGCACAGCCTCATGCCCTTAGTCGCAGCGCCCGCACCAGACAAAGCCGCATGCAGTCCGCCCGGGCTGCTGCCTGTGTCCGTGACTTTATCCACGCGGCCACCCCGGACAGCGCTGCTGCCATCAAATGCGGTCAGCCCGATGACAGCATGGCCGCTCTCAAGGCAGCTCGTGCAGGTATGTGCAGCTCCCACGTCCCTGGCGCAGATAACGTCCAGTAGTACACAGGGGCCTGCATTGCAAGGCCGTCCTTCCCGCTGAATGAAATCTTTCCCCAATTGAGGTGACCGCAGCTGACCGGGCATGACAGCCCAGGGCTGTTGCCTGATCTGCAGCCAGGGCAGATGAACATACGTCCGGCTGTCACCTCAGCTGCAGCTGCACATACGTCAGGCTGCAGCTTCAGGTTTAACTTCATTGAGCTGGGGAAGTCTGAGGGGGCCTTTAATCAACAGGCATGGTCATTAGTGAGCCCTGGAGGGGCTATGAGAAATTTGTTTAAACCTCTGCTCTTTGTCTTTAATCACCCGCTTTCCAGCGTGTTTTCCCTGATTAGGACAGCTTTTTCCCTTACTTTGATTGCCGCTGTTGCTGCTTTCTTTGTGCCTTTTAACCACTTTGTCGCCGAGGAGGATAAAGACAGCCTCATGGGCACTCTGGGTTCACTGAGCCACCGCCTGGCTCAGGACTTTACCCATGATGTACTGCCCCTGCTTACCTTTACCACACTTGAGCCTTCTGATACTGACCATATGGGCCAGATAGTGGGCCAGCAGCTGGGTGGCGTCTATTACGGCAGCGACCAGCAAAAGGTCTTAAATCCCGATGGCCATATGAGCGATGAGGAGCTCTTTGTGCTCTCAGGCGAGTCCATGCGCAATATCACTGCCTCAGCTGCTGACTTTCAGGGCAGAGACAGCCGTGAGCTGTACATGGACATGCTTCATCTGTGGGGCAGTCCTGCCTATACAGCCGCCATGGCTCAGGCCAATGAGCAGACAATGGCCCGCGACTATCTGGGCATGTTCAGGCTGCCAGATCACATGTCAGTGCAGCAGGGCATTGATAACCTGACCGCACTGCGTCAGGTGCGTCCCTTAATAAAGACCATTGACTATCAGCCCCGTGCCCTTGAGGACGGTGCCGCAGTCACCGGAACCAGCCCGGCCGCTCTGGCATCTGCAGCGCCTGAGCACTCTGCCCCACAGGCACAGAATGCTGCCAGAGCACAGGATGCTGCCATAACACCAGATGCTGCCAGAGCTCCGGCCGCGCCGGCAGCTCAGTCTCGGCCGGGTGCTGCTGCATCGGGCCTGGCTGCAGCCTCAGGCAGCAGGACAGCGGCAGCTTCGGGGAATATGGCTGATTTCACTCCTGTACATCAGGCCATAGCAGCAGGCGGCCGTGCCGGATGGCTGCATGTGGAGCACTTTTTAACGCAGACAGTGATGGCCTGGCATGAGCTTGAGCGTCAGGGTACAGCCTCGCACGACAGCTTTATGGCCTTTGCCGGGCTGATGCCGCACCGCCTGCAGGCAGCCATTGAAAACAAGCTGCGTGCCTGGGGCAGCCTGGGCATACTCGATGAGGCCATGGCCGCTCAGCTGTGGCAGCAGGGCCTGCGCAAGGCCGATAACAGCCCTGAGTTCAGACAGGCCCTGGCTGCAGCCTCTGCCGCCCGTGCCGCTCAGGGCAGCGCTGCCAGCGGCAGCACCAGGCAGAGCACACAGACGTTGTGGCCTGAAGTGCCTTTTGAGCAGCAGGGCCTGGTAGAGCAGGTGCTGAGCACCTTAAGCCCTCTTGAGCAGGCTGAGCTTGAGTCCTTCATCATTGCTCATGTGGCTCTTAAGGACAGCATGGCTTACAGCAGCTCCCCTTTATGGCAGGCCACTGACGGCCTTGATGTCAGCATTGAGCAGGCCGTGGAAAAGCAGCTTGAGGCTTATGGACTGTTTGCCCTCAAGCCTGAGCATCTGCAGGCCCTGCATGATGGCCAGCGCAACTCATATCTTGCCTGGCAGTCCCATTATCAGGCTGACAGCACTCAGGCCGGTACCACGCAGCGCAGCTCACAGAGCTCAAAGAGCACAGCCCCTGAGCAACAGCAGGACAGGACCCTGAGCTCCTCATCCCGGGCAGGACAGAGCAGGTACATTCATGAGCCAGCCACCGGGGCAGCCCATTCCAGCCCTGCAGCTCATAACAGCTTCGCTGCCACTTCCCGCCCTGCAACACCTGAGCTGTCGGCAGGAGCAGCGCTCATGGAGCACGGGGAATTGTCCGGGCTTCACGACGCGCACAGCGTTCACAGTGTGCAGAGTACTGGCCTTGCAGCCAGCCTTTCAACCAGCCTTGCAGCCAGCCTTGCTGACGGCGGTGTGGGCAGTAAGGGCGCCAAAGCCGCAGCAGCATCAGCTGAGCTTGAGCAGGCCCGCAGGGCTTTTGAACTTACTGCTGTGCCTGAGACTGTCACAGCCGCACTTGACGGAGCGGCAGTTTACAGCTCATCAGCTCCGCGCAACAGCAGCACTCAGGGGGCTCAGGCAGGACGCATTGAGCTTGCGCAGCTCAGTGAGCGCAGCGCTCAGGCCGCTGCCGGGGACGGTGGCTTGTCTGTGACTGCCGACATGGCTGACAGCAGTGAGGTGGATGATGCCGACGCTGTGTCTGACACTGACGCTGTGGCTTACATCGACACTGTAGCTGATAACAGAGCTGTGACTGCTGCCGGTAAGGGATCTGACAGCGGCGCCGGGGATCAGGGCGGGGACTTTGTCTGTCCTGTGGATCTGGATCGCAGCAGTGCTGTCTATAGCTGGCTTACAGCCATGGACGACAGTCAGCGTCAGGATCTGGCCACCTTCCTTGAGCAGCTGCAGGGCTGGCAGTTTTATCTCAATCTGCACGGCCTTGCCGATCCAGTAGTTTTCAGTGCCACGCTGCTGCCTGATACTCTGGCAGCTCACCTTGCAATGCTATCTGAGCGCTATCAGGAGCTGCTGGTCTTTGGATCACAGCGGGCCGCTCTGGCTCATGAGCGCCATATTGTCTCCCTGGTAAGCTTCAGAGCCAGTCAGACCACTGTTGATGAGCTTTGCGAGCGCAGGGGCTGTGAGCTCAGCCCCTCCTCTACTGCAAAGGTACTGGCTGCACTTGATGACAGTGAGCTCAGGGAGCTTGCACGTGCTCTGCTTACTCTGGTTGAGGATGGCGCGGCTGTGGAAATGCTCGTTCCTGACAGCATGATGTCATGGGCCATTCATGCCATGCCGGGCTCACTTTATGACCTTGCGCTCAACTCCCTTGAGAGCAGCTCCTGTGGCTATCTGGCCCTGACCCGCAACTGGGTAGAGCAGCACCCTGAGCATGACGCAGGTCTGCAGCTGCTGGCCACCCTCAATGCCCACGGCACAGCCAGTGCTGCGCCCGCCCCGGACCCTGCCTCTTCCGAGGCTACTGACCTTGCCTCTTCCGAGGCGGCTGACCTGGCCATGGCCGTAAGCTCACAGTCAGGCGCCCGCGCTCCTGCAGCGCCTGATCGTGAGACTGTAAAGGCGGCAGCCGCACCGGAAGACACTGAACTGAGCACCAGGTCACTGTCTGCAGTGGCTCCGGCCCGTGCGGTCACGGTCCCGGGCTCAGAGCGGACTTCAGCCAGGGATAACATGGCCTTTCCCAGGCCGGGCCGGGGTAACACAGGTATGGGCTGACAGGGCAGCCCCGCCTTTAAGTCAGGCCCGTATAGCTGTGGGGCCGGGGCCGGATCGCTCAGAGGCGGCCCGGGCGCGCGCAGAGGCTGAGCGCGCCTTTATGCCTGACCCGGCTACCGACGGGCAGCCGGCCATACTTGCCACCTCTCAGGGCGCTGCAACCTGGCATTACCCCGGCAATGTCTATTCCCATCAGGAGCGTGAACTGAGCTACAGGCGCCAGAGCTCAGCCTGGCAAAGAAAGCAGAGCCGCCTTGCAGGCTCCTATGCCGGTTCCGCTTACCAGGACCCGGCCTCAGCTCAGGACTGTGCGAACTGTTATGAGCAGGGAACTGACTGGTTTAAATGGCGCGGCCGTGACCTGACCCGCACCGAGCGCCTGCAGCGCGTGGTTGATAAAGAGGCCCTGACCAGCCTTTTTGATGACAGCCTCGAGCTGGCTGCCCGGCGCTCGGTCCAGGCGGTTCAGTCCGCCTCAGCCCCGTCAGTGCAGCTGTCTCAGTCTGACCGGCAGACTAAGGCCGGTCAGTACGACCAACAGGCTAAGGCCGCTCAGTACGACCGGCAGGCTCAGGCCGGTAAGTCCAGTCAGGTGGCTCATGCGGTCCCTGATGCCGCCACCACAGCCTCAGCTGTGGCAGGCGTATCTGCGGCCTCTGACGGCCCTGACAGTAAGGCCGACGCTCAGATAAGGCGCGTTTCGCTTTACGAGCTTATGACCTCTTACAACAGCCCTGAGCCGGGGGACGGCCCTGGTAAATCCCGGCCCCAAAAGAGCAGTGACCGCAACATGGCCGGCTCTTATCAGAGGTCGCATCAGGGCGGAGGCGAACCCGATGAGGGGACGGCAGGGCGTACTTTCAGGGGCTCTGACAGTGAATCTGCTCAATCAGCAGCTTTTCTTACAGGAGCTGACAGTCACTTGCCTGAGCGGGGCGCTTTTCTTACCAGCAGTGAAAGGGCAGACAAAGCACAGATAAATGAGCTGTCCCCATCATCGCCAGCCCAGGCCCAGGCTAAGGACCAGGCCCATGATCAATCCCAGCCCCGTGACCCCGGGCGCCCGTCTGCTGCCATGAGCGCCCTGAGGGGGACAGCCATGGGCCTGGCATTGCCTGAGTCATCACAGACACAGCGCAGCCGGGCCCGAAGCGGGAGGCCTGCAGAGGCCATGAGCTCTGCCCCGGCGCAGGACCAGGCCGCAGCTGCTGGCACTTACGGGGCAGCCAGTGCACAGGCGAGCGCGGATCACTCCCAGCAGGCAGGTGCAACCGGCAGTGATGAAGGAGCGTCGGGCCGTAAGTGGCTGAGCTCCCGGGCCGGGGCGCACGACAGTGAGTCCCTGTATGGCTCAAATCTCAGTGAGCGCAGGGTGCTCATGGCTGCCGCCGGTCACTCAGGGCCATGGGCAGATGTCTATGGCAATGGCCCGGCCATAGGCAATACCCAGGCCGCTGCCATGGCCCTTGCTCAGGCCGGTGAGCATATACCAGGCTACGGCCCTTCAGCACTGGCAGCTGCCGCGCATACAGGGGAGGCCAGTCTGCCCCGGCGCGCCCTGCCGGCCCGCAAGTCAGAATCTGACCCGCAGATACACAGGCGCAGTGGGCCACACCGCTCCCTGAACCACAGCCCGGCCCCGGCCACGGCTCCGCCCCCAGGGCAGAGCCGTCCAGCCCTTAAGGGCAGCAGCCTGACCCTGTCAGCGCTCCCGGAGCTGGCAGCAGGGCTGAGCTTGCGCCCAGTGACACAGGGATGGCTTACGCATAAGGCCCCGGGGCTGCTGATGACAGCCCTGAACCGTGCTGCCAGCACAGCTCTGGGCACAGTTGCCGCCCGGCATGCTCACACAGCCGTGGGCACAGCCGTAAGCACAGCCATTGGCACGGCCATAAATACCGCCGTGGGTACAGCTGTGAGCACAGCCGAGGCTTATCTCAGTACCTGTCTGTCAGAGCTCCATGGTGACTTTGATGGGCCAGGTGAGACCGCAGACCTGACAGAGATAAAAGAGCTCACCGGGCCGACCGGGCTTGCAGAGCTCACCAGACTGACTGGGCTGCCTGGATGGCCTGCGCTCACAGGACTTGCCGCGCTTGCAGATCACTCTGAGCTCAAGGCTGTTAAGTATGTGCAAGCTGTGAAAGCTTTTACTGCCATCAAAGCCCTCAAAGCTCTCAAATCCCTGGCGCAGCAGGCAGGACTGAGAGCTCTGAGCCGCCTTGATGAGCATGGTGACTTTAATGCCCCTGACAGTGTCCATTACGGGGCCGGTGTCAGGACCTCTGAAGCCGGCAGCTCTGAGGGCAGTGCCACAGGCCGGGAGGAGCGCCCCGCAGGCCGGGGCCTGCTGGTAATTGACCTGCTGCGCCATGGCAAGCTGCCGCGCAGCGCGGCTGACAGAGCCCCAGGGCAGTCTCAAAAGGTCTCTGACGGTCAGCTGCCCGGCAGCTCTGAGCAGCCGGGCCGGGCTGCCCGGACGGACCTTAGCGGTAAGCAGGCCACGGATAAGCTCTCTGACAGTCCTGAACACCAGTCTGATCCGCCTTACCAGGGAGCTCAGTCTGAGAACTCAGGCGCCATGGCCAGTGGTAGGCAGACGGCTGCTGGCGCCCCTGATGGGCAAAAAGCCCTGACAGCCGCCAGAGCCATTCATGAGCAGGTGCACAAGCAGGAGCAGGCTCAGGAGCCCGGGCAGGTGAACACAGCGCAGCTGTCTGAGGCAGCCCTGTACTCAGGACAGCAGGCCAGGTCCGGGGCTGCGCAGGCAGCACTTGCAGCACAGGAAGTACTGGCAGCACAGGCCGGCGACCCGGTCAGTAATGCTGCGCGCACCGGCAAGGACTCAGGTCCGGGCCTGGCAGTTGGGGCAGCTGATACCGGGGAACAGGCCAGCGCATCTGCAGGTCAGGCCCATAGTGGATCTGATGATGAGCTCAGCACCGGGTCGCGCCTGCAGCGTGCTTTTGAGGCGGGGCGTGCGGTTAGAGAGGCTCTTATTGAGGCCGGATCGGCTCTTATCAGGGGCATGGACCCTGATAACACCAGGGAGGCCGGATCTGATCGCGATGACAGTGGTGCACTGCGCCCTCTGTACAGCCAGCGTGAGGCTCACATCAGGCCCGTGCCCGGCATGGAGCCTGAAGGCAGCCAGCCTTTAAGTCCGGCAGCGGAAAACAGCACTGACAGTACAGCCCGCATGGCCAATGCTTCTGACTCCGTCAGCGGCGCCCGGCCGATTAGCGCCGATCAAAACACAGCCGGAGGCGCCCGCCCTCTAAGTGCCGATAAGGACACAGCCGGCGGCGCGCGCCCTGTCAGCTCTGAGGGCATTAACAGAGCAGGCCCAGCTGACCGTGCAGGCCCTGACGGCCATGCTGACCAGGCAGCCTCTGTATACAGCGCTGACAGTAAAGCCCAAAGGGCCTGGTCTTACGGGGCTGGTAAAGCTGACAGCTCTTACGGGGGTAAGGCAGGCAGCGACGTCCTGCAGGGCGCACCTGCCACTGAGCGCACTGACGGGGCCGTGGGATCTGACAGTGGCAGCTCCGCACCGCACGGTGTCGGGCAGGACGCTTTCGCCCGGTCTGTCTCTAAGGCCGGTGCCCAGGGGCACACCGCGCCTGCGCTCCTGGCTCAGGGGGCAGCTGCTGCTTCAGCCCGGCCTGAGCACAGGCCTGATGCCCTTGAGGAGGGGCTCTCTGACTGGCGCCGCCGTGGCCGTGGGCTGTATGAGCGCTGCCTTATTGAGCAGGGCTATCTTCAGGCCAGCCACTATCAGCCTCTCAGTGCGGACAGTACCAGGGCCGCGCAGCTGCTGTGGCTTAATGCTGCGCTGCAGCACTGGACTGATCCCCGTGCCATCAGCTCCCTGCTCAGGGCCATGGCCGGCCCGTCAGTACAAAGGCACACAGAGCCCGGCAGTACAGCCCCAGGCCATGGCACTGCAGGCAGCATTATGGCGCCAGGCAGTGTCGCAGCTGCAGGCGCTTACGGGCTCTCAGAGGGCGCCGGGGCGCTCACAGGCTCACTGATGACTGTTGCCAGGCTGGCGCCGGGCTTTGACTGTAACAGTCTGCCTGATGGCGCTGCGCAGCTGTGCGCTTACGGTCCTGGTCTGTCAGGGCCGCTGACCCTGTGGCAGCTGTCTTTATATGCCCCGTCAGCTATGGGCTGCTCGGGGGAGGACCTGGAGGTCAGAGACAGGCACTACCGCGCCGAGCTTGCTGCCTGGGCCCGCAGAAAGGCACAGGCCGCCCTGAGCGGCAGCTGCAGCTGCAGCGACGCTCACAGCTGTGCGCTGGACTCAGGCTGCAGCAGTGATAGCGGCCTTGAGGGCGGCGCAACGCCTGTAGATGATCCCCCGCCTGTCAGCGCCCGGCAGATAGCCGCCGCCTGGGGGCTGGAGCCGGAAGTGAGCGTGATTGCCCCGGGTGATTTGCTGCTTGAGCCCCTGCGCTGGCGCCAGCTTAGTCGCAGTGACAGGCGCTTTGCCCCCGTGCTGGGCGCCGCCCCTGAAGGGGGCGGTCAGCGACCAGACGCAGCAGCCCCATGGACCGCCGCTGCTACCGGATCTCCAGCTCAGGCCCGAACTGCAGTGCCGGTCTCTCCTGACTCAGCTGCAGATATCAGAGCAGCTGCGCCTGTACAGGACGGAGGCGCCCTGGGCATAGCTGATCTGGCAGGAGCATCTGCTGCCACCGCCCCCGGAGCAAGTTCACAGGCCCGTAGCCTGGCAACACCATCGTTAACACAACATAAGGAAAGTTCTATGCAAATGAACAACAGCAGTGAAAGCAAATACCTCAGTGACAGCTCCAGTGGCCCAGCCGCCGGGGTGACCGTGGAGAGCGCAAAGAGTCAGAGCGCCGTACCTGCAGCGCCCGCATGTGCACAGCCGGGAGCTGGCTCAGCAACGGCTGCAGCCCAGGTTTCAGTAGCGGCTGGCGATGTGGCAGCTGATGAGGCTGCTGGAGC
Organism: Anaerobiospirillum sp. NML120449; assembly: GCF_023051105.1. Taxonomy (GTDB): domain Bacteria; phylum Pseudomonadota; class Gammaproteobacteria; order Enterobacterales; family Succinivibrionaceae; genus Anaerobiospirillum. The sequence goes on along the minus strand of NZ_JALKIL010000003.1, from coordinate 121,126 downwards.
CGCGCAGCTTGCAAAGTCCCTGTATACCTTGCAGGGAGCGGCCGGGCGTGAGGCCCTGCGTGAGTTGCCGCCTGAGCAGCTCTTACATGACAGCCGCACCGATGATCCCCGAAATCTCAGGGCACGTGAGCTGCTCAGTGAAGCCAGGCGCAATCATCAGCGCCTCGACAGACTGGTTGAGTATGCCGTACGCAAAAAGGCTTTACGTGAGCGCACCGGCGAGGCCCCTCCTGAGCGTCCGGGACGCCAGGGTGGACCAGCTTCTGAACACCCTGAAGCCGGGCGTCCTGCGGCCGGGCGCAGTGCCGCCCCGGCACAGAAAGCAGGGGCTTTCCTGGCACAGCCAGCAGGTGCTTTTAATAATGGCCATGACAGAGCCGGAGCCATGGCCCATGGTGAGGGCAGGGCCAGCTTAGATAAGCGCACTTTTGCAGCCGCCACTGGCAGCGGCGCCGACCGTGGGGCTGATACAGGCGCGGCAGGCGCGCCGGACAGAGCAGTGAGCGCGGCCATGCATCCAGAGATGGGCGGGGCTTATGCCCAAGAGAGTGATGAGGGCCGCAGGGGTGGCCGGGTTACGGTGAGCATGACAGGATCGGGAGCCCGCTACCGGCTGCATAAGGACACACTTTCAGGCAGATCAGGGGATGAGGCTGCCCAGCGGGCGCGTCTTGAGTGGTACCGCTCTTTGCCTTTTGCGCGCCTTGATGAGCTGTGGCACTCAGGGCAGGACCTGACTGAGCAGCTTGCTTTGCCGGCCCACGAGCTCTTTGATCAGGCCCGCAAGGTCTTAAAACGCAATATCAAGGCTCTGCATGAGCAGGGGCTAATCAGCAAAGCCCAGATGCTCTCTGTTTATGACAGTGACGGGCGGGGCCTTTATCTGGGCGGCGATCCTGTGCTGGCTTCGCTCTCGTCAGCCCTTGCCAATGTGTCCAGTGAGGATCTGCCCGACATACCTGAATTTCGCCGCGAAAACACCAGCTGGCTGGCCCGCCTCACTGTAGAGGGCTCCATTGAAGGCCGCCACCTGGGCATTTTCAATGCCCATGACCACAGCGATCAGGCCCGCGCTGCCCAGACCATGGTACTGCGCTCGCTGTGGAGCTCCTGCCTTACCTCCATGTGGTGGTCAGAGCACCGCCTGGAGATAGCAAGAGCCCACCTCACTGCTGAAGACCACAATAAGGCCGCTGCACAGCACTCAGCACTGACTGAGCCCCAGCCCCTGGCCACCGGCGCAGCAGCCCCGGCCGGGCACAGTCATACCGGCAGTACTGCAGACAGTTCTGCTCAGCCGCTTAACCCCAGTGCAGAACACAGCTGTGCAGGCAAGACAGAGCAACAGTACCTGGCCCGGGCCGATCTCATGAGAACACAGGGCAATGAGGGCAGCAGCTCAGGGCGGGACAGAGGCGGAGTCATGCTTACTCTGGCAGCGGCCCTGTCAGCCCTGGCTCTGGGTGTGGCTGTACCTCAGGCGGCTGCCCAGGAGCCCGGTGCTGTTGAGCAGGCCGGAACAGTGCTCAGCGAATTTGCCCGCCTGCACTCCCTGCAGCAGCGCTTTAAGAACAGTCAGAGCGCTCAAGACACGGCCTGGGCCGTACTGGAAGCAGCGCGCAGCCTCGGGCAGCTCAGTGAGCAGGCCGGAGGCCCCGGCAACAGCGCCCATGGCAGTGCCGGCGACCCGCCACCATGGGCCGCTCAGGGCCCGCTTAAAGTACCTGATGACACTCAGGCAGCCGCAGCAGACAGGGGCCGCCCGCCTCAGTCGCCCATGGCAGCAGCTGCCACGGCCACCGGCTCTCTCAGAAAAAGCGCCGCGCCTGATTTGAGCGCGCAGGCGGCCTCCCGGGGGCACTCTCATGCCAGGGCACAAGCACAGGCCCACGATCAGTTACAAGCCAGGGCTCGTCCCCGGCCCGGATCTGAGCAGGCCAGAGCAGAGCATGAACTCCCCTGGTGAGCCCGGAACCCGTCCGGCTGCCCCTGGCAGTGTCCACGGGCAATTACGCAGCAGCTCCCAGGAAAACCTTTATTCACTACCTTCATGGTCACAACATAAGGACAGCACTATGCAAGAGCACAATCTCAATAACAATATGGCCCCGGCTGCAGCCGGATCCTTAAAAATCACAGCTCCTTTCAGGGATTCAGACCCACGAGCTGACCGACAGGCTGACCGCCGCGATGACAACCAGGCTGACCGCCCAGCTGACCGCCTCGCTGACAGTCTTGCCGGGTATAGGGCTGAGGGCGTTGCATATCACGCCAGCCATGGCCCGCACGACATTCATGGCCCGCATGGCAGCCATGCTCAGGCAGCCGTGGCTGCCATGCTGGCAGCCGGTGTGGCTCTGGGCCTGCCTGAAAGTGCCGCCGCCAGTGCCAATGCCCCTGACTATGCTCTGATGAGTACTTTAATGGGCGCTGATGAGGCGGATATGAGTGGTGGTGTCCATAAAGCAGGGGCTGATTTTAATGGTGATGCCGTGGTGCAAAATGCCCTGTGGGATGGGGACTGTGCTGATGAAAGGGGCGCGGGCGCTGCAGGAGTAGAAGCGCATTACTGTGCTGTTCAGGCCCGCAGCCCGCAGCGCCGTGTGCAGCCATGGAACGGAGCTGTGCCTTCAAGTGAGGACATGGAAGAGGCCGCTGCCGGCCTTGGGGTACCAGGTGCCAAAGGCTATACCCCGCCAGATGATCAGGGCGGATCTACCCCATGGTGGCGTCTGCATGTCATAGGCGAGGCTCAGGCTGCTGACTTTGCCCATGGTGATGCAGCCTCACGTGAGCGTGAGGCCGCTGCTCTGTGGCAGCGCATCAATGCCCGTAATAACTCTGCTCTGGACCCGGCTGCTGAATCCCCGGTCAGCACCACCGCCGCCGGTCTAGCCGGCGCATACGCAACCATCTCGGAAAATGACCGTAATGTTTATTCAGCCGTCACCGCCCCGGCTCCGGCCACTGCCTTAAATGCAGATGGCGCCGCTGCGCCGGGTGCCACAGCAGCAGGCTCAGGCCAGACAGCCGCTGGTGCGGGCCAGCATGGCCCAGGCCAGACAGGCGATGAAGTGATAATTGATGTTTATCAGGAGTCCTTTCCCATACGCAAAAATCCCCGCAATCTCATGGAGCTGCGCAGCAATGCCATAGCCTTTGATACCGGACGCATTATCAGACGCGTATATAACCGCAGTGCCCTGCTCTCAAGGATACATGACTGGTCAAATCTCGATCTCACCACCGATAAGCAGCCCTATCTGTTCATGTCCTGGGATCATGTTCATTCAGCTGTTAATGACGGGGTACCTGCACCAGGCACTGCCCCTGCTGCCTACGGCAGTTATGAGGGCAGCATGGCCTCTTACTCCCAAAGCGACGCAAGCCTCAATGGCGCTCCGCCTGCCCAGACTCATGGCGGTACAGCTCCGGCACAGTCTGTGACAGCGGCAGCTGCAGCAGCTCCAGGTGCTGCAGTGGCCCCGGCTGATGCCGCAGACTCTGCAAGGAGCGATACTGTGAGCACAGCAAAGGTCAGAGCTCCAGCAGCTACTGCCACAGCAGCTGCAACAGTGGCTCCATCAGGAGTTGCAACAGTGGCTGCAACCGCAGCTGCAGCCGCCGCTGCAGCAGCGGAGAGTCAGGGGGCATACATGAAGGCAGTGCCGGGCTTTCCGGGCATAAAGGCAGCCAGGACTTACATCCCGGGCTTACCGGCTGTTACGGCTTATTCGCCAGCCCGCATGGCTGTGCCTCATGGCCGGGCTAATACTCACTCAGCTCCGGTAGCAGGAGCTGCACAGGCAGCAGCCCCTGACCCTTATGCACCTGCAGGTACCGGCTTGCCCGGCAGTGGCAGCAGCTGGGGTTACAGCCTGAGCTCATTGCCTCCTGCTATGCCTTATCGTGATCTTAATCCTCAGGCGGTAGCTGATTTGCAGGCCGTTACTGACCCATTACGTCTTAGCCGTGTCAGCGAAGAGCTCAGTTTGCGTGAAAGTCCTCAGCGTCAGCTTGATTTTCACAATGGCAATGGCGGGCGCCGCGCCATTATGCTGGCTGCGGTCACCCGCCCGGGCGCAGCTGCAGCAGCTGACGAGGCCGCTCAGGCTCAGGAGCGCAGCGCTCTGGACAGCCACGACCAGGCCCTGAGCTCATAAGAGCACTGGGCGCATGGTAATAAAGCCCGAACGGGGGCAGATACAGGCACTGTCCTGCGGATAGAAACAGGCCCGGCAGGCATTAAATGGCCCGTAGCTGCAGCTGCCACTTGTCTGGTCTTGCAGGCACCCAAAGAGCCGGGACAGCAGGCGCTACAGGCGCTGGCTCTGCAGGTGACCAAAGCGCCAGCTTTGCAGGCAGTAAAGGGCCGGTCTTATCAGGCAGGTAAGGTACCTGTCCGGGCGGCCGGACAGGCAGGACAGGTCCTTTGATAACAGTAATGGTGCCTGCCTGCTGCCAGCACAGCAGGAGCGTGCCTGTACTTGCCGGTCCTCACCGGGACTGAAGATAACAGTGGCCCTGCTTTCAGGGCCTGGATTACAGGCTGACCGTCCGACGGCAGCCTGAAGTGAGATTTACCTTTTTTTATCTTTTGAGATAACAGTTGAGATAACAGACAGGGAGAACAGCTATGCGCAGTGTCAGCTGGATAGAGCAGCGAATGGCGTCCATGAGTCAGGTATGGGCGTCATTTTTTGAGCGCAAGGGAGCTGCCATGGAAGGACGCCATGGTCATAAAGCCGCAAGGCAGAAATCTGCAGAGCCTTGCCCACATGGTCAGCAAGGCGCCGGTGGCGCACAATACGGACAGCCGGCCGGATCAGGCGCAGCTTATGGCCAGGGCGCGGGTGCCGCTAACTTCGGCACAGCAACTGGTGCGGGTTATGGTGCGGGCGCCGCTAAAGGCGGCACAGGGACGGTTGCTGGAGGGGCCAGCCCGGGCGTGCAGCCGGGCGGTCTTTATATGCTTGATGACAGCTGGGATGAGGTCAGAGACGACGGGGCCGCTCCCTTATGCCTTAATGCCTCGCAGCAGGGCACAGGTGAGCTTGATGCTGCGCTGATGCGTCCGAGTTATGCCTTTGCCGAAGATGGCTGGGTACGCTTTGAGGTCTTAAGTGATCAGCAGTTAATCGATCACTGTCAGGGTGAAATAGCTGTCCTGCTGCGCAGCTTTCAGGGCAATCCTGAGGAAAGAGCTCTGCTGCTCATGCCTCTTATCCGCATGCTGGTCCGTCAGTGCGGCCCCCTGCCTGTGGAGCTGACGCGCTGTGCCATGGACAGGGCTGATATGCTGCGTCGCTCCCTGCGCCTTGCCAATACCGCCCTTGAGGTCTATGGCACTTTGTCTGCCAGTCTGGTCAAAAGCAGCACTATCTTAAAATCCCTGAGCGCTCAGGCAGCCCGCCAGGCTCAGCAGAGCGATGCTGATGAGGACAGTGAGGGCGGCGCTGAAGAGGACATGGACAGCAGCGTAAGAGACAGCAGCGCCAGGGACAGCACTTCATCAGGACGTGCCCGCAGCCGTGGCCGTGCCCCGGATGCGCAGCCCGGCGCCGCTGCAGGCAGCGCTGCGGGCAGCACGGCTGATGGCGCTGACGGGGCTGATGAGGAGATTGAAGACAGCCGCAACTGGCGCTTTTTTGCTGTGGGCAGTCGCCCTGAAGGGTCCGGTGAGAGCTGCAGGGTGTTTAAAGGCTATCAGTGCTCCCAGCCTGGCCTTATCTGCGGAGATTCCACTGAGCTTGCCATGTATAACAGCAGCTGGTGCACAGCTCTTATGTTTGATAATGACGAATATGAGGGCATTATTCATGAGAGTGACTGGGAGAGCAGGTGGGACTGTGCCGGTTATGAGCTCAATGATTTGCACCATGAGCTCAACGACTTTATTTCCGTACTGCACAACAGTGAGCTTCCCGGCCAGATAAGCGCCGACCTGCTGGCCCGTCAGGCTACGGGCCTTGATTATTACGAGCATAATGCCAGTGGCAGCACCTGGCTTGCCTCCCCGGCGGCTCACGTAGCAGCAAAAGGCCGTGCAGGCACAGGCGCTGCAGCCGGCAGCAAAGCCGCTGGCAGCAGGCCTGAGAGCACTCACAAATGGCTGGAGCTTACAGGTAAGGAGGCCTGTAATCTGGCACGCACCTTATGGGGTACGGGAACAGGCAACTGCTATCCCCAGGTAACAGCCTCGGCCTGGGGCAAAGCTCTGAGCAGCATGGGAGCCACTGCCCTGTACGACAGTGAGCTTCAGCCAGGGGCTCAGCCTTATGGAAATCAGCCAGCCGGGGCCCTGCCCGCAGCAGCGTATGGCGGCACCACCTGTGCCGGTGGAGCATGGGACAGCGGCGCATGGGGCAGCGGCGCATGGGGCAGCGGCGCATGGGGCAGCGACGCATTTGCAGGCATGGGACAGGGCCAGGGTATCTTTATGCTCCCTGAGCTTGAACGTGTGGGTAAAAAGGGCAGACCATTTTGCGGCGACAGCCTGGATATGCGCCGCCTTGCCACCTCAAGAGTGCTCGGTCCCATGGTGGGCATGGCTGCCTCAGATGATGAATGGGCGCGCTGGCATGAGGAGGCCTTAAACCGCTGCCGCTCCAACATCATGGTCAGAACAGCAGGATTCAGTGAACTCTCAGTTAACCGCGACCACAACAGTGATGGTGTGCTCAATGCCTTTAAAAAAGAGCATTTTGGCCCTCTGTGTCAGAGCCTGTACCATCAGGCCGTGCAGGCCTCACTGGGCCGCTATGATCATGAGCAGCTTCAGGTAATAGTACAGCTGTCTCTTATCATGATCTGCTTTGCCCATCAGCTCTGGCGCATTCCTTATGAATACGAAATCTGCTCAGATAATGGTCAGCGTTATGATGCTGCCTGTGGCACCGTAAGTTTAAGCCAGTTCTGTGAAAACACAGGAGCTCACATGCTCTATGTGCGCTACCGCGCCCAGTGCGAGCGTCTTAATCCCTGGACAGCCACTTTTCATGACAGTCTGTCTGATTATCAGTATCACGATCGTATTGAAAGATATGGCGTGGAGGTCTTCAGGCATTTCTGCTCTCATACCACAGCTGTTATCTCCCAGATTTTCCCATATCAGGAGCTGCGCCTTGCAGATCATGTAGTACCCACCCTGGTATCAGGACTGTGTGACTTTCTGGAGGCCGTGGAGCAGCCTGTATGGGAGCCTGTCCACGCCCAGTACATTATTCAGTATCTGACCCGTGAGCAGCTGGCCTGCGGCCTGATGCTGCGCACCCAGATAAAGCACGATCTGTCCCGCCTGCACGCCCTTGGTCTGGCCTGCAATATCGATCTTAACGCTCCGCCATCATGCGCTGCTGCCGCCTGGCAGCGCGCTCTGGCAGCAGCACAGACGCCCCTTGACTCAGTAACATACGCCCAGGAGCCTGGCCTGAATGCCGACGCAGACACTGCCGCATCCGCGTCAGCCGCTGCCGCAGACACCGACAGCGCCTGGGCTGCCGCAGGCGGCGCTGAGGCTGGCGCCACCGGTCTTTCAGCTGGCCTTGACAGCCATGATAACAGTACAGCTGATGCCAGGGTGCCGGGCAGTGTGGTGGCTCCTGACAGCTCTATGAGCGCTGACCCTGATGATCCCGAAGCTGCCTTTGACATGGAGGATGACGAGTTTGAGCTGGTCATTCCGTCATCTGCCATGCAGGCCGTACAGGGAAGCGGCGCTCAGGCGGGCAGCAAGGACGCTGTAAGCCTTGCAGATACAGATATGGTAATGGACTTTGATCCAGATGCTCCTTTTGATCCTGAGGACCTGGAAGGCAGTTATCCTGACATGGGAGCCGATGATTTTTCAGGCATTGATGACCTGGCAGCAGCAGACCTGTCCTGCCTGAGCTCAGCTGTTGACGATACATCCCCGTCAGACTGCACAGGCCTGGCAGCAGACACTTCTGTGGCACAAGCAGGTGCAGCTGCAGCCTCAGCTGAGGCTGATAAAGGTGCCCAGGGTGGTGACAATATGGACGCTGACTCTGATGCTGATGATTCCTGTGACGCTGCTGACAATGACAGTGACAGTGACAGTGACAGCGCCATTGCTGATGAATGGGACTTTATTGATCCTGAGGCCCTGCTGGCCGCGCAGAAGGAAAACATGTCAGCCGACAGCAGTGAGAGCAGTAACTGCAATATAGCAGACAAAACTGAAAATAAAGTGTGTGATGGCGACAGTAAACAGAGCCTTTGCGGGTCTTCTGAGGTCTCATCAGCAGGGGGCGAAGAGGTTCAAAACGGGGCGGCAAAAATTGCCGGAGGTGCTCACGAGGCTGACAGTGAGGCCATTTGTAGCGGCAAGAATCATACTGGCAGTAGAGCTGTAAATACCTGCAGTTCAGGTGATGACAAGGCCGAATCAGGCAGTGCTGACAGTGCTGACAGTGCTGATAATGCTTTACAAATTAATATCGACAGCACTGCAGCTGACAGCTCCAGGCATAACAAGACCTCCAGCTCACATTGTGATTACACTTTCCTGCAGTATGCCGACGACAGCATGGTCGAATACTGCGAGATACTTGATATGGAAACTCAGCTGCTGTGCGGTATGAGAGCCGCTCCTGCAAACGCAGAAAAGGCTGTGGTTGCAGCGCAGGCAGCTGCTGCAGCTGACGCAGCTGATGCATATGCTGCAGCCGTTGCTGCAGGCGCTCATAATGACAGGAATGGGGAGCTTGCAGACTCATGCAGCCACGACGGCATGGACAGTCTTCCTGCGGCTGATAAAGCAGCTAAAAATGGTGCATTTAACAATACACAAAATAATTTGCAGAGTATTAACAGTGATGACGCTGCCTGCACTGATACTGACTTTGCTGATGTTGACTGCACTGATGGTACTCTGGCCGGAAATAAAGTAAGCAAAAGTGCTGAGCAATCTATGAGCAGCGAGCACTCAGCTGGCGCTTATTCATGCCTGTCAGGCATTACTGAGAATGCGAACGGGAGTGTGAATGAGAGTGAAACTAATATTAGCTCCCAAAGCTGTGCGTCCGTTAAGCAAAGTGATGAAACAGATGATTTGCAAAACGATTTGCAAAACAGTTTGCAGAACGATTCATCAGCTGACTCACAAAATTATGTGAAGCATGCTTTACATAATTGTTTACAAAATACTATGACGGATGATTTGCACAACAGTGTGAACAATAACTCACACTATTCTGAGCAGGATAATTTACAGGAATCTGAGCAGGATGATTTACAGGAATCTGAGCAAAATAATTTACAAAATAATTTGCAGGATGATTTACCTGTTGAGCAGCCAGATGACCAGAGCAATGATCTGCATAATGAGCAACACAATGACTTGCAAAATGACTCTCAGGATAATAGCCAGCCTGATTTGAAAGCTGTAAGTACCGACAGCTGCTGCAGCGACAGCTGTGCAGCAGGGGCTGATGCGGCTGCAGGGGATGAGGAAGATGCTGAGCTTAAGGAGCTGCCTGAGCTTACTGATGAGCTGCGCCTTGAGCTGCAGCTCAGAGAGATGAAGGAGCTCTTTGAGAGTGCGCTGCGCCGTGTGAGCATCAATCGCAGTGATTCTGATGTCTATGTCAGCGGCAATTACGTATTCTTTGTGGATCGCACCCGTGCCTGGGCCGTGCTTAACAGCAGCTGGCAGGAGTATATCTACGGGCCTTTCTCCCGTCAGTCCGAGTCCAACAGTAATGCCCTTGGTATGGAAATTCTGCAGTCCTTTATTGCCGCTCCCCCTCTTTCAGAGACCAGTACTGTTATCCAGCCATATCCGGTACTGATAAGAACAGCCACCGACGTCATTATTGCCCGGGGCTATTATCTGTGCTTCCGTGAAATGGATCTGGGAGCTCAGGTGCTGATGCAGGAGTATAACCAGCAAGAGGATCATGCCTTTCTGGACTGGCAGCTGCGCGTAGCTGTAAGCCTCTATCTGCTGGCCTGCTCACGAGCAGGTCGTGGTCAGGATCCTCTTAAGGTCGATCTGGGTGAAAAGGCTCTTATGACAGCCCTGAGCACCCCGACCGGCTTTAAGGGCGCAGCGCTGTCACCGGCCTCAGCTGAAGCTGGCGCCGCCGCCGGCAGCTGTGCCGGTGGCGTTGCCAGCGGGTGCGGCGCCAGAGAGGGAGGCGCATGCGGGAGCAGCGCATACCGGAGCGGCGCATGCCGGAGCAGCGCATGTACTGATTGGGACGGAGCTTACAGTGACCCTGGCTCCTATTACACCAGTGGTATTGGTGATAACTGCGATGTCTTTAACGCTGGGGAATTCTTTGGCTCTGGTGAGGACAGGTTTTATGACAGTCTGGACGCTGGCGAACTGGATGACATTGAGGATGATTATGGCCTTGTCTTTGACAGTGATGGCCGTCTGGTCACTTACAGCAATGATGAGGTTATAACTGAGCAGTGTGATCGCTCAGAGGCTGATAACAGCAGGCTGATGCGCTGCCTGTCAGGTCGTGGCTTTGACTGGAGACGCGTAAGCCTTCATGGTTTTGGTCCTGAAGGCCCGCGCGTCAGAGTAAGAGCCTCAACCTCAGTTGAATCAATACTCTCAGGATCTGCTGTTATCAGGGAGATCTTTGGCCGTGTGGTCATTAAGAACAGTTCTCATCTGAACTTCAGGCCAGGCGAGGATCTGTCAGGGGTGGATATTGAGATTCATGCCATCAATATTGATCCTCTCTTCACCAGCTTTTCTGTTGAGCGTCGTCGCACTCGAGAGATATTGGGCCGCAATGCCATAGTTGACAGTGCCGCTCAGGCCCGTAAAGCCCTCAATCTGTCCAGTGCTGTAGAAAAGGAAAACCAGAAAGCCCTGCGTGAGGCCTGCTCAGATGAGTTCTTAAGAAACAGCCTTGAGGACATGATTACCCCTGAGCAGATGGAACTCAATGCCAAAAAGCCCCGCACCCGCAAGAGCAAGGCAGAAAAAACAGCATCTGAGTCTTCAGGTGCCACGGCATCAGCAGGCAGGGGCCGCAAGAGCGCCGCCACCACTGCCACCGCAGCTGAAGCAGCGGCAGGTGCCGGTGCCGTAGGTGCCAGTGCCGGAGGTAGTACTGAGGTCATAAGTGACGAAGCCGCTCCGGTCAAAGCCCGTAGTGGCCGTAAGCCAAAGGGGGCCAGTGCAGCCAGTGCAGCCTGTTCAGATACAGCTGCACCTTCAGCCAGTGCTGATGGTGACAGTGCTGTATCGGATGCGGGCAGCGATATGCCTGTTAAGGCCAGACGAGGTCGCAGGAAAAAGTCAGAGGCTGCTGATGCATCAGCAGTATCTGGGGCTGCTACAGGATCCGGTGGCGGTACAGGATCCGGTATTGATGGCGATGCTGATACTGGCGCAGCAGTCATTGGCGCAGCCGTAAGTGCTGATAATAATGCTGATGCTTCAGGCCAGAGTGTGGTAAAGCGCACCCGTGGCCGCAAGAAGAAAGCTGACAGCGCTGCTGATGCTCAGGAGGCTGGTTCAACACCGGCTTGCAGAGGCAGGGGCAGACCAAAGGGCTCAACCAGAGCTGCTGCCGCAGGTACTACCCAGGGTACAACAAGGGCCGGGGCCAAAGGCAAGACCAAAGCCGGTGACGGTGGTCAGGCTGTACGCTCAGGTGGGCGCCGCAAGCTCAAGGACGAGGCTCTGGTAAAGGCCGATGCCATTGAAGAGCGGGCAAAGGCTCGCGACGAGCAGGTTCAGACTGATCCTGAGTATGCACGTGTCATACAGCGCCGCAGCGCTCTGGCCCGCCCTGAGGTCAGTCCTGAGGAGCTGGCTGCTGCCCTTGCAGATCCGACCTTATGCCCTGACTTTGAGATCACATCAGCTGATGAGTATGACGACTGCGTATAGCTGACAGCACAGCTGACAAAGGGCCGCTCTATACTTATGGCCTGCCAGTGCCATTACAGGCCATGAGCGGCCCGGAAAAGTGCTGCTTATCAGCTGTTTAACGGCCCTTAATACTGTCCACTGGCCATACTGTGATCCTCCATCTGGTCTCCAGTGAACAGTCGGTGGCCATTAGAAAAAAACTCCACTTCTGGTGATGGGGGAACCTGATTTTGAGCCAAAGCTTAAACATGCTCTGGAAGAGTATAAGAAGTGATGAAAGGCACCCAGTACGGGTGCTTTTTTGTTTTAAGTAGAACTGTACTAAAAGAAAGACGTAATCCGGGCTTCTGTGGTACATGGCGCCATGGGAGCGGCTGTTGAAAGTATGGCGGGCATAGCCTAATGCGAGCGGCTGTTGAGAGTGGGCCGGACATGGCAGCATGGGGCGCGGACAGCCTGACAGCGCAGGCCTGGTCTGGCCAGGCCTGACCTTGACAGGACAGGGATTGAGCAAGGGGGGCGTGACATCCTGACAGCACGGGCCTTGACTGGACCTGGCGGGATTTATGGTGTATGTGAGGTGGAGGCCATGGTTTTTATGGCCACAGGTGTTTGAGGGCTGCTGTGCAGGGGAGGGTTGCAAACAGGGAGCAAAAGCTTACATGAAAGCCGCTCAGAGCGCATTATGAGCTCATATCCTGTGATTGCATTGACTGAGTCTGTCTCATCTTGCGGGGCCACAGTTATGGCCCCTGCCGGGCAGATCTGCAGCAATGTGATGACAGGGGTAAACCGGCCCTGCCAGGTGGCTTTATGAGCCTTGCCTGGATCAACAGGGCTGCCTGCAAACATTACAGCCCCCTGGAGTATTGTATGCAAGTCAATAATACAGTTCTTGCTCATGTTGAATCATCTCAGGACAGCTGCTGGCACAGCTGTGAAGACACCATGTCAGCTCATGCTCATTTACCTGCCGAGGCTTATGGCCGCTGGTGCCTGAGTCGTCTGTCAGGTGAATCTCTGACCGCCCTTACTCTCGACCTGCCCCGCTGCTGCTCAACTGTCGGCATGGCTCTTAACTGTGCCAACAGCAGCCATGAATCATCAGGTACCCAGGTGCCAGCCAGGTCAGATAAGGATGTCCAGACTGCACAGTCGTACAGGGATGAAAGGGACGTCAAGGCAGTCAGCTCCTGTATGGCTCAAATGTCCGGTCTGCAGAGGTTATGTGGTTCTGCGTCTGAACACGCCTGTGCGTCTGACAGAGAAGCCCGTGCAGCTGCTGCAGCTGCATCAGCTTCAGGTGAGGCTGCAGCGTCCACGGGCAATTTGTCCGGAGGCTGTCACAGCAGTGGCACTGATTGTCAGGCTGAACATGGGGAGAGAGCTGTGAGCGTGTTATCTGATGGCCAAAACATCAAGAAAGACTGTGAGTCTTTGGAGGGCAAATGCACTCAGAGAAATGACAGTGCGGGCAGAGACGCAGACACAGGAGCGGGCGCGGGCAGAGATGCAGGCGAAGGCGTGGGCACGGCCAGCGGCGCGGGCGCTGGCAGCGGAAGCTGTGCCGGAGCAGAGGATGGCCGTGCGTACGGGATTTGTGAGGCCGATCTTGATGAGATTATAGCCTGGTGGGAAAGTCAGGGCGGTGATGCTGACGATGGCCAGAGCACGTTGCTGGTTGCCACATATGGCAATGACAGCTGCAGCAACTCTCAGAGCGCTGCGGCGGACAGCGTGCTGCGCGGTGGCGGTGGCCGCAGGGCCTACAGTGATCTCATGGCCAGTGAGCGCAGGGCTGACCGCATATTGTCCGCGCGCTGTGTGCATCGTAACCTCGGAGACATCCTTGCACGCGCGGGCATGACCTCGCTGTATTAGCCAGTCTGCAGGCAGGTCCCTGTCAGGAACTGGCGGCCTGTCTGCCCATGTCAGGCACTGCGTCGCATTGTCTGGCTTTGTCTGACATTGTCAGTCAGGCAAGGTCTGTCTGTCTGGCAGTGAGAGGCGGGCAGCTGTGGCTTTAAAGGCCTGTCATGGTTACATGACAGGCCTTTTTTGCGGGCAAGGTTTGCGTAGGGATGGGGATATTAACAGGTGATGATACGTAATTGCAGCCGGGAGTATTAGTGCTGGACCTGCGTGGGGACGGTGCTCTGTATTTTGTCCATTATCTCGTGTGGCCTGTGGTCGGTACCGGGATCCTGGATGGCGGTGGGGCCATGGGCGCCCATATGGGCCTTACGGGGCTGCCCCTGGCCCTTTAAGTGCATGCTTTTTGGGGTCAGGTGTGAGCTGTGAGGTTTTTCCTGTGTGCTATCCCTGATATCATTATATGTTTAGACAGACAAAGCGCTCAGCGGTCTGTCCCAAGGCCCTTGTGGCGCCAGGTTATTGTAAAAGTTTCTATATATAAAAATATTTAAAAACAACTATGAAAAATTTAATGAATCTCAACAGATACTTTATTCTCAAACCTTATTTTGAAATTTCCGTTCATCCTGAGACTATCCGCTACCCGGTAGTAGCGGCGGCCGAAAGTGGCCTCAGGGGCGTGGACATACTGGTAGCCGGTAAAGATTTTAAAGATGTAGCATTTACCCGCATTGCCCTTACCAGAAGCACTGCGCTGAAAAATTCAGGAAGAAAAAAACTTGATACCTCTTTGATGCCCGGCAGCGCCGCATCATTACTGCCTGACATAGGAGAAGAGTGTCGCAATATAGAATACCGTTATCTTCAGCTTGATCCGTCGGGCCTGTTTGGATTTCTGGTGCGCATGCTGCGCAAGGTCGACTCCCAGAGCATTCTGTGTGCTGAAGATGCCGATGAGCTTGAGGCTTTAAGCCTGTGGTGCCACATTCACAGTGTGGGCCGCGAAGAAAAGCTTACTGTTGATCTCACCGGTCTTTTTGATCGCGTTATTGATCTGACCACCCTGGCCAAGGGCGCTGTTTTTGCGCGCCGTGAGCTGGGCTGTGGTGACTGTTCCGTGGATCTTAACGCCACTGCTGTATCCCCTGTTTGTGCAGACGGCCAGACAGCAGAGACTGCATCTGGTGCTGCCACAACTGTATCTGATGAGTCTGAAGGCGCTGCAGCAGCCCATGCCGGTGGCGTGGACGCCGGTGTAGACGCCGATGCTGGCGCGGGCGCTGGCAAGAGCAAGGGAAGAAAGGGCAAGGCTAAATCAAAGACTGTAGCCAGGGTTGATGCTGAGGCTAAGGCAAAGTCTGCTGATGCATCAGCCGGTGCTGATGCCGGCGCGGGTTATGAAGCCGATGCAGGAGCTCAATCCGGTGCTGATGGAGCTGCCGCTGAGGGCAATGCTGAAAATCTCATCAGTGACTTTGTCATTGAGACTGAGGATTTTGAGTTTGGCCGTCAGACCTTCTTTGACCTGTGCTCAGTGCTGGCCTTAATCGATGAGCCGGACTGGCTCAAAAACGGTGCCATTCAGGGCAGCACTGCTGTCATGGCTCTGTGGTTCCTGCGCCGCCTCAATGCAGAGCAGGATTCGCTGCTGGCGCTGATGGAGCTGCCTTTAACCGAGCGTTTAAACGATCGTGCCGCCTCCCATGGCCTTGCTCTGTGCATCAATGACAATGGCCTGGCACCAGTTCGTCTGGGCGCCTACATGCGCTCTTACAATTATGAGATTACCCGCTATCTCGATGATGAAGAGCTCTCAGGACGTATCAGTCAGTTCCGTTTTCTTGAGTCCCAGGATCTCGATCCTGCCGGACAGAGTGACCGTCCTTATTTTGAAGAAGTAACCCGCCTTATCAATCTGCGCGGTGGTGAGCTGCTGTTGCCTATGCGCGCTGCCGGTATGTTCCTGCGTTTCTGGGACATGCATGTTTATGAGCAGATTGCCATTGATGAAGCCAGCGGTCGCAGCTGGGACGGCACTGATCTGTATTTTGGCGAAAGACAGTATCTGGCCGAATGTGCCCTGCGCCGCAAGCAGCTGGCTCTGTTAAGCGCCCAGCTGCCAGAATCTCTTACCTCCTGCCTGCCTGAAGAGCTGCGCTGTGATGAAGCTGAGCCGGTAAGCCCTGAAGATGAGGCTACCTGTAAGGCTCTCTTTACCTCAGTAGCTCCGCACAGTCTCTTTATTTACCGCAATGAAGCCCAGCTCAATCTGCTGCGCTATCAGTCTCATTACGAGAGCAATCTTGAATATGCCCGTGATCGTGCCCGTGCCAATATCAGACATTGCGGTGCGGCCTTTGCCTCACGCAATCTGGTAACCAGCTGGCGCCCTGAGGCAGACAGTCAGGGCATGTTCCCAGGCTATAACTTCCTGCACACCACAGGTGGTATTGTGCAGGCCAGTGATCCTGATTGCCAGTACGCCCTTAGCTTTACTGATGTTGGTCCTCTGTATCTTTCCTCTGCAGCCGCAGAGTCTGAAATCAGGGCACGCGCTGCCAGGGCTGATAATACAATGGCCCAGGATGTTGCCAGTGCTGTTGCTGATGCCATGGCTGATGCTGATGATATTGGACTTGGTGCCTCTGATGGTAAGGGCGCCCAGGACGGCGCTATCTGGAATTCACAGCTGCTCGGTGATGATATTGATCCTGAGGTGGCCGCCAGCCTGAACAGTCTGCACAGCGCTTCAGTCGATTCTGACGACGATCCTGTACTTCATGATTACATGCAGGACATGCTCCTTGATGTCGACGAAGTAGCCGGTGCCGGTCGTCAGCTGCCAGCCGATATCATTATTGAGGATAACTCTGACAATATGGATCGCCTTGACCTCGATGCCGAGGTCAACAGTGATCTGGCCACTGATCCTGAGGCTCAGGGCTATGCCCGTCAGCCAGGTGATGTAGATGCCGCTGCTGCAGCCCGTGCTGCTGCTGAAAGTGCGGCTGACAGGCACTGTGCAGGTGCTGTTGCTGGCACTGGCTCTGATCTTGATGAGGAGGTCGAGGAAGACGATCCTCTGGGCGATCTCATTGATGGCGCCATAGGCGTAATGGGCGGTGCCATGGGTGACGTATTTACCGGTGCGGCTGATGCCACCGGTCACGCCTCCCTTGCCGTAGCCATGACTGAGAGCTCTCAGGTCACTGCCGCTGCCGCTCAGGAGTCAGAAGGCAGCAGCCAGAAGGCCCCAACCTCAGCTGACGGAGCTGTGGTCGACATGTCTGACCCTGTCAGCATGGGCGGTGCTATTGGCATTATGGGCGGCGCCATTGGTGATTTCTGCGTCAGCACAGCTGATGCCATGGGCGATGGTTCTTCCCAGGGCAGCGTCGAGGGCGCGCAAGCAGGCATGCAGCCGGGCATGCAGCCGGAGCTGGATACTGGCATGCAGGCAGGTGACTCAGGTGAGCCTTACCAGGGAAGTCTTTTTGACAGCCCTGAGGATATGGCTGCTCAGGCTTCGCTGCTTGCTGATGCCTCAGCTGCCGATCCGGGCATGGCTGATGACCTTGAAGATTTTAATGATGATATTGATGAGGATCTGTCAGATGAGGATCTGGCCGCCTCTCTGGTCATACCTGATGACATGGAGGCTGCCGCAGCAGCTGCCGTCAAGTCAGCTTCAGGACTCGATGAGCTTGAGGAAGTTGATGCCGCAATAGTTGACGGTATTGATACCGGTATACGTTCTGACTCCATGGGAGCTGCTGAGCATGGTGCTGCTCTTACCTCTGGTATGGCAGGGGACATGGTAGCCAGCGCTATGGATCGTCAGCTTGCTGATGGCGATCTGGCCGACAGCATTGTTGCCGGTGATCTTGATGATCACTCCGGCATCTCCTTCAGTCTTGCTGATGGTGCCATTGCCGCCGGTGTTGGTATCGACGGCTTTGAAGATACCGGCATGGCAGCAGCAGGTATTTATGAATATTCAGTAAGTCCGGCCGCCCGATCCCGTCGTGACCAGTCTGCTCAGCTCCAGGACCAGACCCTTGCTGATACCATGGCAGCATCAGCTGTCGTTGATACCGGCTCTGCACGTGCTGATGGTGTTGAGGATCAGGTATTTGATGAGGCCGGCGCTGTCTTTGATACACCGCTGCCAGATGACGGATTTGATGCTGACGAGCTCGATGCCGGTGCTTATGGCACTGACGGCATGAAGGATCGCGTAGTGCATGAGGCCATAATCGCTGAGCTTGATGATGCCCAGAGTGCTGCTGATGCCTATGCATCTGAGGGCTATGCAGATGAGCCTTATGCGGCTGATGATTATCAGGACGATGCCGGTGAGGCAGGCGCTTATGAGGCCGGTTCTTATCAGGACGATGCCGGTGAGGCAGGCGCTTATGAGGCTGGTTCTTATCAGGACGATGCCGGTGAGGCATGCGCTTATGAGGCTGGTTCTTATCAGGGCGATGCCGGTGAGGCAGGCGCTTATGAGGATCGTTCTTATCAGGGCGATGCCGGTGAGACTGTGGCCTGTGAGGCCGGCTCTTATGAAGATGAGGCTTATGCTGAGCAGCCTTATGGTTCACAGTCCGACGAGCCTGAGCTTTACGAGGCTGAGCCTGTTGAGGCCGAGATGATTGAGCTGGACAGCATTGATGTCAACGGCTATCGCGAGGTGCCGCTGCATGTAACTGTCCGACACGATGAGACCCGCTCCTTTGAAGCTGGCGATGCTGACTCTCTTGATGATGCCTACTCCCGTGCCGTGGCTGCAGCAGCTGCTGCTGGCGATATGGTCTCAGGGGGCAGCGGCATGGGCGGCTATGCGGCTTTCAAGGGCATGGTGGCCCGTGGCATTATTTTCTGGCGTATGCCTCTGGAGCGCCGTATCAGTGGCAGCTGGATGCGTGAGCCTCTTAGCGATTTCTACCGCTCGGTACGCTTTGCTCTTAACCGCTATCAGGATTCCTATCCTTACTTCTTCAATTCCGGCCGCTCCAGTGAGCAGCTGGCTTCTGCTTTCCTGCAGCGCTTCTTCATGGATGGTCAAAATACTCCACTGCGCTGCTTTATCAGCAACATCACCCTTGATAATACTGTGGAAAGCCGTTTCTACCTTTCCATCCGTATTCCTCTGCATCCTTTCTTTGACAGGGTGGATGAAGGCGCAGCTCTGTGCGTGGTTGGCTCATGCCCTCTGGACAAGAGCTCACCTGTGTTCCTGCCAGGCCGTGCTTCCATCAGCTTTGGTGGCGATGATCGCGCCGACTGGGAGCTTGAGTGCTTTATCAGATTTACCCTGCTTGCTCAGGGCTGCGCACCTCAGGGTGATCTGCCAGATGTAAGCCTGGAGCCTTTTGAAGAGGCTCTGGCGGCCACCCCTGATCTGGCCAATCCGCCACGCAGACGCAACAGAGGCGGTGCTGCCGGTGCCAGCGCCTCCGGTCGCGCACTGGTCATTTCCGCAGGCCTTGCTGATGCTGCCGGGGCTGCAGGAGCTGCAGGCTCAGCAGCAGCTGCTGGCACAGCAGGGGCTGAGGCCGCCAGCGTTGCCGTGGACAGTGCTACTGATAAGGGCTCTGATGTCTCAGGTACTGGCAGGATGGGCAATGTGCTGGCTGCCGCCTGCATGCGCGTTATTCCTCCATTTGCCGCCCATACCGCCCGTCGTCTGCGCGACTGGGAGGACTTCCTTTACTTCAAGGAGGCCCTGGTAAAGCACCGCTCTCAGGGTCTGCGCTATTTCAGCTGGTCCTACAACGAAGACAGCGGCTGCCTTGAGTTCCTGGTAGCTGCCAGTGATAACGATGATCTGCGCAGCACCATACGCTCTTTCCGCCGCCAGAATCTGCATGCCTACAATCTCAGATCTTCGGCTGATCCTTATGTTTTCCGTCTGCCACCTCAGTTAAATGATCGCCAGAGCTTCAGCGTCGAAATCGATTTTGATGACATTGGACAGATTAACTCCAGTGCCACTGAGATCATCTCCGAGAGCAGTGCTCATGCTTTCATGATGGAGCAGTGCCAGTCTCTGCGCGAGCGCATGGCCCGTCGTATTGAGGATGAAAACCGCCGTATCAGCCGCCGCCGTGGCGACAAGGATGCCGATGAGAGCATATCCTCTCTTGATCCGCACAGCGCCGTTTTTGCCCTGGTAAGCGTGGAGCTTTCAGAAGAGCTCAGTTATGCCATTGGGCGCCTTAGTGCCCTTAACTCAAAAGGCGCAGCTTCAAAGTCTGGCAAGGCAGACAGGAGCGGCAGTGCCTCTCAGGCCGGAGGTGAGGGCGGTGCAGCTGATGCCGATGCCGCCATCAGTGCCGGTATTGCCAGTGTGCTCAGGGATCTGCCAAAGGAGGGCTTCCTTGCTCTGTCCATTGTAGGCGACCTTGCCCTGATAGCCCGTCACCGCTCAGCCGTGCGCTCCCTTAAGACCAATGAGGGCTGTTATGCCCCTTATCTGTCAAGCTATCTGTTTGACATCAAGGGGGCCCATCAGCCTGAGGTTATTGAGCCGGTAACCAGGTGGTTTAATACCGAGCTTAACAACAATCAGAAGCTGGCCGTGCGCAAGATGCTGGCCGCACCTAATATCTGTCTGATTCAGGGCCCACCAGGCACTGGCAAGACCACGGTTATTGCCGAGGCCTGTGCCCAGTTTGCCCGTCGCAATCAGCGTGTGCTGCTGGCCTCCCAGTCCCATGACGCTCTTGATAATGCCCTTGCGCGCCTTGAAAACCATCCGCATCTGCGCGCCCTGCGTCTTGCCGGCAATATCAAGCGCATTACTCCATCAGGCCGTGAGTTTACCGGTCCTGAGGTACTGGTGCGCCAGTACCGTGCGCTAGCCGATCATGCCGGTCAGCTTTGCGATGAGAGCTCCTCACTGCGTCAGTCACTGAGTGCTGCTGCCGCCATGATGTTAAGCCGCGAGGCTGACCGTCTGCGTGGCGGTCAGGGCGCTGACTTATCTGGCTGTGTCGTTCTGGAAAACTATGCCTCAGATCAGAGCTACCACAGCTATGGAAGCACTGATCTGCCTCTGCTGGATATCAAATATGAGATCTTCGGCGGCAGTGAAGAGGAAATGATTTCCTGGTATGACTGCATTGACGAGGATGTGGTCTCTTCCTTTGAGTTTGCCCAGTTTGACGACTATTCAGATGAGTTTGGCAATGATGACAAGGGTTCTGCTCAAGAGGCCGTAGCCGCCGAACTGGCTGAGCGTGCTCAGCAGGCTCAGCGTGCTGTGCTGCCAAAGACTCAGGACGAGCGTTCTGCTGAGGCCGAAGCTGTTTACGAATATGCTCAGGGCCTTGCCAAGCTCTTTGAGGATGACAGCGATCCTTATGCCCTTGATGAAAGTGCTCATACCATTGCTCAGCTTCTGGACACTGACAGCATTGATGAGGATCAAGAGAGCGATCCTCTCAATCACAATACCATTGCCCCTGAGGACGATGATAATGCAGCCGCTGCCCGTGTCGATGAGATCGAGCAGGATCTGCAGGATGTAGTTGATCGTCTTGCTGCCAGCAGCATGCCGGCTCTGATTGCCATGTGTGAGCGTATTGATGCTGACAGCAACAGTCAGGGCGCTGCCCGTGCCGAGCTTGAAAGCATGGGTGTGGATTTCAGTACCAGCACAACAGTTGAAGGCAAGTCTTACGACTTTG
Source organism: Anaerobiospirillum sp. NML120449 (assembly GCF_023051105.1). Lineage (GTDB taxonomy): Bacteria > Pseudomonadota > Gammaproteobacteria > Enterobacterales > Succinivibrionaceae > Anaerobiospirillum. The sequence continues at coordinate 99,694 of NZ_JALKIL010000003.1, read as the reverse complement.
TCGATTCAGTCTATTCCTGTCTTAAGAAGCACTGCCGTCTTCGTCTTCCAGGCCTTGAGCAGGCTGTAGCTGAAGCCGATGAGATTTCAGCCATTCTTCATCAGACCGATCCTTTCTCCGATGGCGGTTTTGATCTGGCCTTACGTATTGTCATGCTGGGCATGACAGGTTATGGCATGCCTCTGGTTACCAGCGAAATGCTGGGTTTTACCCAGCAGCTGGAAAAGGCTGCTGTGGCTGACATGCGCCGTCTTACCGTAGCTGATCAGCTGCCATTGCTGACCGGCTGCCGCAATATCACTACTGCTCTTAATGAAGTGCCTTCCTTTGCTCAAAAGGAAATTGCTGAACTGAACACAGACCTTGAGCATGCTACCCCTGATCTGACTGGTCTTAAGCGTCCTGTCGGCCGACTGTCTGCACGTCTGCGCCGCCTGGTGCTCAAGGCAGTGAGAATAGGACCTCTGGCCCGTGCCTTAAATACCAGCGGCTGCAGCTCCTTTGAGGCTGCAGATGAACTCAGACAATCCCTTGAGAATGTGGTTGGCCGCCTTGATCTGGCTCTTGAACATGCCGGCAGCTGGCTTGAAGAGCTGGCCCGTCCATGTGAGCTGATAAGCGCCATGGACAGCGCCGTGCTGTCCATGGGACCTGGCTTTACCGGCAGTGCTCTGCGTCCAGAGGGCGATGCTGTCCATGTCTCAAGCATCAGTGCTGATACCGACATTCATGCCGTTGCTGCCAGTGCCAGTATGGCCGCCAGTGACCTTGCTCATGGCGCCAGCCTTATGGCCGGCACCACTGCAGCTGCCGGCTCTGCAGGCAGGGCTGCCGCCTCAGCCGCTGCAGCTGCCGACACTGCTGCATCAGGTGCCGCCACAGCCAGTGCAGCTGATGCCGCTGATGCCGCTGATGCATCAGGTGCCGGCGCAGCCGGTGCAGGTGCCGGTGCCGGGTCCGGACAGCTCAGTGAGGGCGTGGACGAGGCCATGCAGCAGCTTGGTGACTTCTATCCTTTTGGCAACGACTTTGTTGCCGCCTTTGACCGCTATATTGCCTCAGTGCGCTCAGAGAGCTTTGAGGACAGGATGGAAGGTCTTTTCGCCTTCGTTGAGGCAGTAAAGGCTATCCCTGATTTTGAGCGCCGCAGAGAATATTTCCGCTCTGTGCGTGGCGAGACTGACAGCGTCGATTATCAGAGCATGATTAAGAGCCTGATGGAGCACATCAAACAGGTACGTGCCAGCGTAGTTGACATGATTGCTCTGCTTGACAGTGACAGCAAAGAGGCCGATCTGTCAGCTCTGTCTGCCATGGGCATTGCTCAGAGAGATCTGCGTGATGCTGCTGCATCTGCAGACTATGAGGAACTTTTCGATGAGGATGATCTCAATGAGCTCAGACTGATCTTCAAGTCCCTTGTTCATAATCCGGCAGTCACGCTCAGGGACACTGAAGATGCACAGATCAGTGACAAAGAACTGATCCTTTTGAAGGATATGCAGTTTTATATCGAGCATTCGGAGATCACCAAAGCCGAAAGGCTCAACTGTGCCAGGCGCCTTGCCAGAGAGCTCATGGAGCGTGAAGGCATTGAAATGGATGATAAGCTGGTTGATGACGTGCTTGAGGAAGTCAACTATGTTTCACAAAAGCATCCTGCAGTTGCCCGTGCTCTTGGCAAGTCAGTAATCTCCGCAGCAAAGAATGAGACTGTACAGCAGCCTGCATCTGCATCTGAGGCTGCTGCAGCTGCCTCCGGTGCCAAATCTGCCTCCGGTGCCAAATCTGCCTCCATTGCCAGTGCGTCAGCCGGGACTGCTGCAGCCGATGCGGCAGCCGCTGCGGCAGTGTCTGCCGGCGCAGGTACAGATGCTGGCAAGACCGCCAGGGCTGGATCCGTGGCCTCAGCTGCCACCTCATGGGTCGGAGCTTCAGCTGATTGTGTAGAAAAAAGACAGAAGGAAATTCTGAGCCAGCTTGATGAGATCATTGACTGGATTGTAGACAATGCTCAGCCAATGATGAAGCTTCAGAATGCTGAGGAGCGCGCTTACAAAGCCGCAGATGCTCTTGCCAGCCGTAAAACTCCTGCAACACTGATGAACACCCATGCAGAGGCATGCTTCCGTGCCCAGGTGGAGTTCGATACTGTTGAGCCATTTGCCTTCATGGTTAAAAACATATGCTCAATGGCATCGATCATGGCATCTGATCTGTCTTCACTGTCCGGAACCAACAGGATTGGTCCGCGCATGCTCTCTACAGTAAATGAAAGCGATGAGCTGCAGAGGATTTTTCATTGCGTCAACATGGAGTGGAATTCCAGGGATGCCGGCATTGTAGAAAAACTTGCGGGTCTGTCCCGTAAGCTTGAAGAGGTGCGCAAAAAAATCAGAGAGCTTGTCAGCTCAACTGACTTCAAGATTGGGGAGCTGTCCATGATGGATCCCGAGCTCGTCAGAGAGTTTTGCCAGACCTTCATGTCAGCCCGCAACTTCCTGTGCTTTAGTCCGTTGATTGCATTTGATCCGGATAATTACGAGGAACGCTTCAATAAAGTTTTAGATATTTATGACAAAGTTGCCAGGTCTTTTGAAGAAGGCGACATCCCTACAAAGCTCATGGGTTTCTATATTCCTGATGAGTTTGATATTCAGGCAGTTACCAGTGCCATCACAGGTACCATACTCAATATGGTCAGTCACGAGGAGTCAACTGGTTTTGAAGCCTTAAACCTGCTGCGCACTTTAAGTCATATCAGTTCTCTTGACGATGCTGGCATATTCAAGGTTGATTACAACGCCGAGAAAAGCTCCAGTGGGGATGATAATGAGTCTTATCTTCATTATCAGTCTGTCACCATGGTCGATGCCCGTGACAACAGAGATGGTGTTTTCAGGCAGCGTCATGCGGTAATCAAGAAGCTGGTACGCAAGAGCCTGGTAGACATGCTCAAGAATACAGCTGTTTTCAACAACTGGCTGCTTGAGCCTGTATGCCCTGAATATGACCTGAGCAGTGACAACAGTGCTCAGCTCTTTAATGTCATCAGCATCATGAGTTCCTTTACTCAGCTGATGTCAGTAATGTTCAGGTTCTGCTTTGAAATGAACAGGTACGATGAATCAAAGAAGCAGGACCAGGATATTGAGCTCAATTTAAGCCAGTCTGACGCAGAACTCATGGATCGCCTTGCGGTCCGTGCCGAACAGCTGCGCGTGCTTATTGACTCCTGTGCCGGTGCTGATGATTTGATTATGCGTCCTGAGGACTCTTCAGAGGACCTGGCTGACAAGGCTCAGAGTCAGCCGGCAAAGAGCGGACGTTTAAGACGTGGTGCCCGTAAGAACAAGGCCAAAATCGAGGCTGAAAATGCCCGTGCTCAGGCTCAGCGTCAGGAAGATATTAAAAAGCAGCAGGAGAGAATTAAAAAGGCTCTTGATTATGCTGCTGAGCACCGTGGCTGTACTGCCATTTTTGCTCCTGTGGGCAAAATTTCACAGTCGGCTGACGGCCTTGTCTCCACAGCGCACAATTTTGCTGTATTTGAGAGCAAACTGGATGCTCTCTTTGGTCCTCTGGATGACGATCTCAGACAGGCTGCTCTCGAGCAGACCCGTGGTTCTCTTACAAGAGACCTCAGTTCAGAGCTCAGCGATGTAGACAAAGGTCTTATTAAATCATTTGTAAAGCACTTTAACGCTAATATCGAGAATGACTCGATGCACTGCAATATGAGCTTTACAGGTACCCGTCTTGGTGACGTCCATGATCTCTATGTGAGCGGATTGATGCACCAGGAGTTTGTCAGAAGAAGTGGAACCGTTCTGGCTGCCGGTTCTTTTGTACCAACGGCTATGAGCGCTGAGGCCAGGGCCGCTGCCGGCATAGACCTGTCGGCAGTCAGTGAGGAGGCAAGAGCAAAGGCCTGGGCAGAGCATAAGGCCAGAATCAGTGACCTTGAGGAGGTCGTTAAATCTACCGTTTCAGCTTCTTTTGCAGCTTACAGCGCAGAAGATGCAACCCAGGAGGATAAAAAGGCTGCTTATGCTGCTGTTAATGCTGCAAATCAGGAACTTGAGTATGCGGAGTCCAGGATAACAGTAAAACTTACCCGTGCCGATCTGTGTGCTGTTTATGCCCGTATTGTGGCAATTATGATCTCATTGAGAGCAAAGGCAGCCGGCAGTTCCGATCTTGATCTGTCATGCCTTGCCTTATATCCAATGGCAACTGGTCACCGTATTGCCGCCTGCTGTGATTTGAGCAAGCTCAGGGGGCTGTACAGGGATATTTGCGAACTGCGTCCGCTGTTCCGCAGCAAGTTTGGCGAGTTCATTAACAAGAACATCAAGACCTATAACGATTTGACCACTGATGCCAGAAATCAGAAGGTTGAAAATCAGGGCACCACGGAGCTCGTAAGAGGTCCAAAGGGACCTATGGAGTTTATTGACACCGGCTGTAACTACTTTAATACCATGGCCGAGTGTCACGAAATTCTCGAGAAGGCAGTAGATTTTGGTAATACTGTTGCCGGAGAGGAGTTCTTCACTCTGGGCTCGATAATGGCTGATGTGGATCTGAATGTCCGCCGTACCTTAAATGCCGGTCATCCTGTTCTTGAGGGCACTATGGATGAGGATCTGGAAGACCTTATCCCTCGCGATACTCACAGTAAAGGTCTGAGTCTGCTCAGTCCTCCTGAAAAGCCTGAATATCTGTTACTGCCATACTCCATGCTGGAAGTTGCAGATGATCCTGATCACAGGGAGGAAGTTAAAGCTCAGCTGGAAAAGAGCAGGAAGCAGTTTACGTCAAGATACTCCAATGCTTTTGACAGCAGCATGAAGTATCTGTATGACAAATACAAAGACTTTTATAAAGTAGCTTTGCTGTCCCGTACCATTGTTAATGACATGAGGAGGATTACCGAAGAGGATCTTCTGCCTGAGGTCTATCATCACCTCATGAAACTCTCATGGGCAGACAATGTGCGTCTTGCCTCTGCCCGTGTTGAGCTTTGCCCTTGTCAGGAAACAATTGAAATGTTCTGGGCCTGTGTCTGTACAGAGCCTGGTGAGCTTGAATTCAGATTTGATGATGCTGCTGCTCTGGCTGAGAAGTATGGCATGCCTCAGGGTATTTACAGATTCTTCCAGATTCTCAAAAAGCATGAGTTTGAAACTCTGCCTGATGTAGAGCAGGTTTCATCCTCAGGTCTGATTCCATTACAGGTAGGTCATAACGGTGTTATGGCCAGCATGACCAATCTGCTGGCTGAGCTTCTTGAGTCAGGCTATCCTGAAAACAGGCTTTCATCTCAGAACCTGAAGTTCATCAAGAAATTTGCCGATGATTTCATTGACAGATTTAAGGAAGGCAATTACAGCAATCCTTTCACTAACAAGATAGATCCGCGCCGTCTGCTCAAGGCACTTGCCAATCGCCCTCAGATGCTCAAGATGCTGAAGATCGATCTGTCCGAAGTTGACCTTGATACCGATTACAGGAAACTGGCCCCGGATGCAGATGTAAAAGATGCCAGCGGGGAAGACCACAAGCAAGAGCACGAGCAAGGCCACGAGCAAGGCCACGAGCAAGGCTCTGCCGGTGCCTCCGGATCAGATGCTGCCGCATCAGATGCTGTTGCATCAGATGCTGCCGCATCAGACAGCTCAAAGGACAGCTCCGCCGGCACTGACCAGCAGTCAGCTGACTCTGCCTCTGCCTCTGAAGCTGCTGATGAGGCCTCTGGCTTCGAGGCTGGCGCTGAGGGTAACAGTCATGATGCAGGCGGAACAGCCAGTTATGAGACTGAAAGCAAGTCTGCAGCTTCTGATAATGCTTCACAAAACATTACAGATAAGCATGCTGCTCATGATGATGAAGAGGCACAGTCTGAGCTGGTTACTGATGTTGCCAGTGGTGACATTGAGCCATCTGTTCAGGCCGATGCTGCCATTCAGGTAGATGCTGCTATTCAGGCCGATGCCGGAGTTGCGGCCGATGCTGGCCTTGAGTCCGAGGTCAGGGGTGAAGACTCTGTCGATGGTGATGACGTGGCCTGTGCAGAGGATGAATCCTGTTGTGGTGCTCTGTCTTCATATAGCTTTAGTGAAGAACAAATCCTCAATGGTACTGTGCAGGTGGTACCTCATGAGCGCTTTGTAGCTTATATGACCCTCAAGGAGGCACTCGAGTACGACGATCTCTATATACATGCAGATGACGATTACATAAATGACATTTGCATTTACGAGGATCTGGCTGTAGAGCTTGGATTTAATATTACTTTTAAAGAAAGTATTGCCTCGGTAACCAGGGTTGAGAGTCTGATAGCAGAACTTGGCGATGAGGACAGGTCTCACTTTGCCTATGCCATGTCACTGCTGGGCCGAACTCTTATCAGCCACATGCAGACTTCTCTGCAGCAGATAAGCGAGCGTCTGAGTGGTGTTGAGGAAGGTATCAGGGAGCTGGGCAGCAGTCTGCTTACTGTATGCAATGATGTTATTACCGGTTACAGCGGCAACGCTGCCAGCCGTATTCTTTCCATGAGACGCTGCGGCTTTATTTCCGAGCTGGTGCGCAGCACTGAGCAGTTCTTCTTCTCAGGTATGACTATGAAGGATGAAATTCCTTCACTGGCTCCTGCCCTTGAGCTGGCCCGCCGTCGAGTGCAGGCCTGTGATTGCGCTCAGCCGCTGCCACTTTCTGCCCATGAGCAGGCTGTTGCTAAACGTGCCGCTGCTGCTGCAGCTGAGCAGGCCCGTCGCAGGTCTTCAGCAGGTCTTGCCTTTGCCGGTGCAGCTGCATCTGCAGCTGGTAAGGGCGTCAGGGGCGGTGGCGTAATGGCAGCCGGTTATGCTGCTGGTAAGGCAGCTGCCACACTGGCAGCTGAAACCTCACCTGAGGCACTGCGTCTGGTGGCAAGTGATGGCTTTGGTGCTCTGGCATCAGAGTGGGCAGATATCCTTGGTAATGCCGACGGTCATGCCCGCCGTGACTGGGATGAGGTCGAAGCAGCCTATATTCAGAGCTGTAATGTGGTCGCAGTTTCCTGTAATGAAAACGAACGTACCCTGGCTGCTCACGATTTTGATGCTTTTGACGTGGTCATTATTGACGAGGTTTCCAAGGCCACTCCTCTGGAGCTGCTGCTGCCTTTAATGCGCGCTCCAAAGGCCGTGCTGGTAGGTGACCACCGTCAGCTGCCTCCTATTTTCAATGAGCGTGACGGCATGACCTTTGAAGATGAGGTCGACCGTCTTGAAAATGCCCGTAATAATGCCAGTGCCGGTATTGCTGGCGAAGATGAGGAGGGTGCATTTGATGAGTCTGTAGCCCAGCTGACCCGCTCGAACTTTGAGCGTTATGAAAACATGGTCACTGCCTCCCTGTTCAAGGAACTCTTTGAGCAGGCTCCGGAGAGCTTAAGACAGCGTCTTGACATGCAGTTCCGCATGCATCCTGAGATCATGCGTCTCGTTAACTTCTTCTATGACGAGAGTCTGCACTGCGGTAACCCTGAGCGTGATCGTTCTCATCCTGTAGTACTTCAGGATGAGGCCGGCCATACTCTTATTGGCCCTGATGATCACATTCTGTGGGTGGATACTACCCTTAATGAACAGGGTAAAGCCTATACCATTGAAAGTAACCGCAACGTCAACTATGTCGAGGCTCATCTGATTGCCAAGACCCTGATTGAGATGGAGCATATCTGCACTGCTGCCGGTTATGGTCCGGGCAGAAAGCTGCAGGTAGGTGTGGTTTCCTTCTATCAGCCTCAGTGCCGTGCCATTCGTGAGCAGATAACTGCCATGGTGGGACGCAACAGCAACTGGTTTGATGCCCTTGATGTGGAGATCAATACCGTTATCCGCTATCAGGGTAAGGAAAAGCCGGTAGTAATACTGTCGCTGGTCAAGAATAATGGCGGTCCTTTCAATCAGCACTTCCCGGCAGGAAGAGCCAATGTGTCACGCTTTGAGTTCATCAACGTGGCCATGAGCCGTGCTCAGAATCTGCTGATGGTCTTTGGTGCCCGCAATATGTACAACAACCGTGATGTACGTATGCCAGCCATGGATCGCAAGGGTACTGAAACCCGTCAGGTCTACCGCGCCATGTTTGACTATCTGGAGCTCAATTCCAGCTCCGGCCGCATGACTACCGCTCCGGCTTTCACCACAGTGCTGGGCACTGCCAATGAAATTGCCCGTGAGAACAATGTTACTGCCGCCTCCCGTCATGGTGGTCACCAGACCTTTTACGCCGACGCAGAAAGCAGGAACAGACGCCGTGCATCGGGCTCACACAGGAATGGTGCTGAGCAGGCACACAAGGTCAATGAGGTCACCCAGGTGCCTTCAGTTTGGGAAGAGCATGCCCGTCTTGAGCAAAGTGATCAGATCAACACCCATGAGAGCATGGATGACTCATCTGTACTGAAGAGTGACCAGTATGCTCAGTCCCAGGATCGCCGCTCCGACCGTGCGGGCTCTTATGGCCAGGATCGTTATGACAACAGTGCCCAGTGGCGCAGTGCCAACGCCTTTGCCTCATCATCGGATCAAGACCGTGCTGCACCGTCAGCTGATGCCACTGACAGGACTGATGCTGGCAGCTCACGTAACGCCAGCTCAGGTGTATGGCAGCGTTCTGCCAGGAGCAGTACTGAAAGCTCAGGTGGCTGGAATCGTGGCAGCACAGGCGGCGGCAGCTCTGCCGCTGGCAGCAGGACTGGTGGATACACTGCTGCTGGCAGCAAGACCGGCGGATACACTGCCGGTGGCTCCAGCAACGGATCAAGTGGTGGCTGGAGCAGTGGTACAGGCGGCAAGGGTGTCTGGAACAGTAGCAACAGTACCAATGGTGTCTGGAACAGCGGCAACAGCAGCAATGGCGGCTGGAGCAGTGGCAACAGCAGCAACAGCAGCTGGAGCAGCGGCAACAACAGTGGTGGCTGGGGCAATGCAAGCTGGAAGCGCAACAGCTGGGGCAATACTGGCTGGAAGCGCAAAAACAGCAATGCTGGCGGCTGGAACAGCAACAGTAACAGCACCGGCAGTGGCTTCAATGGCAACAGTAATGGTGCCGGTCCGGGCGGTGGCTGGAACAGCAGTTCCCGCAACTCCTGGCAGGATAACCGCAGCAGTCGCAGTGAGGGCTATAACAGCTCAGGCTTTGGACGTTCGTCAGATTCAGGAGATTACCGCTCTGGTCGCGACAATGAGACCAGGGGATGGAATAACTCCGATGAACTGGTTTACAGCAGCGGCAATGTAGAGCAAAGCTCACTTGCAAGTCAGCTGGCCTCAATGCTTAACACCTCGCTAAAACCTGATCTGCCTCCGGCTGTCAGGGTTGACGAGGACACGGACTCCGACGTCTCAAATGACAGGGACGTCATTGGCGGAGATTCCAGCACAAGAGCTGACGCAGCAGGCTCCAGTGCCAGAGCAGGCGCCGGATCATCAGCCACTAAGGCATCAGCCACCAGGGCAGATGGGGCGCAGAGCTCTGGAGCTGGCAGCGCAGCTGACAGTGATGACAGTTCAGGTGCTGACACTTCAGGTGCTGACAGGGGCTCAACATCGGGCAATCTTCCTGATGCACCGGAGCTGATTCCTCCTGTTGCTGAGGACATGAGTTCTCAAAGTGACAGCGATGATGAGGCAGATGGTGATGATGGCGAGTCCTTTGCGGCCCTGCTTGCCAGCGAGGGCTTTGGACAGATCAGAAAGCAGCCACAGGAGCGTTCATCCGCCACTGTCTACAGCACGGGCAAAAAGGCCACGGCTGCAAAGGTGGGGGCTGCCTCAAAGGCCGGTGCCGCCTCAAAGGACGCAGCTGCCTCTAAGGGCGGGGCTGGGGCACAATCCGGGACAGCAGCAAAAGCTGCCCGGTCAGAAAGTGGCAGCACCGGAAATTCCGGAAGCTCCAAAGGGGTCAGCGCAGCTTCTTTAGCAAGCCTGGCAGAACATTTTGGCGGCGGCAAAAAGGGCCGCAAGTAACAGGAGAAGGTAAACGTGAGTACTGTAAGTCTTGTCAAGGCTCAGCTTTGCTGTCCGCTCAATCCGTTACGTGTCTCCTATTACTATCGTGAGGTACGTTACGCCACCGTTTTTGATGAGCTGCTCTTAAGCCTGCCACTGCGTCACCATGATCTGGGCAATGCTTCGCTCAGTGCCATATGCGAGGTCTTTAAAATTGAGCCTGTCTTCATTCGCAGCTCTTTGAGCGCCCTGCTCTCTGCCGGCCTGCTGACCATTGACGACAGGGGCACAGCTGCTGCAGGCAGCAGCCGCGCTGCTGGCAGTGCAGCTGCCAGTGAGGCTGGAAGTGGCGGCACTGACGGCAGTGGCGTCAGTGATGATGACGGGCGCCGTGATCTGGAGGCCGGAGAAGGATCTGCTGTTAATGCTGCAGCTCTTGATCTGCAGGCCATTACCGTGGGCAGTCTGAGCATTACCCCTAAGGGCCAGGATTTCTTTAAGGACAAGCTGGTTCCGGGCATGCTTACCCGTGCTGATAATACTTTCTTCTATCATCCGCTTGAGGATGATCTGTGTTCGCACAATGTCACCATGGCGCTGTTGCAGCGTGCTGCTGCTCATGCAGACAGCGTGACCGCCGCCCGTATGGCTCAGTTTGCTCAGCCAGGCTCCGTCGGTGACGGTCTGGCCGTAGTGAACTGGTATGGCCTTGCCCGCGCTCTTTCTTTTAATGACGGTGAAGATGAAGGCCACGGTTCGGGCAGAGACGAGGATGGCGGGAGCAAAAACAGCTCTCTGCCTGCATGGGAGAGTAATGCTGCTTCTTCATGGGCCCGTGGTGAGGCTGCACTTCCTGAAGATGAGGACAGTGCTGAAGATGAGCCTGAGATAATTGCCGATCAGGCCTCTTATGCAGAGCAGGCCCGTACTCTGTTAGATGACAAGGGACAGGAGGCGCTGCGCAATCTGGTAATGCCAGGCGACAGACGTCTTAAGGAACTTGGCCATCACGAACTGCCACATATGGAGTGGTTTACTGACAGTGTCATGCTGGAAAATGACGGCATTAAGTGCAGCGTGCAAAATGATATCAGGGTTGAGCCTCAGATCATGTCTTTCGAGCTTTCACTTGATCAGGACAACAGACTGAGTGTAGTCAGCACCGATCCTGATCTCAGTGCCTGGCTTGAACGCACTGACAGCAGCACTGTATTCAGCCTGATTACCCGTCCACTGATGCAGCGTATGGTGCCGGACGCCATGGTGGCTGTTCCGGCATCATCAAGTGCACGACAGAGCAAAAACATAGCCCGTGATATGGAGAGATTTGAGGCTCTGGCTGCAAGGGTGCGTAAAGGCGGTAAGACAACTCCGGCTGATATCAGCTTCTTTACCCGCAAATATGATCTGAAAACCGCTCAGGTAAAGGATCTCTTCCGTCTGCCAGATCCTGTCGACGGTCTGCGCCAGCTCATTATGGGACATAAAACCTCTGCCCTGTCGCGAGTACTTGCAGGCCGTAAGGCTGTAATCAGTCTGCCGTCTCAAAGCACTCAGATAATGATTGCCCGCAAGAAGGTGACCCCGCGTTCAGCTGAAGTCTGTGAGGGAGAGGAGCGTGCTGTTCCTGCCAGCCTCAGTGAAGTCGAAGCTGCAGCCGGATCGCTGTGTATTGTGATTGACAATACAGTTAAAGAGGCCTGTGTGGACAGCTCTCTGGTAATGCATCTGCCCAACAGTGCCCTGTCTTTGCCTGGCAATGACACTCAGGTGTTTTATACCGGACTTGAAAGCTCTGATTACTGCGCTCTGGTCAGCAGCTCAATACAGGCCATTATGGGCGATGACTGCATCAATCTTCCCATGGTTGAGGCCGTGATCCACAAGGGGCCGTCCTTAAGTTCCATGGCTCCATTTGACCGCCCAGGTCCTGCTGTTGTGGTATGGCTGGCCCAGAGCAGCTCTGTTGATATCAGCTCATGGTTAAAGGGCTGGTCACAGCTTTATCTGGTTGAGCTGCTCAGAGTAATGAAGATCTGCTCAGTTAATGTTACTGATCGATCCTCATGGATTAAGGCAGCCACTCCGGCCAGCACCTGGCATGAGCTGGCCGCCATGCTGGCTTTAAGTGACAGCACTTATGAGCCTGAGGCAGCAGCCGGAAGTGCCCTTAGCCAATTTGAAAGCCGTGTTGCCGAGCAGACTCTCAACGACAGCACCATGCAGAAAACTGTCATTTCCATAAGTCAGGTTGCCAGCTGGCTGGGTCAGGCTCTGTTTGACCTGGCATTCCGTCAGCAAAGCCCGGATCAGGTGCTCAGGAGCACATCAAAGGTCAATAAGGAGAACCTGGACAGGGTCATTGCTCAGGATCGGGCTGAACAGGGCAACCGCCGCCGTTCATCGCTTGAGCTGCCTGGCGGTGCCGGACGTGGCAGTGTGGGCATGATGGACCCTGACAACTCGCTAAGTGCTGTTTATTCAGGTATCAGCACTGATGTCATAACAGCCAATATGCTCGAGCATATTATGCTGCGTCTGCGTATCAGCGAGTTTGAAGAAGTGCAGCGTTACTTCAACATGATCAGCAATGCCTGCGAGGGTGAGCAGCCTGATCCTAAGCTGGTTGGACCTGAACTGTCCCGTGCCATTCTGTCCTGGACTGCTGTGCTTAACACATTCCGTAAGGACTGCAGCGGAATTGACTCAACAGGTCTTAACAGTCTGACCGGCCGCATCAGTACGCTGATGCAAAAGCTCAATGAATACTTTGAGCCTTATCATGCCGGTGAGCGCTTTGCCATTGTCGATACCAATTACCTGATAGACAACAGCGACAGACTTGCTCTGCTCAAGAAGGACTTCACCATTGTGGTTCCTGAGGTGGTGCTGCGTGAGCTTGATCGCAAGAAGTTTGACAGCCGCAACGGCAGTAATGGCGGCAATGCTCAGCTTGGTCATGCCGTGCGTAAGGCCGTGACCGCTCTTGAGGAGCTTGATCTCAAGCGCTCAGCTGTAGCTGCTCCACAAAACTGTCGTGACTATCTAAACTCTTTTGGAAAGGATCGTACCAGTGGCGATGATCTGATACTGGCAACAGCTTTACATTACAAGCTCAATGACATTGTTCTGTACACAGCTGACCGCATTTTAAGCAGCCGTGCTCAGATGCTGGGTATCCCGACCAAATCCTTATAGCACCTGCCGCCCTCAGTCAGTCTGCAACTGCAGCCTGGCCTGTGGGCGGGCATGGCGACCCTCCGGGCCTTGCGATCTGCTTCAGGCCTGGCATCAACAAAAAGACCCGCAAACAGCGGGTCTCTTTTTATCTGTATATATTGAAATATTTAAATTGTCAGGCCAATGTGGCCGTCTGGGCTGAATCTCAGCCTGCGGCTGCCGCTGCAGCAGCTGCCAGTGCAGCTGCAGTGGCAGCAGCTTTGACAGCGGCTTTGACAGCGGCTTTCCTGTTATTTAGGGGAGCGGACCACAATGGTCTGAGGGACGCTGGTGTCCTCCTGGACCTTTTTGAGCTGGTTGCGCAGTGAGTTTTCAGCTGAGCGGGCCAGGTCTTCAGTGGAGCCGGCAATGGCAGTAGGTGCTACAGGCTTGCCCTCATCGGACCTGTCTCTGGAAGGGGCTGACTTTTTATCCTTCTTGGGAGCAGCCACCACCATGGTAGGAGCTACGCTGTCATCTTCCTGCACTTTCTTGAGCTGATTGCGCAGGGAGTTTTCAGCTGAGCGAGCCAGCTCCTCGGTAGAGCCCTCGATAGCAGTAGGAGAGGCCGGTTCCGGACGGGCCGGAGCAGCTGCCTTGTTATCTTTGCGTGGGGCACCGACCACCATGGTAGGTGCGACGCTGGCATCTTCCTGAGCCTTCTTGCGCTGAACGCGCAGGGAGTTTTCAGCTGAGCGCTCCAGAGCGGCTACAGATCCCTCAATAGCGGTAGGAGAGGCCGGCTGTGGGGCATCGTCCTTCTTTTCCTTGCGCTGGGCACCTACCACCATGGTAGGGGCTACGCTGTCATCTTCCTGCACTTTCTTGAGCTGATTGCGCAGGGAGTTTTCAGCTGAGCGGGCCAGTACCTCGGTAGAGCCTTCGATAGCAGTAGGAGAGGCCGGTTCCGGACGGGCCGGAGCTTCTGCCTTGTTCTCCTTGCGCGTGGCTCCTACCACCATGGTAGGAGCGACACTGGCATCTTCCTGAACTTTCTTGCGCTGCACACGCAGAGAGTTTTCCGCAGAGCGGGCCAGGTCAGCTACTGATCCCTCAATAGCTGTTGGTGATGCCGGCTCAGGGCGTGAAGCGGCTGTGGCAGCCTCCGGCTGAGCACCTTTGCGCTTGGAAATCAGAGCATTACCGTCATCAGAGAGGCTGAACTCCTGATCACTGCTGCCAGTCTTGTCCTGAGACTGAACGCGCTGAGCGCGACGCAGGTTGGCATTTGGAGTGCGCAGAATACGTACACCTGGATTTGATGAGGCTACAGTCTCCATTGGCTCCTGAGTGTAGGTGGAATTCTTGAAAGTATCGCTCTTTGGCTCAGCCATAGGCAGAGAGGTGGAGCGTCCTACTACACGGGTGGTGGACGGATTCTGAGCCGGGGCGGCGACGGTACCAATGCTGGTGGCCAGTACCGGCTCGGGCTCCTTCATGGCAGTGCTGGTAGTGGTATAGCCCTGCTCTACAGCATCAGGGTCGATATTCTTGGCTACACCAAAGTTATCAAGGTCAATATAGGTGCCCTTGCGGCGGCTGCCACTGTCGGCTGAGTCGTCGCCATACATGGCACGGCGCAGAGCGGCACGGCGGGCCTGACGCTCGGCATCCTCTTCTGACAGAGGCTCCTGGTCCTGATCCGGGGTCACATCTGTGGCCTCAATAGTCAGGGTTTCAAGGGCATTATCATCACCATGCTGACGGCTCTGATTTATGCGCTCATCGGCATCATCAGAGAAGTCCTCATCAGCATAAAGCAGCTGGGCAATGGCCTCTTCGGTGCCTACGCGGCGCAGACCGTCAAGCTCGCGGCGGGTAGCATCATCAAGAGGCTCCACATCAACAGAGTTGCGCAGCGCAGCCTTGGTCTGCAGTTTGTCAAAGACCAGCACGTTCTGACCGGTGCCAGTGTCTGAACCAAATTCAGGGGCCGGGCTGACCTGCTCCTGTACCTTGGCATCAGCAGCACTCTTCTCCCAGAATCTGTGCTCATTGTGAATCTGGGCAGCATCAACCACCACAGCCTCAGCATCGGCCACAGTTTCAGCCTCAGCCACCACAGTCTCAGCCACCGGCTGGGCAACAGCAGTAACCGGCTCAGCAGCTGCAGCTGCAGCCTGCGCAGCTGCGGCAGCCTCTCTGACAAGGCGTCTGGCCTCACGTGCTGCCTCAGCCTCAGCCATGGCACGGTTAGCTTTCTCCTCAGCAGCGGCTGTGGCAGCAGCTGCAGCGGCGCTTTCTTCGGCGGCCTGCTCACGGGCATTTTCAATAAGCTGATTGAGAGCTGCAATGTCAGGACGATCCTGCGCTGCAGCCTGGCTGGCAGCAGCGTTGCTGGCTGTGCTGTCTGCAGCAGCTGCCTCAACAGCGGCACCAGCGTCCTCACTGGCACTGGCAGTGGCGGCGTCTGAGCTCTGGCTGCGCTGCTCATCTTCGCGGGCCATGGCCTCGGTAATGCGCTTACGGCGCTCCTCAACCTCAGCACGCAGAGCAGCTGCCTCGGCTTCAGCCTCGGCAAAGACTTCCTCAGGATCACGGGTGTTATGAGGGTCTTCGCTAACTACAAAGCGATTGCGGGCCATCATGTTCACGCTGGTATCAATAGCGCGGGTGACATCACTGTCTGATGGCAGACTAAAGGCGTTACCCCCTGCAGCGCTTGCTGCAGCGGCGCCAGCAGCACCGGCTGCACCTGCGGCGCTGGCAGCTGCAGCAGCTGCGGCTGCTGTTTTGGCGGCTGCGGCAGCACCAGCGGCACCACCTTCAGGGCGCTCACTGATTTCAGGGCGCTGGGCGTCCATGCGCTCCTTGAGAGCGGAGGCTTCCATGCCTGAGGCACGGGCAGCAAGGCGCATGGTGATTTCTTCGAGCTTGCGACGGGCCTTTTCAGACTGACCGGCCTTCTGAGACTTGCTTGTGTCCTTACCCTTGCTGTCAGCTTCAGTTCTGGCCGCATCGGCAGATTTGTTGGCCCTGGCATCCTTGTCAGCACGCTTTTCACCGGCCTTGCCAGAGACGCTTGCGGCCCTGGTGCTGGAATTTGAAGCATCTGCACTGTGCTCAGCAGCGACTGCAGCTGAATCAGCTGCAGCAGCGGAGGCAGCAGCCTCAGGCTCAGCCTCAGGCTCAGTCTTAGCCTGTGGGGCAGTGCCGGCGGCAGCAGCTGAATCGGCTGCCTGGGCCACTGTGGTGGCTGGGGCAGCTGCAGCATTATCTGCCATGGCGCCATCCTGAGCAGGCACAGCTGCTGTGGCGGTGCTTTCCTCACCGGCCAGAGGATTGGCGGCAAATTCAGGAGTCTGCTCGGCCAGAGGATTGGTCATACCGTCAGCAAGAGCCGGTGCCACATCGTCATGACGGGCTGGGCGTAAATGTTCGGCAGCTGGAGATGGACGTACCTGCAGCTGGTCGTGGGCCGGTGAGCTGCGGCTTAAGGCAGCTGCACCCTCGGATGTTGCTGTGCCGCTTTCAGGATTACCCAGCACTGACAATGCAAGGCTGGACTGCTCAGCAGCGCCGGCAGCAGCTTCATCGGCTGCAGCGGCGGATGTGGCCGGGGCGTCAACTTCATCAGCTGCGGCTACAGCGGCGTCTGCGGCCGGGGCTGAGGCGCTCTCTGGTGCCTGAGCTTCATTATCCTGAACTGTCTGTGTATAAGACTGTGCAGGGCTGTAAGGGGCTGCAGGTATGCCTGTGGCGGCCTCGAGGAAGGCTGCATCATAAGCGGCGGCAGCACCTGGCCTGTCATGTGCCTTGTGCTCGGCAGCCATGGAGTCAGGGCTGTCTCTGGTATCACGGCTGTCGCTGGTCTCAGGGGCATCCTGGGCTTCAATGGCATCAGCCTGTGGCTGGTAGTCAGCGGACAGGGCAGGTTCTGAGCTCAGCTGTGAGCCGGATTCATCGCGCAGATGCAGGCTGGCGGCGTCACTGGCATCATTGTCAGCAGTGCGGTCATTGTCCTGTGCAGGTGGCTCTCCTGACTGGGCGCTTTGACCAGAGGAAATGATTGCAGCCTCACCTTCAGGGGTGAGCAGGCTGCCCATCTGGTCGCGGTCAATGTCAGTGGCGTAGACACCGTTGTTGAGCGGTAAATCGTTGTGCTGATAAGAACTTGGCTCATCAATGGAGGCAAGAGTGTTGGAATTGATCTTCTCGTTAATGGAGGAAGCCAGCATGCTGGCAACCTGCTCAGAGCTGACCTCATTGCCCATTACATCAGAATCGGCTGCAGAGTCAGCTGCCTGTGCAGCAGCATCGGCCTTGTCCTCAGCCTCGGCGTCAGCTGCGTCAGCAGCTGCTGCATCGGCATCGGCGTCCGGGGCGGCTGCGTCAGCTGCGGCGGCCTCAGGCTGGGCTTCGTCGGCCTGAGGCTGGATTTCATCGGCCACACCAATGTCCATGGCAGGCTGAGCATCATTGTCGGCCTGCTGGTCGTCTGACTGGGCGGTACTGTCTGCCGGGGCCGGCTCGCTATCGGTGATGACAGTGGCCACGTCGGCAGGCTGGGTGTAGGCAGTCTGAGCCTCTGCAGACTGGGCGTCTGCAGGAGCCTGGGATGCAGCTGCAGCGTCAGCTGCAGGGGCAGTCTCCGGGGCCTGGGCTGCGGCCTGGAAGGCATCGGACATGGAGGCGGTGGCAGCCTGCATGCTGTCATTCAGGTCGGACTGGCTGCCGGTCTGGTCAGCCTTGCCGGCCTGAGTGGCGGCATCATCGGAAAGATTGAGGGCGTTGTCGGCAATAGCAGCAATGCGCTCAGCTTCAGCTGTAGTAGCGGCAGTGCCTGAGGTAAGGCCGGTGCCCTGAGCGGCTGCACCTGTGATGGCATCGCCTGACTGGTTGTCAGATCCGCGTCCCAGACGCAGGCTCTTAAAGAAAGAGGAAACGAGTTTTAAGGCTCCCTTGCCCTCTTCAACAGGGGCAGCGGCAGCAGGCTGGCTCAGCTCTGGCAGCGGCTCGGCACCATCAGAGCTCATGACTGTGCCCTGAGCATCCTGACTGTCCCTGTCAGCTGTGCTGCCTGCCGGGGTAATATCAAGCTCAGAGCTCTGGGAGCTCAGATCTACCGGGGCAGCATTGTCATCAAGGCTGATGACGGTGCCGGTGGCGCCGGTGGAGGCGGCGTCAGGCAGACCTGGCTGAACAGACTGGTCTTGCAGGCCAGGCTGACCAGACTGGCCTTGCTGGCCTGAAAGGCCGGACGGGGCGGTCTGGGATGCCTGAGCTTCCCATGGCATGACCTCGCCTTCAGGAGCCTGGCTTACAGGAGCAAGGCCCGGGCTGGCAGGCTCGCCATCTGACTGTCTGGACTGGTCACGATTAAAGAGCTTTTTGATGCCCGAAAGAGGATCTCGCTCGTCAGCGGCCATGACCTCAACCTGGGTAGGCTTGAGCAGGTCTGCAAGTTCCTGACGGGAGCGCTCATCATCAGACATGGCGCCAGCTGAAGCACTGCTGGTGGAGCCGTCGGCTGATTTTTCGTTGATGCTGCGGGCAATGGCATCCTGGATGTCACTGCTGCGGGCCAGCTCACGCTGCTCCTTTGCCTGGGCAGCTTCCTGATCTTTGCGGGAGCTTTCGCTGTCTTCAAGATTCTGTATGGTCAGCGCATCAATGGCTGACTGTGAGTCATCACCCTGACCGGCGGTAGATACGGAAATAGGGCGGGCTGAAAGCGGCTCTTCACTGGCACGTGCAGCAGCCTCGGCAGCAGTACGACTGGAGCGGGCAGCAGCAGCGGCCTCAGCCTGAGCGGCATTGGCAGCTTCAGCTGTGGTATAGCCATAGCCTGAATCAATATTGTTGCCCTCCTGACCCTCAGGGCGTGGACGGGCCGGACCGCTCAGGCGCTGAGCAAGGCGCAGCTCGGCTCCTGGCAGAGGTGAACCGTCAGGCTTGAGGAAGGCAGAAAGGGACTGTGGCTCGAGAGTGCCACGGGCAATCTGGGTATAAAAAGAGCCGTCCTCGTTGTGCTCCTGGCGAATTTCCTGAACCTGGCTTACAGTCTCACTGGACAGAGCCTCGGCGCGCTCGCTCAGCTGCTCAAGAGTGAGGGTAAGACGATCAGGACCATCAGGATCCATGTTGTTAACTGAAGTACCTTCACTGACAGCGG
Source organism: Anaerobiospirillum sp. NML120449 (assembly GCF_023051105.1). GTDB lineage: Bacteria > Pseudomonadota > Gammaproteobacteria > Enterobacterales > Succinivibrionaceae > Anaerobiospirillum. The sequence continues at coordinate 80,353 of NZ_JALKIL010000003.1, read as the reverse complement.
CGGCAGCAGGGCCAGCCAGGGCAGCAAAGGCACCTTCGGCACTGGCCGGAGTTACATAGCCAAGGCTGGCTTCTGGACTGGCGGTAACGGCCTCAACAATGTTGACAATCAGAGATGGCAGATACTCGAACATGCGCTTGTCGACATGCTCGGTAAGCAGGCTCAGGTGATCGCCCTTAATACCAAGAGTAATGGCAGGTACATTCAGGCCGTGAAGATTTTCAATGCCTACAGGGCACTCTCTTGCCAGAGTGGTCAGTGAGGAGTTCAAATTGACCGGACGGAGCAGACAGGCCTCACCAGGGGCATAGTGCATGGCCAGGGTAGGGGTAATCTTGCTTACGGAGGCAAAGCGGCTGATAAGGCCGTCAAGCATCATAAAGAGCTCGCGATCCTGGCTTAAGCTGGCACTCAGACCCTGAGGAGGCAGGAAGTTGTCAGTAAAGTAAACCACTACTGACGGGCGTGGCAGCTTGGCCAGCTCGTTGAGGCGCTCAATAATGGTAATACTGGCCTGATGCAGTGACAGACCCTCAGAGCGGCACTTCTGCACCATGCCCTGCAGAGCCTTCTGCAGATTGCCATTGAAGTTATGACTGGCGCGCTCGAGCAGATCCGAGAATGAGACAACCTCGGCATCCTGTGACATTGGTACGAATACTTCGCCATTGAGCTCAGCATAGGCAGACTCACGCTGATCTACCAGTTCGGCAGCGTGTTCAATGGCTGCAGCAGCGGCTTTTTTAAGCAGCGCGAGCAGATCACCAAGGTCAACATTGACTATAGGCAGGGAGAAAGATACCTGCATGCCGTCAGGGCTGTAATCCTTGCCAAATTCCTTGACGCGCAGACTGTCAAAGGTAGGGACCAGCGGGGTATTGTTGAGTGCACGGATGATGTCAGGATTGAGCTCAAGCTGACGGATCAGCTCAGAGGCAATAATGGATGCTGAGAAACCGGAGAATGGGCGGAAAGCGGATGTGGAGTTTCCGATAATGTAGAACGATGGCTCGACCTTGCCATAGTTGCCGGTGTAGATATGCAGATCCCTGTCATTGCGATGCAGAGGGAAGTTAGGGCGGGCATTGATGGCCAGCTTGAGATGCAGGCGCTCGCGCTCGGTCAGCTCCTCAAGATAAGGGATGCACTTCTTGATGCCGCGATGCGAAATGGCACTTTCAGAAGTACAGATAAAGAGGACGTTGACATTGAGGCGTACCTGATTGTCAGAAAGCTCCTTGAGAGCCACCAGCATGGAGCCGGTAGCGCACTTGGACTGCAGGACACCAAGGCCAAAGAGCAGCTCATCGTTTTCAATACCGGCACGGATGACAGGATCGGTAATGTCATCCATGGTGCTCAGACGGTTGCGCAGCTCATCACAGTTGGTGGAAAAACCCTTGAGGGCACCATAGTGATAAGGAGAGCTGGTGTCGGTGTCGCACAGCAGCACGATGGTATCGTCAACCGTATCCATGGCCCTGACCAGGGCTACAACTGAGCTCTTGCCTGATTCTCCATGGGAGATCAGGGTCAGATTTTCACTGTTCTTTTTGAAATAGGGAAATTCGCTCAGTCCATCATAGATGGCCTTGCAGATCAGGGCAGGGCCCTTGGCATGGGCCACAGATGGAATGGAAACCAGCCACCTGGTCAGGGTAGCAGCTTCTTTGGAAAGGTTAGTATTGGACAGCATCGCGATATCTACAGCGGGAAATACTCCCCGCCCTTAGGTAAAAAAGTCATCCTGTGCAACGACAGCTTCAGCTCTGAGCATGCTGTGCAGCCCCTGACGACCCTGCCAGGGCCCGGGCCTGCACCATCTGCCGGGCAGCCTGCATGCCCCTGAAGTCCGCTGCGCCGGAAATCAGGACAGATGCCTTTTAAAGAGGACTGAGCCTCAGGCTGCATACAGGTCCCAGTCTCAACTGCCATCAGGATCGTCACCCTGAGCAGCGAGCATGGTCAGACTGATACTGGTTGTTATGCCTGTCAGCAGATACTGTCCTGCAAGACAGTTCCTGCCGCCACATGAGGCATATTCAGAAAAATAAACCGGTGATTAACAGATTATATTGGACAGCGTACATCCGGCAAGAGATGAAACAGCAGTGGCATACTGATGCCGGCAGTACGGCATATCCGTGAAGGCAATCTTTTCTGCTCTCAGGCCGGCCGGAACACCTGGGCCGGCATGCCCGGCGCCGATATGTCCGACACCGGGCACGGCATGCCCGGCGCCGATATGTCCGACACCGGGCACTGCATGCCCGGCTCCGGCCACGGTATGCCTGGCGCCGGCAACGGTACTCCGGCGCGGGCAGAGCCCGGGCGCTGGTAACTGCCGGGTGCCAGGTGTGATATCAGCTGCATAACGCCTTATGTTGTGCAGAGAGCTCAACCTGACAGAGCCGCCAGGCCTGCCTTAATAAAATCCATGACCCTGACCGGGTCGGATCAAGCTATTATAGCCATAACCACGCCCGGTCCCAATACTTCCAGCTTGCAGGTGCGCGCCCGGTACCTTCTTTTTGGCATGCCCGGGCCATAACCAGCCCCCAAAATGACCTGACCTGGCATGCCACAGGTATGGTCCTGACAGGTCAGACGCACATGGACTGCCCTGTCGTAAGCGGCGGCCGGGGCGGCTGCAGCTCCTGCCGGAGCGGCTGGAGCGTAGGTTGCAGGGGCGGTGGCTGTAGTGGGCTGCATACAAATCAGGCCGCCCGTGGGGCGGCCTGATTGAGTGAACTGAGTCCGCCTGCTCTTATCTTGTGGCAGCCAGACGGTCGTTGTTCATGTCGGCACGCAGAATCTTTACGTTATTGGCAAAGGCCTCACGCTGCTCACGGGCCAGATTTGGATGATTGGAGCTTGGCAGCTCAATCTTGAGCGGGTTTACCGGACGGTCGTTAATACGGATCTCATAGTGCAGGTGCGGACCTGTGGTACGGCCGGTATTGCCTGATCGGGCAATGAGCTGACCTACAATAACCTTCTGACCGCGCTTGACCTCAGTTTTGGACAGGTGCATGTATACGGTGGAGAAGTTATTGGCGTGGCTGACAATCACGTAGTAACCGGCAGCACGCTGATAGCCTGAGAAGGTAACCATACCATCGGCAGGGGCATATACAGGGGTACCGACACTGGCCTTAAAGTCCACGCCATTATGAGGACTTACACGACGGGTCACAGGGTGACGGCGTGAAGGGTTAAAGTGTGATGTAACCTTGATGTCTCCGGCCAGAGGGAAGCGACGGAAGATACCTGCAGTAGGAGTAAATTCGTTTTCGCCGTAGAAATTGTTGTCCTCAGGATTGATAAAGGACTCGAAATTGCCACGGTGGGTCTCAAAACGTACGGCATAAAGGGTAGCGTTGGTACCGATGCCGCTGAAGAGCACACGGAACTTGTCGCCCTGCTTTAAGGTACGGACATTGATCTTCTGCTTGAAGATATTTTCGATATTACGTATGTCAGCAGGGGTAAGACCGGCACGGCGACCTGCGGTGGCAAAGCTTTCACCCTTTTTGACTTCGGCAATGAGCAGACGAGGACGCTTGAGGTTGACGTTGTTGGCGCGATCGCGGGCTTCCTGCTCAGCACGGGCCTTTGCAAGAGCAGCCTCGCGAATGGCACGCTGCTTTGCGGCCTCAACGGCAAGAGGCATGGTCTCAGCCTGAGGAATGGATGCCAGCAGTTTCTGATCGTCAACATGATCATTGAGGTTTTCATAAACCACTCTGAAGTCATCTGTGGCGGCCATGCGGGTAAAGCGTACCTGCTCGGTTTTGTTAAGCGGCTTGACCATTTCCATGACCACATTTTCCTTGTCGATAAGGAAATAAATAGGGTCTCCCACCTTAAGACGCAGGTCTTTGTTACCGGCTACCTTGGTAATACGGTTTAAGGTGGCATATGGCAGGTCAAGGAAGGTAAAGATGTCAGAGAGGGTATCGCCCCTGCGGATAGTCTGCTGATACCAGCTGCCCTCAGGACGGACCTCAGGGACATTGCCCATGGTCTCATCAGCTCCTTCGGCAGCACCAGGAGTGGTAATATCTGTTGAAGCCAGCTGATCGCCTGCAGTCTCTTCAGTAGCTGGCTGATCAGCAGCGCCTGGAGTAATGGTTACACCAGGGGCAGGAGTTTCGGCCTGAGCGGTCAGGTCGCCGCCAGTTGCCTCTTTGGTGCCGTCAGCCCAGGTGCCCTCTACAGGCGGAGCTGCCGGAGGTACTTCTGTTTCTGCGACAAAGATTTCGTCATCTTCAGGGATGTCAGTACCGGTCAGAGCAGTTCCCTGAGTGCCGGTAAGCTGATCGGCTGCATCGTTCTTGAAGTACTGGCTCGGGATGTCGTAATCGTCGTAGTTTTCGTTGTGCATGCCGGTAATTTCATTACTGGCGGCAAGCTCGTCAGCGGTCTGATCGCTTTTGAGATATTCGCGGCTGTCTGCAGTAAGGGCAGGAGTTCCCTCATCGCTGAAACGCTCCCATGTTGATGGCATAGGAAGCACGATTACGGCACACAGGGCGACGGTAATGACGACACTGGCAATGTGTTTGCGCGGCAAAATATAAGGGGCAATATTGTCACTGGCAATAAAGTCCTCATGCATCATGCGGTTAGTTACTTTGATATTTAACATGACTTACAAACACAGATTAACAGTAGTGAACTTACAGATGAGCAGCAGCTGCATCAGCAGGGCTGGTGCATACTCTGCCCGGTGCGATTACCTTTTATAACAGTCGCCGGGACTGCAGATCCCGGGGACAGGCTGGATAAGTCTGTGCGGCCTTCTCCTGGGGGCGCAGCAGACCATTGTGGGGGCTCAGATCAGCCTGGCCATACCTTGCAGAGCATTGCCTTGCCTGGCAGGGCAATGCCTGCAGGCAATACCAGCAATTTGCCCGGCGGCCCTGACTGCAGGACCTGCAATGCATCTGAGGCTGTGCAGATAACCACGTGCAGCTACAATGGCATGCCTTTCGGGCTTTGAGCGCAATGCTCAGCACACGGGCACGCCCTGACCTTAACCATAAAGGCTGGGGTAAATAATGACTGCAGCGGAAACAGGCTCACTGATTCTGGAGCTGGTGATTCTTGTCCCGGTGGCGCAAGGCCATTGGGGTGGATAATTCAGTGTCCGGTACGAGGCGTACGGAGCGGCTGATACTGTCAGTCAGAGCGCGGCAGGCCTGTCTGAACAGCAAACGTTTTCAGCACGCTTGTCAGGATATGAAAGCTTGTACCCCGATGACAAAAATGCTGTACACAAAATTCAGCCAAAAATACTCGGGTGGGGTACGGATATGACGGTATTAAGCCGTCGGTTGTGTTTCCCTAGCTCATACAGATGATACAACATAAGCCGGGACTGTATTCCCGGTCTTTTTGTGAAAAAGTATCCTGCTGTGGCACGGAGGCACAAGTATAAAAGTATAGCAACTTGAGCGAATTATAAAAGGCAAAATTTACACTTTATGTACATTTTTTGCCGTATCAGCTTCATTTTTCATTCAGGATATTAATAAGCCTGTCATTCCTGAGCTGCCTCAGTCCTTTAACTGCAGTGACGACCTGCAGACAGGTCCGCCCCAAAACAGGGACTGATCATATGTATGGCATTATCCATGCCGGATCTGAAAATGCGATGAACATGCGGAAAAATCAGCCATTATAGTTCCAGCATTGCAGCACAATCAGGTCCCGCCTCACCGCCCCGTGGCTGTCCCCTGTTCCGGCCCGGGCAGCGCTCAGTCACTTTACTTGCAGCACTGTCGCCTTTTCGTCCCATGCTGTCAGCTTCACTGACCCGGCTGTGACCATGGAGGTTCTGCCCGTCACTTTTACTGCTGTCACAGTCACCTTTGAGAAAAGTCATCATGCTGTCGAGCAGTTTACGTTCAAGCTCCTCAGAGCGCATGGCCTTTTTGATGGTGCACTCCCAGATAATAAGACAGCGTATGCCCCTTTCTTTGAGCTGCACTCTGACCTCACGGTCGCGGGCCACATTGCGGTCAAATTTAGCCTGCCAGAACTCAACCCTTGATTTGGGCATATATGCCTGGGAGCAGCCTTGATGGCGGTGCCAGAAGCAGCCGTGCACAAAGACAGCGGTATTAAAGCGTCGGCTGTACAGGTCAGGGTGACCGGGAATCTTGCCCGGAGCTATGGAGTAGCGCACCCCGGCACCATGGAGCAGCTTTCTTATGTAAAGTTCAGGCCTGGTATTTTTCGACCTGATGGCCTGCATATTAGCCCGCCTTTTCTCAGCACTGACTATATCCATACGCCCTCCTTACAGACAAAAAAAACAGACAGCAGTCCCGCCGCGCCGGCTCCCGGCCATTCACAACGCCCATCACCTGCTCCCGGCCATTCACAACGCCCATCACCTGCTCCCGGCAAGCCCAGTGCACGCAAACCAACCCGCTGCCCCCCAGGACAGACCAGGAAATTACAGGTCGCCATTGAGCACCGGTCACCCGTCATGCAAGGACTGACGTGCCCTTTGCGCCAGTATCATTTTGTCGCCCCCATGTATCAGCCGTACCGGCACTCATTGCTCCAGACGCAGAACTGTGCAAACGTTGTCTATACCGCTGGACCAGGCATGCCAGCTCTCAGCTGCATCATGGCACAGCTGCAGGCAGCTTTCAGCTGCATCATGGCACGGTTGCAGGCAGCGCTCAGCTGAGCCAGGTCGACCTGACAGCATGGCAGTGCCAGGCTTGCCAGAGAGGGGCGGACCAAAGACAGAGTGCACAGGCAGCCTGCAGCCTGCGGCGCAGCCTGTTGCCTGCAGGGACTGGTGCGGCTGGGCTGGCTAGAGCAGGTGTTCAGGCAGGGCGAAGATAAAAAGGCCGGCAATTATGATGGTGCACACGATTGCAACAGTAACGGCATAGCCCTGAACAGTGACCGGATAGCCAAGGGACAGCCAGTTACCAATAGCCCCGCGCATATGAATGATAGTGCTGGGAGTGCGGGCAAACCACTGGTCTCTGCGACCGGCAAAGGCAAAACGGAATGCAGCGGCTATTATCAGAGCCGCAATAATAAATATGCCCAGACGGGCAGGTGTTACCTGAAAGGTAAAGGATGCTATTTCAAAGGTATGCATGATTGATGGTACTGGCTGAGGTTATTACAGTTCAAGTTTAATGCACCTGAACACAAAATCGCACCCTGCGATCACTTTTGAGCAGAAAGGAGGCGCAGGTAAAGACACGTCATAAAGCATGAAGTGGTGCATATATAAGGACTATGACCTGAGTCTGAACATCGGCATCTTATTACATGCGTGTACCATGACGCGTCACAAAGCCGGAAATGGTGCATATGAACGGCATAAAGCTACGACTGTATATGGGACACAGTATATGACCACAACCTGGCCTGAGCAGGCAATAAGAGCACAGGGGGGCTTTCACAGATGCTCTTTAGCGGCTTCAGGCCAATACTTAGAGCATGCCTCAGCAAATATCTGCTCACTGCTTGACCTGACCTGTCCCCTTTAATGGCAGGGGATAGTCCAGTACCATGAGAGAGCTCCTTGCAGGTCGCAGCCTGTTGACAGCATTTGCTGCAGTCGATAGTGCTGCAGTCAGCTTCTTTACCTGCATGTGCCTGCAGCCTGATACCCCTGACCATGGCACATGATGGTAAATGGCAGAGGTGTTGACTTATGTTCCTGGCTTCACGTTATCAGCATGGCAAACAGTGCACACATTACGTATCTGCCGGTTATCAGAATCTGCGGCTGGAGCAGACTGCCCAGTCTGATCAGCTCAATGCTTTAAGACAGTACAGTTGTGTCAGGTATTATTGCACTATTGTCTATTTTAGAAATTGTCTATTACTTATTATCCTTGCCGGGTTGAAGTATACATTGAGTGCTCTGAGCATGGATGGCAGCGCTGTTTTGGCAGCCATCTTTTGGCTTGTTCCGTGTGGACCGTGTGGTCGCCGGGATTGCTCAGCGTATGGCGGCAGCCTGGGCGGCGTGAGGCCTGTGTAAGGTTGGGCTGCTTGAATCTGGTGGCATCCAGGGCGGCGTGAGGCCTTTGTGAGGTCGGGATTCGTTAGTGCGCTTTTTATGTTGAGGCGTGGATTTACGGTGGTGGTGGTGGAGGCAGGGATGGTTGGGATGTGGTGGGTTGAGGAGCCCGGCTGTCGGGCAAAACAAAGGGGAGCACTCAGGCTCCCCCTTTTATTAAATCAGATTATTTCCCGGGCCAGGTGGTGCTCGCAGCTGCAATGCTCTTTTGAGTCATGCGGCTGCTGCTGCCGGCTGTGGCCTCCCGGACCAGGAGCCGGGCCTGAAAGTCACGGAGCATATTGAGCTCTTTTTGTGACCAGACCCGACGCTAAGGACTCTGTTACAGGAAGAAGAAGTAGGCACCGACGGCGATAACGATTGAACATACTATGTTCAGAACGAGACCGACGCGGACCATGTCCTGCTGCTTGACATAACCGGTACCGAACACGATGGCGTTTGGTGGGGTAGCAACTGGCAGCATGAAGGCACAGGATGCGCCCAGACCGATGATCAGAGACAGACCTAATGGAGGGGCACCAATGCTCTCGGCGATAGTGATGAACAGTGGTACCAGCAGAGCTGCTGATGCGGTGTTGGAGGTAAACTCGGTTAAGAACACGATGAAGAAGGATACTAACAGACCGATGACGAAGTAGTGCTGACCCTGAACCAGGAACACGATACCGTCAGCCATGATCTTGGAAGCGCCGGAGTCCTTGAGCACGGCAGATAAGGTAATACCGCCGCCGAAGAGCATCAGAACGCCCCAGTCAGTGTTTTCCTGAACTTCCTTCCATGAGATAAGCTTGAGAACAACTACGACAATGGCAGCTGCAATAGCAATTACGGAGTCGAAAGAGGCAATCTTCTCAGCAAGGCCGAAGAGTCCGGAAAGGAACGGATTGATCTGAGCGGAGAAAATCCAGCACAGAGCAACAATTACGAATACAGCCAGAGTCAGGTAGCGCTGACCGTTGAACTCAACCTTATCGTCCTTGAAGTCAACTTCGATCTTCAGATTAGGACGGAATACGAAGTACAGACATAGCAGCATGAGTGGCATGAGGACCAGCATGAATGGGAAGCCGATGACAAACCAGTCAGCAAAGGTCATGTCCATGTTGGAAGCAACGATGGCGTTTGGAGGAGAGCCTACCAGGGTACCCATACCACCGATAGAGGCGGAGTAGGCAATACCGAGCATTACGAAAGTGAAGACGCTCTTGTTTTCCTGAGGATCAACCTTGGAGAGGATACCAAGTGCAAGTGGAAGCATCATGGCAGCGGTAGCAGTATTACTCATCCACATGGAGAGGAATGCTGTTACGGTGAACAGGAAGACAACGGACATCAGGAAGTTGCCGCGGGCCATGGCCAGGATTCGCTGAGCGATAATACGGTCGATCTTCTGATAGTGCATGGCTGCTGCCAGAGCAAAACCACCGAAGAACAGGTAGATATTAGGGTCAGAGAAGCCGTTGAGTGCCTTGTTGGTAGTTACAAGACCCATCATGGCGGCAAGAATTGGGATGGAAATGGCGGTGATAGTAACGTGAACTGCTTCAGTCAGCCACAGGATACCAACGAAGAGTAACAGGGCCAGACCCTTGTTCTCAAGTGGCTCGAATGGCAGGAAGTTCAAAAGCAGGAAAAACAGTACTATATCGCCCACAACAATCAGCGATTTCGCTTTCGGGGACATAAGTTTAAGCTCCTTTTTACTAACTCGACGGCTCTCGTAACTGGAGTGGGATTCAGGCCCCTCATACAAACAGGCTGATATCAGCTGCTCATATCCTGAAAGTTCATGGACAATTCCCACAGGAACGGACTTTAAAGACGCATACCTGCAGAGGCAGACAGCGCATGTCATGAAATCAGGTGGTTGTTACAGCACAGGGCAGTCAGCTCATCAGACCTGTAACCGGCTTATGGAACCAGCCGGATGTGCAGCTGGCGCTGCAGGTACTGAAAATCGGTCTGTAATACTGTCTTTTTGCCTGTGAAACAAGGGTATAAGGGGAAAGTTCAGTTATAAGGCTGCAGGCTTCAGGCCTGTCAGTTAATGCTTTTTGCAGGCTGCTAACCTTGCCTGCAAAGTCTTTGCTCGCCAGGGCTTTACGCCGGCCTGTGAGCTCTCCATGTCTGTTGATTTCACCATTTTGTAGAGCTTTAACGCTGCATTCGCGCAGCCTGATTCGCAAGTCGCACAGCTTACTGCTCAATGGTGACAAACAGAACCTTACGTTAATGTTCTTCCCGGCTGATGTAATCACTGCACTGAGGGGCTGTCCTTAAAGCACCATCCCAGTTGCCTTTTGTGTGATGTCCTTAATGATGTCAGTCCGCTTGTATGAAGAACCTGAACTCATTCTTAAGCACGAGGGCTTGTATACAAAATAATCAAAAACAAAATTGGAGCAAGTGCACTTTTGACAAAATTTGAGTTTCGTCCGTCAGTGAAATTAAATTTTTAGCGGGAGTTCACAAAATTGAAGTGAAATTTACCATCCTGGACATGTTTGTTGCAAAAACGTATCAAATAAGCCGTTTTTGAAGGCGCCCAGGCCATACCAAAAGTCCTGGCAACTTGCATACAAGATAGATAAATAAGCCCCTTTACTATTGCATGGTCACTGCAAAAGTCCTGATAATTTTCTCACTTGACAATATACAAAGCCCTTAGCGATGTGATCTGAATCATGAATATGTTCAAAAACGGTGCGATTTTTATCCGTGCGTACGCAAGAAAATTAACAGAATACGATAAACAGGCTTTTCCCGGGAAGGTTTTCACAGGAGCGTCCAAAAGTACTGGGATAATATGACATTGTTGTAACTACATAATTTTGACCTTGCTTCTGCTCATCGGGCCTGAATCAGTGGGCATGATTTCCCGGGAGTGCACAGCCGGAAAATGACAAAATCAGAGGCGTCAGGGCTGTATTGCATGAACAGTTTAACCTTGCCTGATAAGGCCTGAAAACAGCATTTTTATGCCGACTTTTATCTGAAACACCGGCATGCCAGTGTACGGCAAAGTGACGCGCCGTCCTTATCCTGGACGCAACTTGGATCCAGGCATGTTTGACATTGTGTCCTGCTGCTGTTCCATACAAATTGTGTGTTTTTGTCAGTGAATTTTGCGCAGTGAAAACAGACCCTTTACCGGGAACAGCAAGGTGCTCCCATGAGAGCGCACAGTATTTCCTCGTAGGGGCTGCCGACAGCACAGACACTGCTCATCTGCATTGCAGTGGCTGGCGGTCATATTAAGCACTTATGCAGATAAGGGGCACGGCGGCCAGGGGCGGCTTATGCGACTTTGAGATGGCCGAGCAGAGGACAGGCTTACAGTTTTGTCAGTCAGTACAGGCATAGCTTACATTCATGACATAAAGTCCTGGAGTGCGCGGTGCTACGCCGGGGCTTCGAGCTAAGGAAAGCAGGCCGGCACGGGCCGGGCATCAGTGCTGGAACAGCGTGCTTACACAGTATGGGGGGGCAGCGCAGCGAAAGAGAGCTCACATGTAATGGGCATCAGTGCTGGGACAACAGGCTTATAGAGGATGGGCTTCAGCACTGGGAAGTCAGGGCATAAGTGATGGTCACAAGCCCGGGACAGATGGTCTGCAGGGTATGGGGCAATGCCTGGACTGTGTTCTTGCTCGGGAGGTGCGTAAGCCTTGGGAAAGAGCGCTGATACAGGGATGGTCAGTTCCGGGAAAGGTGTGTCTGTTGAAACTGCGGGCTAAGAGGGATCTGTGCAGACAGTCAGGTGACAGGCGGGGCTGGGGAGGTCAACCTGCAGGGTAACATGATGCAGGCTGTTTTGTATATTTGTGGGTAATGCGTGTTTTGCTTATATCCGCTGGCAAAGTGCATGTCCGCAGGCATGGTAAGTTGGCTGCAGGTAGCACTGGTACAGCGATTCACATGGATACAAGTTTGCATCAGTTTGTGATCCAAATCCTCGACCTGGATTAAGTGCTGTTCTAATATGGGGCGCAGGCATCCCTTCAGGGAGTGCCCGCCTGTCTTTTCAAGTTGTGGCTGGAAAGATGGCGGCTGCCAGAAGCCGTTAATTATGAGGATACTTGTGGAGGTGGGAAAAGAGGCAGTGACAACTGCTCCTGCTTACTGCCTGACCATTTGATATCCGGGTCACAGACTTTTGTGCAGCATTTCCTGAAGACCACATGGGTTTTCAGGTATTGAGTGGGGCATGGCCTTGCTTTTCTCCGCATCATCTTCCTCAGGGAAGAACTTACCATTGGGGCATCAGAAATGGCCGGGAGTTTCCGTCTGATGCCTGAAAGATTGTTAGCACTGTGGCGTATCCTGATGTTTTGCTGGAGGTACCTGCTGACAGGAGGCGCATGCCTTTTGAAAGTCGTACTGACAGCCCCGGCTGCAGCACAGCGGCAGAGCCTTTACATGCGGGCCTGCCGACCTGGGAGCATCTGAGCTCTGTTTCTTTGTAATTCCATTCGCTGTTTTTTTCTGAGCTGGACCGCAGGTCTTATGACCTTGCGGGGCTGCCATATTAGTTTTACCTGATGATTTATGGTTATAACAGGCCGCAAGTTACTACAGGAGAGGCAGATTAACCAGAATTACACGAAGGGCCTGAGTTGAACATACCTCCTGTTGTGAACAGACTTCGTGCTGTAAGCATACTTACGTGTTGTGAGCAGGTCTCATGCTGAACAGAGTTCTTGTTTAACAGACTTTAATGGCAAGTGCAGTTTTTTAGTGGTGAGCTGGTAATGCTGACGGCCGTGTCGGCCTGTCAGAGGTGATACTGCAGCGGCGCAGGGCCGCAAGCGTGGAGAGGCGTGTAACAGGACCGGGTAACACCCTGCGGTGGGCGTTGTATTAAGGACATCGTTATGGATCAATCAGCAGCAATTATTACTCTTGAAGTGCTGGCCGTTGTGGCGATTTTATTTGTGACCGAGCTCATCCCGCTTGCTGTCACTGCTATTGGTGCCACAGTGGCACTGGGCATTCTGGGCGTACTGGGACCAAAGGAGGTGTTCTCAGGTCTGTCCAACTCCACAGTAGTGCTCTTTGCGGGCATGTTTGTGGTGGGTGCGGCCATGCTTGAATCAGGACTTGCGCAGGTAATAGGCAACTCGGTAGTCAAAAGAGTAGGAACAAAGGAAATACCTCTGCTGGTGGCCATGATGGTACTGACCATTGTCATGTCATCCTTTGCCTCCAATACCGGTACTGTAGCCTGTCTGATGCCGGTTATTATCGGTATCTGCGTGGCGGCCAAAATACCTTCCTCGCCCCTGCTTATGGGTATGGCCATAGCTGCCAATGCCGGTGGCTCTATTACCATGGTAGGTACTCCGCCGAACATCATTGCTTCGGCCTCTCTTGAGACTGCCAATATTACCCCTTTCGGCTTCTTTGAGTTTGCCTGGATAGGTGTGCCTTTATCTCTGGCTGCTATTGTCTACATGGTTTTCATGGGCCGTTTCATTGTTCCGAAGAACTATTCTGACGTAAGCTCTGCAGGCCAGGTAACAACCTCAGGTACGCCACGCTCCCGCATGATCTGCGTGTTCATCCTGCTCTTCGTTATCTACGGCCTTATCTTTGGTATTCCAGGTCTGACTCAGGAAATGGTAGCCGTAATTGGCGCTCTGGCCTGCGTACTCACTGGCGTACTCAGTGAAAAGAAGGCCTATCAGGGTATCGACTGGGTAACTATCTTCCTCTTTGCCGGTATGCTGCCTCTGGCCAGTGCCATGGAGAAGACCGGTGCCGGTGCCATGATTGCTGATGTGGTAGTAGGCATTATGGGTGACAGCCCAAGCCCATACATGTTCATGACTGTGCTCTTTGCCCTGTCCTGTGGCCTGACCCAGTTTATGTCCAATACCGCCGCCGCAGCTCTGCTCTGCCCTATCGGTATTTCCATTGCTGCCAAGATGAACGTATCTCCATATCCTGTCATCATGGCTATTGCCATCGCCGCCTCCTGTGCCTATACCACTCCTGTAGCTACCCCTCCAAACACTCTGGTGCTGGCCCCAGGCAAGTTCAAGTTTATGGACTATGTGAAGGTAGGTGGTCCACTGGTTATTGTTTCTCTGCTCATCTGCGTGGTGATTATTCCAATGGTCTGGCCTTTTGATGACGTAGCCAGCTCAGCTGCCGCACAGGGCGTTGAGGCAGCTGCTGCCACTGCCGATCAGGCCGCTGCCGCTGTCAGTGCCGCACCTGATACCGCCGCAGCCGCTGATACTGCCGCACAGACAGCTGCAGTAGCGGGCGCTGATACATCAGGCACTGCTGCTCAGGCTGAAGCAGAAGATACAGGAACTGAGGCTGCTGCAGACGCTCAGCCTGAGGGTTAATCTGCAGCCAGGTAATAACAGCTGCAAGCTCGAGAATTACCATGGTCAAGGAAGCATCAGGCATTCATTGCTGATGCTCTGTGGTGGCTGACAGTTAATGCTACTGTCTGATGCTCCCAGGTGACTGGAGCTAAATCGACTGTATGACCTTGATAAAAGTGGCTTCCCAATGGGAAGCCAATTTTGTTTCTGGCGCCTGCAGACGGTAGTGCACAGCGGCTTGAGATCATGTCCTCAGCCCCTTACCTGGTGCTGATAAAGTGCAGGATCTTTTTGCATGCCCGCATTGCGCCATAGCCGTAAGGCAAAGTTATGATGTGGCTCAGCTTTACAGTAGAGCGTTGCTCCTGGGGCGTGGCTGGCTCAGACCTGCATGATTACATGGTAATGATATGGGCGGCATACGCAGATGGTGGGCATCGTATGGCGATGTAATGGCCGCATGCGCAGATGGAGGTCATCGTATGGCGATGGAGAGACATAATATGACGATGGAATGGCCGCACGCGCAGATGGTGGTCATCGTATGGCGATGTAATGGCCGCATGCGCAGATGGAGGTTATCGTATGGCGATGGAGAGACATCATATGACGATGGAATGGCAGCATGCGCAGAAGGAGGAACTGCGCATGCAGAGTGATGCACTGCCTGACGTTCTGACCATGTATGAGTACGCTGCTGGAGCTCTATGGGGATCAGTGGGTGTCTGGGCCTGGTCATAAGGCTGGCTCTTGCAGGTGGGGCCAGTTAGAGTGATAGATGATTGTCGATTTTTGGACTAAACATAACAGAAAAGTGGAGCAAGCCCGCAAAACCGCACCATAGTTATTGGCCGCTTACTGGTGCTGGTGTATATTTTAATGAGAAATATATGCACGTAGGTTTAGTCATGAGCAGGCCTGGTTGCAGGGCAGCATCTTGAGCTGCCTGGCAGGTGTGTTCTGTTAAACGTGCATTATCTCCGCGTCTTCTGCTGTGAACAGAGGCGTGCCTTTAAAGGGAGCTCAGTACAGCGTGAGTCCCATCTGATACAGGCTGGTAAAGCCGGTATTAATGAACCATGAATGTCTGACTCCGGGATGATCTGATAGGCATGCCGGGCACTGTGCTGCGGCTTGCTTGTGATAGTGAGAGCCTGTATTTTTCCGGATTAAGCTCTGTGCTGTCTTATCAGAACTGTGGGGTATGGTTGACCCTCATGCGGGTGTTGACCGCTTGATACGGTCCACCGTTGTCTTCCTGTGCAGGAGGGAACGGATGACTGTAATGACTGTGGCAGTCTAGGGATTTATTTATGAATCTTCTTAATATCATTCAGGGCTTTGACTCCGAACTGTACGATTTTTACGAGAAGGAACTGGAGCGCCAGTACTACTCTGTATCCTTTATCCCGGACGAAAACAGTATTTCGCCTCTTTGCTCGGCCATAATGGGCAATGTGCTGGTAAACACCCAGCATTCCACTCCTTATTCAAATGGCAACTTCATCGAGAAGCTCACTGCCCGCCGTGTCTGCGAGCTGTTCAATGCTGAGCATGCCAACGTCAAGTCCATTACCATTGAAGTTGCCTCACGTGTAGTATTCAGCGCTCTTGCCGCTCGTGGCGATACTGTCATGTCACTGGACATGCGCAAGAAAGAGCACTGCAACAGTGAGTCCCTTGCCTACCACTTCGTAAACTTCGGTGTTGACCCTAAGACTCAGCACCTGGATTACGATGCCCTGGAAGCATCAGTTAAGACTACCAGACCAAAACTGCTGGTTGTTTCCCCTATCAACTATCCACAGCCAATTGATTACGAGCGTTTTGGCCGTATTGCCCATGAGAATGGTGCCTTACTGTGGTGTGATATTTCCCAGATCGCAGGTCTGGTTACCGCCGGTGTTATGGCTACCCCGCTGCCTCATGCTGATGTGGTTACTTTCACCACTCAGGGCGCTCTGCAGGGCCCTCACTGCTCTATCATTGTGTGCAAGAAGAGCCTGTCATCAGCAATTGATCGTGCAGCTGTCAGCTCCGGTCAGGGCGGCCTTGGCTCCTCTGAGCTTACCGCTCTTGCTGTTCGTATGCAGGAAATGCAGTCTCAGGAGTACAAGCAGTACTGCCAGGCCGTGCTCACCAATGCCCGCTCCCTGTCCAAGGGCCTTTCTGACAGTGGCATGCGCCTGATTGGTGGCGATACCAACTCCCACTTTGTCATTGTTGATGCTCAAAGCTGTGGCATGTCAGGTCGTGGTGCCATGGAGAGCCTTGCTGACTGCGGTATTTTTGCTCGCAGCTGCCATATCTACACTGCAGATCCTGATGTCAAGTTTGATGCAGTACGCTTCAGCTCCATGCCAGCTACTACCCGTGGTATCAATACTGATGACATGTACCGCCTTGGTGTACTCATTGGCAAATTCCTGGCAAGCCCAACTCCTGAAAATGAAAAGAAGCTGCATGGCCTGGTCCGCGATCTTACCCTGATGCTGCCTTTATTCAACGAGCGCTGGCTGCAGGAAACTGTTAAGGGCAATCTCGGTGGCAGCTACAGCTATATTGTCAAGTCAGACTCCAGCACCGGATCAGATCAGTTCCGTATACCTTCTCTCTTTAGAAAGGTCAGAAAGTAGGCTTTTCAGGGAGCGCAACATAAAGCATGTGCTTTGCTCTGCGCGTCTCTATGCTCAAAGCTCAAATCATGAATCATAAAAAGGCTATATTGCTTAGGCAGTGTAGCCTTTTTATTTTGTCTGACCAAACCGGAAAGTGACGGATATTTTGTTTGCACTTTGCAAAAGACTGCAAAATTTGCTGCAACAAAATGCTAAAAAAGCAAATTTTACATAGAAAATTATTGGTATAAATCTGATAAAATTGCCTTAAATATCGAATTCTGATGCCTGCCAGTTACTCATATTATGATTTATCGATTGCAAGCAGATTTTGAATTTTACTCAAAAATTGCGAGTCATATCGCGTTTTGCAGTGAAGTAATGCATAGCATTTGACAGTTTATTTGATAAATCAGCGCTTTTTGTGGACAATGGCAGCAAATTCATGTACTGCAAATAATTACATTTTTTGCTGCAAAATTTGCAATATCACACTCACTGCACTTGCTGTACCTGAGGGCCATACTGTCATGACTCCTGTCATCGCGAGGTAACAACTGCTGCCCTCGCTGCCTGCTGCAGGCTCCTGTCATCGTGAGGTAACAACTGCGGCCCTTGCTGCCTGCTGCAGGCTCCTGTTGCTACAGTAGCGAAGGCATGCTTCAGAGTACAGAGAGAGTGTCCCTTTTATCATCAGGTCAGTCAGGGGCAGGTCAGACACCAGACGCATACTGAGCATAAGCTGCATTAGTTCTTTTGTGCCGCCATTTGAGGTGTCTTTTGCGCTGATTTATGCGATCATTGGGCGTTTTTCAGGCCGGTCAGAATATTGATGCTGGCCATTTCAGACAGTGGTCTTAAGCATTCTGCCCTGATCTGGCAGATGGATAAAGGAAAGAAGATGAGCACTTCAATGAGCACCTCAATGGAGAGTGATATGGATGCAGCATGCGCAGTCTCAAAGGTGCAGTCAGACTCAGGTGCGGGCGCTGACACAGACAGCAGTAAGCGCACTGTATTTCTGGACAGTGAGCGATTTTCTGTTGCCCCCATGGTGGATGTAACCGACTCGGTATTTCGTCGTATGGCCCGCATTATGTGTCATAAGGCCATGCTCTATACCGAAATGATTGCAGCTCAGGCTCTTGTGCATGAGAAGTATCACCTTATTGATTTCAGGGATGAAGAGCTGCCATGCACGCTCCAGCTTGGTGGCAGCGAGCCTCAGGCTCTGGCGCTTGCAACCCGTGTGGGGGCTCAGCGTGGCTACAGTGCCATTAACCTCAATGCCGGCTGCCCATCAGACAAGGTACAGAGCGGCAATTTTGGCGCTGTGCTGATGAAGACTCCGGCCCTTATTGCTCAGTGCTGGCAGGCCATGCAGGAGGCTGCAGGAGATATCCCTGTTTCAGTAAAGACCCGTATTGGCGTGGATGAACTCGACAGTGAGGATTTCACCATGGAGCTTATGGGTACCATTTATGAGGCTGGCTGTCGTCACATCATTGTGCATGCTCGCAAGGCTTGGCTTACTGGTCTGTCTCCTAAGGAGAACCGCACTGTTCCACCACTGGACTATGAGCGTGTCTTCAAGATTAAGAATACCTTTGACGGCCTTAAGGTCACCATCAATGGCGGTATTACCACCATTGAACAGTGCCGTGACCTGCTGGGCCTTGTTGATGGCGTAATGCTCGGTCGAGCCATTATCGACAACCCATATCTGCTGACCCGTGTGGACAGCGATATTTTTGGTGCTGACACCGGCACCGCTGAACTGACCCGTGAGGCCATAGTAGAGAAGATGGTAAATCTTGGAGAGCAGCTGGCTGCAGAAGGCCGTGCCGTACATTTCCTTTACCGTCATCTGCTGGGACTGTATAACGGCTGTCCTAACTCACGACTCTATCGACGTTATCTTTCTGAAAACATGAACCTCAGAGGAGCCAGCCCTTCCGTTCTTGCCCATGCCGTTAAGGCCATGCAGCGCGCTGGTGGCACCTCATGCTTATCTGGCGCAGATACTGTTACCACTCCGGCAGACTGTGGCTGCAGCTGATCAGCAACTGCTCATCTGGTCGTGCGACAACCATGATATGAACGCGTTTTATAGCGCTGTATGTGATCTTGTCGCTGATCTGCACCAGTCAATCGTGACATAATGGTTGATGGCCCGCTGCAGGTTACAGACCTGCACATAAGCTGTACTTTTTGCTCTTTCAGGCAGGACAGGTCTGCTTAACATAAAAATGGCGCATGCCTGGACTGTGCACTATGCTGCGACGCGCCGCACCGCGCTGCACAGCACCGCACTGCATTGTGCCGGCTGCTCTGCACAGCACTGCGCAGTAACGCGCAGTAACGCACTGCATTGTGCCGACTGCTCCCCACCGCGCTGCACGCGCATGAACTGGCTGATGGACTGTTTATCCGGTTCTGTAACAGCCAGTCAGGGAGTAAAGAGCAATGAGATCAGCTTCATAAGGAGAGCGGGTTGATATCGCCATGCAGAGCATGGGAACACGGGGGCACGTGCATTCTCACACGTTCAGACACGTCTGCCTGTGTTCCAGTGCTTGCTGATACAGCCAGAGCCGTCAGGCTAACCTCGGCTTGTCAGGGCGTAAAGAGTGTGAGTGAGGTGATTGTTATGGATTTGAATTCCCGCGTAGAGCTCAACAATGGCGTGAGCATGCCACTGCTTGGTCTTGGAGTTTTTCGTGCCCATGGAGGCGAGGAGGCCAGGTCAGCAGTGCGTACTGCTCTGGAAAACGGCTACCGCATGATTGATACTGCCCGCATTTACTGTAATGAGCGCAGTGTCGGCAGAGGTGTCCGTGACTCCATGGTTGCCCGAGAAGATATTTTCATCATCACCAAACTCTGGAAGGATGACTTTGACAATCCCCGCCGTGGTCTTGAGCAATCACTTGAGCGCCTCGGTATGGATTATGTTGATCAGTTTCTGCTGCACTGGCCTTTCAAGGGCTTTGAGAAAGCCTGGCTGGAGCTTGAAAAGCTCTGCTCTGAAGGTCTGTGCCGCTCAATAGGTGTCTCCAACTTCAAGATTCATCATCTTGAAGAGCTCAAGGAGGCCGGGGCAAGTGTTGTTCCTCAGGTAAATCAGGTGGAATGCCACCCTTACAATCATGAGACTGAGCTTATCAACTGGTGCCGTCGCAGGAACATTGTGGTACAGGCCTATGCCCCTCTTGGTGGTGTAGGTAATACAGTGCTCAGTGATCCGCGTATCACTACCCTTGCTGACTATTACAAGGTCACTCCTGCTCAGCTGGTACTGCGCTGGAACATGCAGCGTGGTGTTGCTGTTATACCAAAGTCTGTCCGGGCCGAGCGTATTCTCGAAAACTCGCGTGTTTTCGGCTTTGAGCTTTCTCAGGACGACATGGATGTAATGTCCGATATCAACTCGAATCTGCGCCGCGCCTATGATCCTGACAAGATTGATCAAAGACCGGCAGGAACCTTTCCTAAAATTATCGAAGAGGATTAAACAGTGGATAATGCCAAGAAGATTACCTGTGTAGGTTTAGGTGAAATCCTTTGGGACATTCTGCCTGACGGACCTCGTGTAGGTGGCGCCCCTGGTAATTTCACCTTCCACTCCATGCAGATGGGCCTTGATGCCTGCGCAGTTACAAGTCTTGGTGATGATGAGCGTGGCCATGAGGCTTTACGTATCCTCAAAGAGTATGGACTTAAGGTCCATGTATGGACCTCAGACAAGGAAACAGGCTATGTAAAGGCTACCCTTGACGAGCGTGGTGTTCCAGCCTACAACTTCGCTCTCGACACAGCCTATGACAATATGCCGTTTACTCATGAGTTTGAGAGTGTTGCCCGCAATGCTGATGTGTGCTGCTTTGGCACTCTGGCCCAGCGTCAGGAAAACGGTTTAAGCCGCAAAACCATAAGAGCTTTCCTGGATGCCATGCCTGCAGGATCAATTAAGGTATTTGACATCAATCTGCGTCAGAACTTCTTTGATCTTGAGGTAATCAAGGCAGGCCTGGAGCGCTGCACTGCATTCAAGTGCAATGATGATGAGCTGCCTGTAGTATGCAGTCTTTTTGGTATTGATCCGGTCCTGACTCCAGAGGACTTTTATAACAGCTTCCTGCGCGAGAAGTTTGATATCGACACCTTTATCTACACCTGTGGTGAAAAAGGTTCAGAAATCTTCTACAAGGGCGAGCATTCCTTTGTCCCAACTCCAAAGGTTAATGTTGTAGATACTGTCGGTGCCGGCGATTCCTTTACTGCTACTTTTATAGCTCTGACTGTTCAGGGCGTAGACTTCCGTATCGCACACCAGACAGCTGCCGAGGTAGCAGGCTATGTATGCACCCAGCATGGTGCCATGCCTGTGCTCAGCCCTGAGCTCAAGAAGAAAGTTGAGGATCTGGTAGCCTCCGCAAGACCGGCATAACAGCCACCCATTAGAGCTGTCTCCAGCTGTCCAGGGCTCTGCTGCACTGTCAGCTACTTCCAGCCGCTGCCAGCTTAATCAGATAACATCAGCAGATATCATCATCAGACAGCTTCAAAGTATATTATCTCAGGCTGTTCCACTCACACAGCAAAACAAAAAGCCGCCCATGGGCGGCTTTTTTGTGTCTGAAAATCATCAGGAGAAGGACAAGCAGTTATTTTCCATTTACACAGTATCAGGCCTGCGCCTGCAGCATGGAATGGTGCTACTCGCCACGAACTGGTTCATTGCAGTCAAAGTGACCGTCAAATACTTTAATTGCGTCCATACGGGCGGCTGCAGCTCCTTTCATACCCAGAACGCTGTCCTCAAATACCAGGCAGTTGGTATATGGCATATTCAGAGTAGAGGCAGCCAGCTGGTAGATATCAGGTGCCGGTTTGCCATTTTCCACCATGTCTCCGGAGATAATGGAGTCCAGATAAGGGGTAAGACCGGCCTTGTCCATCAGGTATCGAGCCTCATGCTGACGTGAGCTGGTAGCAATGGCAATACGCTGGCCACGGGCATGAGCCTCCTTAATAAGCTTTACAAAACAGGCAAAAGGATCAGCCTGCTTTATGTAGATATTCTCATAGAGCTCATTTTTGCGGGTATTCATGGCCTCTGGATCAGCTTTTTCAGGAGTGGAAGACTGGTACTGTTCGCAGATGCGTCGGGTGATAACAATACCTGGCAGACTGGCAAAGCCATATAAGATATCTGAGCTCAGACGCTCAAAGCCAAACTCCTCGAGCATGTGATTCCAGGCATCGTGGTGCCTGATTTCAGAGTTAATAACAGTGCCGTCCATATCAAAGATGAGTGCAGGATAAAGAGCAATGGTGCGCTCAAGCTGAGCAGTGGCGCTGTCAAAGCTGCAGCCACAATCGCATGAGCAGTCATTACCGCCAGCAGCTGTCACCTTGACCTCAGCATCGCAGCTGGAGTTATGGCAAACGTTATTACTCATCTTTTCTCCCTAAAAAACGCCTGTATATCGCCTAAATCAGCAAACAAACCTCACCATGAGAATTCAAAAATTCATCATTTAGTGGATACGTTTGCCGCTACGGCTGACTATTGTATCGCCAAAAGCCACCCCCTGACAAAGCCACCTCAAAAAGCTCACCCTGCAATGGGCACACTCCTGCAACAGGCACACTTCTGCAACAGGCAACAGCTTCATAAAAGTTAAATAAGCCATGCCACAAGTCCCATACGTTAGAGACCAATAAAAGCAATATAAATCACTTAAGGAAGCAAAAAGAGCCAAATAAAAAAGGCGAGCCCTTGTGGCTCGCCTTAGAAAAAGATAGATAAGTAGAGAGAAATTTTCTAATCAGTTTTGTATTTTACTGTCCGAGCAGATTAAGTGCAATAGTAGGACGCTGATTTGCCTGGGCAAGAACTGTCTGAGAAGCCTGCTGGATAATGTTGTTCTGGGTCAGGGCAGCGGTCTCAGAGGCGAAGTCTGTGTCCCTTATGCGGCTGCGGGCGTCAGACTGATTTTCAGAAATATTGGCCTGATTGCGTATAGTGCTTTCCATTCTATTTTGTAAAGCACCCAGTCCTGCACGCTTGGAATCAACTACCTGAATCAGCGCATCAATATGCTTAAGTGTATTGGTTGCCACATCAGCAGTACATACACCAAAACGTACAACAGCATTTTGAGCACCCTGGGCAGTTGACTTTACCAGACCCTTACCGCCAGTAGCAGTAACATCTGCAGCTTGAATACCGGCAGCATCACCAATTGATGACAGGGTAAAAGCCATAGCCCAGTCGAGATCCAGGGTGTTACCGGCATTGGCGCCAACCTGGAAAGTAAGCTTACCGTTATTTGGAATCAGGCTGTTAGGATTCTTTGCCTGATCATATTTACCGTTAAGAACCAGCTGGCCAGCAAATGTTGTCTGCTGTGCAATACGGGTAATTTCAGCAGAAAGCTGGGTAACCTCTTCCTGGAGAGCCTTTCGGTCAGCAGCTGAGTTGGTTCCGTTAGCGGACTGTACGGCCAGCACGCGGATGCGCTGGAGCATGTTGGTGGTTTCGTCCAGAGCACCTTCAATGGTCTGGGCTAAGGCAATGCCGTCATTGGTATTGCGGTTACCCTGGTTCAGGCCATTAATCTGGGAGGTCAGACGGTCGCTGATTTGCAGACCGGCAGCGTCGTCCTTTGCAGAATTAATACGCAGGCCTGATGAGAGGCGCTGGTAGCTTGTATTCAGGCTCAGAGTCGCATTGCTCAGCTTGCGCTGAGCATTGATTGAGCTGACATTCGTATTAACGTATAAAGCCATTTGTAAAGTCTCTTTATCTTAAATTAATCGTTAGCTCTGGCGTACTCTTAAATGGTTTTGTTTAGCTCTGTTGAGTTGCCTTGCAGGCAATTTCCAGGCGCCAGATATTGTTAACAAGCTATTAGCAACATGTATACCACTACCCTGATGGATGACTTATATATCAGGAATACAGCTTCATAAAGACAAACAAAAAGGCGACCATGGTCGCCTTGAATTCGATAAGAAATGAAAGCTTAAACGCCTTATTAACCGCCAAGCAGGCTCAGTGCAATTGTAGGACGCTGATTGGCCTGGGCCAGCACGGTCTGGGATGCCTGCTGGATAATGTTGTTCTGAGTCAGTGCAGCAGTCTCAGATGCGAAGTCTGTGTCTCTTATGCGGCTGCGGGCATCAGACTGATTCTCTGAAATATTGGCCTGATTGCGAATAGTACTTTCCATTCTGTTTTGTAAAGCACCAAGAGCTGCACGCTTAGAATCTACAGCTTGAATCATAGAGTCAATGTTTTCGAGTAGATGTGTGGCGCGGCTTGCTGTAGATAAAGAAAACCTGATAGCGCCGTTGCTCAGCATTAAGCCTTTTGTAGCTTTAGAATTATCGATATCTGCTTTCTGTAACTTGGCCTGGCTGGCTATACCACTTAAAGTAAATGCTGACTCCCAAACTAAATCCAGAGTGTTACCTGCATTTGCGCCTACTTGGAAAGTAAGTTTACCGTTTGCTGGAATAAGTCCTTTATCTTTTCCCTGAAGAATAGTTTGACCAGCAAAAGTTGTCTGATTTGCAATACGAGTTATTTCCTGAGACAGCTGGGTTACTTCCTCCTGGAGAGCCTTGCGGTCAGCTGCAGAGTTGGTGCCGTTGGCAGACTGAACGGCCAGCACACGGATGCGCTGGAGCATATTAGTGGTTTCGTCCAGAGCGCCTTCAATGGTCTGGGCTAATGCGATGCCGTCATTGGTGTTGCGGTTACCCTGATTGAGACCATTGATCTGGGAGGTCAGACGGTCACTGATTTGCAGACCTGCAGCGTCATCTTTTGCGGAGTTAATGCGCAGACCTGATGAAAGTCGCTGGTATGAAACATTCAGGCTCAGAGTCGCATTGCTCAGCTTGCGCTGCGCATTGATTGAGCTGACATTGGTATTAACGTATAAAGCCATTTGTAAAGTCTCTTTATCCTAATTTAAGCTGTTACTCTGGCGGGTTATTGAATGTCATATTTAGCTCATACTGATTGCCAGAGTGGCAATATCAGTGCGCCAGATGTCGTTTACAATCCATTAGCAACATGTATACCAGTGCCCAAATGGATATCTTATATATCAGGAAAATGATTAAAGTCAGACCAACAAAAAGGTGACCTGTGTTTTGTATCCATGCACTTTCTAAGTTAGTCGAAATCCAAAGGCACCAAAATGGTGCTTCATGGTAATTTTTATGAATTTTCACCCCCAAATGCAAGATTGTCTATACATCTGTCCCCGGGATTTAAATATTCATGTTTTTTAAGAAATAGCTCCACTGCCGTACAGATTAACTGCACAGCATAAAACATAAAAGAAAGCATAACTTCAGAAGTTTAGATGGACGCCATCTGAACTATCAATCGTCAAAAATTGACGGAAGCTCGTTCTTCGACTCAATATCGATGATTAGAGATTTTGCCAGCTCAGCAACACATTCATAGCCTGCTTCAGGGATGTTCTCGCTGATAAAGCTGTCAAACAACCGCTGTCTTACATCCTTCTCATCGAACGGAAGCACATAACCATGAGTTCGTGCATGGCGGATGTAGGCTACATGACGCTTCATAATTCTGACAAGTGCTGTGTTCTTTTGTAAAGTATATTGATATAGCCAACCATCTGTAGAGGCCATACGAGCACTTCTGTCTGCATCAACCTGCTGCACTGCCATACTTAGCACTTCATTGAGATCACATTCGAGCAACTCCTTGTTATCAATAATAGTACTGCTGAAAAGGCGTTCAACAGTAATAGTCATTCTGCTCTTGTGAAGGGACGTTGCGATGTTTTGCTGTGAGGGGCGGGTTCTTTTGCATCGGGTCGTTATAACCTGAGCAGTGGCTTTTTCACTAAGACTGCCATGTAATTGAATGCCACTTACACGAGCAATAAACTCATTAACAAACTCAGAGACCTGACAGGACTTTGAACCCTTCTCTGGTGATGGCCAGGCATCACTGACAGCTACTTTAGACCTCTTCTGCTTCTTCAGGCACCTGTCAGCACTGTTAGAGAAAGTGTTGGCAATCACGAAGCACCGTTGAATCAGGTTTCTGATGACAGCGGCAAACATGAAGCTTCCACAGAAGAATGGGCACAGGCGTTCACAATGCTCAAAAATTGTATTGCTCTTAACCTGACAGAAGTAGCGCTCCTCCCTCCATCTGTAATGGTAAATCACAATCAAATGCAAAACCTGCTCTGAAAGCTTGATTATATTGTCTGTGTCAAGAGGAAGGTTAGTTACGAAAACAGTGTTATCTTCGTGGTTCTCATGCCCTGGTATGACTACCGCGTGCACGCCTGGTCCATACACCTCAGGAGCCAGCTCGCAGAGGTAGATATGCCCTGGCTTAATATCACGATCCATATCCTTAAGACAGCAGTGCTTATCGCTTACATGCTGCACCATTGCGGTCTTATACATACGTCGTCTAGGATTGTAATCTGCCCGCACAGAGTAGACTTTTACTACATCAGGGTTGAATGAAACCGGAAACCGAACAAGGTAATGCTGCCCCTTGCTGCCATCGAAACTACATAAATTGTCACCAAACATTCCTGCATCAGCAACAACCAGCATATTCTTTTCAGCAAACTCCTCTCTCACCTCGTTGAGAGCTCTTCTTTCAGATACGACGCCAGGGTAAATATCAAGGAAAACTGGAACATCGTACAGCAGAGAGTACGCAGCAAAAGTCTTAAGGCCCGGCACTAATGTTCCTCTTGATATTGGTGTCAGCCCATTAACAGTTAAATTTGTGGAGGTGCCGTCACAGGCGAGAGCATCACTCTTGCCAAATGAATTCAATGCTCGTGCAACGGGAGTTTCTGAGGATGGAATTTCACGCAGGAGTGAATATACTGCATCCATAAGATCAAAGAAGAGCTCTCTCATAACCTTAAACAGCTTGACTCGGTTCAGGTCGAGAGGGCTGTCTGACTTAAAGTAAGCAGAGAAAACTTCAGCCAGGCTGGCAATAGTAATATCGCTGTCTCTACCTGAATACTTATCAAGAATATCTTTAAAGCCTTCATAAAATGAATTAGACAGTTGCTCTCCAAAAGATTTAGTAAGCAAACTCTTAAATTCAAGTAGCTCTGCCATGCATCCTTCGTTCTTAAGTGCCTTGGCAGCAAGCTCCTTAAACTCCTCCTCAGAATAAAACAGCTCTTCAAGAGGCAATGGGCTAAATAGAGGAGTTACTGAGTACTCGGCTGCTGAGTAGAAGCACCTTGAAAACAAATAAAACTGACGCGTTGTAGTACATTCAGGAAAGAGGTAGGAGAAAGTTGATGCTGCAATGGGATGCAGGCCATTCATACATGATTTGGTCCAAAGAAATGACTTGAAATCCTCCATATTGAACCGACTGCCCTGGTCAGAGCAGATGAGCATGATAATTACGATTAAGTAAAGATGCTCCCCATTAAGGCTGTCACTACGCTTACCAGGTAAGAAGAAATCTGTCTTATCGAACTTCGACAGAACGTTTTGTTTAGAGAAAACAGTGGCCACTGTCTTCTTAATCTTCTTAGAGAACTCTTTGAGCTTTCCAGGCTTGATGGACTCCTCAACAATCACTTCAGGAGTGGTATCTGCGAAGCCTAATTTTTCTAAAACATCTTGCTGATCGCGGGTAGTTGCAGCAGGGCGGGGATTGAATGAACTGGACTTGTCTGTTTTGCTTGTAGCGGCCATAATACACCTCTATTTTTTTGAGAGTTGGCTCCGGAACATAGATTGATTCTCCGGAGCCATTCTTATAATATCATAGATGCTACATAACCGCAAGTTTTTTAATGATATTTTCCTGTATTTATCTGATTTATACACATACTGGAAAACATGTACATTTACTTATGTTAATTCGAATTTATAACGCGATCGATTTTGGTGCAATGACTATTTATGTATATAGATATATCAAACAAAAATTTCGTAATTTCTCTCTAAATTAATAAAGTTAGAAAGTGCATGGTTTTGTATCACAGGTCACCTTGATATTGGTTGAAACGAAAAAGTCATTAAGGCTTATTAACCGCCGAGCAAGCTCAGTGCAATAGTAGGACGCTGATTGGCCTGGGCCAGCACGGTCTGGGAGGCCTGCTGAATAATGTTGTTCTGAGTGAGGGCAGCGGTCTCTGAGGCGAAGTCTGTGTCTCTTATGCGGCTGCGGGCATCAGACTGATTCTCTGAAATATTGGCCTGGTTGCGGATTGTGCTCTCCATTCTGTTCTGTAAAGCACCAAGTGCTGCTCTCTTTGAGTCTACAGCCTGAATAAGAGAGTCAATATTTGCAAGTGTGTTTGTTGCAACCTCTGCAGTGCAGACACCAAAACGAATATAGTCTACATTGCCCGATTTTGATTTAACCAGACCTTTCTTGCCGTCCGCCTGATCGGCAGCATTTTTTAGTCCTGCCTGAGAGCCGATGCCGCTTAAGGTGAACTCAGAGCCCCAGTCCAGATTAAGGGTATTACCAGCGTTGGCGCCTACCTGGAAAACAAGCTTGCCATCTGCAGGAATTAAGCTGTTAGGATTCTTCTGGGCATCATGCTTGCCATTGATGACCAGCTGACCTGCAAAGGTAGTCTGCTTGGCAATACGTGTAATTTCCTGGGAAAGCTGGGTAACTTCTTCCTGCAGAGCCTTGCGGTCGGCTGCAGAGTTGGTGCCGTTGGCGGACTGAACAGCCAGCACACGGATGCGCTGGAGCATGTTGGTGGTTTCATCCAGGGCACCTTCAATAGTCTGGGCAAGGGCAATGCCGTCGTTGGTGTTGCGGTTGCCCTGGTTCAGGCCATTAATCTGGGTGGTCAGTCTGTCGCTGATCTGAAGACCTGCTGCGTCGTCCTTGGCGGAGTTGATACGAAGGCCGGAAGAAAGCCTCTGATAGCTTGTATTTAAGCTAAGAGTTGCATTGCTCAGCTTGCGTTGCGCATTGATTGAGCTGACATTGGTATTAACGTATAAAGCCATAATCTCATCTCTTTATCACACGAGCTGTATCCTGGCGCTATACGTAAGATTGTTAAATAAGCCTTCTGTTTAAGGGGCTTGTATGCCAGGTAACAAAGTCGTTATTAGACCGGTGTATACAGGATGTAAATTGCAATAAATGTACCATTTATTGAATCTATGATTTTGCTCCAGGCCTTACTGGGACTGGTATTTCGATTCGTCTATTTAAAAAGGCGACCAGAGGTCGCCTTGAGCATAGAGGTGTAATAGATGATAGCAGTCCGTTATACGCCTTATGCCCGCATCACCAGTATTTTGTTCTTTGTTGTACCGGGTGGTGGTCCGGGCTCATGCTGTGGTAATCAGTCGCGGCCAGCCCATGGTTCATCAGGCTGGATGATGTGGTCGCAGTCGAAGTTGCCATCAAAGACCTTTACGGCTGCCATGCCGGCGTTCTTGCAGCCCTTCATGCCGGTAATGGTGTCCTCAAATACCAGACACTGGGTCGGAGAAGCGCCAATCTTCCGGGCGGCCATGAGATAGATGTCAGGGGCTGGCTTGCCGTTTTTTACCATCTCGCCTGTTACCAGAGCATCAATATGCTCAAGCAGGCCATTGCGTTCGAGCTGATACACAGCCTCTTCCTGGTGAGATGATGTGGCAATGGCCACAGCGCGGCCCATGGCCTTGACCTCTTTGAGCAGGTCGCAGATTAAAGGGAATGTTCCTACCTTGCTCATATACTCATCAAGATAGAGACGGGTCTTAAGTACAGTCATGTCATGAGGATCGCCCTTGACGTTATACTCGTCGACCAGTTTCTGCGCCAGTACACGGGTAGGTAAACCTGCAAGGTCAATGAGCAGCTGAGTACTCAGGGGCGGTGCCCCGTGCTCTTCAAGCATATGGTTCCAGGCCTCACGGTGCCAGACTTCTGAGTTGAGCAGAGTTCCATCCATGTCGAAAATGAATGCCGGGTAGGTTTTGACAGCTTCGAGAAGAGATTGCATGGCGCATCCTGTATTCGTTCAGCAGGGATTTTTGAAGCATGGTTCAGGGACTGTACCTGCTCTGCAGCTCCCTGTCTTTCCGGTTAAGAATTAATCACAACGAGGAAGTTCTTTAGTTCAAGACGTCTCCGGATGACATCACAGGCAGGACTGGTAAAGATCCTGCGGGCATTATCTGATTGACCTGGCTTTGCGGAGGCATTATGCAGTGTCATGCCATGCCATGCCATGCCATGCCATGCCTTGCCGTGCCATTGTTTGCGTGGAGGCACCCAGATTGCCTGACCATGCCTGGAGTGGCATTGCATTGCCGGGCCTGGTTTTCGTGGCAGGTGGTGCACCAGTCATGTCATGTCATGGTATACCTGGATTTATAGTAAACGAATTAAAGTTTTGATTATCAATCAGACTAGTGGCCTGTAAACCAATGTCTTATTAATCAACAATATGTTTCGTTTACTATAGTTAAGGCAACAGGCCTGTCTCATCAGACAGGCTGCATTATCTGTTCTGTATAAGAAAATCTAATAAAGTGATTGTGAATTTAATGTTAAATACTGCGATTTTAAGGGATTTTTCTGCTACTGAAAATTATGAATCTGTCGTTTGAAAGTGATTTTCAGGGACGCTTTTGCTCTGACATGGGGCACAATAGTGTGCTTTGACGAAATTTATGTCCTGACTGGACTAAAAAAATGGCAGCCCCTCTATCAGGGAGCTGCCATTTTTTCAGGTGAATCAGATGTTAATACTTGCCTGCTGAGCATATGGGCAGATAGGGATATCAGCCTCCGCAGCAGCCACCGCCGCAGCTGGAGCTGCCCATCTTGATGTTACGGATAGCAGTGATTGCCTCAATCTTATCGTCAACAGACTGATTGCTGTTTTCGTTGGTAAGGCCCATGTTACGACGATGCTCTTCAATAAGACGGCTGTCGTCATCCCAGTCCAGAGGGTTGACCTCAACCAGAGTACCATCCTCAGAACGCATTACCACGCGCTCAATCTGAGCGTTGAGAATGAGGCGCTCACACATGGCGCAAGGGCTGATGTTTTTGGTAGGTGTATTGGTTGCAGCGTCGGTACCGCACAGGTAAAGGGTGCCTCCCATAATGTCCAGCGGGTTGCCATTGATGATGGCGTTGGCCTCAGCGTGAACGGCACGGCAAATCTCGTAGTGGGTGCCTGGCTTTACATTGAGCTCATCACGCAGACAGATACCAAGGTCGGAGCAGTTGTCGCGGTGGCGAGGTGCACCGTTATAGCCGGTTGAAACAATGCGTCCATCCTTGGATACGATAATGGCACCGTAACGACGGCGCAGACAGGTGGAGCGCATTGATACGGTCTCAGCGATCTCCATAAAGGACTCATCTTTTGATGGGCGGGTGTAAGTAGTTGTCATTGAAACCCTCGCTTTGAGCTGTCTATTACAGGCCTGCGTACTGAAAAACAGCCTGTCAGATCCTTCTGGCCCGGCCGGGCTTATATATATTGTACCGGATGGGGCAGTGCGGCACTATTGTACGCTGCAAAGATATGCAGGCAAGATGTACGCTAACCATTATCATTCTGTCAGGCTGAATCATTTTGCTCTCAGGCCTGAGTACCAGTTATGTAAAGTGCTTTATTTTCCCGTTTGTATAAAGCAAAATCCCGTGTTTGCGGCTTTTTCCACACATGTACTGCTGAATGCTCTTAGCGAAGTGCTGCCAGACAAAGTGAAAAATACAGTCAAAATGCAGCAGCTTACCAGTCATGGAACTCTGCTCATGAGCTGGTGATTGCTGGAGATGCCTTTGCGGCCTTTGCCAGCGATTAGGCCGTCTTGAGCCGCTAGAATCTGACTTACGGGCATGTGCAGTAAAAGCTGTGTACAGCTGTCAGATCAGTTCGCAGGGCGCTACATTAATGATGAGGTATTACTGTTGGTTGCGTGGCATGGGACTGGTGCAGGGGAATCGGTCGTATATTCTGATTTGTTGCTGGCTGGTCGGATTTATAACATTTTCCGGGCACGATTAATGCGGTTGCAGATGGCGAGGGTTGGTTCAGGTCCATTGATGGACTGTCATTTGCGATGATTGAGACATGCATTGCCAGGGCCAGAATCAGGCCAGCTTATGTATGTCAGGAGGTGCAGATCTTTGTTAAGTATATTTTCAGTCTTTGTCAAAAAAATGGTTGACAGTCACATATGCCCTCTTTAAAATATGCGCCGTCGGTGATTAGCGCAGTCCGGTAGCGCAACTGCTTTGGGAGCAGTGGGTCGTAGGTTCGAATCCTACATCACCGACCAGTTTTCTGAGCGCTTTATGAGCGCTTTTTTTTTCAAGCCGTTGGAAGTTTAAGTTTGCTGCCCTGCACAGTCCTAAGATAAAGGAGTGCATCAGCATGGAATACCAGGGCAGGGAGAATGTGAACATCCCTTTTCCTGCTTGCACGGCAGATGTCTGGCCAGACGGTCCGGTCGCAGACGTTTGGCATTAACCATCAATACGAGAGTATCTAATCATGGCTATTTCATTAGACGTACAGGTTCGCAATGACTTAGGGAGAGGTGCGAGCCGCCGCCTTCGTCGTGCTGAGCAGATTCCGGCAATCGTTATTGCCCGTGGCCAGGAGACCTTATCCATCATCCTGGACGAGAAGAAGTTAATCCAGGCTACCACTAAGCCAGAGTTCTTCACCGAAAACGTGACCTTAAACATGGACGGCAACCAGATCGTTGTAAAGCCAATCGCTATGCAGCGTCACCCAGTTTCCTCCCGCGTAATTCACGTTGACTTCCAGCGCGTTTAATCGCTGAAAGGCACGGAGCCTGAGGGCTCCTTACGCTGCGCTTAAAGCGCCTCTCAGGGGCAGGCTGTTCAACAGTCTGCCCCTGAGTGCATCTGGGGTCCATGTTTTTTCCCGACTGCCTGGATACGTGCTGCAATGTGGTTTTGGCAGGCCGCTCCCCATGTACCGGTACATGCATTCTGCTACATACGTATCTGTCCCGGTCTAAATCCATCCGTCCATCAGCCCATCCATCCATCCATCCATCTGACCATTCATCCGTCTATCTGCCTGTCCATCCGTCCGTCCATCCATCCATCCGTTTTCGTCGGTACTGAGCGTTACTGAATTTGTCAGTTACCTGCCTGTTCTGTTAATGCGTTCTATTTCCTTTTATAAAATGTCGCCATGCGAGGTTTTGCTGCAGCTTTATGCAGGCGGGTTTTCGTCTCTGTGTGACCTCCTCATGTTTTGACTGTTACCTGTTTTCCTCCAGCTGCTCGTCAGGCATAGATTTGTTCTATTTCAACCCACATAGGTGTGCTGTTCCTGGCAAAGCCTATGAGCATTGCCCCTGTCGCTGCCTTTGCTGTTGCCATGCTCCTGGATACGGTCATGGAGCTTTGAATATTTTTGGGACTTGCCTGGGGTGGAGGTGATTTTTTTCTGTGAAAAAGCTCAAAAAATCATTTGCTTTTTGCGGTCAAAAGCTCCATTATGTGATCTGAAACCTGTCAAGGGACAGGTAACTTATGATAGACACCTGACAGTTAACTCATTGACATGTTCAGGCCCCTGAAGACAGGGGAGGGACATGCTTCTCAAGGGCGCGACTGCCCCTCAGCTTTTGGCACCGACCTGTGCCGTCAGCTTTCACTGTGAGCTTTACAGCTCGTTTTTCAACAGCCAGATCTCTGTAATCTGAGCCCTCATTCTGGATCTTTTCGGCCCTGTACCGCTTTTCTGGCACGGCTCCCCAGTGGACTCCGCAAGCCAGGTGGCGTACCGCATGCTTTGGGCCTTGCGTACATACTTAATTATCTTTTCCTTTCTTTACTTCCCTGTAAACATGCTCCTGAGCTTTAGCTCTGCATCTGCAGCTTGCTTTGCCTGTGACTGCATTATGGCAGTGGCCTGGCCTGCTGACGGCTTAAGCTGCAGTCTAACTGCAGTTTGCTGATTGCGCAGAGCGCGGCAACGAGGGGCTGATTTACTCTCAGTTTAACTGCCTTGCTTCTACTGGCATGCTTGCATGCTGAGGTCGGAGCTCTGTGGCTTTGCTGCTGTCTTAAGTGGCTGTGCTGAGCTTGCAGGCACATTTAGCGGTGTTACATCTCAGTGTGTTGCCTGATCCAGCTGCAAAGGCTGATGCCATGGCAGCTGAGGATTATGGCAGCAGTATGTGCTCTGCAGTGCAGTGTGCTCTGCAGGGGCGGGGAAGTGATGAGGGGAAGATTTTTGTACGACGGATGAGGGCTGACTGGTTCCCATGGGTTTTGGGATGCGGCAGGGCCTGAGGCCCCTGTCAGGTGCAGGAAAATATAAATGGAACGACCTGAAAACACTAATCTGCCGTCTGGCAGCTCCTCTACTTCTGGTAGCACTACCAAAGTTCTTTCCCGTTTTGCCGAGCGCGCTGCAAAGCAGGCTGCCCGCCGTGAAGCCCAGAATTCCCAAGTTGAATACAAGGTTACTGCCACCCCATGGGTCAGCGGTACCTTCAACCTGAGCAACCGTGATCGTGATGATCGTGGTTTTGGCCGTCGTGATCGCGATGATCGCGGTTTTGGCCGTCGTGATCGCGATGATCGCGGCTTTGGTAGGCGTGATCGCGATAATGAGCGTGGTCTGGCTCCTCGTGAGCGCTATGATCGCGATGGCGATCGTGGCTTTGGCCGTCGTGACCGTTTTGAGCGCGATGATGACCGTGGTTACGGCCGTCGCGAGCGCTTTGAGCGCGATGGTGAGCGCGGTTTTGGCCGTCGTGATCGTGATGAGGACCGTGGCTTTGGCCGCCGTGAGCGTGGTGAGTACAGTGACCGTAGCTCAGCCCGCCGTAACCGCGACCGTGCTGAGGGCCGTGGCTCTGACCGCAAGGTAATTGATGTACGCAGCATTTACCAGGGTGAAGTCCCTATGGGCTGCATGGTTTCCCTGCCTGTTTCCGAGCTGTCTGAAAAGGGCGCTTTTGTAAACGGCAAGGAGCATGGCGCCCTGTTTATTCCGAACTCCCAGCTGCCTGAGGGTATTGGTGAGGGTGATGAACTGCGAGTCTTCCTTTATAAGGATGGTGAGCGTACCCTGGCAACAGCCCGTCGCCCTTACAT
This sequence comes from Anaerobiospirillum sp. NML120449, assembly GCF_023051105.1. GTDB lineage: Bacteria > Pseudomonadota > Gammaproteobacteria > Enterobacterales > Succinivibrionaceae > Anaerobiospirillum. Next base: position 45,193 of record NZ_JALKIL010000003.1, on the reverse strand, counting down.
TGAGCTGGGCATGACTGGTAACCTGCGCGTAAACTCCATTGAAAATGGCACTGCCTATCTTGAGCTTGGCATCCCTAAGGAACTGGTAGTTCCAGTGTCTGAGCAGCGTTCACGCTTTTATGTAGGCTCTGATGCCATGGTGCTGGTTGCCATTGACGATCGCGGCCGTATCTTTGGCACCCAGTGTTTCAACCGCTACATAAGAGAAAGAGCTGAACCTGGTGAGTTTGAGGAAAACCAGCGAGTTCGCGTAGTAGCTGTTGCCCGTACTCCGCTTGGTATGCGCGCCATCATTGACGACAAGGTCTATGGTCTGGTCTATGAGTCTGAGATCAAGGGCGAGTTCATAATAGGCAAGCGCTACGAAGGTTATGTCCGTGCCGTTCGTGATGACGGCCGCCTGGATATCTCTCTTAGCGAGGCAGGTCGCGATGGTGTTGAGCACGCCGCCATGGATATTCTCCAGGCTCTGCACTTCTCTGACGGCGCACTGCCATTTAACGACCGCTCTGAGCCACATGTCATTGAAGACTACATGAAGATGTCCAAGGGCCGCTTTAAGAAGGCCGTAGGCTATCTGTACAAGCTGCGCTTCATTGAGATTATGGAAGAAGGCCTCAAGCTCACAGATGAGGGCTCTGCAGAGGCCGCTCAGCGTTTTGCTCACCTGTCCCGCCGCTCTGAGAGTGCCGTTGGTGCTGACAGTGACGATGCCGCTGCTGTCGCTTCCGGTGCTGGTGCTGGCGAGCACGCTGACTCTGATGCAGACGCAAGTGGTGCAGCTTTATCTGAGCGCTCCGGCGCGTGGGCTGACTCCGACACCGGTGCTGAGTCGTGCTTTGATGCTGAGCGTGATGGTCATGATAATGAGGACTCTTCAGAGCAGGCTGAGTCATCAGGCCGCGCTGACTATGCTGACATTGATGCCCTTGCTGATACTGATGCCAGCGGAGACAGCGACCCTATGGTCGATGAGGTTGTTCACGCCGTAGCCCGTGCCCGTCGCATGAACGGCAATGGTGGCTACCAGCCTCCATTTTCTGTAGACCGCTCTGCCAGATCAGAGTCTGATGATGACTTTGATATGGAGCGCCCTGCTGAGGCTGTAATCGAGTCCTCTGATGAGAACCGTGAGGAAGTCGAGCGTCGCGCTCAGGAGGTTCTGGGTGAGAGCCTTGAGGACTTCGGTGACTTCGCAGGTCGCAGCTCCTTTAATGCTGCTCTCGATAACGCAGCAAGCGCTTCATATGATAAGTCTGAAGACGGTGTTTATGGTCGTGAGCGTCGCGACAGCGATCGCCGTGATGGCCGTCGCTCTGACCGTCGTGAGGGATTTGGCGATCGTCGTGATGATCGTGGCAGCCGCTTTGGTGACCGTGATTCCGGTCGCCGTGGCGGATTTGGTGGTCGTCGTGATGAGCGCCGTGACAGCCGTGACGGCTTCCGTCGTGATGGTGATCGCAGAGACGATCGCCGTGATGGTCGTGAGAGCCGTTTTGGCGACCGCAGAAGCGGTTCTGGCAGCTTTGGTCGTCGTGATGATCGTGGTTTTGGTTCCCGTCGCGACGGTAACCGCGAGGAGCGCCGTGGTTCACGCGGTGATCGTTTTGACAGCCGCCGTGGCAGCTTTGGCGGCCGTGATGACCGCCGCGATGGAGGCCGTGACCGTGGTTTTGGTTCACGCCCTGACTCCGGCTCAAGGGGCTCACGTTTTGACCGCGACACTCGTCCATCCCGTGGTGGCCACGCCTTCAGAGGTCAGCGCTAACATTTTCAGTCGTCTTGAACGGCCTGACTTTACCTGAGCTTCCTTTTCAAAGGCATGGTCAAATCAGGCCAGATCACTGTAAGTCTCGACGGCCAGTTGCCAGATATGCAGCTGAGCTCTGAATGGCTTTTCAGACGGCTGTCATTTGGCATTGCCCAGTTACTGACTGGCGCCAGCTGGCGCCATAATAATAGAAGCGGCATATCATTCTGGTGTTAACCGGGGGATATGCCGTTTTTATTTTTGCTATGTTTTCGCACCCGGCCAATTCATGCTTTTGTGCATCAGCGTGTTGAGCTTATAATGCCCCAGTCCTGACCGTTGTCTTGAAAGCAGCTTAACCCGACATGCACTGAAGCTTTAAAGAACATATTGTGCCTGTCATGCCGCACGGCCTGCCATGCCTTGTGGGCAGCCATGCCGTTCATGCCAGCCACGCTGCTCGGGCCAGCCATGCTGTTCAGGACGCTATGCTGCTCAGGTCTGCGATGCCGTTTAAGCCAGCGCTGCCGCTCAGGCCGCTGTGCTGTTCAGGTCTGCGTGCCGTTCAGTCCCTGCATGCTGCTCATGCCAGCATGTTGACAGGCTGGTCTTTCCCGACAGGCTTTCCATGACTGGCCTTATGGTTCATGCAGACAAGATGGGATAGCAAGAGTGTGGCAGCGGCGCATTTTTCGATTTATCAAGAGCTTTGCAGCAATGGCAGGCACCTGGCACCTTCAGTCAAATGCAGGTGATTATATGCCTGATGCTGGCTGTTTGAGGCTGATGCCTGTCATGGACAGGCTTTTATGTGCCCTGGATTGTCCGGCTCTGCGGACTGGACCTGGTGGCCGGGTATTGCCATGCCGGGCCTGACTGCTGCAGGTGTGTCTGGCAGAGTTGTATTTTTTGGGCCTGGATCAGGCCTGATACAGGGTGTATTAGTTTTTTGAGGATAGGTAATGGTTGAGTTTTTACTTGATTTACTGGCCTTTGTGGTAAAGGGTGCCATAGTCATGGCCGTGGTGATGATTCCGGTCATTGTACTGGTCAGCGTTATTCAGAAGGCCAAGAAAAAGGCAGCCTCAGGTGAGGAGCGCGGCTCTCTGGTGGTTACTGACCTCAAGAAAAAGGCCCGTAACCGTCGTGAGCTGATGGAAAAGAGCCTCAAGCGCTCCAATCCTGAAGAGCAGCTGCATAAGAAGGAAATTAAGTCCGGTCTTATCAAAGAAGATAAGGAAGAGGCTAAAAAGGCATCCTCCAAGCAGGCCCGTAAGGACAAGGTCAAAGAAGCCCGTGAGGAGCGAAATGCTTTAATAAAGGATATTGAAGAGCGTCGTGCCGCAGGTGAGTTCTGCCCGGAAAATCTCTATGTAATTGACTTCCGTGGATCTGCCAAGGGCAGTGAGTTCCGTCATCTGCGCATTAAGATTGAAGCCCTGCTGGAAGTAGCTACCAAAAATGATGAGGTGGTAGTGAACCTGATGAGCCCGGGCGGTCTGGTCAATTCCTACGGCCTTTGTGCCTCGCTGCTGCAGCGTATTCGTGACCGCGAAATCTACCTTACTGTTACTGTAGATGAGGTAGCAGCTTCAGGCGGATATCTGATGGCCTGTGTAGCCAACAAAATTGTGGCTGCACCTTTCTCCTACATTGGCTCTATTGGTGTTATTGCCGGTATCCCTAACTTCCGCAAGCTTTTAAAGAAGTTTGATGTAGATTACGAGCAGATTACAGCTGGTAAGTTCAAGCGTACTCTGTCTGTGCTCGGTGAGAATACTGAGGAAGGCCGTAAGAAGTTCAAGGAAGAGCTTGAAGCCGTTCACGAGCGCTTTAAGGAGCAGGTTCTGCGCTACCGTCCACAGCTTGATGCTGAGAAGATCGCCACAGGCGAGCACTGGCTGGCTGTTGATGCCAGGGAGCTGGGCCTCGTTGACGATATCATCACCTCAGATGATTACATTCTTAAGCGTATGGCTGTAACCACTGGTTCTGCACTCAAGATTGATTACAGGAAGCAGGAAAAGAAGACCCTGGTAAACCGCATTCTGCCAAAGGGTGTTCTGGGCTCCCTGTTCAGCTCTGACAAGTCTGCTGCCGAGCAGGCCGTAGATGAGATAGAGCAGATTGAGCAGAGCTCTTCCGTTCGCTGGCGCTAACTGATTTACGACAGATCCTGCACGGCAATCCTTTGCATCCTTGCTTAAAAATCGCAAAATCTGCAGCTTTGACCTGAGTGCATCAGCTGAGCTTTGCTCGGGAGCGATAAGCTTTAACCTGACTGCATCAGCTGAGCTTATTTTGCCTGTGTAATCTGTCCCTTTGCTGCCGTATTTATACGGCGGCCTGGCCCTGCCCCGCATTGCGGAGTGGGGCCTTGTTTTATCTGCAGTGTAAGGCCATTAATGAAAATCTCAATGTAACAGGGACATCCCAAATCCAGGCTCTGTGTCGATATGCACAGGCTAATGCTCCAGTGCGCAGATTAGCAGCTGTCTGACTGTTGCTCTGAAACAGCAGCTACGTATATTAAGTGGGGCATGGCGGGGCATGGTAGTGCCAGTCCGGGGCAGTGCTCAGCCCCCTGCATGATGATGGTTGCTCAGGGGGATGAATACACTTACTGCGGCTCGCCCCATGCCAGAGACAGGCTGTCAGTCTTACGCAATTATGTATCAGGAGGGCCATGGTGACGGAGGCGCACATCCATGAGCATCCTGTGCAGGTTAGCGCGAAACCTCTCCATGTGCTGAGCTTACAGTACGGTTTTTCCTGCTCCTGGGGATGGCTGCACGGTGCATTGGCCTGCCCGGTGGTCTGACTGGCGCGAGCCGGCCGGGTGTTCTGACCGGTGTGCAGGACTGGTCGATGCAATGGCCTGCCCGGTGGTCTGACTGGCGCGAGCCAGCCAGGTGTTCTGACCGGTGCGCAGGACTGTTCGATGCAGTGGCCAGCCCGGTGGTCTGACTGGCGCGAGCTGGCCAGGTGTTCTGACCGGTGCGCAGGACTGTTCGATGCAGTGGCATGACTGGCTGGTGCTGGGCCTGTATGAGGCGGTGCACTATTGTGGATATTGTTTAACGCCCTTAAGGATTTTGAGGAACTTTATTAGATTTTGCTATAAACAAGCATATATAAGGGCACTTTTGAGTAAAAGTTGCCATTGCGCATGGCGCTGCGGGAAAATTATTTCGCTTTGAGCCGCTTGCTCAACATGAATATCTGAGCTAGCCTATAAATAAGAGTGCAGAAAAGTTAACAGAAACGTCCCATAAAAGGGCGCTGTACGGAGACTGCAGTCGGGAGTTGATACCGGCTGTGAAATTACTGCGGTTTTCTGCGGTGAGCAACTCAACGGAACCAGACTGTTCAGTGGCGTGCCGTCATCTGGCCTTTATGGCATGGTATGGCATGGCCCGTATGGCCTGGCTGGCGTTACCTGCCTGGTTTTGCCTGACCTGAATATCCGTATACATTCATATATGGTCAATTTCAGGAAATTAAGGTTATGTCCTTGCACTGAGACCGTTCCCTGACGTTCAGGCTCTTGATGATGAGCTCTGGATGTTCAGTTGAGGTTACTGGTCTGAGGTCACTGAGCGCATGCTCCGGCAATTAATGTTATGTCCTTGCGATGAGGCAGTGCTGTTGCTTATGCGTTGCTCTGCTTTTGGGGCTGATGCGGTCAGACATGTACATGCGGTCAGACATACAGATGCTGCGGGCATGCACATGCGGTTAGACATGCACCTGCTGCGGGCATGCACATGCTGCGGGCATGTGCCTGTTAATGGCAAAGGCCTGCAGGAAGGTTCTGAAATGCTGCCTCTTACCCGAATGGCAACCTGCCTTACCCTGAAACTGTACGCAGATTTTGCTTATGCCGTGCAGTGTTTTATCAGGATTACAGGCCTGGGCTGCAAAGATACCGGTTCTGGCTTCATTCAGGCGTGATTGGCCTGTATGGAGGCTGTACTGTGTGGCGGCCGGGCTGTGTGTGATGCAGAGCATCATGGCGGGAGGGTCGGGCCAGACCAGCGCTGTGAGAGCGCAGGCTCGTGGTCTGCCATGGATCATGGTGACATGATCTTCAACAGCGCTGCCTGTAAAGGCGGCTTTGTGCTGTCTGAAAAGCACACATTTTCAGCGCACTGTCATGCCGGACGGGCTCTCATGATGCCTCAGGGCGGATTGCTTATTGTTAGACCTCAGGATGTCCTGAGGTGAGGAAAAGGAATGGGCAAAGCGTTAGTTATTGTAGAGTCTCCATCCAAGGCCAAAATCATCAACAACTACCTTGGAGAGGATTACATTGTTAAGGCCAGTGTCGGCCATATCCGTGACCTGCCTACAGGTGCCACCAAAAGCCGCTCAGCCAAAGGTGAAGATGGCGAGCCGGTCAAGCGCACCCGCAAGACAGCTGAGGAAAAGCGCTCTGCACTATTTGATCGTATGGGCATTGACCCGCTTAACGGCTGGAAAGCTCATTACGAAATCATGCCGGAGAAGACAGCTGTCGTAGCTGAGCTCAAGCGTCTTGCCAAGAGTGCAGACGTCGTTTATCTGGCAACTGACCTTGATCGCGAGGGTGAGGCCATTGCCTGGCACCTGCGCGAGATCCTGTCATCCAAAAAAGAAGACAAGCCTTTCTGGCGTGTCAAATATCCTGAAATTACCCGCAGCGCCATCCAGAAAGCCTTTGCCAATCCAGAGCAGGTTAATATGGACATGGTTAATGCCCAGCAGACCCGCCGTTTCCTCGACCGTGTAGTAGGCTTCATGGTAAGCCCGCTGCTGTGGGAGAAGGTCGGCCGAGGCCTGTCTGCAGGCCGTGTGCAGTCTGTAGCCGTTGAGCTTATTGTTGACCGTGAGCGCGAAATCAAGGCTTTCATTCCTGAAGAATACTGGACCATCAGTGCCAATACCCTGACCCCTGGTCAGGAGCAGCTGCAGCTTATGCTGGCTACTGAGGGCAAGAGCAAGGTAAACATTACCAATGCCGCTCAGGCCCAGGAGGTAGTAAACCAGCTGCTGAGCCAGACTTTCCAGGTAGTCAAAATCGAGTCCAAGAAGGGCTCTGCTCACGCACCGGCACCATTCACCACCTCAACCCTCCAGCAGAGCGCTAACACCCGTCTGGGCTTTTCCGTAAAGAAGACCATGACTGTTGCCCAGCGTCTGTATGAGAGTGGTCTGATTACCTACATGCGTACTGACAGCGTCAACCTGTCACAGGAAGCCATTGATGCTGCCCGTGACATCATTGCCGAAAACTACGGCAAGCAGTACCTGCCAGAAAAGCCAAATATCTACCAGTCAAAGGAGTCAGCTCAGGAAGCTCACGAAGCCATTCGTCCATCCCATCCTGAGTTAAAGCAGCTCCCTGGCAATATCGATCGTGATGGTCAGCGTCTGTATCAGCTTATCTTCGAGCGTTACCTCGCCTGTCAGATGAGCAACAACATTTATGAGACCCGCTCCATTACCGTTCAGGCCGGCAACTATTTCTTAAGAGCCACCGGTCGTACCGATATTTTTGACGGTTTCCGCATCCTGCTGGGAGGTCGCAGTGACGACAAGGTGCTGCCTGATGTATCAGAGGGTGATACCCTTAAGCTAGAAGAGCTGATCCCGGCTCAGCACTTTACCCAGCCTCCGGCACGCTTCAGTGAAGCTACTCTGGTTAAGGAGCTGGAAAAGGATGGTATTGGCCGTCCATCAACCTACGCCTCCATCATCAATACCATTCAGGAGCGTGGCTACGTAAAGGTTGAGCGCAACCGCTTCTTTGCTACCAAGATGGGCGAAATCGTAACCGATCGACTGCGTTACTCCTTTGCCAATCTTATGGATTATCACTTTACCGCTTCCATGGAAGAGTCTCTTGACGAGATTGCTGCCGGACGCCGTAACTGGATATCCAGTCTCGATGAGTTCTACAAGGACTTCTCTGACCATCTGGAAAAGGCCATGCTGCCAGCTGATCAGGGCGGTATGCCGGAAAACCGTGCCATTGAGACCGACATTATGTGCCCAAGCTGCCACAAGTATCATATGGCCATTCACATGGGACGTACCGGTACCTTCTTAAGCTGCATGGGCTATCACGACCAGGAGGTCAAGGCCAAGGATCGCTGCCGCTGCACAGTCAATCTGACTCCAACCAACGAGCAGCAGATTCCTGATGGCGCCGAGATGGATGAGGCTACTGAGGCCGCGCTGCTGCTTGAAAGCCGCCGCTGTCCTAAGTGTGGTTCACGCATGGAAGCCTATCTCATCGATAAGAACAACAAGATTTACATCTGCTCCAATGCCCCTGTCTGTGACGGCTTCTTAAGAGAGCAGGGTGACTTCTCCGGTGAGGCAGCTGCAGGCCCTGTAGTTGAGTGCGAGAAGTGCGGCCATGACATGGTTCTCAAGGAGGGCCGTTTTGGCAAGTACATGCTCTGTACCAACGAGGAATGCAAGAACACCCGCAAGATCCTCAAGAATGGTGAGGTAGCACCTCCACGTGAAGATGCTGTTGATCTGCCAGAGCTGATCTGCAATCAGAACCCTGAGTCCCACTACGTGCTGCGTGACGGTGCCTCAGGTATCTTCCTTGCAGCCCACGACTTCCCTAAGGTACGTGAGACCCGTCCGGTAACTGTAGGTGAGCTGCGCCGCTTCCGTGAGCGCATTTCTCCGAAGTTCTACTATCTGGCTGACGGTCCTGAGTTTGACAGCGAGGGAAATCCGGCTCAGGTACGTTTCTCCCGCAAGTTCAAGGTCCAGTACCTGTCTTCTGTTGATGCCAATGGCAAGCAGACTTCCTGGGCAGCCTACTACAAGCCTGAGAGCAATACCTGGGAAGAAACAGTAATGCGCCGCTCCAAGACAGCTGCAGCCGCAGGCTCAGCCGAGGGTGAGGGTGAAGCTGAGGCTCCAAAGAAGCGTGCCACACGTAAGAGCACAGCCACCAAATCCAGGAGCACCACCAAAACCACCCGTAAGAAGGCCGAATAAAGCCTGATATCTTACATACCTCCCGGATGAGACACACGGCGCAGCGCAGCAGCGCCACCGGCCTTCAGAGCAAGCTGCTATGCAGCCGCTGCCGCTGCTGCCGCCGGCGCTGCAGGCGGCCGCAGGCCAGCCTGACAGCCCGGCCATTGCAGGGAGGTAATTACAGCGCCTCAGCAGGCTCCCGCCTGCCGGGGCGTTGTGCTTTCTGGCGACAGAGCGGTTAGACGGCCCGGGACTGACAGTCGCGCTGCAAGGCATGGGCGTGGCACAGCGGCCCATGGTGCAGGGAGCGAAGTTCAGTGGCCACGGAGCAGGGAGCAAGGTTGCAGCGTCGGGCCTGGCTTATGGGGCTGATGTGATAAAATAGCGGCGGCCCCGTGCGGGATGTTTGAGCACCAGTCAGGAGTCCGATGACGTGAACCGTAACCTTTATTATGCTGTTCCTTTGCCTTTGAGTGCCCCTTCACTGCATTCCCGTATGGCAGGCATGAGCATATTGCGTATTCCTGAGGGTGTATCCCTTGACTATGCTACTGTTCGCAAGCTGATGCTGTGCCGCATTCCTCTGCATGGTCTGGTGTCCCCGGCCTTTCTGTTACGCCAGAATATCGATCCTTTCAATCTCAAGCACGGTATGACCTCGCTGGAGTTTATGACCGAGGCTTCAAGTCAGCTTCGTCCTCTCCAGGAAAATGACGTGCTTGTCACATTTGCCATGCGCCACCTGTCGGTGTTCAATGCCATGGCCATTCAGAATTATTTCCTGCCTGATATCTTTGCGCGCTTTAACTACATGGTCGATCTCAAGACCGCTCTTGAGACCTGTGCCCTGTTTGGCAATACCAGACTGCGCCGCATCACCAATCTCAATCAGGTAGCAAGGGATCTGGGATTTACCGGAGATCTGGATAACCAGCTCATCAGAGCCGATGCCCTGCATCATATCTTTACCTGGCTCAATGAACACGATCCAAAGATCATGTCCTTCCTGTGCGCCCCTCGTGCCCGCAGACTTAATCTGCAAAACGGACCATACTTTGTGCACATTGATGAAGGCCGTCTGTGCCTGATCCGTGTGCTCAGCCAGAGTCAGGATCTGCGCCTTGTCAAAGCCATCAAGAATGACGGCAACAGCTTAAGCCTCATTACCATCAACCTTGATCTGGCTCCGCTGATGGCCCCGCCAGGCATTCTTACACCTGAGCGCCAGCAGGAACTCAAATTCGATCTCAATGCCGAACGTGCCCGCCTGGAGAACGCCAATCTGGCCGACCTGTTGCCTCACGACCAGCTCAAGGCCCTGCAGCGTGCTGCAGCCGGCATAGCCGATGGCGCCACCGGCAGCGCCGCTGCCGACGCCAGCGCTGCTGCATCTGCAGCAACTCACGATGCGCCTGCGTCTGCTGATGGCGGCCATGATGCCGGGGCACCTGACGATGTTCAGGGTAAGACTCAGGCAGAGGCTGATGACGTCATGCTTGAGGGGGTTCAGATTGACCCTCAGGCTCTGTATCAGGCAGCAGCTGCTTTTACTGATAAGGACCTGCCTTTCTACGATCTCTACTTCAAGAAACTTGCACCTTACGAAAAGCCTGTGTTTGAGCGTCTGATGAGTCATGACATCAGGCTTGAAACCAATCTGTCCATGGTGGGTAATCCTTACACCCGTTTTGCGGCCCAGGCCATGTGCTATTTCAATGAGAACTTCCCGGGTGCCTGTTTTGAGGCCGAGCGCGACATTTATGAAGAGTACTGCCGCAATCAGTTCAACCGCAGGGCCAAAAGCCTGATGCAGGAGTGCCAGATGCTCTTCAATACCATTGATGAAAAGGACACCCGCTCTATGGTGCTGCTCCGTCGCATTAGCGAGTACTTCTAGGGAGCTGCCCGCACAGCAGTCAGCAGCTGCAGGCAGCAGGCCGCAGGCAGCACAGCCTTGCTGTCGCTCAGGATGCCCGGCGGTCCTCTATGCCCCAGCCCCCGGAATCAGCAGCGGCACCTGCAGCAATGGTGTCAGCACCGGCACCTGCCGCCAGCAGCTGAGCTGCGGGTATTGCGCTCAGTCTCATGGGCCATAAAAGCAAAAAGCAGATTAGATTACTCTAATCTGCTTTTTGCGTCTTTGCAGCCTGCGGGAATGATCGCGGCAATGGCAGCGGCCCCTGACTGTCTCAGAGGCATATATGTGAGCTGTCCGGGGATTAATCGCCGTCGTAGCCCAGCTCGTGGCGCTGCATATCACCTGATACGCCGTGAAGCAGGGTTACGCCCTCTTCGGCATCACGGCTGCCGTTCTGGAAGTGCTGCCAGTCAGAGCGGCTGTAGCCACGGCCACGGAAGCGGCTCATGGTGGTCAGGTCAGGATGGTTTTCCTCCATGAAGCGCTCGATGAGGTGATTTTCCTCTGAGGTCATGGCAAAGTCAGTAACCTTCTCATGGATAGCACGCATCCAGCCGTCGAGATAAGCTGTGGCAGAGCGGCGCAGGTTACGGTTATCTGCATTTTTGCAGGATTCAGACACGAGCTTGTAGATATCGCTCAGACGCTTGCAGCGCTGAATTTCCATAAAGAATGGATTGGCCTCTTTCCACTCATTGAGCAGCTCTTCACGTCTTCTGGCAAGGAAATTCTTTTTGGCAATAGCGGCCTGGCGGGCCAGAACAGTAAAGGTATAGGTGGCAGTCTGGCAGCGGTCGGACGGACCTACAAACACTACAGACTTAACAGTAGAGCCATTCATACGGTAAAAGCAGGTAAGACCGAAAGCTCGGGTTACAATACTGGACAGAATGGTATACATGCGCTTGTCTTTGAGGATAGAAGGTACCTTTTCCTCAGTTTCATTAATGGCGCGTAAGGCAACGTCCTCAGTTGAAAGCTGGTGGGCTTCCATAAGCTTGCGAGCGCGCTCCAGCGCAATGGCAGCCTCATTAGGGTTACCGCTTTCACTCATAGCAAGAAGCTTGGAAAGCTTATCCAGAATTCTGCTGTCAGCCATTTAGCCTGATCCTCATACGATTACAAAAATTACATTCTGCAGGGGCAATCCGCCTGCGACCGCAAAATTATAGCAAAACAAGTCTTTTTATGAAGAGCTGAGCCCATTACTTGCAACTCAGCGCACATATATACACTACAGATGCCCGCAGCAGCGCTGTCATGGCATCACACCGGCACTGCAAATCATGGCCTTGCATCAGCACCGCGCTGCTGTGGCTTCACACCGGCACCGCTGCGATTGGCTTATACCGGCACCTCGCTGCCATGGCATCACACCGGCACCGCTGCGATTGGCTTATACCGGCACCTCGCTGCCATGGCATCACACCGGCACCGCTGCGATTGGCTTATACCGGCACCGCGCTGCTGTGGCTTCACGCCAGCACAGTTACTGCCTCAAGGACCGCAAGGCGGCATGCCGTGGCCGGAAGCTTATATGGCAGGAGCCAGGCCGGGCCCGGGCTGGGGTGGGGAAAAAAGGACCGGGCCTTTTGGGGCGCGGTCCTGATGGCCTGAGCGGTACTGCCTGGTACTGGTACCTGCCATGCTCAGGCGGCGTAACTTTCCCATCCCTTAACAGGGACTGCAGAATTATCGGAACTGGTTCTGGGCTGCGTTGTAGGTAAAGCCGGCCTCCTTGAGGCGGGTTACCAGCTTGTCCTCATCGATCTCGTGGGTCTTGCACAGATCTTCAAGTGAGCTGCAGCTGTCTCTGAGCTTGAGATTAACTGCAGAAAGAAGAATGAACGGGTCCATGGTCAGATAATTCTGAAAAATGTTTGGCATGCCAAATGTCCTTCAATTAACAAAGACCGAAAAGCCGAAAAATAACTGTCTCAGACCTCATGCTTATACAGGGTCATGCATATGTTACTGCTGACAGTGCTGGCGGCATGATAGCACTGCAGGGGCTGATACCAGCAAATATCGATGAAACTTTGTGTTACCAGCCTCAAATTTTGGTTGAAAAACCATAATATGCACCATAATAATGCAAATTCTTGCTGTCTTGTGCAGCAAAATCAGCTTACTGTCAGCCCCTGTTATTCAATTTTTTTCCGATAAATTCGGGATCTTTGTCATATTAAACACCATACCAGCCCATTAACAGGACATGGGCAAGGTTAAAACCGGACAAAATCTGTTTAAACCGCTGCGCATCCATAACTGCCGCTGTATGGGATTGTGCAGTGATGGGCAGGATGCAGGCAGGCTGGTTTTGAGATTGACACTGCAAATGCCACGACCTCGGACACCGTCATAGCCACGGACATGGACATGGCCATGGCCATGGCAAGTGCTATGGCTATGGCTAAGGCAATGGAATGGCCCGGGCTAATGCCAGTGCCTTACTGGGGCAGGCGGTTGGGACGGTAACGTTCGTGGTATTTGTTCATGTCTACCTCAAGCCACTGAGCGGCCTGTCTGTCAGTAAGGTCCAGCAGGGAGGGACTGTAGCTGTAGGAGCTGCCGTTACCGGCTGCGTTCTGATAGATCCTTCCGTAGGGATCGATCATCAGATACGAGTTGATCATGAGATCGCTGTTCTCATGGGCAATACAGTGGCTCAGATGACGGTGGGTGTGGAGAAAATGGCTGAACTGTTCATCAGTACAGAACTGCCTGTCAGTGTTGATACTGATGGCCTGCAGCACTTTCCATTTGTCAGGGCATACGGTTTGGATGAGTTCACTTAAGTCCTCGTCGAAATTGAAGGCATTGACCACGGTATTTATCTTGAGGTTGATCCCGGGACATGCTTTTCTCAATGACGCTGCCAGAGCCTGAATATCTTCAAGTCCGAGATTGTATTTGCTGTTACATCTTCCGGATCTGATATTAGTCTCAGGGTTAAGTGAGTCGACACTTATGCCAAAAACAGACATAAGCGGAGCATACTTTGTGACAAATGCGGGGGTGATAAGGGAGGCGTTGGTGATGATTGAAACGGCAAAACCCATTTTATGGGCTGTTTCAATAATGAAACCAAGGTCACGACACAGAAGAGGCTCGCCTCCGGCAATATTAAGCCGCAGGGTATCTGCACCATATACCGAGGTAAAGGAGGTGTGAATCCTGGCCAGGAGGGCTGTTATCCTGTCCCTGTCTGTGTGGACTTCCTGGCGGTCACAATCTGCGTATCTGGCAAAGCAGTAGTGACATTTGAAATTGCATTTTTCTGTTACATGCCAGTTAACAGTCAGGCTGTTCATCTTTGATATCTTCTTATATTGTGCCTGTTTCTCCTCAAATAAACTGTATTACTTCTACTGGACTAAGTTTCTGACCGGTCGGACTGATTCTGGCTCATGGAGCTGCCCCTGGCAGGTCCACTGTGCGTGTGGTCACGACCTTTTAATTTCAAAATATCAATATGCCCGGCACTAATGCCTGTGCAAAGTGCCTGTATTCGGGCCTGGCCTGAATAACATAGATGTAAGGCCATGAGTATTATAGATTCTTGTTTTGCTCATCTGATTAAAATTTGACTTTCAAAATGTCTTAGTGTGACAGAACTCACGTTATCAGATGGCTGCAGCCCATGGAAAGGCATACTATGCACCTCAATGGCCCAGTCACATCGGATCAGTGCAGCAAAACAGATAAGGGACAGCTCCCGGGGCGCTGTATGGCAAAGCACTTTCTTAGTACATGGCCACAGCCGCGACAACTGTGCCTGTCATGGTGGCAGGGCAGGGATGTTTTTTAAGGCCCGCCGGTTGGCCAAAAACAGCAGGGGCATGCTCCAGAATCTGGAGCATGCCCCTGTTTATGTCTGGCCCACAGCGCCCCGGTGAGGGTTGCAGGGCCTGGCTGCCAGGCACTGGCCTTGCCAATCCTGGCAGTCATGCCATGCCGGGCAGGTTCAGGCCAGTCATGCCTTGCCATGCCAGTGCTGGCATGGCAGGCTGGACCTGAAGTTATCAGGCGGTTACGGTGGCCTTGATGGTGGCGCGCATGGCCTTGGCCTTCTCAACGGCGTCCTCAACTGAGGTGGAGCGGGCCAGCATTACACCCATACGGCGCTCGCCGCGTACTTCAGGCTTGCCGAAGATACGTACATTGGAATGGGCACCGCCGGTCTTGAGAGCCTCGGCAATGTTTTCGTAGGTGATGGTGGTGCCGTCACCTTCAACGAGCAGGGCTGCAGAGGCAGATGGGCCGATAAAGGTGATCTGGCCAATTGGCAGGCCAAGCAGGGCGCGGACGTGCAGGGCAAATTCGCTCTGATCCTGGGAGATCATGGTTACCATGCCGGTATCGTGTGGACGTGGGGAAAGCTCGGAGAATACTACCTGGTTTTCCTGACCAGGGCAGATAAAGAGCTCTACGCCAAAGAGGCCGTGACCGCCAAGGTGCTTGACCACCTTGCTGGCAATGCGCTCGCACTCAGCCTGGATGTCAGCTGGCAGCTCATCACCCTGCCAGGACTCATGGTAGTCACCATTTACCTGGTGGTGGAAGATAGGGCGGCAGAAGTGGATACCGTCAGCGGCGCTTATGGTTAATAAGGTGATTTCCTTTTCAAAGCGCACAAAGCCCTCAACAATCACCTCGGCCACACCGCCACGGCCTTCGGTGCAGGCCTTGTTCCAGCTGGTCTCAACATCCTCAGGGGTCTTAATGGTGCTCTGACCCTTGCCTGAGGAGCTCATGACAGGCTTCATAATGCATGGGTAGCCTACCTTGTCGATCTGAGCCTTTACTTCCTCAAGGGTAGTGGCAAAGAAGTAAGGGGAGGTTGGCAGACCGAGCTCTTCAGCAGCAATGGTACGGATCTGCTTGCGGTTCATGGTGATGTAGGCAGCCCTTGCTGTAGGTACTACGTGGAGGTTTTCCTTCTCCTCAAGCTCCATGAGCATGGTAGTAGCAATGGCCTCAATCTCAGGAATAACTACATCTGGCTTGATGCGGTGGATCTGAGCACGCAGGGTCTCAGGATCTTTCATGTCAAAAACGGCACGCTCATGGGCAACCTGCATGGCAGGGGCATTATCGTAGCGATCGCAGGCTACGACATGTACACCAAGACGCATCAGTTCAATGGCCACTTCCTTACCAAGCTCGCCAGAGCCTAATAACATGGCGGTAGTGGAACGTTGGGTAGCATTTTCAAGCTTAAAAGACATGTTTTAATTCCTGGTTTTCAACCTGAAAAACCGCCGGCATTCTTACTCCGGCCCGGCCGGGCCTGTGGGATAAGGTGCTGACGTATGATGTGCCGACAGACAAAGGTCATGCTGCCAGTAATCAGTATTACCATTGAACAGCGCCGGCTGTGCTGCGCATCGAGGAAGCCCTTACTGTGCTGCACATCGAGGAGCCCTTACTGTGCTGCGCATCGAGGAAGCCCTTGCTGTGCTGCACATCGAGGAGCCCTTACTGAGCTGCACATCGAGGAGCCCTTACTGTGCTGCGCATCGAGGAAGCCCTTGCTGTGCTGCACATCGAGGAGCCCTTGCTGCGGTACACCTCAAGGCTTTCCATGCTGTGGAGCACACAGTCATTGACTGCCTGGCGTACAGCAGGCACCGGATGCGGTGCCAGCTGGCAATGGCTGCCTGGCACCAGGCTGGTACCTGATGCGGTGCTCGCATTCATTGGCTGCGCGCGCCACTGGGGGGCGCTGCTCAAATGAGCTGACTGCGGGGCTGTCATGTACTGCAAGGGGCAGGGCCCTGTGCAGCTGGGAGCGTGGCGTGCCTTTTGCCGGTATTTTGCGGAGATTTTCCTCCCGGCCGGGCAGGAGTAAAAGCTGATAATTCAGCGCCGCGCTAATTTAGTAATCCTGATTAATAAATGGTGGCCCATTATACCGTGCCGTGCCGTCACGATACACACATGAAAATGCGTTTCTTTCTTGTTTGACAGCATTGGCGCCCGGCAGTCTGATAAAAATGATCCATATTGTTAACAAATGGCTTAAAAAGCCATTTTCAGATGCGGGATATGGCTTTTTTCACAGGGCTCTTTAGGCTAGAATAGCGCGCTATGATGGCTGATGTGCGCCATTAGTATGTACACGCACAGCCATGCCCGCTTATACCACTGCTAATCCGGCAAGCAGGTGCGACACCTGCACCATTCCTGTGATGGGGGCTTAGACGGCTATATGCCTGAGTTCTGCCTCAGGGCATCCTGATGGAACAGACCAGCGGTCCAGAATGCTGACTGATTGCTGCAGTTTACGCAGCAGCTGATTTGGCAGGAAGCTGGATCCATGGCTCTCTGTATGCCTCCTGCCATGGCTTTGTTCCTGGCCTGAATATGAGGTCAGCATGAGCCTGTATTCAGGTCAGATCGGGGATTGAGGGTGGTTTTTTGGTGATCTTTGCAGATCTCGTGAGCTTGTCTTCATTTTTTCGGGCGTTTTCCTGATAAGATATGCCCATGCCCGCCCTGTGGGGTGGCAGCTGCTCTGACTCCGGTGCAGGGGCAGGGTAGACGGCAGAATTATCTGCCGGGAAGAATCATGATGAGCGCAGCAGTACCCCGCTGCCTGTTTATCTGACATAAGGGTACCAGGTCCGGTTGCCTCACAGGTTACCGGGGCAGCTGCGCGGGCATAAGCGTGTCGCATAAATGTGAAAGGGGCAGGATGTTACTGCCCGGCAGTCAGTGCCTTAGTGCACCATCTGTCTGCAGGCTTTTGGCCGGCTTTCACTACACAGGTTTTTAGCCTAAATTGCAGTTAACTTTATTTTGATATCGCCTGCTATCAAGGCAGGTGAATGGCGCACGCTTAATGCCCATATTCCTGTAAGTGCCAGATCATCACTGATCCGGGGTTTTCGGGGATATGGGCTTTGTTTTTTCCGCCAGTCCCACAGTCTGTTGTCATCAGCTGACATGTTTATGAACATGCTCACCGGCAAGCTCCCTCAGTGGTGCTGCCCTGGGGCAGATTCCAGATACTTCAGCTGGCAGCCGCGCAAGCGGTGGGCGGGTCCCTTGTGGTAGCAGGAATGTTTCAGAGGATTAGGTCATGTTAAAGATCCTTGCGGATCAGGCAATTCCCAATGCCAGGCAGATTTTTTCGGCCTTTGGCGAAGTTGAGCTTAAATATGGACGCGACATTTGTCCTGAGGATCTTAAGGACATCGATGCACTCATAGTGCGCTCTGTGACCAGAGTAGATGATGAGCTGCTCAAGCATGCAGACAATCTCAAGTTCGTAGGCACAGCCACCTCCGGCATCGATCACATTGACCGTGCAGCTCTGGAGAGCCGCCACATTGCATTTTCAGCCGCTCATGGCTGTAATGCCCGCTCTGTAGCCGACTACGTGCTGTCTGTATGGATGGTTCTGGCTCAGCGCTATAATCTTGATTTTGGCCAGATGTCCATTGGTATTGTAGGCATGGGCCATGTAGGTACCCGCGTTTACCGCCGTGCTCAGGCTCTGGGCATGAAGGTGGTCTGCTGTGACCCTTTGCGTGCCTCCCAGTTCAGCTCCCTGCTTGAGTCCATGCAGGGCAAGGGTGATCCACGCTATGGCGGTGTGGACGAAAAGGTTGCTGCACTGCGCATACTCTCCGAGGGTGACGAGTTCATGTGCGATCTTGACCTTGCCGATCCTGAGCTGTACAACCGTCCTCTTGAAGAAGCCCTTGCCTGTGACATGGTCACTCTGCATGTGCCGCTTACTGATGAGTCCCCTGATAACTACTTCCCTACCCGCTATCTTATTGGTCAGAAAGAGCTGGCCTCCATGCGTGAGGGTCAGATTCTGATCAACACCGCCCGTGGCGCCATAGTTGATAACAGAGCTCTTTATGAGCTGCTCAGTGCCAATCCTGGCTATATTCACGCATGGTTTGACGTTTTTGAAAACGAGCCTGAAATTCTGGTACCAGAGCTTATTCCTCTGCTTGAGGGCTGTACTGCCCATATCGCCGGTTACTCCCTGGAAGCCAAGAACCGTGGTACCGAAATGGTAGCTCAGTCTCTGGTTGACAAGCTGGCACTTAACGTACAGTTCGAAATTCCTAAGGTTCCATCAGATGTGGCCTGCATTGAGCTTAACAAGAACGCTCTGATAACCAACAGTCTGCTCAGCCGCCTGGTATTTTCAGTATATGACGTGCGCCGTGACGACAGTCTGTTCCGCACCCAGTGCTACAACGGTCCATCTTTTGATTTCCTGCGCAAGCATTATGAAGAGCGCCATGAGCTCAAGAAGGTTACCATTAAGTGCAGCACTCCTGAGCAGGTGCGCAAGCTCTACCATCTGGGCTTCCAGATCCGTACCGGAAACACTCCATCTGCCAACTGATTTATGGCTATCCTGATGCACCCCAGGTTGACCATTGCCCCGGCCACAATGCCAGGGCCTTGCCCGCAAGGGCCTCAAAGCCGGCTTAATGCCGGCTTTGCCGTATCTGGAACCTGCCTTTTGAATGCCACCGGCCCTGCTCAGGCGCTGTGTCAGTCCCACAGCTCCCAGCTGCAAAGCGCAGCCCTGCCCAGTCTGCAGCCTGCAGGCTGGGCAGGGCGGGGCTGGGGAGGAGTTGCCGGCATGAGGGGTATAACCTGAGAGGTATGACAAGGCAGGGCTGTGTAAATGGGGCGCGGAGGGGCGGGCCGCGAAAATTGCGCGGCGGAGTGGTCAGTGATGCCAAAGCCTGATGAATAACGATATAATGAGCGGTTGACTTTCATTATTCTCAGCAAGGGCGATGATATGCAGAAATTTTTCGCAACCTGTCCCAAGGGACTGGAGAATCTCTTATTCCGTGAACTGAGTGCTCTGGGAGCATCCTCGGTCAAGGAAACAGTCTCAGGTGTTTCCTTTTCCGGAGACATGGAGCTGGGCATGCGTGTCTGCCTGTACAGCCGCTTTGCTTCCCGCATTATTCTCAACCTCAACACTTTCAAGTGTGAGGATGACACCGATCTGTACATGGGTGCTCAGGGCATTGGTTATGAGAAGTACTTCGACTCTGACAGAACCATTGCTGTAACCTTCAATGGCACCTCAAGCGCCATTCGTAATACTCAGTATGGTGCCCTGCGTATCAAGGATGCCGTCTGTGACCGCTTTGTAGCCTGCGGTATGGAGCGACCTGATGTTGAGCGTCATAACCCTGATGTGCATATCATTGCTACCCTCAAAAAGGGCGAGCTTGCTGTAGGTATTGACCTGTCTGGCACTGCTCAGTTCTGGCGTGAGTACAACCGCTCTACCGGTGCCGCTCCGTTAAAAGAAAATCTCGCTGCTGCCATGGTTGCCCGCTCAGGCTTTAACGGCTCCCAGAATTTTGTCGACCCTATGTGCGGATCGGCCACTTTGCTGCTTGAGGCTGCAACTCTGGCAACTGATACCGCCCCTGGCCTGATGCGTACCTCCTATGGCTTCATGAAGCTCAAGGACTATGATGAGGCCTGCTGGCAGAAGATTCATGAAGAGGCCTCAGAGCGCGCCCGTAAGGGCCGTGAAGCTGCTGCCGCCCGTGGCATCAGAATGTTTGGCTTCGATGCCGACCCTTATGTCATAAAGCGTGCTGAAGAAAACATTGCTCAGGCCGGCTTTTCCGATTTAATCACAGTGGAGCACCGTCCACTGGACAATCTCATTAACCCTTGTGCCGGTGTTAATGAACTGCCATGCGTTGTGGTTACCAATCCGCCATATGGCGAGCGCATGGGCAATTTCAATGAGCTGATTCTGCTCTATACCAACCTTGGTCACCGTCTTAAGACCCTGTTTAAAGGTGGCATAGCCGCTGTTATCTCCACATCCCCTGAACTGCTCTCCTGTCTGCGTCTTACTGTAGACAGGAGCTATCGCCTGTTCAACGGCGCCCTTGAGTGTCAGCTGCGTGTTTTCAAGCTGGACCGTCAGGCAGAGGGGGATGAAAGTGCATCTCAGGGTGCTGCAGCAGCTGGCGCAGCAGGAGCAGCCGGTACTGCCTCAGGTGCTGCTGTTGGTGAGGCTGAGGTTGCTGTTGATTTTGCCAACCGCCTGACCCGCAATATGAAGCATCTGGACAAGTGGGCTGCCCGTGAACAGATTTCCGCCTATCGCGTTTATGATGCTGACCTGCCTGAGTACAACGCAGCCATCGACCGCTATAACCAGTACTACATCATTCAGGAGTATCAGGCTCCGGCAACAGTAAAGGCCCATGTAGCTCAAAAGCGCCTTCTGGACATGATTGCAGCAACCATTCGTGTTACCGGTGCTGCCGGCGAGAATGTCATTGTAAAAAGCCGTGAAAAGCAGAAGGGTGAGTCCCAGTATGCCCGTCGTGAGGATGCTCTGGGTCACTTCATTACTGTTTATGAAGATGATGTGGCTTTCAGCGTTAACCTGCACGACTATCTGGATACCGGTCTGTTCCTTGATGCCCGACCACTGCGTCGACTGATCCGCAAGCTGGCCGCCGGCAAGAGCTTCCTTAATCTTTTTGCCTACACCTGCTCTGCCTCTGTGGCAGCTGCTCTGGGCGGTGCTGTGCGTACCACCTCTGTGGACATGAGTCGTACCTATCTTGACTGGGGTCGTGAAAACTTCAAGTTAAACGGCATGGATCTCGACGCTCCGGGAGGCTTCAGCGTGCCGGCTGTTGCGGCAGCTGCAGCCGCAGCTGCACTTGGTGAGGACGCAGAGCCTGTTCATCCTGAGCACCACTTCATGCAGGCTGACTGCCTTGCCTGGCTGTCTGCCGATCAGGGCCAGCGCTACGATCTTATCTACATTGATCCGCCTACCTTCTCCAACTCCAAGCGTATGGAGAAGAGCTTTGACGTGCAGCGTGATCACAAGCTGATGCTGGGCAATCTTACCCGTCATCTCAATGATGGCGGCACAGTAATTTTCTGTACCAACAGACGCAATTTCAAACTCGATGATGGTCTTGAAGAGTACGGCTTTACAGTCAGCAATATCACCTCCAAAAGCTTTGATCCTGACTTCAAGCGCGATGAGCAGCTGCATACCTGCTTCCGCCTGATATGGAACAAAGAGGCTCAGACAAAAGAGCCTGAGGCTCTGGTAACCAACACCATGAGACCTAAGTGGTCCCGTGATCTTGAGGTTCGTTCCGAGCGCTTTACCTGGTCAGGTGAGCGTGCCGCCCGCCGTGAGGATGAGGGACGCTCCCGCAGCGATCGCACCTTTGAGCGCGACCGCGCCCGTACCCGCTACAGCAACGACGACCGTCGCTATGACCGTGATGGCAGCCATTATGAGCGCGAAGATCGTGACAGCCGTTACGACCGCGGCGAGCGCAGCAGCTACAGCCGCGACGAGCGTCGTGGTGGCGGTGGTTATGGCCGCGACGGCTATGGCCGCGACGGGCGCCGTGGTGGCGGCTACGACCGTGATGACCGTCGCGGCGGCTACGGTCGCGGCAACGGTGGCGGGGGCAGCCGTGAGCGTGAGGGCGCTGGCCGCGCAGGACGTCCGGGCAGCACCGGCCGTCGTCCGGCACGTGTATGGGGCCCACAGGGCCTTAAGGAGCTTTAATCCATGGCCCTGATTACCATGATGGAGGCCTCACTGGCCTATGGCGACGATGCTCTGCTGTCCAGGGCTGACTTTGCTCTTGAAGAAGGAGAGCGTGTCTGCCTGGTAGGCCGTAATGGCACCGGCAAGTCCACTCTGCTCAAGCTCTTTGACCGTCGTATTGAACTTGACGACGGACGCATGATCTTCCGTGATGGTCTGCGTATCAACCGCCTGGCTCAGGATCCGCCTCAGGATGCTCTGGGCACTGTCTACTCCATGGTAGCCCGGGGTATTGATGTCGTGGGTGATGCTCTGGCTTCATTCAAGGAAAGCACTGATCCAAGGGAGCAGGAGCGTCTGGCAGCCTTTATCGAGCAGCATGACGGCTGGATCAAAGATGCCCTGATCTTCAAGATTCTCAACAAGATTGATCTCGATCCTGATACTCCGCTGAGCTCTCTGTCAGGTGGCTGGCGCCGTAAGGCGGCACTGGCTGCTGCTCTTGCCAACGAGCCGCAGGTACTGCTGCTTGATGAGCCTACCAACCATCTTGATATTGCAACCATTGCCTGGCTTGAAGAGTATCTGCTTGGCTTTAAGGGTACTGTAGTATTTGTCAGCCACGATCGTACCTTTGCGGATCATCTGGCTACCCGTATTGTGGAGCTGGACCGTGGCAAGCTCTATTCCTATCCAGGTGCTTTTGATGACTATCTGCGCCTGCGTGATGAACGCCTGCGTCTTGAGGAGCTGCAGCGAGCTGATTTTGATCGTGTCCTTGCTGAAGAGGAGGCTTGGATTCGCCGTGGTGTAAAGGCTCGACTGGCCCGTAATGAGGGTCGTGTGCGCAATCTTGAAGCCATGCGTAAGGAGCGCTCTGAGCGCCGTGACCGTCAGGGGCGTGCCATCATCAAAATCACCGAGGCTGACCGCTCTGGAAATATTGTTTTTGAGGCTGATAACATCACAGTGACCTGGGATGGCCGTGACATTATCAAAAACTTCAGCCCTGTAGTAATGCGTGGTGACCGTATTGGTATTGTCGGACCAAATGGCGCAGGCAAGACTACTCTTATCAAGGTGCTGATGGGGCTTGTAAAGCCTGATCATGGCTATGTGCGTATCGGTACCAATGTCGAGTCTCAGTACTTTGACCAGTATCATGAGCAGCTCGAGCCTGCCAAATCAGTAGCTGATAACGTAGCTGAGGGCAAGCAGGATGTTCCGGTCAATGGCCGTACTGTCCACGTTCTGTCTTACCTCAAGAACTTCCTTTTTACCGCCCGTCGTGCCCGCAGCCCGGTTTCGGTTCTGTCAGGTGGTGAGAAGAACCGTCTGATGCTCGCCCGCATCTTTGCCCGTCCATGCAATGTGCTCATTATGGACGAGCCTACCAATGACCTTGATCTTGAGACTCTCGACCTGCTTGAGGAAATGTTGCAGAACTTCCCGGGCACTGTGCTTGTTATTTCTCACGATCGACGCTTTATCGATGAGTTTGCCACTGAAACCTGGGTATTTGACGGCAATGGTCATATTGAGACTGTTGTGGGCGGCTGGTCTGATGTTGAGGCCTATTACCGCCGCATAGGCAAGAATGCCGCTCTGGTGGTCTCAGGCAAGGGCAGTGAGCCTGAAAAGGCTGAACGTGCTGATAAGGCTGACAAGTCAGACAAAGGTGCAAAAGACAGTCAGGTTGACGCTGCTGCAGCTTCAGAGGGCAGCTCAAAGAGCAAGTCCAATAAGCTGTCCTTTACCGAGGCTCATGAGCTTGAAGCTTTGCCGGAAAAGATTGAGCTTAAAGAAGAGGATCTGGCTGCAGTTGATGCCCAGATTGCCGATCCAGCTCTGTACTCAAAGAGCCCTGATGAGATCAAGGCAGTTAACAACAAAAGAGCTGAGCTCGCCGCTGAGCTCGATGCCCTCTATGAGCGTTTTGAGCTGCTGATGGACAAGTCCGAAAGCTGACCTTGCAGCTCTTAGCCTGCAGGTTGCAGTCAGCATGCGCAATATCAGTCTTTCAGGGCTATTGCAGCCGCTGCAGCCGCATCCTTGCTTGAGCTGCCGCTGCGGCCGCATCCTGGCTTGAGCTGCCGCTGCGGCCGCATCCTGGCTGGGGCTGCAGCTTTAGCGCTATCCTTTCCACAGCTCGGCTTCACACAGGCGCCATGCACGGCAATGTGCTCGCTCACAGAGCTGGCTGCTGCCAGGCCTGTCAGCCGGGCTGCTGCAGGATTAAACAGCTGGGATGCTGGAGTGCTGAAGAGCAAACTGGAGCAGGAACACGGCGCAAGGCAGGTTCAGGACCAGGAGCCATGCTGGACAATTATTTTTCAGTTTAAATGAGGCTGTGCCGCTGATTGCCTGAGGGTGGGCAGGGGCGCTGATTGAAGATGACCACCATTAGCAATATTGATTTTCATTGCCATACCAAAGCATCAGATGGCGGACTGACCCCAACAGAGGTTGTACAGCGCGCATTCAGTCGCGGCCTTAACTATCTGGCCATTACCGATCATGATCTGGTTGCCGGAGTTGCTGAGGCCATGGCTGCTGCGCAAAAAGGCAACAAGCTGCTGTGCAGCGGTGCTGCAGATGCTCCTGAGGAGAATTACATTCTGCCTACTGCCCTGGTAACAGGGGTTAAAAATGGCACCCTGGAGCGCGATCCTGCAGAGCGTCAGCTCAATATCATCCCAGGTATTGAATTTTCCACTACCTGGCGTAATGAGCAGATTCATATTGTTGGTCTTTACCTGGATATTGAAAATGCCGAGCTGACCCGTCTTATTGATGTCAGACGTGGTCAGAGAGTTGCCCGTGCGGTTGCCATAGGTGAGCGCCTTGAGCGCCTGGGCTTTGAGCGTCCTTATGAGCGCTGCTGTGAGCAGGCCCAGCCCGGTGCCTCCATTACCCGTGGCAATTATGCCCGTCTTATTTTCCAGGACGGCAAGGCACGCAGTATTGACGAGGCCTTTAACAAATACCTGCGCCGTGGTCAGAAGGCATATGTGCGCAATGACTGGGGGCCGGTAGATGAAACCGTAGCCGCCATAAAGGCTGCAGGCGGCATTGCAGTGCTGGCCCACCCTCGTCGCTACAAGATTTCCAACCGCCGTCTGCGTATGCTTATTGAGGACTTCATTGCCTGTGGTGGTGAGGCCATAGAGGTCTCCTCATCACAGCAAAGTGAAGCCGATCGTGAGTACCTGACTACCCTGTGCCGCAATTACAAAATAATGGCCAGCCTGGGCTCAGACTTCCACAATCCGGATATATTCCGCAATTTAGGCCAGAACCTCGACCTTGCTGAAGATCTGACCCCTGTATGGCATGCCCCGCAGGCACGTGCCTTTGCCATGGGCGAGCAAATCAGGCAGCGTGTGGTCTCACTGACCTTCAATCCAGACGCCGATCCTCAGCCCCAGACTGAAAATACCAGTTCAGCTGCTCAGCCAGCTCAGCAAGTCTGATCCTCATGCCTGCCAGGCCACTGTGCCTGCCAGACAACTGTGCCTGCGGGGCTACTGTGCATGCGGGGCGACTGTGCCTGCCGGGCCACTGTGCCTGCCAATGACTGATACAGCCCCCGGCATTTAAGTTGCCATATGCCATAGGCCTCTGCCGTGCGGCAAAAGGCTGAGACGGCTATAACTCTATTGTCAAAACAGCAGGGCCCGCCATGAGTTGAATCTCAAGGCGGGCCCTGCTCTATTGGGGCAACAGTTTGAGGCATCATGCGCGATCACATACCGGCTAATCCTGAGGGCATCCTGATTGATGCATGAGGTCACCAGGGCACGCCAGCTGACAGCCTGACCTGGTCTCACCATGACGAAACCAGGGCGCGCCACCTGACAGCCTTACCTGGTCTTACCACGACGACACTTTGACGTCACCAGGAGGGCCATGGCAAAGGTCAGAACATGTTCAGGCGCTTGAAAATGAAGTCAGGGATATGGCGGGTAACACACATAATGTAGCGCCACAGCCACATGGTATAAAGCACCGCAGGTCTGGTATGCCATGCCCTGACAATGTCCCTGGCTACTGTTTCTGTGGAGGCAGTGATATAGGGTGGCAGTTTGCGGCCAGCCACCATACGTGTTCTGACATATCCCGGTCTTATGTCCACAACTGATACGCCGCTTTGATACATCCTGACACGCAGTCCTGAGAGAAATGCGCTCATGGCAGCTTTGGAGGCTCCGTAGAAGTAGTTGGAGCAGCGTCCCCTGTCTCCAGCTACTGAGGTGATGACCATAATGCATCCGTGCCTGCGCTCCTCAAAATAGCTGGCTGCGGCGCTGACCAGAGGCATAAGGCCGGTGCAGTTGCTGCGCATTATCTCTTCGCCCTCAGACGGGTCATGCTCTGCCCACTGCTGATTAC
Organism: Anaerobiospirillum sp. NML120449; assembly: GCF_023051105.1. Classification (GTDB taxonomy): domain Bacteria; phylum Pseudomonadota; class Gammaproteobacteria; order Enterobacterales; family Succinivibrionaceae; genus Anaerobiospirillum. Next base: position 18,592 of record NZ_JALKIL010000003.1, on the reverse strand, counting down.
CAAGATAACCAGCAGCACAGAAAAGAGTATCCACCCCACTGCATACCTTCTCTTCACTTTCACTTACCTGATTGGCCTCTGATGTAAGTCTCTGCCAGAGCATCTTCATGTCAGCATTCGGCATCCCGGTATCAAAGTAGTGACAGCTGCATTGACATCCGTGGGTTGAAGTCAGCTCAACAGCTGTCCTCTCAAGAACTGTCATATTGCGACCACACAGTGAAAAGCGCCATGAGCCGGTGCGGGCAAATTCCCTGATAGCAGCTATGGCAATCTCCGATGATGCGCCCAGCACCACCATATGCCTAACCGCCGTATCAGCCTGATCAGCCAGTTCCTCATCTCCATCATCAGCGCAATCCCCCTTAAGCTCAGCGGCTTCATCGTCAACAACTTCAGAGGCATCATCGACCACAACGTCAGCGGCATGCCTTGCTTTTTGGGCAGCAGCTGAAATGCATCCATCACCCCTTGCCCTGCCTGTTTCAGAATGAGCAGCAATCACATGTACTGCTGTTGCAGATCCCATGGCTGGGGCTGCTACCTCGTGTTCGTTTCCTGAAGGAGCAGCAGACTCACCAGTTTTACGATCAATCTCAGTGCGCAGATGAGAAGAGCTGTCAGTATCATTGAAAAAAGAAGGTGACGGCTCTTTTCCTATATTACTGACGCTACTTGGGCTGCAATGGTCATTTTTGTGCCGATCCATGGGCTGTCTCCAAGATGACTTTGTGCGGTCTGTACCCTATTATCCATGATAAACCTGTCATACAAGCCAAAGATCTGAAAGAGCCATTTTTGTACTCAGAAAATAGATATAACAGGCGTTTGTTTTGTAAACGGTTGCATGAGAGCGGTTTTAGGCATTGGACAAACAATCTTACGAAAGGCGCCTGTGCTTGATCTGTGGTCTATGTCTGGTAATCTGTCTACAGAGAATACATATATACATATGGCGATTATAGAGAGAAAGTGCATGCATCAGAGGATTTTGCAGAAAACTCAAAGCCTGCACAGAGCGAGAAGAGAGAACCCGGATCGTCATATAAACAGTCAACACAGAATAAAAATCGGATAGCCGTGTCAGCAGATCGGTTTATCGGATTTTGCCTGAAACATGTTCGGTATACCCAACACATCAGGCCTTTATGCAGACGACCAAAGTCTGCTGATTGTAGTTGTAATGGCATCTTTGCAGAGATGCCCGTCATGTCAGGCTTGCGGCCTGACATTCAGGAGAGAACCCCATGGCAATTTACGTCAACACGAACGTCAGCTCTTTACAGGGCAGAAACCAGCTGAACAATGTACAGAACAGCTTAAATACGACCTACCAGCGCCTCTCTTCAGGTCTTAGAATTAATTCTGCAAAGGACGATGCCGCCGGCCTTCAGATATCAAGCAGGTTAACCACTCAGATTAATGGCCTGAATCAGGCTAACCGCAATGCCTCTGATGGTATTGCTCTTGCCCAGACTGTTGAAGGTGCCATGGACGAAATATCCGGCATGCTGCAGAAGATCCGCACTCTTGCTGTTCAGTCTGTTAACGGTACCAACACAGCTGAGGACCGCAATGCCCTCAAGAAAGAGTCAGATGCCCTTGCTGCCGAAATTCAGCGTGTTGCAGAAAAGACCACCTTTGGTGGCAAGACTGTCTTATTTGGCGATGGCACAGGTTCTATTTATGGTGCTGCCCAGGCCGCAACCGCAGGTAAGATGATCCTTCAGGTAGGCGCTAACAGTGGCGATACCATTACATTCAATGTTAATACTTTCTCTATTGGAAAGTTTACAGAGCGTGCTAATGGTGGCGCTGTAGATGCAAAGTTCTTTGATCAAAAGCAGTTCCAGATTCAGACTGTTGAAGGCGCAAATGGTACCATTGACCTTGTAGATAAGATGCTTGGCGTTATTGAGGGTGATCGTGCCAACCTGGGCGCTTTACAAAACAGATTAGAGTCCAGCATTCGTAACCAGGCAAATGTTTCTGCAAACCAGGCTGATGCTCGTAGCAGAATTCGCGACGCAGACTTCGCAGAAGAGTCTTCCAACCTTACTCAGCAGTCAATCATCCAGCAGGCTGCCACCTCTATGCTGATGCAGTCTAATACCCGTCCACAGCTGGCTCTGTCCATGCTCGGCTGATTATAAGTTTTTTGTTCTCTCTCTCTTAGTCCAGGGCGGTGCGGCTTATGTTGTGCCGCCTTTTTGAGAACAAATGCTGTAGTAATACGGCATTTTATTGCGATCCTGATATGCCTCAGAAATGCTTTACATAACTAAATAAAGATTAAGTTAACACCATCACATGCTAAATTACCGTACTTGCAGAACGGCAATACATACTACTTTATAATATGTTTTGTAGCGCATTTCACAGCAGTCTTAAGGTTTATCAACAGACAATACTGGTCTGATTTTGCAGTTGTTATGACATCTTTGCAGAGGTGTCTGTCATGTTCATTTGCTGTAACAACTATGGATCCTGATAAGTTTGTTACACTCGTCGGCTAAAGTTATTGCAGCTCTTGCGGCTGCCCAGTCGTCTGAGTTCGCGGCTGCAGAACCTGGGGCTGCACAGTCATCTGAGCTCGCGGCTGCTGCTGCGCTGTCGCAAGTCCCATACGCCACTTGCTAAAGTCATGAGATATTAAACGCGCCCTCCGTTGTGCCGCCTATGCCACTGTCACGCAGGGCCTTTATCACTGCAGGCGGCGGCGAATGTACCTGTGACGCAAACACCTGCTGCCATCCGACGCTGCTGAAGTCTTCAGATACTGTGTACACGCGCCAGTATTCGCCGGTATCCAGTTCATACAGCCATGATGCCCCCTCCCCGTCATGCCGCTGTCCTGCTGTCAAAGGCCTCGTTGTAGACAGAAAGAACTTGCGACTTAACTGAGCCTGCATCACTTCATTGGCAAGCTGGATATCATCGCCGTTCAGAGTCTGCTTTTGTGCACTGATGCGCTCGCTGTCGCCATACTTCATAATGCGCTGTCCGTGGTCATTTAAAAAACCGGTGCAGAATATCGCTACCATAGGCGCTTAAGGGTGCAGCGTCATGACGGCGCCGCGAGCCAATGCATGTAAGTTAAACGCCATAACACCCTCCGTTCAGGCATAAAAAAAGCACCCGTATTGGGTGCCTTTTCGTAAGCTACTCCAGTGGAGTAATATTCCATTCAAGGGCTGTAAAGTGATAAAAGTCCTTGTAAAGCTGTTTGGCCTTAGCCTTGTTTGCAGGTGAGTCAATGAATGGCATGCATGCTTTGATAAGCTGTTTGTATGCCTCGCGTAAATCGCTTGTAACCCTGAACACCTTACGCCACGAGTCCCCCCTCTCCTCCATCATTGGCCCGGCGCCAGCCCACTTGACAAACTCATCTTCTGTCTTTGGCGCAGCAGACCTGCAGCCACGTTCCAGGTAGTCATACAGTTTTCCGGAGATAGGAGGGGAATTTCTTTGAACTATGCTATAGGCATTGGCTTTTCTGAACGCTTCAGCGCGCGTTTTAAAGACTGAGTGATCTTCAAAATACTCCTCTTCAGGTTCATTTTTGTCATCAAGCTCGAACTTTTTTTCACCATAACTCCAGGAGTCTGCCGTGGCATAGACAGCAGCAAACGCTTCACCGGCATGAAGTAATTGCAGCACCTTCTCCTTGTGTTCAGGGGCATCTACTAAGTTATGTGACATAAGAGTAGTGAGCTCATTAGTCCAATATGAAAATGAGTAGTTCGCGTCTTCCTCACTTAATGATTTTGGCTGATTTAAGATCACATAAAAATTATACACAATGTTATCTATGGAATTGGATTTGTATTTAAAGTACATTGTTTCCCCCAAATTTGTCTTTGTATGCTTTTTCAACTATATCCGCTAATTTTGAAAATTTTGGACCAATATCTGAAGTTTTTTAGCAGGAAAATCGAATATTTTGCATCGATACACACCGAAAACTATATGTAGATATTGGCCTGTGATTATGATAACTAAAACATATTAGTTAGTATTTGTAAGATAATGCATGAGCCCGTGATTGCGGCCTACTGAGACCGAGCGGCTGACGCTATAGCCTCCCTGGCAAGAGTTTTCTTATTCTTGCTGCCTGGCGGTCTTCCTCGCCCCCGTTTTAAGGACTGGGAGCCACAGTTAATCACAGCAACTCCTTCACGAATCAGAGTCTTCTTGTTTTTGCTGCCAGGTGGCCTGCCCCTTCCACGAGGGAGAGCCTGAGCAGCTGCAGCCATCTCTCGCTCAATTGTTTTCTTGTTCTTGCTTCCTTTTGGCCTTCCTCTCCCACGCTTGAATGTACTGAGGTCAGTACTGACTGATGAAACAAAAGCGTTTTTGTAACTGCTGATATTTACCTCACTGCCACTCTTAATATCCTGCTCTGAAAGAGCCTCAGCCATAGCAGCTTCGCGTGCCAGGGTGCTCTTGTTCCTGCTTCCAGGTGGGCGCCCTCTGCCCCTTCTCTGCACCTGTTCTGACGGGGCATTAGCCATGGCAGCTTCGCGTGCCAGAGTGCTCTTATTCTTACTGCCAGGAGGACGACCTCTGCCCCTTCGCTGTGTCTGTGCTGACGGATCTCCCGACATTGTAGCTTCGCGTGCAAGTGTCTTCTTGTTTTTGCTGCCAGGAGGGCGACCAGGCTTTCTGGTCTTTACAGCCGGGGCGGCTCCGGAAGAGCCGTATGGGTAGCAATAGTCCTTGTTAATAGAGTTTTGGATTATGTCAACAAAACGGTCTGCCTCAGTCCTGATATTGTCCTGCTCAAATGAGGTTAGCTCCCTGTATTGGGATAGATTGGTTCCCTGTCTAATCTTTGTCATTTGGGTTGCCAGGTCTGCAAGATCAGCCTTTGTAACCCCAATAGAGCTAAACAGTTTTGATACGGAAACATCTCCGCTGTTTGAGACGCGGAAAATTCCATCCAGGTTTGCTTCCACAGCTACAATGCAAAGCCTGTCAATAAGATGATTAGGCTTTGCACCTATGTTATTGCAGTGATTTGAGTAAACCTGTCTGAATACAGCTGAAATGAAAGAAACCGCAATTCTTGCCTCTATGCCAGCATCTGTATGGCCACGAAGTGTATCGAACTCAAGTTCAGACTTGATCATTCTGAACGTCTTCTCTGAAGTGTCTATTAACGAGTACATACTATAGAGATGGCGTGCGTCTATGTCCATTGACGATGCCACTGCAAAATAGCCTTTTGAGTCATAGACACTTTGCCAGGTATCAAAATCTACCGCTACACCAGCTGGCAAGCCGTCATCTGATACCTCAATTGAAATGATGTCACTGAACCTGTTATTAACAGCAATGTCGTGGCGTCCCTGACGTAACTCCTCATCAATTCGCTCTATCTCGCAGGTTAACTTGTCAGAAAAGTCTTCAGCTCGTTCATCAGCATTGAGACTGCTGAAAAACAGGCCTACTTTTGTCATAGAGTTACTCTTTCTAAATACCTTTACCTCTCCAGTTATGCCGTAAAGACCGCCGTTCATGATACGGCGGGAAACCACGCGTCTTATATCATCACAATGATGTTTAAACATCTCACTGAAGCCATTACAGTCATCTTTCAGCATGATGATGTACTCAAGGCCGTATGAGCTGATAAGACTCATGATTGCCTCAGAAGCAAAGCCTCGGTCCAGAAGAACGCCCTTGACCCCCAGATCATGCTCTCCCAGAAAGGTCATGATTCTTTCAAATGCAACGCAGTCAGGTACGTTTCCCTCATTAACGAACCATGTTACTGGGACGCCTGTACTAACATCAACAGCCCAAATCTGACCAATAATCATGGTGCTGTTGCCTGTTTTTGACTTGTCATGAGCAGCTAAAGCGCTTCCTACAGTCTTGCAGTCACTGTTTGATCCGTCGATACTGAGCCAGACCTCCTTAAGGTCATTGTTTCTCTGGTACTCGTTAATCCAGCTGACTTTGAAGTCTTGAATTTGACTGGAACTAATACGCTTTGTAAGCATTTTGCTGACTGATGAGCTACTGACTTTGTTGAGGGAGTAGTGCATGTGGGCCTCAACAAAATCATCGATAAGATAAACAGCACTGCTCCTTTTAGCGAAGGCCATCATTGCAAGATCCATAAGGATATTACCATCAGCGGTGCCAAATGACCTTTGCACACACTGGTACAAGCCTATAGCGGCGCACACTCTAAGATTTGCAGCGTAAAGACCGGTAATTACGCGGTTTGATGAGGAGCTTCCTGCTCCGTAACACTGTTCAAACTCATCTGAGTACAGTCTGCGCATGTTCTCGTTAGGAGCCATCATTAAAGCGCCATTAGTGGATACTTTATCTACAAGCTTGCCTAATACAACCTTTCTGCGCTTGCCTCCCTCATAGTACCTGTGAAACACACGGCCATCTGATGTTACAGACGCCCATGCAGGTACTGGCATCTCAGGAATATTATAAAAAATAGCCACCAAACAACCCCTTTAATATTGTCCCGCCTGGATCAGTAAATTCTACAATATATTCGGGAATATGCCAATGGAGTATTTTTAAAATACTTATATTAAATGTGATATTTATGAGATTTTTGGCAAAATATTAATAATATATTTTATGAGGGGTTTTATATTGTGGTCCAAAAGATTCAAAATTAGCGTATATGAGCCTGCATCTGCATCAGGTGAAGGCAAGGGTGATGCATCAGGTGTTTCAGGGGCCAGTGTACTTTTATGGGACAGGATGGCCGTGATCTTGAAAACAACAGGGCCCGTAACTGATTGAAAGTCAGTTACGGGCCCTTTTTGTTGCCTGTTGTGAGCACTGTTTACATCATCTGGCAATTTAGTTATGGTGCTGTGATGTCCATTATCATGCTCATTCACCACTTGCCATTATTACGCTTTGTATAACGATTTACAGGGCGTATTGAGATAATTGTAGAATTGCCGGAATAAAGATGTAAGCTCTTGCAGCTGTTATCAGACAATGTGCTGCTCGATGTGTTCCTTGAAGCGGGCAAGATCGTGCTTGATGCTTGGGTTCTTGTAGATGTCGTTAGCGGTAAAGCTCGGCAGAGGGCTCATGCCGACAAACTGGAAGGTCTTGTGGAAAGGTACGAGCAGACCGTCAATACCAATGCCGCCAAAGAACTGCTTGGCATCGGTAAATGCCTGAAGAGGGGCATTCCATGTTGATGACAGCATGTACTTCTTGTCTGTGAGCAGACCGCCGGTACCATAGCGGGACTCAGGGTTGTCACGATGACGGCCGTCACCACCACCTGAAATACGACGATCACCAAAAACGGTATCAAAGTACTTCTTGAGCTGCCATGGGCCGCCCATCCAGTAGCCTGGCATCTGAACGATGATGTAGTCAGCGGCAAGTACCTTGTCAGCCTCGGCAGTAACATCGTAATCCTTTTCTACCAGAGTCACGTCTACTTTCATGCCACGTTCCTGCAGAACTTCTGAGGCAATGGCGGAAAATGAGTGGTTAAGTTCGCCTTTGGCAAAGGCACCTTCGATGCCGGCATCAATGATTAATACGTGTTTCTGCTTTGCTGTTTTATCTGTCATCTGGTCAATCCTGTCCTGACTAAACTGAGTTATTCCACCCGTAGCCCTGTCCGGTCAGCGCTTCTGCTGACTGCATTAGTAAAGCTCTGCAGCTTTTACTCCTTGCCTGATCCCGGAGACTTGATGTCCCATGTTATGGTGCCTGCTGAACAGATCAAATTGGCTTCATGAGAAGCTCATACCTGAGCCTGCACTCTGATATTGATCCTGCAGCATAGTCCTGTCGTGCTCAGGACTGGGGCATTTACATGCTTTGCATGAAGGCAGAGCTCGCTAAGCAGAGCCTGAAGCTGTGGTTGCCTTACATGAACATGTGGCAACGTTTACTTCGGGGCAGAAGAGCTTTAACCGGCCTGAAAGTAAGGCAGCATGGGACAATTCGTGCTGCATGGGCATAACGGGCCTGAAAAAATTACCCGGGCATTGTATTGGGCCCGGCGGCATAATCCAACTGGGCTTAATAAAAGCTATCATTTTGGTGCACACTTGTAAGAGCCAGTAAAAAATCTGCATGAAATGCATACTTATGGGGCATTTAGTGTGTGACCCCGTGTTCAATGGGGATGTATAACTATGCTCACAGTGGCAAACAGTCTGTCAATTAAGCGCTTGCGGACCTGCGGTCAGCCGCAATTGTAGATAAAGATTATTAGCGCACTGTAATAGCACTGTAAGCATCAGATTAAGCAGAGAGCGCTCGGTGCATCAAACAGATGCACATATTGTATGCAGCTAACCCAGGGAGTAATATCGGCCTGTAATAACCTCACTGACTGATCTGCCCCCTGCATTGCTCCGGTATCTGGGTGAAGCCTTTTACAAGCGACAGCTTGCCTGAACATGCCTGTTTGAACATGTTAAGGCACTAAAGGTCCAGAGCGGGTGGTGCCATGCTGTCGAGCATATTGCTTAAAAAGCTCATGGCCTTTCGCTTTATCTGGTGTGAGCAGCTTATCCGCCCGATGGACCTGCTATTCGGCCCGATGGTGCAGCTCAGCAGCTCTTTGGCTCAGCTTCCTGGCCTGATGGTGCAGCACAGCAGCTCTTTGGCTCAGCTTCCTGGCTCGATGGTGCAGCTCTGCAGCTCTTTGGCTCAGCTTCTTGGCCTGATGGTGCAGCACAGCAGCTTTTGGGCTCAGACTTCCACCCGATGGGGCAGCCATCTGGTGAGCTGCAGATATGTACAGTGAGGTAATGATCAGAGTGTTTCTGTCCGGCAGGATGAGATATTGGAGTACACAGTGAAGATTGTTGACGGCCTCCCTTACCTCGATGAGGTAAAAGTCATGATTAAGGACTATGTCCAGTGGTTGAACAGAGACCTCAGTTTTCAGAATCTTGAGGAGGAGCTGGCAGATGTAGCGGCCCGTTACTGTGAGCCAAACGGACATCTTCTGGTGGCTCTTGCTGACTCAGGTGAGGTTATGGGCATGGTTGCCTATAAGAAGCTCAGTGAGTGCACCTGCGAGATGAAGCGACTTTATGTTAAGGAATCGTTCCGTGGCAGTGGCGCAGGTGACGCCCTGATTAAGGAAATTATCACCATTGCCCGCAACGAAGGCCTTGATGAAATGGTGCTTGATACCATTGAGCCTCTCAAAGCAGCAATAGCCCTGTACGAGCGCAATGGCTTTGTACAGTGTGCTCCTTACTACCATAACCCTATGCCAGATGTGCGCTATTACTCAAGAGCTCTGTAGCCAAACTATACAGGGCATGACCCATAGTCAGGGCACATGGCAGGGCAGCTTTCTTAGCACGTGACAGATCCATTGTGTCTGTCGGTCTTTATTGCAGTTACTGGCTACGCAATGGCTGTAAGAGCAGCCTTGTAAATGCAGTATTGGGCAGAAAGATCAGTGCTTTCCGTCAATGCAAATGTAGTCTGCACTAAGCTTAATTTACCTCCCTTGAGTGAGCTGGCATTATGGTGATGTAAGAGCAAATTGATCTCAGGTGCTGTAGTGAATTTGCCTTAGTGCCGGGCTGCTTGTACATAAGACAATCTGGTGCTCAGCAGGCTTGCGCAGTGTATGTTCTGCCATATGTCATTGCATGCGTCTGTAAAGGTAGCATGCAATATTGCAGAAGCGAGGCTTAAAGAGCAGACAAATTATGAAACATATCCCTGGGTACTTATGCCAGGATTATGTATGTGATGTGTTTCATAATGTTTTGTAAATTATATTGTCTGCCTGGAGGTTATGTTTTTTTTGTCAGACAATACAGCCCATTTGCTTGAGTGCGGAGCGGCGCCGATACTGTTGCAACTGCATTGCCTCGACATGTACAAGGACTTTGAGTTTGTACATATCCTTTTCTGAGGCACGGCGCTGAGGCTGACATTCCTGGGCTCTGGCGCCTCTTTAATGAGGGGCTGAGTGAGGAGCTGTAACTTGTCTGGGCTTATGCCTTGCGCCACAGGCGTAGGCGAGTCAGTTCAAGTTGCCACCAGTTATTTCAATGTGGTTAAGATGAGCTGTGCAGCCTGTCTGTGCAGCCAGTCTGAGCAGCCTGTCTGTGGGGGCGTAGCGGCCTGGTTTTGTTGCTGCAAAAGTGCATTATTTTAGAGCAACAGGCAGCTTTAACTGTCCTGGTTAAATATGAATAATGTCAGGTCAATTCAGTGTACATTTGATCTTCTGATAACACTGACCTGAGCTTTTTATGGCTTATATATCGTATTTTTTGTATAGAGAGGATACAGCTCTTTCTTGCTTTGCCTCTGCATTTGAGGTAGCAGCTTTATGCATCCTCCTGTATAGGCAAAATGGCCTGGTATGCCTGAAAAGGCTATATACAGGCCATTTTTGTATGTCTGATACGTCTGGGTGGCTGTCAGGCCTGATAGGGGTGTCTGACAATATGAACCAGTCATAGATGATGGCCCTGATGCAAAAACGCGTTCTTTGAGTTAAGATTAAGAACATACAGTGATCGTTATTGCAATCAGTGCAATTAGTAGAGCAAGAGCTGTTCTTAATTAATACACTCAGTATGCTTTTATAAAGCATAATCATGGTATGTTGTCTTTCTTGAACAGCTGCGATACCGGCAGGCCAACAGGGTATAAAGGCCCGGTCGTAAACCGGTATAAGACAGTCAGTACAATGCAGGTGGCGTGAGTATCAGCTTATTCTGGCTATCCAGAGTGCCTGGTCATGATGCAGCCTGTTATGTCGGCACAGCAGTGTCGATTCGTGAATCTGTTTGATGACAGGTTATTTCAGCTCAGAGATGATGGCAAAAAACAGTCTGTATACCCGGGTCACATGTGATTGAATCATTTACATGAGACCTGTATGCAACAGGTTAAATGCGTCAGCTCAAGGCTGTAGACGTATGTCATAAATCATCAGGTCCCTGTGATCGTGAGCAGACGAGCATAGGGATGCAAAGAATAAAACAGTTCACATAATGGTACTGATCTGCGACATGGAGTGGTGGAGACTCTTTGCGCCTGGATTTGCATTTCTATTTAGAAATATGGGTCTATTATGTCTAATATCGTTATTGCCATTTCCCGTCAGTACGGTGCTGCAGGCCGTGAAATTGCCACTCTGGTGGCTCAGAAGCTGGGAGTACATCTGTATGACCGTCAGCTCGTTCACATTGCTGCAGCGCAGCTGCAAATCGATCAGCTTACTGAGGAAGAGCTCCTCAGACTCGAAAGTGAAGTTCCTCCTCTCAGCATGAACTTCACTCCTTTCTTCTCCTTTGGTATGCGTGGTGAGAAGCCGCTCAACCAGCAGATTTTTGAAGCTGAGGCTGGCGTTATTGCCCGTCTGGCCCGCCATGAAAGCTGCGTTATCCTGGGTCGCTGTGCTGACTTCGTACTGCACAATGAGCGTAATGTTCTGACAGTGTTCATCGGAGCCTCTGACAAGTTCCGTGAGCATCGTGCAGCTACTGTTTATGAGGGTAAGAGCCTTGCTGACCTTAACAAGGAAGATGCCAAGCGTGCCAGCTATTACAAACACTTTACTGCTCAGACCTTTGGTGCCAAGGAAAACTACGATCTGATGATCCGTTCTGATAAGGGCACAACTGAGGAGATTGCCGACTCTATCGTAGCTTATGCTCGCGCCTTTATTAAGTAGTAACAAATTACATTATGGCGTGGTCTGAGACTGCGTTGTGACGATTATGAAGGGGACTGCCAATGGCTGTCCCCTTTTTGCTGTACTTTATAAAACAAATTATGCGGCAGGTATATTTCTGCAATCAGCACACCGTAGCATCAAAGTGCTCAGCCACTTGTGAGCATTGCTCTAAGCGCTTTGTAATCTTTACCTTATTTTGAACAGCAATTGCCAGCCAGCTGGCATCACAGTTTCAAGCTCAGATGCAGCCAGTACGCAGCGCTTGTCTGCGTGTTTTAAGCGTTCAATGGGGTTGTGCTTCTATGGAGGCCACAATGCATTGCCCTCCGCATAAATACACGCTACAACTGCTCCTGCAATCTTGCCGCTCCGCAGGAGCCGGCAGGACACCATGTTCAGGCAGGCATACTGCTGTTGTGCCAGCCTCAGCGCATGCACTGGAGCGTGCAGGAGCGTATGCACTGGAGTGTGCAGGGGGCTCATGAACTGGAACGTAGATGGGCACATGCAATGGAGTGTGCTGGAGCGTAGATGAGCGCATGCACTGGAGCGTGCTGGGGCGTTCGCACCGGATGCTATAGTGGCGCATAGATTTGTCCATATCCAGTCCCAGGGTATGGCTATGGCTCCTCCTGTTCATTTACCATGCTTTTGACTCCTGATTCATTGCTGGGGCTGCTATTCATGCTGTCATGACTCATACCGTTCTGCCTCATCTGGTGCCAAATACCGTGTTGCACCATGTGGTGCCAAATACCGTTGTGCATCATCTGGTGCCAACAGGCAGGCCTCAACACATATATCCAGCACGACATGTTATGGAGTTTGTCTTATGACCCTGTCATCAGGCCTGGCTGGAGCCTGATATCGCTTTACTGGTGTTTTGCTGTTGAGCTCACAGGCATGGACGGTGTTTTGCTGGGGATATTCACGTTATGGCCATCCCTGGAGGAGCTGTCTGGGCTAGTCGTCAATAAGCTGCAGCTACATGCTACCATCAGGCGGTCGTCTGGACTGTAATCAGCTGGAGTTGCAGCATAAAAAAGGCCCGCAACTCGGTCAGGAGTTACGGGCCTTCGATTCGTGGAAACATAGGATTAAAAATCTTTCTGCGTAACAGATATTACCAGTCATATCTGTTGTTTAACCGTGCAGATTCGGTACAGGCAATCCATACAATTATGTCTGCATCACTGTGGATGCATCAGATTGCAACACTGTGTACAGCGGGCTCATGCAGGACTTGCGAGCCGAATTTATGCTGCGGTGAGCTTATGCTTCATGCATCAGGCTGTTCATTGTTCATTCTCAGGCGCTAACCGTGAGTCCAGTTTGTGTGATCCTTGCTGAGGCGTAGAAATATCAGCTCAGATCCATGAGAGCAGGGACTGTTCTATCTGCCTTTTATCCCTGCTGTTATCTTTAACGGGCCTTGCAAACGATTGCATCTAAACAGGTTATTTACGCGCTGTCGTAGCGATAGTTACGTCAGAACTATATCTGCACTAGATGTTAAAAATCGTCTTTTTTTATATATTATTTACATTAAATATAATGCAAACGATTGCAAAACTGAATATGATAAGGCCTGCATACACAACATATGAAAAGCCCTCACTGACTGGGCAGGCATGCGCATGCGCAATTGCATGCGCATTTGCATGTCGGCCTTAGTGCTCATGCACGAACTCCTGTCCTGGATTGCGTTAAATACACTGCTCATGTATACGCAGATAAGTGACTTCTTACTGATGCTCTGACTCTTGAGTAATACTCTGTGGGATATGGAGATTAGCAATGAGGTGTCAGCAAGATCTGCAGAGTGAAGAATTATCATGCTCTGGTAGAGTTTAATTGTGAAGACTGGTGGAGGAGAGATCGGGGCTCATTGTGCCGTGAAGTGCGGTGCATTGCATCGCAGTACAGTGCCAGACTGTTTTGTCTGATGGCATATCTGGGGAGGGTGCATGGTCCGTTGCCTGTGAATGGGGGCAGCTTTAACAGAACAGGGCAGAGATGAGAAAGGGCCTTGCCTGATTTTTGCTGGCAGTTGCGTGCGTATGCTGCCTGATATCCTGGTGCTGGTGTGTGGGGAGCGATGGTTCCGCTGACTGCGGTAGTTCGGATGCGGATGAGGTTGTGGACGCAGTGATGTCTGCAGGTAAGTTTGAGGGGGAGCCATGGCGCGCAGCAGGCTAAAGGGGCCAGCTGGATGACATTCTCGCAGACCTCTGGCTGGGCATATGCCCTGAGGTGGTCAGCCACTGCAATTGGTCTGACCGGACAGGATGGGGTATGTCCGTAGTCCTGTGGCCAATGGCCATGAGACCCGTTGCCTATGGCCATGAGGCCAGTGGGATCTGGTCCTGGCCCTGGTCCGGACTGTGGCCTGGAGTGTTGTGACTGATGGCGGATAAATGCACAGAGCCCGCACCCTGAGTAAAACTCAGGTGCGGGCTCTTTGTTCATGAGGCCAGAGCGGGACTCGGGCCGTCTGATACCAGGCCTGTTACCGCACCGGGAAGTTCGACTGCGGGGCTGGTCTGATATCTGGTATTTGCCTTATTAGAAGAACATGAGCTTCTTGTAGTAAGGGAGCATGACAGCCTTGAAGTTAGCGACGTAGTTGCTTACTACATTGATAAGCTCGTCCTCGCTCAGGGCCTGACCGTCATTGTTGAAGTTAACCTCACCTGATACACATAAGGTAAGAATGGCTTCAACCAGAGCCAGATCGTGGCACTCAGGGTTCTGCAGGTAGATGCCCAGCAGTTTGACCTGAAGAGGATCAACAGCAATACCGCCCTGGGTTAAAGGTGAGCACATGAAGACAGTTGGGCTGTCAGTGTAGTTCTCAATGGTATTGAAGTTATAGCGACGGCAGCGGTCCATCTTCTCTTCGTCTACAGACTCAGCGGCTACGCAAGGAGCACAGATGTTGGCGTATACCAGGGTGTTAATGGCATTTGCTACCTGATCAAAGGCCAGCTCCTGGTTGCTGGAGAGGATAATGTCCAGAATAGCACCAACGTTGTGTGGCTCGTTGTCAGCAAGGATCTCGATGAGAGGACCATATACAGCCTTGTCCAGCTCTACCTCGCCATTGCGGCCAGTGATGGTGTAGTTGAAGCTGTCAGCAGGATCAATCATGAGGATGTTGAGGCTGCGGAAGGTGGCCAGGTACTCATTAGGTGACAGAGGGATACCGCCCTTGACGTAGATGTCATGACGGAAACGCTGGTTGACGATGAAGTCGCGGGTGTCCTCATACATCACGGTACCAAGCAGTGGCTCAATGAACTCGATCTGCTCAGGGGTGAGATTGGCAAAATCAAGGTTATCATTGCCCAGAGCGGAACACATGAAGCCCAGGTCAGCACGCTCAAGACGGTGTGACATGTCGGAGAAGTGGGACATGGACCAGTGGGTATTGAGATTCTCACTTAAGAACTCATTGGTATTGCTGGCCAGAGCAGCGGTAATGCGCTCAGCAAAGTCAGGCTGAGATACCACAAAGCTTGGGTTGGCTCTGACGATAGGCAGCAGGTAGGTAGCAACACGGTTCAGACGCTCATGATCAGCCATGTTGGAAGGGTTCATCTTCTGATTGTACATGTGCATGAGGTGACGCACAGGCTCGAAGTTAATCATGCCTACAGTACAGTTATACGAAACGTAGAAGATACCGCCATCCTTGAGGTGACGATCAGCGATGTCGATAATGGTTTCCTGGTCGCGGGCAGAAATCCATGACCATACGCCGTGCAGACAGATAAGGTCAAACTTTGGCAGGTCAGTGCGACGGGCAAACTCTTCAAGAGACTCTGAAGTTAGCTCTGCTTCGATATTGCACTCTTTGGCAACTCTCTTGGCTGTGTTAACCAGAGATGGGTTAAACTCGGTACCCATCCACTTAGTGGTGGAGGTGGCAGCATGCATGGAGATGCTGATGCCCTTGCCAAAACCGATTTCCAGAGCGTTACCATTCTCAATATCTGGGAAAGAGAAGCCCTTGGAGGTCAGAAGGTGCTTGAGGTAAAGAGGGTTTTCTTCCTTGTAGTAGCTGTAGGAGCAAGGAAGGTCATATAAGAATTCTGAAGACCATTTTGACATGGCGAAAATCTCTTTTAACTGTGACAGCCTTACATAAAAAGCTTTGTAAAGCCGTATGAAATTCTGTTCACGGAAGTCAGTTCAGACCGCAGGCAGCCTGGCTGTCCATAAGCTCTGAATATAACTGTCCGCCCTTGGATATGGCAGCAGTAGCATGTCAAACATGCCTGACTTAAGTCAGGAAATATGTGTATCCCTGTCGTGCCTGCGCCTGTATTGCAGTGCAGCTGCCTGAAATCAGGCATATCTGGCTTTTTGCAGGCAGTTGTTCACGGCATGTCATGTCATGTAATGTAATGTAATGTAATGGCATGTCTTGGCATGTTGCTTTGGCCTTATATCAGGGGGCCGATTCCCTTCAGACCGTGACTGCTGTCATGTGCCTGAGCTGCTTCATGGCGAAGCATCAGGCAGCACTGAGCCTCTTCAGGCTGCAGCTGCTGCCGCTCAGGGCCATGTCAGGCTTAGATAACCATCAGCCTCTTTAAGCTTGGCAGATCAAAGGTCATGAAGCGGTGAACCTGCTTACGAACAACTTCGTACTTTTCCTTAGGATCGGTGATTTCACGATCCTTGAGCTTCATTGGGACATCATCGCCGGCAATGGAGAGAATGGCACGGGTGATTTCTTCCTCGGTTACGCCCTTGATGCGTTGAACGAGGTTGATCATGATCTTGGTGATGTCGTCAACGTAGTGACCGCCAGCCAGTACAGGAGAGCTCAGGAAAGCAATGGAGTGCTTCTGATAACCCTGAAGAATATTGGCGTTCAGAGTGAGGCAGCGTTCCTTGACCTCGTTGGTGATAGTGGCAGGATCTACAGCCAGAGCTACCAGGCCAGAGCAGATAGCATAGACCAGATTGTCAAGGAGCTCTTCCTGTGGAATACGGCCGGTAGTGTCACCCTGTGGAGCCGGAGCATCAGGATCAAAGGCCAGCTCAGCACGCAACTCGGCAAAGCTGTGAACCTTGTAGTCACTAAGGAAGTGAATGATCTTGCGTACACGGCTCATGTCAACCTTGTCGGTACCCAGACGGGTTCTGATGGTGAAATCATCGTCCTTGAAGTTGACCATCAGCACCATGTGGGTAGCATCCAGCTGCTCCTGGAACTGCTTTTCACTTAACTGCAGAGCGCCCTTTACATAGAGGTCGGAACGGAACTGCTGACCGGTTACATAGTCATAGCTTGCCTGATAGACAGGAGTACCCTTGAGAGGAGCCAGAATTTCCTGCTCTTCCTTCTTGAGGTTCATGTCATCGACATTGTCAGACAGGCGGGCCTGACAGATATAGGTCAGTTTGGCAGTTTCAAACTTGGCAGCAACATCATCAAAGTGCTCAACAAACCAGTTGCCGTTGAGATACTCGTGGGCTACATAGTTCTGATCCTGACTTACCATCTTCTGCTCAAAGTGCTTTTCTACCCATGGAGCAGCAGTTACATAACCTGGCTTGAGTTCAAGCAGCTTCTTGATGAACTCAATACCTGGAGCTACCTTCTGTACGTGGTTCAGAGCTGGATCAGCAATAAAGTTTGCATAGTTGTCCAGGATGTTTCTGATTGGCTCGATGTAGTTGAAGCCTGGAGAGGTGTTGTAGGAGACGTACAGCACGCCGCCAACCTTGAGCTTGTTGCGCACGAAGTCGACGATTACGTTCTGATTGTCCTTGTTAATCCAGGACCAGATACCGTGCAGGCAGATGTAATCGAACATTGGAACGTCTTCACGCTTTGCAAAATCGCCAAAGGCGTCATCGCGAAGATCAACAGGTACATGACCTGTTTTGGCCAGCTGCTGGGCAAAGTTTACCTGGGATGGATTGAAGTCAGTGCCATACCACTTAACATCGGTAGCTGCACCATGCATGATGACACTGATACCGTTACCAAAGCCCAGCTCACAGGCAGTGGTATCCGGTCCCAGCTTAGGGAAGGCCAGACGCTGAGTAAGGAAGACGAACTTTAAGATTAATGGGTTGAGCTGACTGAAGTAACCGAAATTGTAATTTGTATCGGTGTCATAACCCATGTTCCAACTTTGCACGATATCTCTCCTAATAGAGCACGAAAGGATTCCGGCTAAGGAAACCTGTAATTAAGCCTGGCGCCTTACGGCATCAGTCATGAAGCCATGACTCCCGAGGTGCTGGGCAGGCTTCCCTCCCGGGCCCGCAGGCCCGCCACCGCCTTTATCCATGCACTGCAGCAATAAGGCTGCACCGCCATGAACAGATTTATGAGCACAGGCCTCCATACCTGGACAGCCCTGATCTCTGTCGCCTGAAAAACTATGATCAAGCCAGGGATCGCACAGGAAAACTGCTGGATAATATGCAGAAGCGGCCTGCTCAGTTCTGCAGCAAAAGCTTATGCTGCGCATGCATATCATGTATGCAAGGAGGGAGGCCGCCCGAGACGGTTAATGAAATAAGAAGACAAACAGACCCTGACGTAACTGCAATTGCAGTCACTTATCAGGCTCCAGTTACTCCATAATCTGTTCTGTATGACCGGTTCAGCAGCATGACCATAAACAGATATGGAAGCATGCGCAACTGCGATGGTGTATGGTCGTACCATACGGACAGTAAAGTGTCCTTATCATCAGTGAAATGACAGTCACAACAGGTATGAAACTGTTTTATGTGGCTTTTAAGCCACTTGATACGGCAAACCGATGAAGGATATGCCTCTCAAAAATAATTGAAATTAATTGACTTTTAAAATAACCAGTGTTAGGCGTTGAGGCGTATTCGCCAAATATTGGCTTATTTATGCCTTTGTTGGCTCGT